>CADCVF010000042.1 GCA_902806095.1 uncultured Rubrobacteraceae bacterium
AACGGGCGCGGTCCAGCTCTCGCGCACGAAGTTCAGCTGTGCGACGTACTGGTAGGCCCAGCCTGCGACGATGGGCTGCCCCGCCGAGTGGCGCGATGGATGGTAGTAGTATCCTCGCTCCGGGCTACACTCCGCGTCGCATCGGGGCCAGACGCTCGTGTCCACTGCGTAGACGGGAGTTTCTCCGCTCCCTGCGAGCGGATGGCAGACGAGCAGGTCGCGCAGGACCTCCGCGTCGATACGTCCACGGGCTAGAGCCGCGTAGAAGCTTCCCCATCCGCGCCGGTGGTGGGCGGGTTGGAGGCTCAGGTGGACGGGAGAAGGAGCGGAAGCGTCCGTGCTGAGGATGGCGTCGGTAAGCTCGAAGAGGGCGTCTCTCCTGCGGTGGAGGCATTCGTAGAACGAGCGGCGGAAGGCGCGAAGAGCATCGGAAGGTTCCATAATGTTCCCATCATGCACCCATCGAGAGCTTTCCGCATCCTTTCCCACCAGCGCAGTTAAAACGCAAGCTAAGACGTTGGGGGAACAAGAGCTTGCTAGTCTGCCTGCTTGCCCTTCGGGGCGCATCGGGGCGTAAGAAAAACATGGGCAAGACGTGGACAAGGTATTGGTAGACGAGGGGCTAGCCAAACCGGTGCCCTACCCGCGCTAGAGGGTAAGCTCTAGAGCCAACGACGGAGAAAGGCCGAGGAATGGAAAGCATCAAGCGGGAACTGCGGGTCATACGAAACAATAACGCGTTCCCGGTTCTGCAACGGATCATCAAGTGGACGATCTTTGTAAGCGTCGCACGGAAACTGCGCGGCACCCGGTGGTTCCGAGCGTGGGTGTTCGGACTACCTATCACGGGCATCGCCGTGCATATGTTCTACAGGAACAAGACCGATGCATGGACGAAGCCCTGGGGCGGCTTCAGGGACGTCCAGGACTCGAAGACGGCCTAGCGCTTAGTTCCCCCTGATACTTAAGGAGAGGCGCCGTTTCGGCGGGGCGCGTCAGGCCCGTTAGGATCGGGGCTATGCAGGATCGTGGATATGTACTTCCGAGAATTTACCTTCCACGGACTTCCGTGAATGAGCTCTAGGTTGGTTCGTACTCGACGGCGTACTCCAGCGACACGATCCCCGTCTTGTAAGTCCTACTGCTGGCCAGTTTCAGCTTGAAGCGCTCCGACGAAGGCTTGGGCGGCAGCAGTGAAATGCCCTCACCCAGCAGTACGGGAATCACAGCGACTTCGACGGCATCCACTACTCGAGCTTCCAAAAGGCTGCGGAAGAGCGAACCGCCGCCAAAGAGCCAGATATCCTTGCCCGGCTTCGCCCGGAGCTCGGCCAGCGCTAGTTCTGGGTTCTCAGAAACGATGGTGAGGTTCGGATAGTCTTGTTGGCGCAGCGTCCGCGAGAAAACGATCGTCTGCACTCCCGGCTGCCCACTCCCCCCTGCTCCTCCCATGCCCTCAAACGTCCTGCGTCCCATGAGAAACGTGTCGAACTGCTCGAAGAGTACTTGGAAGTCGATCTCCGGATCCATGATGATCCAGTCTGCTTCGCCATTGGGCCCCGCGATGTAGCCGTCCAGGCTCATTGCAACCGCATAGCGAACTCGTCGCATCGGAGCCTCCTCTAGCTCACCACCAAGCTGAAGGGAGTCTACATCAATCCCCGAACTTCTTAGAACGCCGTAAAGTGGAAGTCCAACTTCGGAGAAGGCCGAAAGGCTGGAGTTCAGCTACCGAAGACCCTCCGCCACCACGGCTTCCGTACGCCCTCCTGACCCCCTCCCACAGGGGATCTGGGCGACCGGGTCTGCAACGCATCTTCTTCTCTAGGTTCTAGCCAGCTCTACTCGCCGGGTACCGCTTTCTGCGACGAAGATCTTGAAGCTCACAGGAGGGTGTTTTGTACCCTGAACGGTTGATGAACTATTTCCCGGGACCGAACTTCTGGCATGCTAAAGAAAGCCCCGACGCTCCCGAACACCACGAGACCTCGGGCGTGGTCCAGCCGCCCATTCACGCCACGGCCGCCCTCTATGTCTACAGGCACGCCCAAGATGAAGCAAACGCGAAGGACTTCCTCGAGTCCGCCTACCCCAAATTGGGTGCCTGGCACGATTATCTCTACAGGGAGAGGGACCCTGACGGTGAGGGGCTCGTGTATATTCGTCACCCCTGGGAGAGCGGCATGGACAACTCTCCGATCTGGGACCAGATCATGCAGCGGTTGCACCTCAGGTCGGATCAGGTACCCCGCTACCACCGCGCCGATACGCACACCGTCTCGGCCTCGGACCGTCCGACCAGTGGTGCGTACGACCGTTTCGCCTACCTGGTCGCATTCTTCGCCGACCGCGACTACGACTAGGCGAAGATAAGACAGGACTGTCCCTTCCTGGTGCAAGACGTGCTCTTCAACTCACTCCTTTACAAGGCGGATAGGGATCTCGTGGAGATAGCGCGGATTGTGGGTGAGGACCCTTCGCCCCACGAGGAACGGGCGAAGAAGACCAGGAGATCCATCGAGGAGAAACTGTGGGATGAGGATTGCGGGACATACCTTGACTACGACCTCGTCGACGGCAGACCGATACCCGTGTACTTCGGGCCTAACCTCGCTGGCCCGCTGTACGCCGGTATCGTGGAGCAAGATCGGGCAAAGCGCGTAGTAGATACCCTCGAGAATGAAGGGTTCGGGCTGGCTGATAAGGACGTTACACCCATCCCAAGCTACGATTTGCACGGCTTCGGGTTCTCCGAAGAGAGATACTGGCGAGGTCCGGTCTGGATCAACATAAACTGGTTCTTGATGCACGGGCTGGAAGCCTACGGTTACCAGGATCACGCACAGCGCCTGCGAAGAACCATCATCGAACTTTGCAGAGACCAGGGCTTCCACGAGTACTTCGACCCCCTTACAGGCGATGGTCTCGGCTCGATCCTTTTCTCCTGGTCAGCAGCGCTGCTCCTGGACGTACTTTTGGAAGAGGGTGAATAGACTTGCGGCCTATTTAGCACTTCAGCATTTCAGCTTGTTGTTTTCGCTCGGTGCCGAATGGTCGATTCCACTGCACATCGCTTTAGCAAGAGGATTTGGGAGGCGGAGCGCGGGCCGAGCCGGATAAGATGGGCTGGCACCGGCTGACACCCTGCATGGTTCTGGTAGAATCGGCGGGCCGCGCTAAGCGGGGAGCTGGCGATGCCCTGTACCTGCGATCGCCTAGCAGGGCCTAGATCCCCGCCCGAGGCGCGAACCGGGTTCGGTTGAAACCGGTGCGGCCGGCGTTGATGGCCTGGTCCCGGGCAATGGGGCCCCGTGAACCGTGTCAGGACCGGAAGGTAGCAGCACTAAGCGGGTAACCTCATGTGCTCCGGGGTAGCCAGACCGGAGTCGGCGGCCGGAAGTTCGCCTGGCACGGTTACGTCGACGGTGGGGTGCGCGGCATTTCAGCTTGTCAGCAAGTCAGCACGCCGCCTTCGGGCGGCTTGTCAGCACTTCAGCCTCTCTCATTCCGGCGGTACTGTCTGCGTTCCGCCAACCCCTCTGCAGCCTCCCGCCGACTTCCGAGTTCGTTCTGACTGGAAGAGTCGCGCGCTGGTTCAAAAAGCTGAAATGCTGACAGGCTGAGATGCTTACACTCCCGATGGTTTGAAACGAGCCGTCCGGTATACTGGACACGTGAGTCAAGCGAACATACGTACCTTCTCATGAAACACACGACGCTCTACCGCAGGTGGCGCCCGCGGCGCTTTGGGGGCATCGTTGGGCAGGAGCCTGTGGTGCGGACGTTGCGGCGTGCTATCGAGACGGACCGCGTCTCACACGCTTACCTGTTTAGCGGGCCTCGCGGCACGGGCAAGACCTCGACGGCGAAGGTGCTGGCGATGGGCCTCAACTGCGAGAAGGGGCCTACGCCTGAGCCCGATGGGACTTGCCAGAGTTGCCGGGCCATCGTGGGCAACTCCTCGATGGACGTTCTGGAGATGGACGCGGCCTCCAACCGGGGGATAGATGAGATCCGGGACCTCAGGGACAAGGTGAACCTCGCACCCGCCGCCGGCAGGATGAAGGTCTACATCATAGACGAGGTCCACATGCTCACGGCCGAGGCCTTCAACGCCCTCCTCAAGATGCTCGAAGAGCCGCCCGAGCACGTGGTCTTCGTGCTCGCCACGACCGAGAAGCACAAGGTCTTGCCAACGATTATCAGCCGTTGCCAGAGCTTTGACTTCCGCCGCCCGAGCGTCGAGACGCTGGTAGCAAAGCTCGGGGAGATCTCCGAGGCCGAGGACATCGAGGTCGAGCCCGAGGCCCTGACCGTCATCGCACGCGAGGGAAGGGGCTCCTTCAGGGACGCGGAGGGTCTTCTGGACCAGCTCTCGTCTTTCGCTGAGGGTAGGATCACGGCCTCCATGGTGCGCGAGCTGCTCGGCGGCGTCGGCCCCGAGGCGCTGATCGAGACAACCTACACCCTGCACGAACGCAGGGCCGCCGACGCTCTACGCATAGTGGACCGCCTCTCGGGCGAGGGAAAGGATCTTGGGCAGTTCGTCGTCGAACTCCTCGCGCATCTGAGAAACCTGATGCTTCTCCCTTACGCCCCCGAGGTCGCACTCGCCGGGGTCGGGGCCGAGGAACGTCCCCAGCTCGAAGAGCAGGCAAACGCCGTCCCTACGGCCGACGTCGTGCGCCTCGTCGAAGCTCTGGATGACGCCCTGGGCCGAATGCGACGAGGCGGAGACCCGAAGCTGGAGCTGGAGCTTGTCTTTCTCAAGCTCACCCGCGATTACTCGGAACCGGATATGACAAGCATCCTGGGCCGCCTGGAGACGCTCGAAAAGGTTGTAGAGAACGGAAGCGTCGCCACGAACTCCCCGCGGGCCGCCGCTGAAGTAGTGCGTGAGGAGCCTCCTGCGGAGCGAGAGCCCGCGCAGGAAGCTGTGGAGCCGAAAGCGCCGTCCGACGAACCTTCGGGTGTGGAAGACCCTGACGACCGTCGTGAGACTGGTGTGGACCTCGCCTCTGAGTGGCAAGGGATAATGAGCGAGCTCAAGCGCCGCAGGCAGGCGCTTACGGCCGCGGTCTACGGCGAGGCGCGGGTCGAGAGCTTCGACGGTGAGGTGCTGCGGCTCATCTACCCCGAGGAGCAGAGCTTCCACGTCGGGATGGCGAAGGATTCTGGACACCTCGAGAAGCTTGGCGCAGTACTCGAGGAGCGCCTGGGTTCGAAGCCGCGACTCGAGATCAGGGCCGCAGGAGGAGAAGCATCGGCCACGAGCGCCGCAGAAGAACCGCCCCCGCCAGCCGTCCCGACGGAGCAACACACGCCGCAGCCGGTATCCCAGGAGAGCCCGCCGGAGACAGGGAGTCCGAACGGATCTGGCGGGACGGTCGCCGAGAACAGCGGTTCCGAGTCGGCATCGATGGGGGACGATAAGATCCGCGACCAGCGTGAGGTCTTCGAGATAGCGCGCGAGGCCGGCCTGTTCGACAGGAATTAGTAGTTAGGAGTTTGCAATTGTTTGCTTACTCGGCACTGTTTCCAAGTTCACAGTTCTCAATTCTCAGTTGGGATACTTTGAGCACCGGTAGAATACACCAGCCTCAGGGCACCCCTCCTCACATCCTCCCAGCCCCGAGGAGCAGCTTCGTTGGCCGTGAGCAAGAGTTGGAAGATCTCAGACGCGGCTATTGACCCTCACCGGAGTGGGCGGCTCTGGCAAGACGCGTCTTGCCCTTGAGGTAGCCCGCGACCTCATCGAAGCCTACCCTGATGGGGTGTGGCTGGTGCAGCTCGCTCCCCTCTCAGAGGAGGTACTGCTACCTAAGGCAGTGGCCGAGGCATTGGGGGTGATAGAGCGTCCTGGTGAGCCCCTCACAGACACGCTCGCGGAGGTGTTGCGAGCCAGGCATTCTGGTAGTGGACAACTGCGAGCACCTCATAGGGGCTGCTGCTGGGCTCGTGGATGCGCTTCTCGACTCATGCCCCCGGCTGCTGATCTTGGCCACCAGCCGGGAGGCTTTGGGAGTGGAGGGAGAGCTCAGATGGCTCGTGCCTCCGCTCTCGATTCCTGACCCGCGACGCTCGCCTACGGTCGCCGAACTAGAAGGTTACGAGTCGGTACGCCTGTTCGTAGAGCGGGCTAGGGGCCGTGATCCTGCCTTCTCCTTGAGCCCAGAGAACGCTTTTGCGGTGGCCAAGATCTGCCGAATGCTTGAGGGCATCCCGCTTGCCATAGAGCTTGCAGCAGCGAGAGTAGGCATGCTCTCCTTAGGGGAGATCTCACAGAGGCTCACGAATTCACTGAAGCTCTTGAGGGGCGGCAGCAAGACGCAGATGCCCAAGCAGCGAACGCTCAGGGGCACGTTGGACTGGAGCTACGAGTTGCTCTGCGAGGGTGAAAAGAGGCTCTTCGGACGTCTATCGGTGTTCGCGGGAGGATGAGATCTTAGGGCTTCAGAGGCGGTGGGTGCAGGCGAGGTTGTCGAGGAGGTAGAAAACCTGGACTTGCTCTCAGGGCTTGTGGAGAAGTCTCTGGTCGTGTCCAAAGAGAGCGACGAAGAAGCTGTGCGTTATACCGTTCCGCTTTGTTGATGGCATAATGAAGGCATGGCTAAGATACTCTACCCGCAGGTAATCACCGAAGACCTCGATGACCTCAAGGAACTGGAGAAGTACCATCGCTACTCTCACCTCTTCCAGCGCGTCAGGATGATAAGGCTCCTGAAGTCTGAGGAGTGTTTGAACCTGGCAGAAGCTGCCCGAGCTTTGGGGTACTCCTGGCGTCAGTGCCAGAGGTGGTTCGCCTCATATCAGAAGGGCGGCATCGAGGAGCTTCTAAAGAGCAGAGTACATGAGCGTGGTCGCCAGGAGCTGGTCACGCCTGAGGCTTTGGAGGACCTCAAGGAGACCATGAAGTTGGGAGAGATCGCCACCATCTCTCAGGCCGATGAGTTCCTTAGAGAGCGTCATGGCATCGAGTACGCTCATCCCGATGGCCTCGGCCAACTCTTAAGACGACACAAGATCAAGCTAAAGACCGGTCGCCCTCGCCACGAGGAAGCGGACCCCGAAGAGCAGGAGGCCTTTAAAAAAACTTCGCAGGCAAGATTGAGGAGGTCAAAGAGCGCCACTGCGAAGAGGGCAAACCGCTAAAGGTTCTGGCCTTCGACGAGGCGCGATTCGGACTGATCAACTGGCATAGGAGGCGCTACTGTCCGATGGGGTTGCGCCCACCGTGGATCGTCAAACGCGCTTACAAATGGACTTACCTGTACGCGGCGGTCGAACCCACGAGCGGGGAGAGTTTCTGTATGTACCTGCCAGGGATGGATGACGGATGCCTGGAGGTATTCTTGAATGAACTCTCAAAGCGATACCCAGATCACCACCTGCTCGTCGTCCTCGACGGGGCGCCAAGCCATCGCTCCGAGCAAATAGTGCATCCAGAGAACATCAGCTTCCTCCCGCTCCCGCCACGCTCGCCGGAGCTGGACCCGGCGGAGAGATGGTTTCAAGAGTTCAGGCGAAGTTTGTCAAACAGGATGTTCGAGAGCGTGGCCCTAATAGAAGATGCGCTGAGCGAGACGCTGCGCCCGTACTGGGAGACTCCTTCCCTGCTCAAGCGGCTCACCGGCTACTCATGGTGGCTAAAGGCGGCGGAGGAAGCTCTATGACATCAATAGACCGGAACGGTATTACAGGATGCTCGAGCCGGTAAGGCAGTACACCAGGGAGAAGCTCGAGGAGGCTGACGAAGGCGAGGAAATACGACATCAGCACGCTACCTTCTTCCTCACCCTGGCAGAGGAAGCCGAGCCCGGATTGCGGGGGCCGGAGGACAGGAAGTGGCTCGAACGCCTTGAAAGAGAGCCTGACAACATGAGGGCTGCTCTCTCCAGGGCGCTGGAGAGAGGAGAGGTCGAGCTAGCCTTACGACTGGGAGGAACTCTAGGACCTTTCTGGCACGCGTATGGACACCTCGGTGAGGGGAGGAGGTGGCTGGAGGCGGCGCTGGCCAAGGACACGCGAGCATCGCTGGTAGCGAGAATTAGAGCCCTGGAGGCACTGTACTGGTTGACCTTCGATCAATGGGACGTCGTTCGAGCGGAAGCGGTATCCCAGGAGGCGATGGAGCTGAGTGCCGAAGTAGAAATTGATAGTAGCCTTGCTGCCTCCTTGAAAATCATGTTGGCAGGGCCGGTGTCGATCGGAGGAAATTACGAACGAGCGGTGAAGTTGCTCGAAGAGAGCCTCGCGATCAGCCGGGAGGAAGGTGACAACGTTAAGATCGCAGAAGCACTCATGCAGCTGGGAGGCACGACGAACTCACTTGGCGACATCGCGCGGTCGAAGGAGATCTACGAAGAGGGTATCGCCCTATGTCGAGAAGTGAGCTACACCAACCGACTCCCTGACTTCTTGCTCAGCCGGGGCTACATGTTAATGCTAGATGGCGATTATGAGCGGGGAGCTACACTAAACGAGGAAGCCGTTGCGATATGCCGCGATCACGGGTACAAGCATTTCCTTAATTACGCCCTGGACAACCTGGGGTGGGCGGCGCTGTTGCAACGCGACCACGAACGTGCCAGGATCTTCTACGATAGTACGCCCTCTCAGAAGGTGAGCCCTCTGCGACGCCACCTTCCTACGCCACGACGCAGCCGTCGCCCCCCTCCGCGCCGGAGCATCCGGCTGGCCTGACATCTCGGGAGGTCGAGGTGCTAGGGCCGGCGGCTACCGGGATGACCAGCGCAAGGATTGCCAAGGAACTCTTCCTAAGCCCCCGCACCGTCGAGACGCACCTGACCTCCATCTACCACAAGCTCGGAGTAAGCTCACGCTCGGCGGCCACACGCTTCGCCTTGGAGCACAACCTAGCCTGAGCATCTCTGCTTCTAAAGCGATATGCACAGGCATCGACCTACCGCGAATGGCGCATTCGGATACAAGAGATAGGCGGTAGGCAAAAAAGCTGAAATGCTGACAAGCGCCCGACAGGGCGCGTGCTGAAGTGCTGAAATGCTTGCAAACAGCGAGCGACCTCTACGTAGAAATACCTAGGCGCTCTGATCACACTTATTCTCCACCATATCCAGATTCACACTTCACAATTCCCAGTGCTCCACGGCTAAAGCACGGCGCCAGCGAGGTCGAAGAAGTCTCACGTTGTAAAGATGTCGCCCGTGTGCAGGGTCGGCCACTGCCAACGGAGAGGAGAGTGGCATGGAAGCCTCCGTCAGGAACGTCGTGCTGGTGTGCGAAGAGTGTGGAGGGAGAACGGTACTCGGTGGTCCGCTCTCGGTATGGCGCTCTAGGAGCACCTCATTCGGGTGCGAGTGTGGGGCGAAACTCACGCTCTCGCACCAACTCGAACCTCAAGAGACAGACAGGCGGGCCGAAACACGCGCCGGCGCGCTCTACCGCTAGCGTTTGCTTTCAGACGCTACCGATACTTCTTCACGCGTCACTCGCAAATGGAACCCGAGGTAGCGACCGTGCTCAGCAAGGGTCGCGTATAATCGGGTTCAAGGTGCTCGACGGCGCGTCGATGGGCGGGGATGCGACTCAAGTCAACGGTTCGATAACCACGCTGCCACCTTCTACGACGCGGATTCGGACCTCGCTGCCATAGAGCAAAGCCATGCCCAACAGGGGAGTGCCCTCGGCGGCGAACGCGCGAACGTGACGTTCGACACCTTCCCAGAGCACAGTGGCGCGGTACACGTCCAGCGAGGCCGTCGCCCCGTCGGCCAGAGTCACGTAGCGGGCGCCCAAGAGTGGCAACTCCAAGCTACGTGCGAGGGCGGGCGGCAGAGTGAGGTGGCCGGTGAAGCCTGTATCTATGACGGCCTCGATCTCGGCGGTGTGCCCAAGGGGACCTGCCACTTTGAGGGATACGACGGCCTCCCGTCCCCCGGCGACTATCGTGCCGGTGATCGCCACGAGGATCAGGCCCGGAAGGCGCTGGTGTCGCCGCCGAGGTATCCTGTCCTGGGGCTTCCGATGCGGGCCGAAGGGAGGCCCGGCTCGCCCACCGGTTGGCCATAGAGCATGGCGTCGGGGTTCCTGGCGAGCAGCCGCTCGGAGGCCACAAGGTCATCATCGGCGACCTCGTAGTCGCCGGTGATGACGTCCACGACAAGGAACCGCCCCGCGTGCTCGGGCTCGACCTCGGCACGGATCTCACGCTCGTAGATCTCGCGCCCGCGCCGGGCGATCTCCTCCCTGGTGTGTCCAGGATACGGCATGAGAGCTTATTCTACCCCGTCGCGTTGACGAAGGACCATGAAAGACCATCATTCATGGAACCCGAGGTAGCGACCGTGGTCAGCAATGGTCGCGTATAATCCGGCTGAAGGCTCTCGATGGCGCGAGAAAGGGATAAGTCTGCCGTGCAGCAGGCCGCCAGGGTAGAGATAGACCGCGAATTGGTGGAGAGGGTTCGGCGGCATGCCGCCGAGCAAGGCCGCTCCGAGCATGGGCTCATCGAAGAGATGCTCGAGGAGTCCATCCGCGTCCGCCGCTTGCCGGGTATCGCCTTCAGGGGCGGGCCCACCGGACGGAGAGCGTGGGTTTTGGGCACGCCCTTTGATGTCTATGAGATGATGGAACTCTACCGCGGCAAGGGGCGGGAAAGGCTCATAGAGGAGCATAGAGTCTCCGAGGAGCGGCTAGACCTCGCGCTGGCCTATTACAAAGCTTACCCCGACGAGATAGACCGGAGGATCGCCGCCAGCGCTCGCACCCCCGCAGAATGGCACCGGCTCTCTCCCTCGGTCATACCGGCTCCTCCGCCGGAAGAGAACAAGCCCGGGTAGGCACGCGCCCAGCCCGGATGAAGCTTATGCTCGACGTCCACCTCTCCGGTCGTGCGGTCGGCAAGGCTTTGGTCGAGAGCGGTCACGACGTGCGGGCCCTGGACTCGGAGAGCGTGCTCGAAGGAATGGAAGACCCTGCGGTCCTTGAGTTGGCTTTCTGCGAAAGCCGGGTGTTGGTGGCCGCCAACGTGAGCGACTTCGAGCCCCTCCTCAGAAAGTGGACCGAGGAGGGGAGACCCCACGCGGGCGTGGTTCGGATTGGGCGAACCGCGTGGAGTGGCTGAGACGGTAGCTCTGGCCGTAGAAGGCAATTCCTACACCCCTGACTGATTGTTACAATGATGCCGAATGGGTGCACGGGCGTCCATGAAATTCTGAGCGATGCCTCCATGCACAAACGCAAGGCCACTGGCCACTTCGGCTTTGCACCTAAATTCGATCCTGCACCTAAAATACAAAGTTTGCACCTAAATTACGAGCGGTTGCTTGGCGCGATTGCCTTCAGGCATTTCTGCCTCTCTAAAGCTCCCGCCACCCAACAATCGATGCGTTTCGGTTCTTGGTGCTCGCCACGAAAATACATCCTTGCCTCACGCATAGCCGCTTCTTCGAGAGTTTCAGAGCCCTCTCTCGCGGGGTCTGTAACAACCACCACATCCTCACCCGGTACCAGGCCGCGCAACAGAAGATCCTCTTCGGCATCTTGGCAATGAGAATGCAATATCAGCTCGCCGCCCACTTTATAAACCAGATAGTCCGTCACGACTATTCCCCC
The DNA here is from genome assembly GCA_902806095.1 of uncultured Rubrobacteraceae bacterium. Classification (GTDB taxonomy): domain Bacteria; phylum Actinomycetota; class Rubrobacteria; order Rubrobacterales; family Rubrobacteraceae; genus Rubrobacter_D. The sequence continues at coordinate 11,596 of CADCVF010000042.1, forward strand.
ACTTCTTGCTTGCGCTTCTTAGCCCACCGTGCTTCGGCGGCTTTCTGGGCTATCGCGGACCTCTCTCTGTCGATCAACGCCACCACCGTAGCAAGCAGGAGGTGCTAGGCGCATCCCCCAAATGGACTATCTTTGTATGCCAGGTGGCTATTCTTTTCGGATGCTAGGACGTTGCTTGGGCAAAGTCTGCACCAAAATTACGAGCGGTTACGAAGCAGAGAACGAGTTAAGCGAACTCTGCCGTAAGCTCCAGGTGACCCCTTGGGGGTGTGGATTCTGCGGTACTCTTCGCCACTCCCCCCGGCTGGTCCTCATACTCGACCGTCACGCTGAGTCGAATGGAATTGCCGGGCTCAAATTCTTCTTCGTCAATTATTCGTTGGGTAGTTTGCACTACGTGTCGGAGTTGGCCGGGACTGTAGCCTTCGAGTGCGAGTGCGAGCCGAAAGTTCTCATCTGACATGACGAGTATCTTGGCATTCCGCCACTCCTGAAGCTGCGCGGCTGCGGCTGCGGCGGTTACATCTTGGGCTGTCTTTTTTCCCTTCTGGACGAACGCTTTAATGCAAGCAAAGCTGTGGTGAGAGAGACTCCAAGTAGCACTGCACCACCAAACAATACAATGGCGTCGATCCCGCTAAACATCGTTCTCACCTCTTCGCTGAAACGACACTGGTTCCGCCAGAGATAACAGCCACCACGTACAGCACTAGGGATATTATCACTACTACCCCCGAGTCGGTTTGATTTTGAAGGCATATTCGCCCGACACTATTGCAAAATAAAAGGAGGCGAACGCTATGTCTGCGATACAAACCACCGTTGTCACCATCTTGAGAGTTCTCCACCTATGTTGCATTAATATTAGGTCACCCAGAGCGCCCGCGCAAAGCCCGACAGTTAGTAAGAGCAGTTCTCCACGTCCAAACAAGAGCGCCGGGGGTTAGTTTCACTCCAGTTACAGTCCAGGCGTACAGAAGATTGAACGCAATGGGTAGTAGGGCAAGCACCACGCCGAACAAGAGCCATTTCCAGAATCGGTCATCCACGCTGAGGTTCCCCTACGGAATGGCCGGGTATGACGCTACGAAGAATCTTGCCGCCGCTTCTTAGCCCACCGCGCTTCGGCGGCTTTCTTGGCTATCTCTTTGCGGCGTTCAGGTGTGAGTTTTTCGGCGCGGGCTTTGCCGCCCTTTTTACCGCCAAGTTTTCCTAGTGCTACGGCTGCTGGATTCTTTTCTTCGCTCATGTAGCAATTCTAGCCTGCGCGGTCAAGCACTACAAGACCCAGCTGTAAAGTCTTTGTCTACTCCGAATCGCTATTGACATTTTGTGTCGTATGAAAAGATGTATTGTCAAATTTACACTGAACTTGACAATAAGATTCGTGTCCTCTAGACTACCTATTGTTATGTTAGCGGCTAAATTGACAATAGAGAGCTAAAATGGTTACGGTGCCCGGTACGTACAAGCGATCCCCGGAAGGACACGATACGTTCGTTCCTCTCCCGCTGCCGCCACCTGATCTTTCCTTGCCGCCCTCGATCTATAGACAAGTGGAAGACACCGCACATCTTCTAGGACAAGTCGAAAGAAGTCGCACTCTCGTAAATGCCGACCTCCTGATCTACAGTTCGCTTCAGCGCGAAGCACTGGCTAGTTCCACCATAGAAGGAACAATCGCAACGGCAGATGAACTTGTGCTTTTTCAAGTTTCTCGCCATTTCGACCGAGAGGCCGTGCGTGAAGTCGCCAACTATAGCTCTGCCCTCGAATGGGGGGTGCAGAAAATGCACGAGCGACCCTTGGGGGCGGTGCTGATACTCGGCTTGCACGAGCGGCTTATGTCCGGTGTGCGGGGGGCACATGGCGCGGGGCGTTTCAAGGAACATCAAAACCACATCGCCAGAGGCGCTAGTCGCGACATAGAGGATGCCGTGTTTATCCCTTCCGCCCCGACAGAGGCCCCCGGCCTCATCTATGACCTAGAGCGTTACATACATTCCGAAAACCTAGAACCTAAGTTGGTCCAATGCGCCCTAGTCCACTACCAGTTCGAAACCATCCATCCCTTTCGGGATGGCAATGGCAGAGTCGGGCGGTTGCTCATAATGCTCCAGATGATAGACCTCGGACTCTTGAGCGCGCCGCTCATCCACCCCAGTGTCTATTTCGAACGAACCCGCGATGAGTACTACCAACAACTTCAGAATGTGCGCGAGCAAGGGATGTGGAACGAATGGATAGAGTACTTCGTGCGTGGCATCAAGGAACAGTGCGAAGAAACGATCTCCTTCACCCAAGCGATCCTGGACCTCTTGACGCAGCTACGCAGGGAAATACCCAACGTGCGCCGCAGGGCTTCTATGGTCGCAGCCCTAGAAGCGTTTTTCGAGTACCCAGTGCTCACCCCGAAACAGATAAGCGACCAAGCCAAGATGTCGGTGGGGGCGGCTCGGACGGCACTCAACGAGCTTGAACGTCTCGAAATCGCCCGCGAGATCACCGGCAGGAAGAAGGGACGAATCTACGCTTGTGAGCCATTACTAGATGCCATATTCGAGCGTTGATGCGGAGAGCAGAGGATCAGCGACAGTACCAGTATAAGGCTAGGGGGAGCAGCGTGCCGCTCCCCTCTCTTCAGCGAGGGGCAGTGACCGAGAGGCCGAAGGTGAATGGTTTCGCAGTCCATTGATCGCCAGATCCACCGCGGGTTCGAATCCCGCCCGCCCCTTCACCATCTTCATTGTACACCATCTCCCACCTGAGAATTCCGCATAAATAAGCCAAAATACCGTTGTAACGCTTGAGCGAGTAAGTAAACTTACTCCATGAAGAACCTTGAACCCTCAAGCACATGGAGCGCTTACAACGCCGCTCAAAGCGAGGAAAAGACCCGCTTCGTGGCACTTTTAGCTGACCTCTGTAACACCGTCCCGCAACCGTCGCGCCTGCCCGGTGCTGGTAGGCTGCGCTTACCGCTTTCGGATATGCTCTTTGCCGCCGCCTACAAACTGTACGTAGGTTTCTCGTCCAGACGGTTCACTTGCGATCTTCACGACGCGTACGCCAATGGACTGATTGACACCAAACCTCACTTCAACAGCGTCTCCCGCTACCTCTCGGACCCCGCCCCAACCGACACCCTGAAGTATCTGGTTGCCCTGAGTAGCCTTCCCTTGAAAGCGGTAGAGAGTGACTTTGCGGTTGACTCTTCGGGGTTCAGCACATCCAGATTCGTCCGTGGGTACAGCAAGAAGCACGGCAAGGTGAAGGACAATAGGGAGTGGGTCAAGGTCCACCTCATGTGTGGCGTGAATACCAAGACCGTTACCAGCGTCGAAGTTTCCGGCTGGACGGCCCACGACACCAACTACTTTGTTCCGCTAGTCGAGAGGACCGCCGGGAACTTTCAACTTGGCGATGTGCTGGCAGACAAGGCGTATCTATCTCGCAAGAACTTCAAGGCCGTAGAAGAGCTAGGAAGCCGCTGATTTAATGGCCGTTCTATGCCGCCGGATGTAGCCTTGGGGCACCCTCAAAAAGGAGCTTCGCGCATGATGCGTCGCCGCAGCGACCTGCCTCCCGCAGACCCGCAACCGTGGTCGGAGATGATCCCCGCTGACTCCTTCTATGCTCGGCTCGCCAAATGGCGCGATGTCCTCGTTGACGATGAAGACTACGCTCCGCTCTACAAGGATTCACCCAGGGGCCGACCGAGCATACCTCCCTCCATGGTCGTGCTCGCCATGCTCCTCGAATACTACGACGACTGCTCAGACGCGGAGGCCGAACAAAGGATGCGTTTCGACCTCAGATGGAAGCATGCTCTTGGGCTCGGACTCCAAGAGGCGGGCTTCGACGCGACCGTATTGTGCCGCTTTCGGCGCAAGCTGCTCGAGCGGGGGCTTGAGCGGAACCTCTTTGAGCGGTTGGTGAAGGCGGCGAGGGGGGCGGGACTCATCACGAAGGACGCCGCCCAGCTCTTGGACAGCTCCCACATCCTGGGGGCCGCCGGAGCGAGGGACACCTACACGCTCATCCGGGGCGCCATAAGGAAGCTGCTGCGCTCGCTCGGATACGCGTCCACGAGCACAGCCGGGCTTCCGGAGCGGCTCTGGTGGTACATCGACCTCGCCGCTCCCGAGAAGCCCGAGATCGACTGGAGTGATCCGGAGGCCCGCGCAGTCCATCTCAAAGAGATCATCCTTGATGGGCGGGAGGCGCTTTCGCTGGCCCGAAGCGCGAACGCGAGTCCTGCAGCCAACGAAGCCTCGGCGCTGCTTTCGAAGATCGTCTCCGACGACATCGAGGAAGGCCCGCCACCGCCGCCCAAACGCAAGGGCCGCCCGCCCAAGACGAAACCCGAAGCGAAGGACGAAGAGGCCGAGCGGTTGCCCTCTTCGGAGCGGAACACGGCCCCCGCCGAGGATCACGGCCCGAGGCTGCGCCGAGGCGTAGCCAAGGATCGCGTCCTGAGCGTGGTCGATCCCCAGATGCGCTGCGGCCACAAGTCCCAGCCTCAGGCGTGGGTCGGATACAAGGTCCACATAGCCGAGGAACCCGAGAGCGAACTCATCACCGAGGTGGGAGTGCGCCCAGCCAACGAATACGACGCCGAGGCCGCCTCCCCGATCATGAAGCGCCAGAAAGAGTCCACGGGACTCAGGCCAAAGGAGCTTTTGTGCGACGGGGCCTACGGTTCGGCCGACGTGCGCGCCAAGCTGGGGGAGTTAGGGGTTAGGGTGGTGGCCAAACTCAGGCCGCTCACCGACGCAAAGCACTTCCGCAAAGACGAGTTCGAGATAGATCTTCGGGCCAACGACGGCGAAGGGAGCGTGAGTTGTCCCGCCGGGGTTACGACCACAGACTACCGCATGGCCCGCGACGGATGGTACCGTCCCGTCAAGCTCTTCCGCTTTCCGAGGGAAGCATGCGACGGATGCACGCTCAAGGAGCTTTGCCTGGGCGGACCAAATGGCAGGGCGGACAATCCGGTGCGCCTCCCGCCCGGCAGACAGGTACAGATGCACTACCACGAGGAAGTGCTGCAAAAAGCGCGAGCCGAGCAAAGGACGGTCGAGCAGAAGAAGGCGCTCCGGGATAAGTTGAGGCCTCGGGCGAAAGTGGAGCGCAAGATATCTGAGGTGATGAGGCTGCACGGGCTCAGGCGGGGACGTTATTTCGGAGAGCAGAAGACCGATCTGCAGGCGGTGATGACGGCGACTATGGTGAATAGCAAGAGGCTGTTCACCCTGACCGATGGGACTGCCGATCTGGCGGAAGCCTTGAGGGAAGAATCGGCCGCCTGAGAGAGACTGCGGGCGTTCTCTCAGCCCTGTTCGTCTTCGATTAAATCAGCGGCTTTCTAGCGGTGGTGCTATTCGTGCTGACCCTGTTCGCGGTAGTCCAGACAACCTCGACAACCAGCGACGGCGCAACCAATCCTGCGAACCACGCGATGAGTGGCACCAGGGGGTCAGGCTTCACCCATGATCCCTACTTCGATAGCGACGGAAACCCTACGATCCCCGCGATGAGCGCCGAGGGCAAAGGAGGGTCGAGCCTCGCCAAGGACCCCATCCACCGTCACGTCGAAGTAGGCGAGCGCCTGGGCGGAGGCAGGCTTCGCTAGTTGTCGCCTTCTCGCGACAATGAGTTCTCGACGGCCTGGAGGTAGCGCACTATCTCCAGGCCGTCGTTCCTGGTGGGGCCGTAGGCTGGGAGGAAGGCCATCCGGCCAGTACCCGACCAAAGACTCGATCCAAGCCGAAAGGCCGACACAGAGAGGAACAGGAGGCGAGTATGAACCATCCACGGCTCCGTGCTCGGCTCTCTGGGCCGCCCGAGAACAGCTACTCGACTCCCACGCCACGCGTGTCCCCAATGCGCTGGACAGCCTGGGACCCGAGGAGCGTCGAACGGTATACTCTATGCACGAACTTTGTGTAGACGCGTTACCGGAAGAGAGCTTGAGGGTGCGCGGCGCGTTTGGAGAGGAGAACTTGGGTGGGAAATCGTAGGAACGTAAACAAGATGATGCAGCAGGTTCAGCAGATGCAGCAGCAGATGCAGGAGGCCCAGGAGGAGCTCGCGAAGGAGACGGTTACCGCGAGCGCCGGTGGTGGGGCCGTGAGGGCTACGATGACCGGCGGGATGGAGCTTGTGTCGATCGAGATAGACCCTGAGGTCGTAGATCCCGAGGACGTCGAGATGCTGCAGGACATGGTGCTTGCGGCCGTCAACGAAGCGATGGCGAGCTCTCAGGAGCTGGCCAACAAGAAGCTTGGCGGGATCACCGGCGGCCTCGGAGACCTAGGTCTTAACATTCCTGGTCTGTAAGGGTTCTTTGGCGACCTACGCAAGGCCTGTAGAGAGACTAATAACAGAGCTCTCCAAGCTGCCCTCCATAGGGCCGAGGAGCGCCCAGCGCATCGCCTTCCACGTCATCAGGGGCAAGAAGGAGGATGCCATCGGGCTCGCCGAGGCGCTGCAGGAGGTCAAGGAGAAGATCAAACCGTGCAGGCGCTGCTTCAACCTGACCGAGACCGACGAGTGTGATATCTGCCGCGACGCCCGTCGTGACGGGTCTGTGATCTGCGTGGTCGAGGACCCCTACGACATCGGTCCTATGGAACGGACCAACGAGTACCGCGGCCTCTACCACGTTCTCGGCGGCGCCCTCTCTCCCCTGGACGGGATCGAACCCGAAGACCTGCGGATAGCCGAGCTCCTGGAGCGTGTCCGTAATGAAGGCACCACAGAGCTCGTCATCGCGACCAACCCGAACACGACGGGCGAGGCGACCGCGCTGTTTATCGCGCAGGAGGTAAAGGACCTGCCCGTCAGGGTCACGGCCCTCGCGAGCGGCCTCCCCGTCGGCGGGGACCTCGAGTACGCCGACGAAGTGACCCTCGGAAGGGCCTTCGCCGGAAGACGCGAGCTTTAGCGGTTTGCGTTGCAAACCGCGCACTTCAGCATTTCAGCTTGTCAGCTTTTTGGTTTGTGCCGATAACTTCACAGAAGATTCATGACTGAGACGCGGGTCCAAAGTTCTCTGGCTGGGATGAGTCGTCGGGCGGTCGAGTCGCTTGGGGATACTGTTGCGAGTCTTCCGCCTCGTGAGGCGACGCTCGTGAAGATGCCAGATCTGGAGCCCGAGCTCTCTGAGGCGCTGCGCAAGATGGGCGCTTCGAGGTTGTACTCGCACCAGCTGGAGGCTTACGAGCGGGTACGGGCCGGTGAGAACGTGGTGGTGGCGACGGCGACGGCGAGCGGGAAATCGCTGTGCTACAAGATCCCGGCCTTCCAGAACGCGCTGGGTCGGGCGAAGAGCCGCGCTGTCTTCCTCTATCCGACCAAGGCGCTCGCCCAGGATCAGCTCGGCAAGATAGAGGCTTTCGGCCTGCGCGGCGTCCACCCGGCGACCTACGACGGCGACACGCCGCGCGCCCTCCGCGCTGACATCAGGCGCAAGGCGAACATCCTGCTCACCAACCCTGACATGCTGAACATCGGCATCCTGCCCAACCACGAGGCCTGGGCCGACTTCCTGCGCAACCTCGAGATCGTTGCCGTCGACGAGGCGCACGTCCTGCGCGGCGTCTTCGGCTCGCACGTGGCGGCGGTGTTACGACGCCTCAGACGTGTTGCGATGCTGCACGGCGGCGGCCCGAGGTTCGTTCTTACGAGCGCCACGATAGCCAACCCGCAGGAGCTAGCCGAGAGCCTCACGGGCCTGCCTTTCGCCCTCGTTGACAACGACGGTGCATCCACGGGCGAGCGGCGGGTCGTCTTCCGCAACCCTCCCCTGCTCGATAAGGAGAAGGGGGAGAGGCGGAGCCTTCTGACCGAAGGCGCTCTGGTCTTCGCCAACCTCGTCTCGCAGGGTGTCAGGACGATAGCTTTCGCGAGGACGCGGAAGGCCGCCGAGCTCATCTACCGCTACGCCGCCAACAGGCTCGGCGTCGAAGGGGCGCGTAGAATTTCTCCCTACCGTGCGGGCTACACTCCGAGGGAGAGAAGGGAGATCGAAGGCCGTCTGTTTCGTGGCGACCTCCTCGGCGTCGTCTCCACGAACGCGCTGGAGCTCGGGGTGGACGTAGGCGCCTTGGACGCCGTGATCTGCTGCGGATATCCTGGCAGCATCGCCTCCGTCTGGCAGCAGTGGGGCCGCGCCGGACGCGGCAAGGACCCTGCCCTCGCCGTGTACATCCCCGGCCGCGACTCGCTCGACCAGTTCCTCTTCGAGAACCCGCCGAGGGTCCTCGGAAGGAGGGTCGAAGCCGCCAGGGTTACGATGGAGAACCCATACATCCTCGGCCCGCACCTGCTCGCCGCCGCCCACGAGGCACCGCTCGACGCGGACGACGAGGAGTACTTCGGGCCCGCCTACAGGAGCGTGGCCAAAGCGATGATGGAAGCCAGGGCGTTGGCTTCGAGCGGGGGCCGCCTGGTCTACGTCGGCGGGGACAGCCCGGCGCGCAACATCTCTCTGCGTTCTGCATCGTCCGAGACGGTGCTCATAGCCGACGGTGAAGGAGAGTTGATCGGGACCGCAGAAGCCACCCGCGCCCCGAGCGAGCTGCATCCGGGGGCGACCTACCTCCACCGCGGGATCGCATACGAGGTGGAGAGCCTGGACCTCCAATCCCACCGCGCCGTCGCCCAGCGCGTCCCGAACCGCTACTACACGAGGCCCCGCATCGAGACCGACGTGGAGATCCTGGAGGAGGACGAAGGCCGGGACCTCACGAACGGGGCCATGCTTCACTGGGGCAGGGTAAGGACGACCGACTCTGTCACCTACTTCAAGAAGGTCAGGGTCGCCGACGACAAGGAGGTCGGGGTCTATCCTCTGGATCTTCCTGACGTCATGCTCGAGACACAGGCCTTCTGGATCACGCTTCCTCCTCTTCCGAGAGAAGCGAGGCCGAGCTTCGAGAGCTTCGGGGGTGCATTGCACGCCGGGGAGCACGGTCTGATCGGACTCCTGCCACTCTTCGCCATGTGCGACCGCGCGGATATCGGGGGGCTCTCCACGCCTGTACACCGCCAGAGCCGACTTCCTACGGTCTTCGTCTACGACGGCTATCCCGGCGGAGTCGGCATCTCCAGGCGCGGTTACGATGCCTTCGAGTCGCTAGCCCGCGACACCCTTGGCGTCATCACCCGCTGTCCTTGCGAGAAGGGATGCCCAGCGTGCATACAGTCCCCCAAATGCGGCAACTGGAACGAGCCCCTGAGCAAAGATGGGGCCGTGAGCCTCCTCAGGTACTTGCTCGGACAGACAAGCCGCTACCCGACACTGTGACGGACGGGCCTTACGTGGCCGTCGTCGGCTCGGGAACCGCAACGGGAGATCTCTACGAGAAAGCGCGCGAGGTGGGCAAGCTCATCGCTGAGAGTGGGGCCACCGTCGTCTGTGGCGGACTCTCAGGCGTGATGAAGGCCGCGGCCCGCGGGGCCACAGAGGCCGGCGGCACGGCCATCGGAATATTGCCGGATGAGGACCGCGGGCGGGCGAACCCGTACCTCACCTACTCTGTGGCCACGGGCGCGGGGCAGGCGCGCAATCTGGCCGTGGTGTGCTCAGGAGACGTTGTGATCGCCGTCGGAGGCGAGTACGGTACGCTCTCGGAGATCGGGCTTGCCAGGAAGGTCGGGCGGCCCGTGGTGGTCCTGGAAGGCTGGGATCTCGAAGGGCACGTGTCCGTGGCGCCTTCGCCGCTTGCGGCTGTAGAGGCGGCGTTCGGGCTTATCGGTAGATAGGAGATCGTGGACGGTAAGAGATCGGAGATACAGGAGATCGGGAGGTCGAACTATGGAGAACGGGCGGGTCGCGCTGGTGAGTGGGGGGAACCGGGGGATAGGATTGGAGGTCTGCCGTCAGCTCCCTGAGCGCGGGATCACGGTGGTCATGGGCTCTCGCGATGGTGAGCAGGGTAGGGCCGCCGCGGCCGGACTCCTAGGCGGCGTGATCGTCCGGCAACTGGACGTGGGAGACCCCGAGAGCGTCGAGCGGCTCTCGCGCTCTATAGAGGAGGAGTTTGGACGGCTCGATATCCTGGTGAACAACGCCGGAATCTCCAACGACGAAGGCCAGCGTGGCGTAGATGCGGACCTCGACCGGGTGAAGGAGGCGCTGGAGGCGAACCTGTTCGGGGCCTGGCGCCTCTGCGAGATGGCCATCCCTTTCATGCGGCGCAGCGGCTACGGAAGAATCGTCAACGTCTCGACGGGGCTCGCGGCCCTGGAGGACATGGGTGGTGGCTCCCCAGGTTACCGTGTCTCCAAGACCGCCCTCAACGCCCTGACACGCATACTCGCCTCCGAGCTGCGCGGGAGCGGCATCCTCGTCAACGCGGTCAATCCCGGATGGGTGCAGACCGACATGGGTGGCTCCGGCGCCACGCGTTCCGTCGAGGAAGGCGCGGAAGCCCTCGTCTGGGCGGCGACTCTACCAAACAGCGGTCCCACAGGCGGCTTCTTCCAGGACCGCCGCCCCGTTCCCTGGTAATCGTGCAATCCCGTAAGCAGAGTAACGTGCGGCATGCGCCTCCTTCAAGGCTAGCTCTTTTGCAGCTACAATTGCCGAAGTAGCGGAAAGGAATCCCAGGAGCAACGCCCCATTGCAAACACGCCACGTCCGTCCCGGAAGAATACTCTGAGCGACCACGGCTCGGTCGTAGAGGACCCTGGCGCGTCCGAAGGCGGGCGTCCACCCAATAACCTGCCGCTGGAGCTCTCGAGCTTCGTCGGGCGCTCTCGGGAGATCGCTGAGGTTGGGGAACTGCTCAGGGGCAACCGGCTGCTCACCCTCACCGGTCCGGGGGCTCGGGCAAGACCCGCCTCGCCCTCGCGGTGGCTTCCGGGGTGATCGAGGGGTTCGAGGACGGGGCGTGGCTCGTGGAGCTCGCCCCGCTCTCGGACCGGGATCTCGTCCCGCAGGCCGTCTCCTCCGTCCTTGGTGTCAGGGAGGCGCCGGGCACCACGCTCTTGGACTCGCTCGTCGCCCACCTCGAGGCCCGAGAGTGCCTCCTGGTCCTGGACAACTGTGAGCATTTGGTGGAGACCTGCGCGGAGCTGGCCGCTACGCTGCTACGTTCCTGCCCGAACCTGCGGATCCTCGCCACCAGCCGTGAGGCCCTCCGCATGCCGGGCGAGATGCTCTTCGCCGTTCCTTCCCTCTCCCTGTCCGACCCGCGCCACCTGCAAGAGGAGGAGGACCTGATCGGCTACGAGGCAGCCCGCCTGTTCGTGGAGCGGGCAAGGGCGGTCAGGCACGACTTCGCGCTCACTGAGCGAAACGCGATGGCTGTCGCGCAAATCTGCTATCGCCTGGACGGGATACCGCTCGCCATAGAGCTCGCCGCGGCCAGGACGAGGGTGCTCTCCGCGGAGCAGATCGATGCCAGACTCGCTGACAGCTTCGCCTTGCTCTCTGGCGGTGGGCGTACGGCGATGCCGCACCACAGGACGCTTCGAGCGACGATGGAATGGAGCTATGAACTTCTCTCCAGCGAAGAGAGAATATTGTTTCGGCGGCTCTCGGTGTTCGCCGGTGGCTTCGCGCTCGAGGCGGCCGAGGCGGTGGGCGTGATAGACGGACCCGAATGTGCAGACGTGCTAGAGTTGCTTGTTTCGCTGGTAGACAAGTCGCTGGTGCTGGTGGCGGAGCGTGGCGGCGAGGCACGCTACAGGCTGCTGGAAACGGTGAGGCAGTACGGACTGGAGAAACTGGAAGTGTCGGGTGAAGCGGGGGAAGTGAGAAGCCGGCATGCGACGTGGTTCGTGGCCTTGGCCGAAGAGGCCGAACCGCACCTCAAGGGGCACCTGCAGGTGGCGTGGTTGCAGCGTCTCGAGATCGAGCACGACAATCTGCGGGTCGCGCTCTCGTGGTCGCTCGAACGGGGGGAGGCCGAACTGGGGCTCACGCTCGGGGGCTTTGGGGGAGTTTTGGTATCTGCGCGGACACCTGGACGAGGGGCGGAGGTGGCTGGAAGCGGCGCTGGCGAAAGGAGAAGCCTCGGAATCGGCCCGGGCCAGGGCGCTCGGCCGGGCGGCCTGGATAGCGTGGGAACAGGGCGACTATGAGCGATCGGTAGCCCTCAGCGAAGAGTGCGTGGCGCTCTCTCGCAAGCTGGGAGATGAGACGGGGGTCGCGTTCGCGCTCTATGCCCTGGGAATGGCGGAGCTAAACCGAAATGCGCTAGAGCGGGCCTCGGCCCTGCTCGAAGAGGCCGCGACGCTCGAGTGCGCGTCGGGGGATACGACGGATGTAGCTCGCGTGCTTTCGGTGCTGGGATTAGTAGCAGTGGTTCGACACGACTACGAACGGGCGGTGGCGCTTCACGAGGAGGGTCTAGTGCTGGCCCAGAGGGCGGAAGATGACCTGGCGATCGGCCTTTCGCTGCGAATGGGGGCGCTCGCCTACTCGGGCCTGGGCGATCACCAAAGGGCGAATGATCTCTGCAAGGAGGGCCTCGAGCGGGCCCTACGACAGAGGATCCTGCACCAAACCGGCCATCACCTGCACGTGGCGGCGGTGTTGGCCGGCTCGCAAGGACGGGCGGTTCGCTCGGCCCGGCTGTGGGGGGCGGCGGAAGCCCTGCGCGAAGTCATTGGCGCTGGCCTCGTGCCCGTAGAACGCTACTATTACGAGCCCTACATCGCCGCCGCACGCTCGCGACTGGACGAGGCTTCGTGGGAAGCGGCGTGGGCCGAAGGCCGGCATATGACGTCAGAAGAGGCCGTCGAGTACGCCCTGGTACAACCGATACTTGCCGCGTCGCAAAAAGAGGAAGGCGACGCACCGCCGACCACCTACCCGGCGGGCCTCAGCGCCCGCGAGGTCGAGGTCTTGAGGCTCGTTGCACAGGGCATGACCAACGCCCAGATAGCAAGAGAGCTTTACATAAGGCCCCCGCACTGTAAATGCACACCTCGGCTCGATGTACCACAAGATAGGTTCCAGCACCCGCGCCGAGGCCACCCGCTTCGCCTCAGAGCACGACCTCCTCTGACGGCGGGTCGCGGAAGGCGAGGGCCTTTCGCGACCCGCTGTACAAAGAGTACGATTGCCTATCTCCCGGTTCTTGCCGCATCCGTTACCTCAGGCTTCGGAGCGTTCGCGGGGCCTGGCGTGGGTTACGTCTTCGTCTCCCACCGGCCGCACGTCTTCCGCCATCACGGTAGCCACCGCGAGCGTTCGTCCGCTGAGGGCGAAGAACTCGACCTCGTAGCCCTTGCCGCCCTCGTAGACGTGGACTACCGTGCCAGAATCCCCGGCCACGAGGCCATCTTCCGGCAGGTCGCGAGTAAGCGCGATCCTCTCGAATTCGCCGATCATGTTCACCTCCTTCACAGCGGGTAGGCCGTGAGGAACCCGGGCCGGTCTCCATGATCCACACGCTCCGGGTCTCCGGGTCGCGCCCGTCCGGACTCTTCAGCGGCCCGTTCAACACGTATTTTACGCCGAACGGCGTCTGCCAGGTTTGGGCAACTTCCAGCCTCTTTGCATGCCCCAACAGGGCATCCCTGAGCGACTCGGGCTCCCGGGCGGAGAACCCGATGGCCTGGAAAAAGCCTCCCTTCCCTTCGGCGCGCAGCAGGTAGCCGAGCTTCGGCTCCTCGACGAAAGCCTCCTCGGCGTTCAGTAGTCGCATCCCCGAAGGTTACCGCGTGCTCATCACTATTTCCCGCCTCCGAAGCGCTTCCGCGACTGCCGAGAGCAACCCCTGATTACCAGCCCAGCACCTCGAGCTAACAAGAGCAGTAGGATGGCAGACGGAGGGGCGCGGGAATGAGGTGGACCTAAAGTTCCCTGGGGTCAAAGTTCTCTTGCCATGCTCAGCGAGTCAGGGTTGACCTTCTGCACCCCGCTGCTAGAGGAATCCTACCGAACAGGGAAGGCTTCCTCGATGCGCCTTGGGCGGTTAGTGGATCTCCGGTTCAGGGACTGATGGTCCTTGAGCGAGGAAGTCGAAGTCGCAACCTTCGTTGGCCTGGGTTGCGTGCCTGGCGAATATCGCCCCATAGCCGCGACCGTAAGGTCCCGGAGGCGGTCTCCACCCGGTGCGGCGACGGGCCAGTTCTCTCTTATCTACCTCGAGTTGCAGGCGACGATTCGGAACGTCGAGCTCGATTTCGTCTCCGTCTCTTACGAGGGCTAGCGGACCTCCGACGTGTGACTCGGGGGCGACGTGGAGCACGCAGGTGCCGTAGGCGGTGCCGCTCATGCGGGCGTCGGAGATGCGCACCATGTCCCTTACGCCCCGTTCGAGCAACTTCTTGGGGATGGGTAGCAGTCCCCACTCAGGCATGCCGGGAGCCCCGATAGGACCAGCCCCCCTGAGAACGAGAACGGAGCCTGCGTCCACCTTCAGGTTCGGGTCGTCTATGCGACTGGCGAGGTCATCGTAGCCGTCGAAGACCACAGCCGGTCCTTTATGCCTGAGCAACCCCGGATCTGCGGCGGAGTGTTTTATCACGCAGCCGTCGGGAGCCAGATTTCCGCGCAACACGGCGAGTCCGCCCTCTTCCTGCAGAGGCTCGTCGAGCGGTCTGATCACCTCGTCGTCGTATACGCTGGTGAGTGTCTCACCCACGCTGCTACCACCAACGGTGGCGCGGTCGAGGTGCAACATCTCCCCGAGGCGGGAGAGCAGACCTCGCAGACCGCCAGCGTAATAGAAGTCCTCCATCAAGTATTCGCCGCTCGGACGTATGTTGGCGAGGACGGGTACGCGGCGGGAGATCTCGTCGAAGCGGTCGAGGTTCAAGGGTACGCCGCTGCGGCGGGCCAGGGCGATGAGATGGATGACTGCGTTGGTAGAGCCACCAAGGGCCATCACGGCCGTCACTGCGTCCTCGTAGGAGCGGTCGTCCAGGATGTCCGATGGCTTGAGGTCATCCCAGACCATCTCGACGATCCTGCGTCCACTCATCGAGGCCATCCTGGGGTGGCCAGAGTCGGCGGCGGGTATCGAGGAGGCTCCCGGTAGGGTCATGCCGAGGACTTCGGCGACGGCGGTCATGGTCGAGGCCGTGCCCATCGTCATGCAGTGCCCCGGAGAGCGGGCGATGCTGTCTTCGATCTCTTCCCATTCGAGATCTCCGATGATGCCAGCCCGCTTCTCATCCCAGTACTTCCATACGTCGCTACCACTTCCCAGAGTCTTGCCCCGCCAGTTGCCGCGTAGCATAGGTCCTGCGGGGACAAAAAGGGCCGGCAGGTCCATGGTGATAGCACCCATGAGCAACGCCGGTGTGGTCTTGTCACAGCCGCCCATCAACACCGCGCCGTCTACGGGGTACGAGCGCAAGAGCTCCTCGGTCTCCATAGCGAGGAAGTTCCTGTACAACATCGTCGAGGGTTTCTGGAACGGCTCGGAGAGCGACATAGCCGGCATCTCGACCGGAAACCCACCGGCCTGCCAGACACCCCGTTTGACCTCCTCGGCCCTCTCCCTGAAGTGGGCGTGGCAGGGGTTTATGTCGCTCCAGGTGTTGATGATCCCGACGACCGGCTTCCCGCTATAATCCTCCGCGGCGTAGCCCATCTGCTTGGTCCGCGAGCGGTGCCCGAACGAGCGCAAGTCGCGCACCCCGTACCACCGGTGGCTGCGCAGCTCTTCTGCCCTCCTCTTCCGGTTCATGCTCTCCCTTCCCCCAATCGTCCATGCGCGCAGCAAGGAGCGACACGATTCACCGACACCCTTCTCATTCTACCCGCAGCATCATCCACCAGATTCAGGTAAGTATGTAGCCAGTAGCCTAAAGCCAAGCTCGCATCGACACCGCCCTACCCCGAGTCGCACATTCGGATACAAGAGATAGGCGGTATCCGAAAAAGCTGAATTGCTGACAAGCGAAGGCGAAGCCTGAGCGTGCTGACTAGCTGACAACTAGCCGTTTTTCCTGGTGGAAACTAGCCGGACGGGTGATGCCCGGCTTCTGGCCCGGGGATAGAGTATGCGTGTAAACCAAAGGATCAGGAGAGAGCTATGGAGCAGATGGATACACTTTCCGCCCTGTCGGCCGGCATGGCGGATGCGGTAGAGAAAGCGGCGGCGTCGGTCGTGCGGGTAAACGGCCGGAGGCGTCGTTCTGGGAGCGGCGTGGTCTTTGCGCACAACAAGGTGCTGACGGCGAGCCACGTGCTCGAACGCGAGGAGGACCTCTCGGTAGAGACCGCCGACGGTAAGACTCTATCCGCGCGGTTCGCTGGGAGGGATCACTCCACAGACCTCGCGGTGCTGACCGTGGAGGGCCTCGACATCGAACCGGCAACGCCCGTAGAAGGGGAAGCCAGGGTCGGCCAGATCTCGCTGGCCGTGGGCAGCCACTCGCGCGGCGAGGGGCCGAGGGCCACGCTTGGGGTGGTTAGTGCCGTCGGAGGCCCGGTCCGCACCCGGCGGGGACCGAGGCTTGAACGTTTCATCCAGACCGACGCGACGCCTTATCCTGGATTTTCTGGAGGCCCGCTCATCGACGTGCGGGGGAACGTACTCGGCATCCTGGTCTCGGGCTGGGGACGCGGCGCGGCATTCGCCATCCCGGCCGACGTAGCCTGGCGTACCGCGGGTGCGCTCTCGGAGCGGGGCTCCGTCAAAAGCGGATACCTCGGCATCCTGAGCCAGCCGGTGCGCCTCCCCGACGGACAGCGGCTCGGCCTTACGCAGAGGGGCGGGCTGCTTGTCGTTGGCGTCGAGGAAGGCAGCCCCGCGGACCGCGGCGGCCTCATAGTGGGCGACATCATTGCGACGCTGGACGGCCAGCCCGTCGAGGACACCGACGACCTGCTCGTGCTGCTTGCGGGCGATAGGGTCGGTCGTCCCGTATCCGTCAAGCTCGTGCGTGGCGGCGAGCTCACGGACGTCGAGATAACCGTGGGCGAGCGTGGTTAGGAGTTCGTGAGATGTCCGAAGTATCAGGAGACTCTTCTGCCGTCCTGGCCGGCGCGCGGATGATAGAGGATGCGCAGCGGAGCGTCGTACAGGTCCGCAGCAGCGGCCGGGGTATAGGGGCGGGTGTGATCTGGCCCGGCGAAGGCCTCGTCATGACGAACCATCATGTGATCTCAGGACGACGCAGGAGAAATAACATCAGGGTGGCCCTCCACGACGGCCGGGCGCTCGACGCTGACGTAGTAAAGAGCGATAGGAGCCTGGACCTCGCGCTCCTCAGGATGGAGGGCGACCGTGGGGATCTTCCTGCGGCTCCGGTCGGGGACTCGGATACCTTGCGAGTTGGCGAACTAGTCTACGCTATCGGGCATCCCTGGGGCAGTGTCGGGGCCGTGAGCGCCGGCATCGTTGGCGGTGTCGGCGAGCTTCGTGGGCCAGGCCGGGGTTCCTCAGCGCGCTACGTGAGATCTGACGTCGCCCTCGCACCTGGGAACTCGGGCGGACCACTCCTGAACGCCAGGGGCGAGGTCGTCGCCATCAACGCGATGATATTCGGCCAGATGGCGCTCTCTATCCCAAGCAAAGCGGCAGAAGCCTGGGTCGCAGGAGGACGCCGCCCGAGGCTAGGTATCGGGGTCTTGCCCGTCGAGGTACCGGTATCTCTGAGCCGGGAAGCCGGACTAGTTATCGTCGGCGTCGAGACCGGTGGCGCCGCCGACAGGGCCGGCCTGCTTGTCGGCGACGTCTTGCTCGCCGTCTCCGGGGCACCGCTCGGGAAGCCGGGGACCCTGTTGGAGGCCGTAGCGCGGGCCGATGATGCCGTCTCCTTGCGCGTGATGCGCGGCGGTAAAATCATGGTCATGGAAGTGCGCCTGAAAGAGTCGGGACGCGCCGCATGACGCCTACGCGGGTGTTCGTCGTGGCCCCGACCCCCACCATGCGGGCGGGGCTGCGTTCGATGCTCGCGGCCGTCGAGACCGCCGACTTGCTGGTCGTCGGTGAAGCCGGTCTATCCGCCGGACCCGTCCCCCCGCTCTCCGGAGCCGATGTGGTACTCGTCGCAGACGAGGGGTTGCTCGAAGAGACCGCGCTTTCCGTCTCCGAAGACGGTACCCAGTCGCTTCTCTTACTCTCGGAAGACGAAGCTGAAGCGTCGAGGTTGCGCACCTTGTCTCTCAGAGGTTGGGGTGTCGTGCCGCCTGACGCCCCGTCGGAGGAGCTGGGGGCCGCCGTCGCCGCGGTTGCCCATGGCCTCACCGTCCTCCCCAAAACCCTGGCCGAGCGTTTGCTCGACGAGCCTGCGACGGCCGTCGAGGATCTCTCGGATCCGTTGACCGCGCGCGAGAGCGAGGTGCTCGATCTACTCGGGCATGGACTCTCCAACAAGATGATCGCGCGCGAGCTCCACATCAGCGAACACACGGTCAAGTTCCATATCTCCTCCCTCTACTCCAAGCTCGGGGTAAGCAACCGCGCCGAGGCTGTCAGCCAGGGCGCCCGACACGGTCTCATCTCTCTTTGAGAGAGCAATTCAGCAAGTCAGCACGCTCCGGCTTTTAGCCTTCGCTTGTCAGCACGTCAGCCAGCACCCGAAAGCTGAAATGCTGACAAGTCGCCTGGCGACGTGCTGAAATGAGGAAGGGTCGACCCTTCCTCATTCCGCTGTAGAATGGAGTCGACCATGCGGGGTGACGGAAGGCAGGGCCAACTCGGGTTCCCCTATGAAGACGGCGATTCTACCTATCCTTGCACTGCTTTGCCTCCTCGTTGGGTGCGAGGAAGATAGGAATACAGGGGAGTCGCGTTCTGTTGGCGGGGATAGGCAGCGTGAACCTGTAGTTCGTCAGGAGCCTACGCGGGTGATCGTCACCAGTGACGACGCCTCGCTCCCCGACGGTTGCCACCCACGGCAGGTTGCCGGGCTCGTGATCTCCTTCGTCGATGCTTTCAACAGTGGGGATCAGGCGACGTTGTCCCGCATCTTCTTCGTGTCCGAGGGCCCTAGTCCCCCTGATTTTGCGGAGAGGGGCTACGAGCCGTGGTCCTGGTACACCGTGGGCAAGGTGGAGGTAGGGGGCAAGATAGAGAGCAGCTTCGTTACCTACGATCAAGGCGAGCTGCTCCGCTACTTCGCCAAGCGACACAGAAAGGGAGAGCAACTGAGGCTGCTCAAGATCAGCCTGACGCAGACGGGTCTGCTCGGTAAAGTCGACAACGTTGGCTTTGTCTACGTCCTGAACCGGACCGCCAGGGACCTGGAACCCGGCCTCGGTGGACCGGCTCGGATAGCCTCGGGCCAAGGGGCTATCAACTGCAGGAACCGCCGCATCTTCGCCTGGCGCATGGATATGAAGGCCGAAGAGCGCCGTACGTCCCGCGAAGCGGCCGACTGGCTCTGTACCGACCCGCCTAATTGGAAGCCGGGCAAGGCTGTCGTCGCGTGTACTTAAGGCTTCAGGCAACAGGTGTCAGGTGGAGCCAATGTCGAGATGTTGTCAGGAGGAGTTTCGGATGGTGGGTGGAGCTCCTTTGTTGCGCAGGAGTCCGCCCGCCCTCTGAAACCTGAAGCCTACAAGATCAAGTGCAGGTCCCCGAACTCGTGCCAGAGATATTCTTCCTTCAGGGCCTCGGAGTAGGCGACCTCGAGATGCTCCGTGCCCGAGGTGGCGAGGTGGCGCACCGATCCGCGTCCTGCGAGTGCCTGAAGCATCGACAGATGGGTCGAGCGCGGTTCGTGAAGTCCTGTCAGCATCGCGTCGACAGACCTTACGCCGCGCTCCGGGGTTATAAAGAGGTCCGTCCAGCCCTTGCCGGGATGGGTCGAGCCGTCCCTATCCGTGACCGTCTCGAGTGCGCGCACGACCGTTGTCCCGACGGCGACCACACTGCGTCCCGCAGTGTGTGCCGTGTTGACCGCCTCCGCTGTCTCAGGTGGGACACGGTAGAACTCCTCATATGGTGGCTCGTCGTCTTCGAGGCTGGCGACGCCCGTGTGCAGTATGAGCGGCACGACCCTGACCCCTTTAGCGACGAGGCGGGTGATCAGATCCGGTGTGAACGCCCTGCCTGCCGAAGGCATCTCGGCGCTTCCTACCTCAGTGGCGTAGACCGTCTGGTAGTAGCTCGCCGGCCAGCTCTCCCTGACGTAGCGGTACCTGATGGGTGACCCGTACCTGTCCAGATAATCATTAAAGCTAATAGACAGGTTTAGAGTCGAGATCCAGAGTCGGTTGGACCCCTCGCCCCTTTGCCGCTTCTCAGATAGATAAGGGGTTTGCAGGACTATGCTGGCGCCATCCGGAAGTGCCAGGACCTGTCCTGGTTTACCGTCGAGCACAGGTTCATCGCCGGAAGATGTTCTCAATTCGACGACCCACAGGTCCGCAGGCAGGTGGGTCGAGAGGTGCACGGTAAGGGGCGTACCGTCTCTGCGCTCGGCGGGGAGCGCGGCGTTCATGGTGCCGCTTGTGTTGACGACGAGGGTATCGCCGGCTCTGAGAAACGCGGGGAGGTCGCCGAACCTGGAGTGGACGACGCTGTCGTCGTCAAGGTATGAGACCATCAGGCGTACTTCGTCGCGGCGCAGTCCTCGCGCCTCGGGCGGTTCGCCGGCCTCTAGCTCCTCGGGCAACTCGAAGTGCAACGGGGATGTCGCCTCGGGATAGTCGGGGAAGGTGTCTAGAGGTTCCAATGCTGCTGTAGTCGCGTCGAACAATCTGGGCCTCTCGTTCTAGGAGTCCGCGGCGGTCGTGCCCACGCTCGTGGACAGCTCGCGTGCTTCGTAGCGTCCGCTCGGCAGGTCGCCAGTCAAGAGCTCGATGAAGCCAGGCACGCTCTCTTCGGGGAGCGGGCGGTCGCTGATATCCTCGTCTGGGAAGGCTTCCTGCTGCATCCTGGTACGCATGTCGCCGGGGTCGACGCGGTAGACGCGCAGCTCCGGGTTCTCGGCTGCGAGGATGTTGGAGAGCTGTTCCAGTGCGGCCTTGCTCGACCCGTATCCGCCCCAGCCTTCGTACGGCTCGACGGCGGCGTCGCTCGTGACGTTGATAATGCGCGCCTGTGGTTTCAGTTCCTTACTGAGTGCCTGGATGAGCGCGAGCGGTGAGATCACATTCTGGCGGTAGACCTCTTCGAGTACGTCGAGCGGGTAGTCGAGCAGCTCAGGCTGGGGGCTAGGGCCGAGGATGCTCGCGTTGTTGACGAGCGCGTCCACACCGCCGGCCTCGTTCGCCGCCTCAGAGATCGCAGCCCGATGCACTTCGTCGGCCACGTCGCCACGGATGGCGGTGACGTGCGTATGCCTGGATAGCTCAGCGCGTGCGTTCTCCAGGGCTTCCTCGCCACGGGCGTCGATGATCAGGGCCCAGCCATCCTCGGCCAGGGTGCAGGCGAGCGCCAGGCCGAGGCCGCGCGACGCGCCCGTAATGATCGCTGTGCGATCCAAAGATTCTCCGGTCATTGCGTATGCCTCCTGGTCTTGTTTGAATACAATGTATCGCCGTGACCGGCGCCAAGAAACGTCAGGAGGGACGGTTTTCGGCCTGTACTTTGGTACAGGTCAGGGAGCGTCTACGAGACCGCGGCGGACGGCTATTCTCGCCGCCTCGGTACGGTTCTGGGCTTCGAGCTTGGCGAGGATGGAGCCGACGTGGAACTTGACCGTCCGTTCGGAGATAAAGAGTTGTTCTGCGATCTCGGAGTTTTTCAGGCCGCTTGCGACGAGATCGAGCACCTCGAGTTCCCTGGGTGTGAGGCGGCGGTTCGAAGGGACGTTTCCCTCAGGGTCTATACGCTCGAGCAGCCGGTCCGCGACGGCAGGTTCGAGGAGGGAGCCTCCGGCCTGGACGGTGCGGATGGCGCCGAAGATCTCCTTTCGGGACGCGCCCTTGAGCAGGTAGCCGCGGGCTCCAGCTCGCAGAGAGCCGAGAATCCTCTCGTCCGAATCGTAGGCCGTAAAGACGACGGTGCGTGCGCGCGAACCCGCGTCGCGGAGTCTTTCGAGGGCTTGGACGCCGTCGGTCCCTGGCATTTCCAGATCCAGCAGTATCACATCAGGGTCAAGACTCTCTGCGAGCCTGACTACCTCATCCCCGTCAGCTGCTTCGCCCACGACCTCGAAGTCAGGCTGGGTGGCTAGCACGGCGACGAGGCCCTCGCGCAGCATCGGGTGGTCGTCGGCGACGAGGAGCCTGACCTTATCCACCCTGGAGTCCTTCGAGCGGCACGGTGACCTCGATTCGGGTTCCCTCGCCTGGGCTACTCTCTATCGACAGGGAGCCGCCCAGCATCTCCACCCTCTCCCTCATGCCGACGATGCCGTGCCGATCATCCGGGGTACAGGTGGGGTCGAAACCGTGGCCGTCGTCTTTGACGAGGAGTTGCACCGCTCCTGGTGTGGCCACGAGCCTGACCGTCACACGGCCCGCGGCCGCGTGGCCGGCGATGTTGGTGAGAGCCTCCTGGCAGACGCGGTAGAGGGCGACCTCGACCCGCGGCGGGAGCGGGCGGCTGCCGTTCACGGTCCCGAACCTCGTGGCCACGCCCGTCTCCACTTCCCAGCGGTCGACGAGAGTCTTCAGCGCTTCTGGCAGCGAGCGGCCTTCGAGTGGAGCGGCACGGAGGTCGAGGACCGAGCGACGCGCCTCATCGAGGTTGGCCCTGGTAAGCGAGAGGGCGCGGCGCAGCGGTTCGCGGGCGCGCTCGGCGCCTGACTCCTCGTCGAGTAAGGCTTCGGCCGACTCGAGTTGGAGCCCCGTGGCGGTAAGCCCCTGGGCGAGGGTATCGTGGATCTCACGGGCCAGGCGGTTGCGCTCCTCGACGGCGCCGAGCCTGGTGCTACGGTCGAAGAGGCTGGCCCGCTCGACGGCGATGGCCAGCAGGTCGCCTATGGTGGAGAGAAGCTGCAGGTCTTCGGGTAAGAGACCTCGCCATTGGGGGCTCGCGACGTTCATGACGCCGAGCTTCTTCTGCCCGGCGTAGAGGGGGATACTTGCGTGGTAGCGCAGGCCCCCCGTGCCGTCGACCAGGCCTTTGAGACGGGTGCAAGTCAGGACGTTTACGTTGGCAGCGCCCTCCAGGTCACCCTTCTTGTAGGTGTCGAGGCAATAACAGTAGCCCGAGCCATCCATGCGGCGCGGGTCATCAGCGAGGGCCGGAGGGAGGTTGCGGGCCGCGGCGAGGTAGGGCTCCGGGGAAGAATCGTCCACGAGCCAGATCCAGGCCGTACGCAAGCCCAGTAGCTCGGCTACCTGCGACAAAGTGAATCCGAGCGCCTCACCCAGCTCGACAGAGCGGTTGAGCTCGCGCGCTATCTCGTTGAGCACCGAGAGCTCGTGGTTGAGCCGCTGCAGGTCTCTGGTCTCTTGCGCCTCAGAAGCATCTGCCATCACGCCGCACCTCCTCTTGCGGGAGTTTAGCAGCGGGATACGACAACAGGGCTTGAAACTAGCCGTTCGGGTGATGTGCTGCCCCCACGACGAATGTAGAGTGGGACGAACGTTTCTAGCGGGAGGTCTTGGATGTTAGCCAGGAGCATCAGGGTCGGCAGAGCATGGCTGGTTTTCGATGGCTGAATTGGAGGGGTGGTGTGAGAGACCTCAGTGAGCCCGAAGGCCTGAGGGCCCGGCTGTTACGCCCACAGGTATTGCGCGATCCTTCCGAAGATAACCGTACCTCGACCTGGCTCGAGTTGTTCTTCGACCTCTGCTTCGTCGTTGCTGTCGCGGCGCTCGCCAAGGGACTGCACGACGACCCGACGTTCGGCGGCGCGTTGCGCTTCGCCGCCTTTTTCATACCCGTGTGGTGGGCGTGGATGGGCTTCACCTGGTACGCGACCGCCTTCGACAACGACGACGTTGTCTACCGGACGGCGTTGCTAGGGGCGATGCTCTGCATACTCTGGCTGGCCGCGTCTATCTACGGCCTCTACGAAGGAGAGACCGCCAGCTTCGTGCTTGCCTATGTGGCGATGAAGCTGCTGCTCGTGGGGCTCTACGCCAGGGCGTGGCGCGACGCGACGAACGTCCGTCACTTCGCAGGCCTGTACGCGATCGGGAACGCGGTCGGGGCGACGATCTGGCTGTCTTCGTTGCTAGTGCCCGTCCCTGGAAGGTATGGTATCTGGGCGCTGGCGCTACTCGTGGAGATCCTTACGCCGATGATGGCGGTGAGCGTAGCCTATCGGGGGACGTCCTACGCGCCAAGGGTCTTCCATCCCGAACACATCCCCGAGCGCTACGGTCTGTTCACCCTGATCGTGCTCGGCGAGTCGGTCCTCGCTGTGGCCGCGGGGACGGCAGGGACAGGATGGTATCCCGCTGCCGTGGCGACGGGGATATTCGGGTTCGTGATCGCCGCCTGCATCTGGTGGCTCTACTTCGACTACGTCGGGTCTTCGGGACTCCAGATCAGCCCGCGCGCCTCTTTCTACTGGGGTTACGGGCACCTCCCGATCTACGCCGGCATCGCCGCCTCTGGCGTTGGCATCCTGCTCGCCATCGAGGGTGCCGCCGAAACGACGGCGCATGGAGACCTCGGCGGCCTGGCGATCCTGGGCGGCGGCCTGGCGATCTATCTGCTGGCCGTAAGCTTTATCCACTGGGTGAACCGGGGTTCGCTGGACGACCGCGCTCTCTTCGCCAGGCTCGCAACCGCCGCGTTCCTGATTCTCCTCGTACCACTCGGCTTTTTCATTTCCCCGCTCGTCTTCGCCGCCCTCACCGCCCTCGCCCTGCTCGCCCTGACGACCTACGAGACGATCAGCACGGACGTGCCAGGGGATCCTCCAGCAGGATAGGGCAGTAGAGACCTGCCAGGCACTGCGTGGCGGTTCTACTCAGGCTTGTGCCTGACCCACCAAAGCCTGAGAAGGTAGGCGAGTAGCGCAAGCGCCACGAGGGCGATGACGCCGTAGCCGAGGGACCTCACGATGGCGAGCAACTCCTCCCAATACTGGCCGAAGATGTAGCCGACCAGCGAGTAGGCCACGGCCCACACGACGCCTGCTGCCAGGTTATAGGGGAGGAACCTATGGTATTTCATCCTGGTTACCCCGGCGAAGAGTGGGGTCATACTGCGCAGGCCAGGCCCGAAGCGTCCGACGAAGACGGTCTTCCCACCGTGCGCGTCGAAGTAGCGTTCTACCCTGTCGAGACTCTTCTCGCTGACCAGGAAGTGGAGGAAACGCATCTTCAGGATGCGGTAGATCATTGGCCTGCCGCCGATGCGTCCGATCCAATACACGGAGTTGTCGGAGATAAAGGCCCCAGCGAAGCCGCTTAGCATCACCAGCGGGAGCGCGAGTTGTCCGCCGTTGGCGAACAACCCGCCTGCCAGTAGGACGATATCTCCCGAAGCAGGCAGACCGAAGTTATCCAGTGCCGCCCCGAATAGAATGACGAGGTAGCCGTGGGCTATGAGCAGGTCCGTTACGAAACCCAGTACAGCACTGGGAGAACTCGGGATGGATCCGATGAAGTCCAGAAGGCTTTCCATGCGCCGCACGGGTTATACCATGCTGGATAGGAAAGGGTACCCTTTCCTATCCAGCATGGTCAGCATTTCAGCACGCTCAGGCTTTGCCTCCGCTAGTCAGCATTTCAGCCGGGTCTTGCATAAGCTGAAATGCTGACTAGCGCCCGACAGGGCGCGTGCTGACTTGCTGAAATGCTGATGTGTTGACGCGCGTTGGCAGCCCAGCTATGCTGCTCCAGACAAGCAGGGGGTGAAAGGGCCCAGGAAGCCGGTGCGAGTCCGGCACGGTCCCGCCACTGTAACCGGGGAGCGAACCCGAAGAGGCCACCGCCGCCGCGGGAAGGTAGGGTTAGCAGAGAGCCGGGAGTCAGGAGACTGGCCTTTCGCCCGTGAGCCCAAACCGGGGCGAGGACCCCGAGAAGGAGGCATCGATGGAGAAGACCCTCGGGCGGAGACATCCTTCGACCCTGCCGCTGTGGAGCTTGCTCGTCCTCGCTCTGTTGCTCCTTGCGCTGTTAGTGCTCCTATCGGCAAGCGGGGCCCTGCTCGCACCGCTCCTGGGGCAGGCTGCCGGCCCCTTCGATTACCTGCACGAGTTCGCCCACGACGGGCGGCACCTGCTCGGCGTTCCCTGCCACTAGAGTATCCCGTGGTCTCGGCATACCTGCGCCGCGGCATGGCCGCCGGGCTGCTCGCCGGGCTGCTCGCCGGCCTCTTCGCCTTCTTCGTCGGAGAGCCCATCCTCGACCGGACGATAGCGCTGGAGGAATCGGCCCATGTGCATGCTCCTGGGGGCGGAGGAGGGGACGAAGAGATCTTCTCCCGCCCGACCCAGAAGGTCGGCCTGTTTTTCGCCACGGGGCTCTTCGGGGTGACGGTGGGTGGGGTATTCGGTATCGTCTACGCGTACTTCCGCGAACGCCTGGCCGCTGGCAGCGATCTCAAACGCAGCATCTCCCTGGCCGGCGCGATCTTTGCGGGGGCGTTCCTGGTTCCCTTCCTGAAGTATCCGGCCAACCCGCCGTCCATCGGTGACCCTTCGACCATAAGGGAGCGCACCGCGGCCTACTTCACACTCGTCGCCCTCTCGCTTCTGGCCATACTCATCGCCTGGCTCGCCGCCAGGACGCTGGAGGCCCGCGGTGTCGGCGCCTCGCGCCGACGTTTGACGGTCGGCGCTGGTCTGGTCGTCGTCGTTGGCGTGCTGTTCTTACTCTTGCCTGCTGCGCCATCAGCTGATGGGTTCCCGTCAGGGACGCTCTGGGCTTTCAGGCTCTCATCGTTCGGTACCCAGCTGGTCTTCTGGGCTGGTCTAGGACTACTCTTCGGGGTGCTGTGCGAGCGTGCAAGGAAGAAGGGCGTGACGGCTTGAGCGGTGCCCTCCTCGTCGCAGGGACCCACTCCGACGCGGGGAAGAGCGTCGTCGTGGCCGGTATCTGCCGCTGGCTCGTGCGCGAGGGTGTGAGCGTCGCGCCGTTCAAGGCCCAGAACATGGCTCTCAACTCTTTCGTTACGCTGCAAGGGGCTGAGATCGGACGTGCACAGGCGGCCCAGGCCGCAGCCGCGATGGTCGAGCCCGAGGTGGCAATGAACCCGATCCTGCTCAAGCCATCGGCCGAACGGACCACGCAGGTCGTCGTGCGCGGCAAACCCTGGGCGAAGGCGAGCGCCCTTGGCTACGGAAAGATGAAGCAGACGCTGATGCCCGTCGTACTCGAGTCCCTCGAAGATTTGCGAAGCCGGTTCGATGTCGTCGTCTGCGAAGGGGCGGGGAGTCCGGCGGAGATCAACCTGCGCGAGAACGATCTCGCCAACATGGGCCTGGCGCGCGCCGCTGACCTGCCGGTCCTCCTCGTCGGGGACATCGACCGCGGCGGCCTCTTCGCAAGCCTCTACGGTACTCTCGCGCTCCTCTCGCCGGATGATCAGTCACTCCTCGCCGGCTTCCTCGTCAACAAATTCAGGGGGGACCCCGCGGTCCTGGCCCCTGGCCTGGAACAGATGACTTCTTTGACTGGCCGCCCGTTCTTCGGGACGCTGCCCTGGATCCCCGGTCTCGGCCTCGACGGGGAAGACTCCCTGGCCCTCGATGCTCCGCGCCCCATCAAGCCTCCGCTAGGCCGCGACGTGCTAAGGATCGCCGTCGTCCGCCTCGGGCGGATCAGCAACTTCACGGACTTCGACGCCCTGGCCCACGAGCCAGGCGTCTCCGTGCACTTTACAGGGTCGGCGGAAGAGGTACTGGATGCGGACCTCGCCGTCCTCCCTGGAACGAAAGCGACGATTGAGGACCTGAAGCTACTCCGCACCCGCCGCATCGACAAGGCCTTTGCCGAAAGGGCGGAGCGTGGTCTGCCCACGCTCGGCATCTGCGGCGGCTACCAGATGCTCGGCGGGCGCATCGAGGATGGTGTGGAGAGCGCTGAGGCGGAAGCCGCCGGACTCGGGCTCTTGCCCGTCGAGACGTTCTTCGAGGAGGAGAAGGTCCTGGGGCGTCCTTCCGGACGGGCTTCTGGTTTCGAGGACGCGGAAGTATCGGGGTATGAGATCCACCACGGAAGAGTCAGACGAGACGGAGGCGACCCGCTCTTCGAGACCGGCGACGATACGGAAGGCTGCATGACAGGGACTACGCTCGGCACCTCCTGGCACGGTATTCTGGAGTCAGACGGCTTCCGTCGCGCTCTGTTGTTATGGGTAGCCGGAGAACGCGGCCTCGACTGGAGCCCTGGCGAAGCTTCCTTTGCCGTAGCCCGCGAAGCGCAACTGGAGAAGCTCGGGGATCTGGTAGCGGATCACGTGGACCGTGAAGCGTTGCTGAGGGTGATCGAACAGGGTGCCCCCTGCGGCCTTCCCGTCGTCAGGCTACATGCTACAGGCATCAGGCCTCAGGAGGGGAATGGCGATGGCTCGCTGATCGGGGCAGCAGAGCCTGCGACCACACCCAAAAACCTGAAAGCTGAAACCTGTAACCTTACCCGAAACCTGAAGCCTGATGCCTGATACCTCGAAATCGAAGCTGCTTTTCGTTACAACCGCCGACACCGAGATCCTGGCCGCCGCCAGGGCCTCGGAGCTCTTGCCCGAAGGTTTCCCGAAGCTCCTGTGCGCCAACCCTGCTGCGCTGGATGATCCTACGGCGTTCTTCGAGAGGGAGCTACCCGAGACCAGGGCTGTGCTGGTGCGCCTTCTCGGTGGACGGAGGGCATGGCCAGAGGGGCTCGAGGAGCTGCGGCGGCGTTGCGCTCGGCTGAGAGTTCCGCTGCTCGCGTTCGGCGGGGAGGCCGAGCCGGACGCGGAGCTTGCGGCGTTGTCGACCGTGCCATCGGGGACCGTGCTGGAGGCTTTCGAGTATCTGCGTCATGGCGGCGTCAGCAACACGGAGAACCTGCTACGTTTTGTGGCTG
Source organism: uncultured Rubrobacteraceae bacterium (assembly GCA_902806095.1). Classification (GTDB taxonomy): domain Bacteria; phylum Actinomycetota; class Rubrobacteria; order Rubrobacterales; family Rubrobacteraceae; genus Rubrobacter_D. The sequence goes on from CADCVF010000042.1 coordinate 40,385, forward strand.
ACACGGTACTCATGGAGGGCTTCGGCTTCGAGCCTGCCTCGGCGCTACCTGAGGTGGGCGTCTACCATCCGCGGTTGCAGGAGGGCTCTCTGGTCGAAGATCTGCTCGAGCGGCAAGATCCGGCGCGGCCCAAGGTCGGTGTGATCTTCTACCGCGCGCACTGGATGAGCGGGAACACAGCCTTCGTTGACGATCTCGTCGAGGCGCTGGACGAGGCCGGGGCGGATGCCCTGCCCGTCTACTGCTACTCGTTGCGCGCAGGTCCTGACGGAAGGGTGCCGGCCCTGGAGTTGCTGAAGGACAGAGTAGACTGCCTCGTCACCACCGTCCTCGCTGGTGGCGGGTCCAACGCGGCCGACGCCAGTACATCCGGCTCCCCAGAGGGATGGCTGGAGTGGGACGTCTCTGCTCTCGAAGAGCTCGGCGTACCAGTGATCCAGGGTATCTGCACGACCTCGACGCGCGAAGCCTGGCTCGCCTCGGATGCTGGTCTCTCCCCGCTGGATACAGCCTGGCAGGTGGCGATACCGGAGTTCGACGGGCGCATCATCGGGGTCCCCTTCTCATTCAAGGAACGCTTGGGCGTCGACTCGCCCGTCGGCGTCCCGCTCACCCTCTACAGAGCCGACCCCGAACGCACCGCCCGCCTCGCCGGGCTCGCCGCGCGCTTCGCCGGCCTCGGACGCTCCCCGAACCAGGAGAAGAAGGTCGCCGTCTTGCTCTCCAACTACCCGACCAAACACTCTCGGGTAGGGAACGCCGTGGGACTGGATACGCCGGCGAGCGCCATCAAGTTGCTCGACGCGCTGCGCCGGGCCGGCTACGCGGTCGAAGGCGCGCCCGAAGACGGGGATGATCTCATCCACTCCCTTATCGCCGCCGGGGGCCATGATCTGGAGTTCCTGACCGCGGACCAGCTCGGGGACGCCGCAGGGCGTCTGGATTCGAAACGCTACGCAGAATGGTACGGCCTGTTGCCCGAGGACCTGCGAAGCGGGGTCGAGGAGCACTGGGGACCACCGCCGGGTGATCTGTACGTGGACGATGGAGACTTTGTGGTGGCTGGACTCTCGTTCGGGAACGTCTTCGTCGGCATCCAGCCTCCGCGGGGATTCGGGGAGAACCCGATCGCGATCTACCACGACCCAGACCTCTCGCCAACGCACCACTACCTCGCCGCCTACTGGTGGATGATCGAGGAGTTCGGTGCCGACGCGATAGTCCACCTCGGCAAGCACGGTACGCTGGAGTGGCTGCCCGGCAAATCTCTGGGCCTCTCGCCTTCGTGCGCCCCCGATGCCGCATTGCGCGACGTGCCTCTCTTCTATCCTTTTGTCGTCAACGACCCTGGCGAGGGGACGCAGGCCAAAAGGAGGGCGCACGCGACCGTGGTAGACCACCTGATCCCACCGATGACCCGCGCCGAGACTTACGACGATCTGGCGAAGCTCGAGCAACTCCTCGACGAGTACTACCAGGTAGAGACGCTCGACCCTTCGAAACTCCCCGCGATAAGGGTCAGGATCTGGGAGACCCTGCGCGAGGCTGAGCTCCACCGCGACCTCGGTGTCGAGGAGCAGCCCGAGGAGTTCTCGGACTTCCTCATCCACGTCGACGGATACCTCTGCGAGATAAAGGACCTCCCTATCCGCGGAGGCCTCCACATCCTCGGCGAGACGCCCGAAGGCGAGCCCCTGCGCCACCTCCTCGCCTCGATCCTGCGCCTCGGCGCCGGTGAGATACCTGGATTGCGCCGCGCCGCCGGCGCCGCCTTCGGCCTCGACGAGAATCTCCTTGCGGAGCACGGCGGTACGAAGGTCGAGCCCCCGCCAGGGCTCGCCGATCGCTTGCCCGGAACAGTGGTGACGGCCTCGGATCTCCTCGACAGGCTGGAGGAGGCGCAGCAGGCACTGCTTCTCGCACTGGAAGAGCGTGGCTGGGACGCGGACTCTGCAGCCGCGGTGTGCGAGGAGACCCTAGGTGTCACCGACGCCGGCGTGGAGCGGTCATTGCGTTTTGCGGCCGATGAGGTCCTTCCTCGCCTGATGCGTACGCCGGAGGAGATGGGGAACCTCCTCTCCGGCCTCGGTGGCGGATACGTGCCCGCGGGGCCGTCGGGCTCTCCTACGCGGGGACTGGTGAACGTGCTCCCGACGGGGCGTAACTTCTACTCAGTAGACCCGAAAGCGCTGCCTAGTGCCCTCTCTTGGGAGGTCGGACAGGGGCTCGCAGACGACCTGCTGCGGCGCTATCTGGAAGAAGAGGGCCGCCATCCGGAGACGGTCGGCATCGTAGTGTGGGGGACGGCGGCCATGAGGACCCAGGGCGACGACATCTCGGAGATCCTTGCGCTGCTCGGCGTGCGGCCCGTGTGGAACGAGGAGTCGCGGAGGGTCGTCGGGCTCGAGGTGATCCCGCTCCAGGAGCTCGGACGGCCAAGGATCGACGTTACCGTTAGGATCAGTGGCTTCTTCAGGGACGCTTTTCCGAACCTGATCTCCCTCCTCGACAAAGCTTTCACCACCGTCGCCGGCCTCGAAGAGCCAACAGAGATGAACTTCGTCAAAAAACATGCCGACGAGGAGAGGAGTCAGGGTGCCGACGAACGCCGCTCGACCACCCGCATCTTCGGGTCCAAACCAGGCGCTTACGGCGCAGGCCTCCTCCCCCTGATGGACGCCCGCAACTGGCGTAACGACGAGGATCTGGCCGAAGTCTATGCCGTCTGGGGGGGGTATGCCTATGGTAGAGGGTTAGACGGCGTCGAGGCGCGGGAGGCGATGGAGTCCAACCTGCGCAGGACGGAGGTTGCCGTAAAGAATATAGACAACCGCGAGCACGACCTCTTCGACTCGGACGACTATTTCCAGTACCACGGCGGCATGATCGCCGCCGTCCGCGCCCTGACGGGCCGCGACCCGAAAGCGTACATCGGAGACTCCGCAGACCCATCGAGGGTGAAGACGAGGGATCTCTCCGAAGAGGCCCGCCGCGTCTTCAGGAGCCGCGTTGCCAACCCGAAGTGGATCAACGCCATGCAGTGCCACGGTTACAAGGGCGCCTTCGAGCTCTCGGCCACCGTTGACTACCTCTTTGGCTACGACGCCACCGCAGGCGTCGTCGAAGACTGGATGTACCGCGACGTAAACAGGAAGTACGTCCTCGACGAGGGAGTAAGAGACTTCATGCAGCAGTCCAACCCCTGGGCCCTGCGCGCCATCTCCGAGCGCCTGCTGGAGGCGGCGCAACGCGGCCTGTGGTCGGAGCCTGACCCCGAAGACCTCGAAGCTCTGAAACAGGTTTATTTAGAGAACGAAGGTTTGCTGGAAGAAGGCATCTCGTGAACGCTTACGAGCATCCCTATCCATTCTCAGCCATCGTCGGGCAGGAAGACCTGAAGCTGGCGCTCCTGGTCAACGCCGTCTCCCCCGAGGTCGGTGGCGTGCTGGTGCGTGGCGAGAAGGGGACTGCGAAGTCCACGGCGGTAAGGGCGCTGGCGAGTCTACTGCCCAGCATCCGGGTCGTCTCCGGCTGTCCCTACTCCTGCGACCCTGCCGCCCCGAACCCTGAATGTCCGGCGGGACCACACCAGCCTGACGCTCCAACCGGGACGAGGCCGGTCAGGCTGGTGGAGCTGCCTGTGGGGGCGAGCACCGACCGTCTCGCCGGGACGCTGGACATCGAGAAGGCGCTCTCGGAGGGGAGGAAAGCGTTCGAGCCTGGGTTGCTGGCGGCGGCGCACAGGGGCATCCTGTACGTGGACGAGGTTAATCTTCTCTCCGACCACCTCGTCGACCTGCTCCTTGACGTCGCGGCGATGGGCGTTAACCACGTCGAGCGCGAGGGTGTAAGCGTGAGGCATCCTTCGCGCTTCATCCTGGTCGGCACGATGAACCCTGAGGAGGGCGAGCTCCGTCCCCAGCTCCTTGACCGCTTCGGCGTCACCGTAGAGGTCTCTGGCAGCCCCGACCCCGCGGATAGGGTCGAGGTCGTCCGCCGCCGCCTGCGCTACGAGGCCGACCCGGCAGGGTTCGCCGCAGGATGGTCTGCCGTCGACGGGGAGCTCGCTACTTCTGTAGAATCGGCACGCCTGCGGCTTCCTGAGGTGGGGCTCGACGAGGAGATCCTGTTCAGGATCTCGACGCTCTGTGCAGAGCTTGGTGTCGACGGTCTGCGTGGCGACCTCGTAACGGCCAGGACCGCGCGCACGCTGGCCGCCTGGGAAGCCAGGGACCGGGTGGTCCTCGACGACGTCAAGCGGGCCGCCATGCTGGCCCTCTCGCACCGCCGTAGACACGGTCCCTTCGAGCAGCCCGGCATGGACCCTGAGGAACTCGAGAACGCCCTCTCCGAGGACCCGGATCCACCTGACGGCCCAGGGGGTGCTACCAGCCCGCCAGTTACGGGCGAGGATAGGGGAGAGGGTTCTCCCCGCGCGCAGGACTCGGAGGCGCGGACAGGGGCAGGGGAACGAAGCCACGCCTCTACAGAGACGTTCGACCCCGTACGGCTCGAGGCCCCGGAGAAGGGCAAGGGCGGGCCTCTCGGCCGCAGGAGCCGTATCTCGGGTGAGACAGGGCATCCTGTCGCGGATCGGGAGTATGGAGGGAGTCCGGCGGACGTGGCGCTTGCGGCGACGATCAGGGCTGCAGCGCCGCACCAGAGGGCGCGCGGGCGGGAGGGTACGAACCTCGTTATACGTGCGGGTGATCTTCGGGAGAACGTTAGAGAGGGGAAGGAGGGGAACCTGATCCTCTTCCTCGTCGACGCGAGCGGTTCTATGGCGGCCCGTAAACGCATGTCCGCTGTGAAGGGTGCCGTCCTCTCCCTGTTGAACGACGCCTACCAGCGCCGGGACAAGGTCGCCCTGATCTCCTTCCGCAAACAGGAAGCCAAAATACTCCTTCCCCCGACATCGAGCGTGGAGCTCGCCGCCCCGCGCCTGGAAGAGCTCCCTACCGGGGGCCGCACACCCCTCGCGGCCGGTCTCGAGAAGGCCGCCGAGGTGCTGAAAAGGGAAGAAGCGCGCGATAGAGAGCGCCGGCCGCTGCTGGTCCTGTTGACCGACGGCAAGGCTACGACGGGGCCCGACCCGCTGGCGGGCGCGGCGCGACTGCGCTCCTTCGGGACAACTTCATTCGTTGTGGACACCGAGGAGGGTTACGTCCGGCTCGGGATGGCGGGCGAACTGGCCGGGGCGATGGGGGCGCGGTGCCTGCGCCTCGAAGAACTGCGGGCCGAGTCGCTGGTCGAGCTCGTCGAGAGGAGAACGGTGGCGTGAGAGAGCCAAGAGAGCAGCGGTTGAGAAAGAGGTCGAGCAGGGAGAGGCCTCTACTCATCGTCAACACAGGCTACGGCAAAGGCAAGTCCACGGCCTCCTTCGGGGTCATGCTCAGGGGATGGGCGCGCGGGTACCACATAGGGGTCTACCAGTTCGTCAAGAGCGGCAAGTGGAACGTCGGCGAGCAGAAGGCCGCTGAGGCCCTAGGCAACATCGACTGGTTCAAACAGGGCGACGGATGGACGTGGACCGTGAAGGACCTGGAGCACTCCGCCGACCTCGCCCGCGAGGGCTGGGAAGAGGTCAAACGCCGTCTGGCAGACGAGACCTACGACATGCTGCTCCTCGACGAGTTCACCTACCCGATGAAGTTCGGTTGGGTGGATACGAACGAGGTCGTCGAGGTCCTCCAGAACCGCCCCGGCTTCCAGCACGTCATCATCACGGGCCGCGACGCCCCGCCTGAACTGGTGGAGATCTCCGACCTCGTAAGCGAGGTAAACAAGATCAAGCACCCCTTCGACGAGGGCTACAGGGGACAGAAGGGTATAGAGTGGTAGACACCCCGCGCATAGTGGTCGCCGGTACCCATTCAGGGGTCGGCAAGACGACTGTTGCCTCGGGACTCATGGCCGCGCTCTCGTCAGAGGGCTTTCGGGTCGCCCCCTTCAAGGTCGGCCCCGACTTTATAGATCCCTCGTACCACACCCTCGCCGCAGGCAGGCCGGGACGCAACCTCGATGCCTTCCTCTCAGGCCCCGAACTTATCGGCCCGCTCTTCGCCCACGGCGCACAGGACGCTGATATAGCCGTGATCGAAGGCGTCATGGGCCTCTTCGACGGCAAGGGAGGGGGGGATCTCGCCTCCACAGCCCACGTCGCCAGACTGCTCGAAGCGCCCATAGTGCTCGTCGTCGATGCCAGGGCTATGTCCCGCTCCGTGGCCGCTATGGTCCACGGATACACGACATTCGACTCGAAGTCGAGAGTCGCCGGAGTCGTCCTCAACCGTGTCGGCTCAACGACCCACCAGAAGATGCTCCGCGAAGCCCTGAGACCACTAGGCATCCCTGTCCTGGGCGTCCTGCGCCGCGACGACGAGCTGGAGACGCCTGACAGGCATCTCGGCCTCGTCCCTGTCGCCGAGCGCCATGGGGAGGCCGCCCGCACGCTCGATGCCCTGGGAATGGTGATCTCCCGTTCTCTAAACCTCGACGGTATAGTGAGACTTGCCCGCTCCGCCGGAACTCTAGGGGTCGAGCGCTGGAGTCCTGAGTCTCCGGACCTGGATCTGTCGGAGGGCGTCCGCGTTGCGGTCGCGGCAGGACCATCGTTCAGCTTTCTGTACCGCGAGAACCTGGAGCTACTGCGGGGCGCCGGTGCTGAGATCGTAACCTTCGACCCGACCACAGAGGAGGAGCTGCCCGTCGGAACGGACGTTCTCTATCTCGGTGGAGGGTTCCCTGAGACCTACGCGGAGACGCTGTCCGTGAACGGCCGGATGCGCTATAACGTCCGGGATTTCGCCGAAAGTGGGCGCCCCACCGTAGCCGAGTGCGGCGGACTGTTGTACCTGGTGCGCGAGCTCGACGGGCATCCGATGTGTGGTGTGCTCGACGCGGAGGCCACTATGACTCACAGGCTCACGCTCGGTTACAGGGAAGCCCGCGCGCTAACCGCCTCGCCGCTGGTCGAGTCGGGCGCCGACGTTCACGGGCATGAGTTTCACTACTCTGCCGTCGAGCCCGGAGCTGGGGAGAGGCCGGCCTGGGATCTGGCCGGCCGCGCTCCAGAAGGCTTCGTGGCCGGTGGTGTGCACGCGAGCTACCTGCACACCCACTGGGCCGCAACGCCGGAACTACCGCGCAGGCTGGTGCGAGTGGCATCGCGGAGATCGATGGAGGTAGCGTTATGAGCGGGCGACTCGTCGGGGTGGGGGTAGGGCCCGGAGACCCCGAGCTGTTGACGGTCAAGGGGCTGCGCGTGCTGCGTGAGGCCGACGAAATCTTCGTGCCCGTGGCCGACACGGGCGAGGTCGGGCGGGCCGAGGCCACCGTGCGCGAGTATCTGGAAGAAGGGCGGATCCGACGTCTCCTCTTCGCCCTCTCGGACGATACGGAGGCAAGGGAGCGTAACTGGACGAACGCCGCGCGAAAAGTCTCTGAGCACCTGCAAAGTGGCAGGACGTGCGCGTTCGCCACCATCGGAGACCCGAACGTCTATTCGACCTTCACATACCTGGCACGCACCGTTCGAGAGCTAGAACCTGACGTAGAGGTAGAGACTGTGCCAGGGATCACGGCCCTGCAGGACCTTGCTTCGCGGAGTGGGACGGTCCTCCTCGAAGGCGACGAAAGGCTGGCGCTCCTGCCTTTCACGGCTGGGGAGGAGCCCCTGAGGGATGCGCTCGCCGGGTTCGAGACCGTGGTCTGCTACAAGGGTGGGAGCCGGCTCGCTGAGGTGCTCAGGGTTGCGGAGGGAGGCGGGCGACTAGAAGGGGCTGTGTACGGAGCTAGGCTCGGCATCGAGGGCGAAGAAATCGTGTCCGCGCAGGAGATGATAGGGCGGGAAGGGACCTACCTGTCGACCGTTATCTTCACCAGAAGGAGTTCGGAGCTTGGGTAAGGTGTGGTTTATCGGGGCTGGACCGGGGGCGCCCGACCTGCTGACGGTCAGGGGAGCCAGGCTCATCGGCGAGGCCGACGTTGTGGTCTGGGCCAGGAGCCTCGTCCACGAAGGTATCCTCGAATACGCCAGTCCAGGAGCCAGTATCTTCGAGTCGACGACCATACCGCTCGAAGGCGTGCGCGGGTTCTACGAGCGTGCGGTGGATGAGGATTTGAAGGTAGCGAGGGTACATTCAGGCGACCCAAGCCTGTACGGGGCTGTGATGGAGCAGATCGAACTTTGCGACGAGTTGGGGCTCGATTGGGAGATAGTCCCCGGCGTCTCGTCTTTGGGCGCCGCCGCTGCTGCCATCGGGCGCGAGCTGACCGTACCCGAGGTCTCGCAGTCCGTGATCCTGACGCGCCGCGCGAGCCGCACCCCGATGCCTGAGGGCGAGGACATAAGGAGTTTCGCTGAGCACGGGACGACGATGGCGATCTTCCTCTCCGCAGCCAAGCCGCGCGTCCTGCAGGAGGAGCTTCTGGAGGGCGGCTACGCCCCTGAGACCCCTTGCGCCGTGGTCTACAGGGCGAGCTGGCCCGACGAACGAGTCATAGAGTGCAGCCTCGAAGACCTCGCCGAAAGGGTGCGGGAGGCTGGCTTCACCAGGCAGGCGCTAATACTGATTGGACCTGGTCTAGGCGCCGGCGGGACGCGCTCTCATCTGTACAGCCCGGCGTTCTCACACATGTTCCGCCGGGCGGAGTCTGAGCAGAAGGGAGCAGATGCCGCCACGTAAGCTCAGCGAGCCCTCCATGCCCCCTAGCATGGAGAAGGTCAAGGGCCAGCAGCTCAGGACGGGCTGGACCACAGGCACCTGCGCCGCCGCCGCTGCCAAGGCCGCGGCCCGTGCGCTGGTGAGCGGCGAGCCGCAGACCAGCGTCGACGTAAAGCTGCCGGGTAAAGGCCGGAAGCGACGCGTCGAGTTCGATGTGGTGCGGTGTGATCTCGGCGATTCGTGGGCTGAGGCCGTCGTCATCAAGGACGCGGGCGACGACCCCGACGTCACCGACGGCGCTCATCTCACCGCCTGCGTCTCGTGGCGGGACGAGCTTGGGCTCGAACTGGACAGAGGCGATGGCGTCGGCGTCATCACCAGACCGGGGCTCGGGCTCCCTGTCGGAGGGCCGGCCATAAACGCCGTGCCGCGGCGTATGATCTCCTACTCCGTAGAGGGAGTCCTCGACCCGGAGGAGCGTGGCGTCAGGGTCGTCATAAGCGTCCCTGGCGGCCAGAAGATGGCCGAGAAGACCACCAACGCCCGCCTCGGCATCGTCGGCGGAATCTCGATCCTCGGTACCACGGGCATCGTACGTCCCTTCTCGACGGCCGCCTGGGCCGCCAGCGTGGTGCAGGCTATCAACGTCATGGGCGCGCAGGGCCACAAGTCCTTCGTCCTCTCGACCGGAGGCCTCACCGAGAAAGCCGCGATGCGCCTGCTGCCAGATCTGGAAGAGGTGAACTTCGTAGAAGTCGGGGACTTTACAGGGCAGGCCATAAAGAAGGCCGTGGAGAACGGGCTTGAGCGTTGCTACTTCGTCGGAATGGCGGGTAAGATCTCCAAGCTCGCCGCAGGGGTCATGATGACCCACTGGACCCGCTCGAAGGTGGACAACGATCTGCTGGCAGAGATAACTGTAGAAGCCGGTGGCCCTGTCGCTCTCATCGAAGAGGTCAAAGGCGCCAATACAGCCCGTCACGCATACGAACTCTGGCGGTCGGCGCATCTCGACCGCGCCGCTGACCTCCTCTGCAAACTGGCCGCGGAGAACCTCGCTGAGTACGCTGAAGGTAAACTCGAGGTTCATGTCATCCTCGTCGACTTCGACACCCTCGAACCCGCAGGAGCCAGTCCTGGCGCTCTGGCGCTGACGGCGAAGGGACCAGCGTGAGCCGGGAGCGCATAACCGTCATTGGCCTCGATGGAAGGCCGCTCGATGAGGATACCGAACGGTTGCTGCGGGATGCAGATCTCGTCGCCGGCGGCAGAAGGCACCTGGAGATGCTCGGCGTGGAGCGTGGGCGCGCCGTAGTTTTCGAGGGGAACCTCTCTGGGGCGCTCGCGAGGATCGAGGGCACTGGGGGTCCCGTGGTCGTGCTCGCGTCCGGGGATCCTGGTTTCTTCGGGATCGTGCGCCTGCTCGGCGGACGGTTCGGGAGGGAGAACCTGCGCATCTTGCCGGGTCTCTCCTCGGTAGCGCTGGTGTTCGCCCGCGCCGGGCTTGCGTGGGACGACGCGGTCACGGTCAGCGCCCACGGCCGTGATCCCCGCCGCGCCGTCAACGTCTGCCGCACCCACCCCAAGGTCGCCGTCCTCACCTCCCCGGACTTCGGACCAGCCGAACTCGCGGAGGCGCTGGATACGATGGAGCGCACCTTCGTTGTCGCCGAGCTTCTCGGCGAGCCGGGCGAGCGGGTCTTTCACGGCGACGCAGGGACGGTCGCTGGTATGCAGTGGGAAGACCCTAACGTAGTACTGGTCCTGGACGAAGAGAGGATGCCGGGGACCAGAGGTTGGATCTCATCCGGCATGCAGGGTCGGGGGCGGTGGGCGCTTCCCGAAGAAAAGTTCGAGCATAGGTCTGGCATGATCACCAAGTCAGCGACCCGCGCCTTCGTACTCTCGCGCCTCGGTCCCCGACAGGGAGACCTGATCTGGGACGTCGGGGCCGGTAGCGGCTCTGTGGCCATCGAATGCGCCCGTCTCGGTGCCGCCGCCATCGCCATCGAACGCGACCCCGAGAGCTGCGCCCGTATCCGACGCAACGCCGGGCGCCACAAAGCCCACGTACAGCTCGTCGAGGGCGCAGCCCCCGAGGCTCTGCACGATTTGCCAGAACCCGAGGCCGTCTTCGTCGGCGGGACCGGCGGTGCCTTCGAGGAGATCGTCAAGCTCTCCGCCGTCAGGGCGCGCCGGACGGTCGTGCTGGCACTCGTCACCCTCGAAAGGGTCGTTCCTGCCGCAAAGCTCCTCGAAGATTGCGGCCTCGAGGTGGAGACTACCTTTCTGCAGACATCCACGATGAAGGGCGTCGGTGATCTGCACCGCCTGGCCGCAGAGAGCGCCGTGTTCGTCGTCTCCGGGAGCCGGCCTTGATCGGGCTAGTAGCCGCCACCGCGAACGGCCGCCGCAACGCCAAGCACCTCGCCGGCACCTGGCCCGATGCACGCTTCTATGAGGGCAAGGCGAGAGTAGTGCTCCGCAGGGCCTGGAACGAGTGTGATGGTATCGTGCTCTTCCTCGCCACCGGCGCCGCTGTCCGTCTCGTCGCTCCCCTGCTCGAAGGCAAGCATCAAGACCCCGGGGTGGTCACCGTCGACGACGCCGGCAACTTCGCCGTCGCCCTCTGCGGCGGGCACCAGGGCGGGGCCAACGCCCTCGCCGCACGGGTCGCTGATACCCTGGGCGGGACGCCGGTGATCACCACCGCAAGCGACTCTGTTGGCTTCCCCGCCCTCGACTCCCTCGGCGAGAAGCTCGGCCTCCGATTGGAAGAAGGCCCTGACCTAGCGGCGGTCGGAGCCGCGCTAGTCTCCGGCGAGCAGGTTGGCCTCGTCACAGACACGCGCTGGCCGCTCGGACCGCTACCCGAAAACGTCGTCTCTACGGACGAATGGGAGGCACCGCTGATCCTAATCTCCGACCGGCTCGCGGAGACGCCCCGTCCCGCTGTCGTCTACCGCCCGCCCTCGCTCGTCGCCGGCGTCGGTTGCAGCAGGGGGGTGGGTGCTGATGAGATAATCGACCTGCTCCACCGCTCCTTCGCTGAAGCTCGATTGTCAGAGAGGAGCGTCGTGGCCCTCGCCAGCATCGACGTGAAGCGCGACGAGTCGGGATTGCTCGAAGCAGCGGAGAAGCTGGACGTCCCGATCCATTTCCACTCAGCAGAAGATCTCCGTGCGGTGAAAACTCCCAACCCGTCGGAGGTAGTACGAGAGGCGGTCGGGACGCCGAGCGTCTCCGAGGCTGCGGTGATCTCCTCCGGCGCGGAGCTGGTTATGGAGAAGCGTAAGTCCGCGAACGCGACGGTGGCCATCGGCCGTCTGCCCGTGCGGGGGAGGCTCGCATTAGTGAGCCTTGGGCCTGGTGAGGACACCCTGGTTCCACCGCTCGCCCGTGAGACCCTCGCTGCCTCGGAACTCGTGGTCGGGTTGGAGCAGTACGTTGATCGAATCAGGCATTTGCTGCGACCTGGGACGCGGGTGCTCACGCCTCCGCTCGGCTACGAGGTGGAGCGGGGGGAGCTCGCGCTCGCCGAGGCCCGCGCGGGCGGCAGCGCGGCACTGGTGTCGAGTGGTGACGTCGGTGTATACGCGATGGCCTCGCCGGTGCTCGAGCTCGCGGGTAATGACGTGGACATTGTGGTCGTCCCTGGGGTTACGGCCGCGCAGGCGGCGGCTTCGTTGCTCGGCTCGCCGCTCGGGCACGACCATTGTTCCGTAAGCCTCTCCGACCTGCTTACGCCGTGGGCGGTGATCCAATCCAGAATCATGGCGGCGGCCGAGGGAGACTTCGTGGTCTCGCTCTACAACCCGCGCTCGAAGGGCCGCGACTGGCAGCTCGGAAAGGTGAAGGAGATCCTGCTCGGGCACCGTCCGCCGGACACGCCCGTCGGCATAGTAAGGGACGCCTACCGCCCGACGCAGCAGATCATCCTCACCGACCTCGCTTCCTTACAACCGGAAGAAGTGGACATGTTGACGACCGTTATCGTCGGAAGCACCCAGACCAGGGTCGTGGCAGGCCGCATGGTTACACCGAGGGGATACCTGTCGTGAAGGCTGTCTTCGCTGTTACGGACGCCTGCGCCGGCTGCGGCGCCTGCATAAAGACCTGCCCGGAGAAGGCGATCCGCCCGGCTCCCAGGGACTACGGTGCGCCCCTCCTCGTCCTCGAAGACCGCTGTTCGGGATGCGCCGAGTGCGCCGAGGTCTGCCCGGTCTCGGCTTGCGTCGAGGTACTTCTGGAAGCCGAATGAGGCGCGTCCATCCCATAGAGACGGAGAGCTACCGTATCCTGCGCGGGATGGTTGACTTCTCGCATCTCGGGCCGCTCTCCCGCGCTGTTGCGGAACGAATCATCCACGCATCGGCGGATCTGGACTACGCCGAGAGCCTCGTCCTCGACGAGGGTGCCCTGAAAGATGGGATCTCAGCCCTGCGGCGAGGCGATCCCGTCGTTACCGACGTGGGGATGGTGGCGGCCGGGATCACTGGCCGCCAGACGCGATGCTTCGTCTCAGACCCACGCGCCCGCGAGCTGTCCGAACGACTCGGCATCACGCGCTCTGCGGCCGGCTTCAGGCTCGCCGCTGAGGAGGTTAGTGGAGGGGCCGTCTGGATCGTCGGGAACGCGCCGACGGCGCTCTTCGAACTGCTCGGGCTCGACGTTGCACCCTCGCTCGTGATCGGTCTTCCAGTCGGCTTCGTCGGGGCCGCCGAATCCAAGGACGATCTCGTAGCCAGCGGCCTGCCCGCCGTCGCTAACCGGGGACCGAAAGGCGGTTCCGCGGTCGCGGCGGCGGCCCTGAACGCCCTCATCTACTACGAGGAGGAATGAAGTGAGGCAAACTGTGAATGTCGAACGAAACGGCGTCTACGAAACCGGAGACGCCCCGGCGCTGCTGATCGTGGGCCACGGCAGCCGCAACCCTCGCGGGGTGCGAGAGTTCCACGACCTGGTCGGCCTCGTGCGCCGAAAAAACCCATCCCTGACTGTCGAGGGAGGCTTTATCGAGCTCTCCCGCCCGCCTATCTCGGAGTGCGTGGACAGGCTCGCCGAAGGCGGGGCGCTAAACGTCGCAGCCGTCCCCCTTATGCTCCTGGCCGCAGGCCACGCCAAAGACGACATCCCTGCGACCCTCGTGCGCGAGAAGATGGGACATCCCAACATGAGCTTCGGATACGGGCGTGCCCTCGGCATAAGGCCCGAGCTTCTCCAGCTGATGGAAGAGAGGATCTCCGCCGTCGTCCCCGAAAGGGAGAAGGTAGAGACCGCCGTCCTGATAGTCGGGCGCGGCTCCTCCGACCCCGACGCCAACTCGGACCTCTCCAAGATAGCCCGCCTGTTCTACGAAGGGCGCCCTTACCCCGTAGTCGAGAGCGCCTACGTCAGCATGACGCCGCCCGACGTGGCGGAAGGGTTGGATCGCTGCTTCAGGCTCGGCGCCAAGCGCGTCGTCGTCTTCTCCTATTTCCTTTTTACCGGCATCCTGGAGGAGCGTATCCGCGAGCAGAGTCGAGGATTCGCTGAAGCACACACCGGCGTCGAGGTGCGCTACGCAGGGTACTTCGGTCCGGACCAGAGGATGGTTGATCTTGTGATCGAGCGTTACTCAGAGGCCGTGAAAGGAGATATCCGTATGAACTGCGACGTGTGCGTCCACCGCGTCGCCATGCCCGGCTTCGAGGAGAAGGTCGGCGCCCCTGCCACGCCCCACCACCATCCTGACGAGCAGGGACACCACTCGCACGACCACCATCATTAGCTTTGGCCCTCGAAGAGAAGGTAAGCGAACTTGCGGCGGAGGTACCGCCTTTCGACGGGGATGTCGCGGAAGAAGCGCGAAGACGATACCTTGGCCTCGCCAAACCGCCCTTTAGCCTGGGACGGTTGGAGGAGATCGGTGCGCGGCTCGCGGGGATGGCAGGCGAGTGTCCGCCTCCCTTCCCTGAGAGCCCCGCCGTGGTGGTCTGCGCCGGGGACCACGGCGTCCTCGAACGCGGCGTCTCGCCGTGGCCGCGGGCGGTAACGGCCGCGATGGTGAGTAACTTCTGCAGAGGAGGAGCGGCGGTGAACGCCATCGCTACGACGGTAGGGGCGAGGATGAGCGTTCTCGATGTCGGGGTCGCCAGCGAGTTGGAGAGTCACCCGCTGCTACGGGCCGCGAAGGTTCGGCGCGGTACCGGCGACCTGAGTCGCGGGCCTGCGATGAGCCGTGAGGAGGCCGCGCGGGCTGTGATGGCGGGTGCAGGAGTAGCGGAGGAACTCGTCGAGAGCGGTGGGGTGAGCCTCCTCGTTACCGGGGACATGGGCATCGGCAACACTACGGCGGCAGCGTGTCTGATCTCCGCTTTTACGGGAAGTCCGCCCGATAAGACCACGGGCCGCGGCACGGGCATCGACGACAAGACCCTGAAGCTCAAGGTTAACGTAGTGGAGGAGGCGTTAGAGTTGCACGCGCCTGACACCGAAGATCCCCTCGGAGTCCTGGCGGTGATAGGAGGATTGGAGCACGCTGCTATCGTCGGTGTGATCCTGACCGGAGCCGTCTACGGCGTGCCTGTCGTCCTCGACGGGGTCGTCTCCAACTCCGCGGCGCTCGTAGCCCGCGCCTTGGCGTCGCATTCGGCAGATTACGTCATAGCAGGTCACCGCTCCGCCGAGCCGGGGTCCCGAATCGTCTTGGAGTATCTGGAACTGGAACCGCTCCTCGACCTGGGCATGCGACTCGGTGAAGGGACGGGAGGCTTGCTTGCCGTGCCGCTCGTGCAGGCAGCGGCCAGGACGCTTGCAGAGATGACGACGCTGCAGGAGGTGGGGTTAGGGTGAGCGGTCTCTCGCCGGAGTCCATCCAGGGGCTGCGCAGCCCGCTGGCCCGCGTCGCCGAGGTACACGAGGCGCTCGGCTCGACCCAGGAGCGCGCCCGCGAGTTGGCCCGTGCAGGGACACCGCACGGGACGCTAGTCGTAGCTGAGGTCCAGACCGGAGGACGGGGACGGCTCGGGCGGCCGTGGGGGTCTCCGAAGGGCGGACTGTGGATGTCGCTCGTGCTGCGTCCGTGGTTTGACGCGAGCCTCGCTTCCCGCATCACGCAGACGGCGGCGGTCGGGGTTGCGAAGGCGTTGTGGGAGATCGGGGTCGAGGCGCGTATCAAGTGGCCCAACGACCTGCTCGCCGGCGGGAAGAAGATCTGCGGCATCCTCGCTGAATCGAGCGCGGAGAATACCACAGGACCGGCAAAACAGAGACGCCTCGATTACGCCATCCTCGGGGTTGGGATGAACGCTAACCTGGATCCGGCCGAACTCGGGGTCCCGGATCGGGAGGTGACCACGATCCGTTCCGAACTGGGTCGTGCCGTGAATCTACTGGACCTGCTCCGCGCTCTGCTCTCGAACCTCGAGGCAGAGCTTGGCCGGATAGGGGACTTCGGCGCTGTCCTCGAAGAATGGCGAAGCTTGAACTGTACCCTGGGAGAGAAGGTACGCGTCCGGCGCTTCGGCCACACCATCGAAGGCCGTGCCTTGGATCTGAGCCAGGAGGGTGCGCTCCTGCTCGCCACCCAATGTGGGACCGTAGAGGTGCTCGAAGGTGATATCGAACATCTCAGGCATGGGGGTGAGGGCTGATCAGGTGAGCTCCTCTTCCTCCTCTTCCAGGACGGCCACCGAAGTAGCCCTGAAGACCAGGATCTTACCCCGCTCGGGGAAATCTACGATCTCCACGTCCCCGGTTACGGCGATCTGGTCCCCTACAAGCTCGTCAGCATCCTGTATGGCCGAAACGTCTATCTCCGTCTCCAGAACGTAGCCCGTATGCTCCTCCCCGGCTTCGGTGGTCGCCCGTTTGAGTTGTCCTTCGAAGTAGGCCATGGCCGATCCTCTCTCTGAGTGTCACGTGGAGACATAGTACCCGTATTCGCGGCCGCGGACCGGGCCACCGTTCGGTATGCCAGGCAAGGCGAGAGCCTGCGACCAGAGATGGTGTGTCGGGAAGGGTTCGAACTTCTACCCACGGTTCGGGAATTCGTACGCTCGCGTTCCCGGCTGTGGGTTGCAGACCCACAAACAAAGCGTACAGGGACGGCAGTTTGCTATCCTGTCACTCGTACTATTTAATGACCCTGATGGGCAGGTGCCTCGAACCTGGATCGGGGGGGAGAGGAGAGGGATGAGCACAACGTTGGTGTATGTCGGCATCGGAGCCGCCCTGGCCACAGTCGTGGGGATCTTCGCTGTGGCCATACTTTTCTTGCAGACGGCGCGCCGCTACGTCGACCTGACCGAGAAACGCCTGGAGCTACTGCGCGAAGGGGAAGCATTCCTGCTGAAGGTCGTGCAGCGCCAGGGCCGCGCCCTTGAGGAGAGTCGGGAGCGAGAAGCAGACCGACGCGGGTGGGTCCCCGAGATGGTCGGGTATCCTCTCGGACGCCAGCAGGGCGAAGAGTATTCCGAAAGCCGGTGGCCTGAGGGGTTGGATCGGCATGTGCCAGAAGCGTCTGGTGTGCACGAGCCCCCTGCAGAAGACAGAGAGCAGAGGCGGGGGAGGACACCGAAGACGGGCGAAGCGGCGTCGCTGCCCAAAGATGGTGCACCGCTGCTTGGAGTCCAGGTGCCGCACCCTGACGACGATGTGCCCCGTCGCGGCTGGAACAACTCGCCGGCCAAATTCTTCCAGAAGTGCTATGACAGATACCTTGAGCACTACGAGGGCTACGTGCGGCTCGCCGAGCGGATCCACGGGATGCGTGCCGAGGATGAGGCTAGCCATGGCACCCTCTCGAGGCGGGAGTGGGAGGACAAGCTGCGCCGGGCGTACGACGCCATTGAGAGGACCACCCAGAGACTGGATATGCTCGAGGAGCACTACCCCGAGTTGGCGACCGACAGCGATCGCATCTCGTCCCGCATCGGTACCGCCCGCCTTCATGCCGGTCTCGCAGAACGCTTCGGCCGCATACCCTGAACATAGGACCTCACGTGCGCAATGCACTTGCCGCCCAGGCATGAATCAGCGCTAGCGCGATGGCCGCTGCGCTCGGAAAGCCGCGTTGCGAACCCCGTCACAAACCCCACGTACGTAGAGGGACCTAGCTCGGCAGAAATCTGCTCGTGGTTGGTTTCTCTCGTTCGGCCAGTAGTGTCGTGGAGACGGATAGCGCCCCCCGGAGGTCACTCGGGCGTAGATCTATGCAAGATCCCGTATGCCAACTTCCCGGAATCATCCAGCGTACTGAAAAACGCCATGCTTCGATCGTGCGATGTCGGCAGGGTGGGTGCGGGGATGGCTTTTCGGGCGAGCGCAGGGCCGCCACCATCGCGGGCTTCCTCGGACCTCTGCTCCCGAAGGCCAAGAGCCGCTTGACGTTTTGCCCCGAAGCGATCATGAGTGCCTCTGAGTTCACCTTCTCTAGCCCCCTTAGCCTGAACCTCCTCGATACGTGCCATTCCTTGGCCTCCCCGAACAGCGGCTCTACCCATACCGCGCGCTTGGTGGGAGACGGCGAGCCGTCAAAGGCGCCGTGCTCTAGGGGAGCCGGAGACCATCGAAGAGCAGCGACAGAAGCTCTCGGGATCGGTGAAGATGAGGAGAGAGGTAGTTGCAGAGCTCGGCACGGACCCCGAGTTTGTCCGAGCGGTACAGGACGCTCTCGCCCAAAGAGATGCTGTTCTGTACGGAGATGGTCGCCCCGGACCTGTGGACCTACCGCCAGACGGGCGAGACGCTCTGGAGTAAGCAGCCAGCGAAGCTAGCCAGACGGCACGGAGCTCCGTGCCGAGATCCGCCACCGCCGCTGTGTGAGACCTTCGGAGTGGGAAGAGATAGAGCGGATGCTAAAGGGCAAGGCCAAACGACGAGAGGAGAGGCGAGTTTTGGGCACGGAAGAACCACAGACGAAGCTAGAGGAAAGCCGCAGAGGGGCACGGGAGGCCCGCGAGGAGGCCATCTCGACCATCGAGCGCCTTATAGAGGAGCGCCGGCACCTAATCCCTGAGGCGGTGGCCGGAGAGGAGACAGCCTACGAACGGCTGGTGGAGCTCGAGCGCCTCGTCCACGAGGCGCGAGTACGCCAGGAGTTGGCCGAGAGCGCCCTCCAAGAGTTGGATCGGCGCGAACAACAGGAGCGCGAGCGGGTAGCAGAGGAACGCCAGCGCGAACTCGAAGCACGCTTCGACGAACTCGTCGGGGACGCAAGAAGCTGCTTGGGGAGGTCGCGAAGGCCCTCGACGTTTTAGAGAAGAAGGCGAAGGCTTTGCTGGAGCTCCACCAAGAGCAGAGAGAGGTTGGAGAGGAGATGGGGCGCTACCGGCATGTGGCGGCCTACGATTACGTCCTCAAGGATCGCATCCTCGCTAGGCTGGGAGGCGTTCTCATGGGCGTTCCGGGCGCAGCTACTTGGAGGCACACACCGCTAACCGAAGACGAGTGGTTTACCAGGACCATCGTCGAAGAGAAGCGGGTGAGAGAAATCCAGGAGAAGGCGAAAAGGCTCCAGGAGGAGAGGGAAGACCCTGGCGCGGAGATCGTCGAGCAGGTGAGAGGGATAGGGTGAGCGTTCGTAGCAGAGCGAGCAGACACCCTCTTGGACCGGATTGAGGCTTTGCAGCGCCGGATTGAGGAGTTTCTGTCTCGGGTTGAGCACACCGAAAACTACTCCGCCACGCTTGGGGCATTTCGCGAGATGCGCTCCACCCTGGAGCTGATAGGAGAGGTAACGAAGGAGCTTGATCGCGCCGGTACCGTAAACCTGGAGTTGACTGTCGAGTGGCAGGAGGTAAAGAATCTGATCGTAACCGCCCTTATCCCGTACCCGCAGGCCCGGGCGGCGGTGTTTAGCGCCCTTGAGGAGGCACCTGATGGGCATTAGAGATCGCCCTGTGTCCTAAGCCTTAGCCGTGCAAGGGGGCCATCACCACGAGCCAGAGGCGATTCATGCCGGACGGCAGCGTGGAGGTCTCCGGCGAGCTCCCACCTCCGCTCTGTGAGGCCTGTCTGGAGCGCGACAACCCCAACTCTCCGATCCGCCACATCGAGATCCTGCACGGTTTCCCCCCTGGACGAGACGTCTGGGAGGTCATGGATACCGAAAGCGCCGCTCGAGAAGGCGAAGGCAAGGCGATCCTCAAAGTTGTGTACGACGACCCACCCGAAAGCGAAAGCGTCTAGTCAACGACAGCGGGGCAGCGGCAGTTGACCTCCTTGCTGCCGTCCACATCAGCCCCTTCAGAGGGTGTCCTGTTGAGAGGTCCAGGACACCCTCCGATGACCTCACAGCGCTCGCTATGACCGAAGCGGCGTACCTCGAGGCCCGGCGCCGCAGGGATCTCTAGCTAGTTGGCGAGTCGGCACTCAATCTAGTAGTCAAACAAGGTCCGCGCCATGATTCTGCGGTGCTCGACCTCGAAGCGTCGAGATGCCTACGGTGCACAACGAATGGGCACCCTCGCATCCCCCGTAGGGTGTGGTGACGAACAACAATGCCGAATATTGGCGTGGCGGATAAACTGTATGCAAGCTGGTAACTAGCGAGGGAGACGAACATGGAACCCAAAGGGGAACGGCAGATCTCGGACCGATGGAGGGGCGAACCCGTGGAGGTGATACACCACATCCAGCAGGGCGGCGTCTTGTCGGTGGGACCCACCGCCGGCGTCCTGGAAGAGAGCGACGACACGGGCGTACTCCTCTCGGTTACCGACCCTCAACGGGGCAGTGTGGAGCATCGCTTCTTTCCCTGGTCCTCTGTAATCCAGATGATCGCGCCCCTAGGGTAAGGCGGGGGTATCGCACAGCGTCTAGTTGGACGTATTGCATCTCATCCTCTGCAGGTCGGGAACCCGAAAGCCCCGGCCCGCTACGGGAGAGGCTCAGGAGGCCGCACGGCTGCCGTAGTGGCGTAGAATGTTTCGTAGCCGAACGGGAGGTGGTGATGGAACGAGATGATGCCGAGTTCAGGGCTGCAAACGAGCGGATTACGACGATGGCCGAGGAGCTGCGCAAGGCGGAGTTGGTGCGCGACAGGCTAGAAGACCTGGACCGGCTCATGGGCTCCTACCCGGAAGGCCACGACATGCGGGCGCGCCTGGAGGAGCTGCATGTGGATCGGGCTCTTGAGGGGGTGAACGAAGACATCCGAGTACTGATGGACGCTCTACAGTACCCGCGCGGTACCTGAGCGCCTCCCAGGGTAGTCATGGCTGCGCCGCCGACGATCTCGTGCCGAACCTCGTCACAATGACCGCACCTATGGCCCGACCGTTGGCGCTTGTAAAGCAACCACAACGCGCCCCGAAGGGATAAGCTTGCGTCTACCGGCAACGTAGGAGGTAAAGGGAGTGGACCTCGCGAGCATCGCGCAAGTGGTTTCGGCCGTCGGCACCGTGGGCCTTACGGTCCTGTTCGGGTTCCAGCTGAGGGTGTTCTACCGGCAGGTATTGGTAAACCGTGACACCCTAAAGGAGATGCGCGAGGCCCGCCTCTCCCACGAACGTCCCCAGGTTGTGGTCACCGCGGAGTATCGTCACGGCACCCTCGTCGAGGTCGTCATCTCCAACATCGGAAGGGGTGATGCGAAGGACATCACGTTCGAGTTCTCCGCGCCGATGGAGAGCTCGGTGAGCTACCGGCGGGACTCGGAGGTCATCCCCTTGAGCGAGCTGCCCCACTTCAAGGAGGGTTTAAGCTACCTCGCACCCGGCGCGGAGATCACTACCGTCTGGGACTACCACGCGAACCTCGTGCCGCTGCTGCGGGAGATGGAACTGCACGAGGGGATCATGGTCACCAGCCGCTACGAGTCGCTCACCGGCGAGCCCTACGAGACCCTCTGGACGATCAACCCGCTGCTCCTGCCGGGAGGCCTCTACGCCACGGAGACGGGCACGACAGAATGAGCGATCGCTTGGTTAAGGCAGGAGATCCTGGTCTAGGACCCGCTCATTGTTTCCCGCCAGCTGTGCCAAGGTCGTTAGGTTCGGGGTAAAGCGTTCGTCCGGAAACAACCCCATTAGTGCAGTGCTTCCAGGACAAACAGCGAAGGTCCAAGTTTTACGGGGCGGTCTCGCGCTCGATGCGCTCCACCTCCTCGCGAGGGATGTGGACCGCGCCGGCGAACTTGTCGGCCTTGAGCACCCCGCGTTCCACCATATCCTGAACCGTCGTACGAGTGAGGCCGAGATAGTCGGCCGCTTCCGTTATGGTGACTTTCTTGCGGTTTTTGTCTTCCACCCTAGTATCTCCCCACCCGGCAACCGTTGCCGGGTCGCCCCAAAGGATACCCCGGTCCGGAGATCCTGGTGCGTGTAAGAGTGCGGGTACCCCGTTCGCCCTAGTTGCCGCGCAGCCTGGACTTCAGTGCCCACTTCCTCTCCCTCAGCTTCTTCCTTCTAGCGGGGTTCTGGGTCGACTCTAGCTTGGCATTGATCCGCCCGATATTTTGCTCGAGCCTCTGCCTGATCTTCTCGTTGTTCATTTCTCCTCCTCACGATAAAGGGCCGGAGCCCGAAAGCCCCGGCCCAGCATAACGCCCCTCTTGTTCTACTCTTGCTCGCTCTGGAAGCGGGGCACGAGCATCTCCTTGGCCCGCTGGGTGGCCTCCAGATTGTTCTCGAGCACGGCGTTGAAGAACTCCACGAGCTCCTGGTCGCCCTCCTGCTCGGCGTCCTGGATGTAGGTCTTCAGCGACTCTACGTTGTCGGAGGAGTGGTAGAGAACGCTGATGAGGTTGTAGTTTTTGTCCTTGGGCTGTCTTGAGGCTTCGGTCATCGTCTCTCCCTCTCTGCTCTGGGTGTCCTTATTGCTCTTTCTCATACCGAATCCGCTTGTATGGTCTCGCTTTCCGGTTGCGGGCACACACTATGACCCTTCCCCTTCGTCATTCCCGCGAAAGCGGGGATCCACGGGTAGTAGAAGACGTAGGTCCGTGCCTACTGGCGTCACTGTTCACCCGGATTCGGTATCATACCCCGATCCGAGGATTCTACAAACACGTAAGGGGCCGGGGCTCTTCGCAGCCCTGGCCATGCTGGTTAGTGGAGCTACCTTAACGCCCCGACAAGGTGTCGCCTAGGTTGCCTAGCAACCCCTTGTCCTTGAGCTCTTGCTTGTCTCGCTCCCTCTCCGCTTCCTTGGCTTTGGCCTGCTCCTGGCGGGTCTTCTCCTTCTGCGCCGCTTCCTCTCCTGCTGCACCGGCCCTCTGTTGGGCGTGGCCTTCGGCCTTCTTGTCCTCGTCGCCGGTTATGGCCCCGGCGGCTTCCTTCATCTTGCCCTTGGCTTTGTCCGTCATTTTTGGTGCGGCCTCCTCTTCGTCGTTTGGCCCTTATCTCTTACGTAACCCGATCCCTGAAAGCCTAAACACGAAGAGCTTAAAGCCCGTGCCCCAGGTCCGTTCGGCCCAGGATCGCCGGTGAGGTAGTTATACTCCGATGGGTATTGTGTTTCTTTTGTACAGGATTAGCAGGCTTGTGGTCCTGGCGTACGTAAGAAACACCCTGCGGCATAGGGTCGGGGCAAAGCGAAGGGCCGGGACCGTCAGGAGCCTCGGCTCTTTCATCTAGCTCTCGAACCCTCTCTGTGTGTCTCGCCTAGCCCGCCTTGTACACGACAACCTCACCGGCCGTGACTTGCGGTGGGTTCGGCATCAAGGGAGCTAGATGCTCTGCCACGAACTCTCCAGCCCTAAAGGTAGACTGCTCCTCGGCGTCCTTATGCTCAAAGAGGCTAATCCCAACCAGTACGCCGTCCCCGGCGTCGACCGTGTAGTGAGCCACGAACCCCGGCATTTCGCTGATGATGGGCACAAAGCCCTCCTTGGCAACCTGCGCCACCTTTTGCGAGTCTCTCACGCCCTCGAACCGTCGCACTGCAGCGTACATAGCTTTCGCTCACCTCCTAAGAGAGGGCGGGACCCTTAGGCTCCGCCTAAAGTTGTTCAACGTCTTCAGTGTGAAGGGTTACAATTCCTGGCGCAACTTCCGAGATTGCGGGTTAGCCGAAGTTCGCAGAATTCTACTTTCCCCGGCGTTGGGCGAAGAGCGCACAGCCCCGCCCCGATAGGGCCAGGAACATCGGCGAGGGTATGATCCCACGCCGGGGCAGGAGGAGACGTTCGCGAGTTGTTTGTGTACACAGCCACAAGAGGCCGTAGGGCGGGGCGGCCGGGAGAGGGCTTAGGGAATCGGGACGGGGCCGTGCGACCTTCGCCAACTGGCTTGTCAGCACGCGGCAGTAACGAGGCACAGGAACCGTCAGTTTGGTACATCCCCTTCCGTCGCGAAACTACCTCTGCAACCTCTACGGTGGATCTACGGCAAATCTGCGGCAGCTGGGTTGCATCTCCCGATGTTGCGAAACTACCTCTGCAACCGGACCTGTAACACCTTGTGGCGTGGCGGCTGAGAGCACGATAAAGGCCGGGGCCCCGTAGGACCCTGGCCCGATGCAATCGACTACACCCTCACCGCGCTCTCGGGCTCCTCAACACCTCCTATCCGCCGTAGAGACCACTTGTGGTGCAACGCCATGAGATCGCCGGCCCGCCTTCTCTCCTCTATGCAGCGGTTGTAGCAGTCACAGAGGGCCACGGTTATGCCCTCGTTCGGCAGCCCGTCGGAGACGTTCATGAGGTGCTCGATGTAGGACTCCGCCTCCTGCCACATGCGGTAGTCGGCTTCCGGGCCACGGGACTCCGGCGGGTCGGGTATCCACAGCTCGTGATGTCCTCCGGGCCTCTCCCCGCTACACACCGGCGGCTCTTTACGCTTGGAGGCGCGGCTCTGCGTAGCGCCGCTCGTAGTCGCGCTCGGCCAACACCATCTGGACCGTCGCGCGCTCGCGCAGTTGCTCCAACTCCGGCAGGGTGCTCGCCAGGCCTTTATCCTCAGCCTCCCGCATGAACCGGCACAAGAGCAGTTGCGCCTCGCTCCACCAGTCCACGGGACCGTCGCCCTGATAGTCGTGCTCGTAATCGAAGCCGAGCGTTTCGGCAGCGGTGTTAGCCTCCAGCTCATCGGGCGGGTACGCCGTGGTGATGGCCGCATCGTGGATGCTCATATCCACCTCGTACGGTGCCTTCGCGGCCCTCAAGACTTCGAGGACGTAAGAGTTCGTGGCGAACCGCTCTCGCTCCGCGTCCGCGAGGACCTGAAGCTCGCGCTCGACCGTCTCCATGATCTACGCCTTGGGATAGCGGACTCGCGCCACGCACCGTCCTGCACATCCACCGCACGCTTAGCAAGGCACTCAAACAGGCCACAGGCGATGGGCTGATACCTCGCAACGCCGCCGCGCCGGTCAAGCCTCCACGGCCACGGACAGAGGAGATACGGCCCCTGGATCGCGAGCAGGTGCAGACTCTCTTTGAGGCCGCTGGCGAAGCAGGGGACCGGCTCAAAGCACTCTACGTCGTGGCCGTCACCACCGGCATGAGGCGCGGGGAATTGCAGGGACTCAAGTGGGAGGACGTTGACCTCGAAGCCGGAACCCTCCAAGTGCGCCGCACGCTCTCCGAGCCGAAGGGCGCCTGGATCTTCGAAGCTCCCAAGTCTGGTAAGCCGCAATGTCCGGCTCACGCAGAAGGCTACGGCGGCCCTCAGAGAGCACCGCAGGCGCCAGCTCGAGGAGAGGATGGAGCACGGTGCGCTGTGGCAGGATCACGGCCTCGTCTTTCCCTCCACCGTCGGAACGCCTATGTCCGGCGGCAACCTCAACCGTTCTTTCAAGGCGACGCTCCGGCGCGCTGGTCTGCCAGCCGCCCGCTTCCACGATCTCAGGCACACGTGCGCCACGCTCCTACTCAGGCAGGGCGTCAACCCGAAGTACGTACAGGAGCTTCTAGGCCACGCCGACATAAGCCTCACCCTGAACACCTACTCCCATGTCTTGCCCGACATGGGCGACGCCGCGGCCGGCGCGATGGACGCCGCCCTCGGATAGATGCCGCTCTCGGTGGTGTCAGAGTGGTGTCAGAAAGCCCCGGCCCAAGACCGGGGCTTTCCCTCTTTACGCTCATTTGCAGGAGTTTTGGGAGCGCGCCTGGAAGGATTCGAACCTCCGACTCGCGGTTTAGGAAACCGCTGCTCTATCCCCTGAGCTACAGGCGCAAAGCGCCAACAGTCTAACCCGCGACGGCCATGCTTACCACCGGGTTGTGGCCAGGGATCTCGCGCTTTGCCTACTGTGCTGGAACTGGCTCGAACTACGGGTGCATGGGTTGTCCGGAATGCGCGCGTTCCGGTTGAACGAGGGGCGCCAACGACGTATGATTCAGCGGAACTCACGTCCTGGTAGGGTGGACAGGGTGCAAGGGTTGCATGCATTTATTGTTTTCGCCGCGGGAGAAGTGTAAGCGGCGGGGCTTGTGATCCTACGTTGCAGGCTACCGAAGGAGAGGCCGCGGAGGCTGACTACAGCTTAGGGAGAGGCAGTCGTCAGACGAGAACGGCTGACCCGCCGAGTAAAGCGGGGAAGCTCGGGCCGCTCTTGATGTTGCTGAAGACCTCGCTGCTCTTGCTGGTAGCAGGGGCTCTCGCCGCGGGCTGCGGGTTCGGCGGTGGCGGGGATCTCACGCTCGGCTATCTGGGCTGGGACGAGAACGTGGCCAACTCCTATCTGACGAAGGTGCTTCTCGAGGAGGAGCTCGGCTACGCAAACGTCGAGCTCAAGCTCGCCGACGACGTTGGGTCTGTCTACAAGGACCTGATCGAAGGCAACACCGTTGCTTTCCTGGATGCCTGGATGCCGAACCACGAACAGTTCGTGGAGGGGGGTGGGGGCCGGGTCGAGGTGTCCAAAGAGCCGTGGTACGTCGACCCGACCAGGTATGGTATCGCCGTCCCCGATTACATGCAGGACGTGCGCACCATCTCCGACCTAGACTCCTCGGGGACCGACATGATCACAGGTATAGAACCAGGTGCCGTCCTGATGAAGAAGATCCAGACCGACGTGGTTCCACGCTACCATCTCAACGCTAGCCTTGTGGAGGCTACCACGCCGGCGATGCTAGCCGAGCTGGAGCAGGCTTACAGCATGAAAGAACCGTTCGTGTTCCTCGCCTGGTCGCCGCATTGGATGAACCAGGAGTACGAGTTCCGTTATCTCTCCGACCCGAAGAACGCGATGGGGTCTGTGGACTCCCCCCAGACGCTTCACTCGGTCACGCGGAAAGATCTTGCTGAGGATGAACCAGCAGCCTATGCGCTCATC
Source organism: uncultured Rubrobacteraceae bacterium (assembly GCA_902806095.1). Classification (GTDB taxonomy): domain Bacteria; phylum Actinomycetota; class Rubrobacteria; order Rubrobacterales; family Rubrobacteraceae; genus Rubrobacter_D. The sequence goes on from CADCVF010000042.1 coordinate 67,261, forward strand.
AACGCCATGAAGCTCGACGAGGCTCAGGTAGGCAGCCTCGAGTTGGCGATAAATAGGGCCGAAGACCCGGAGGCGGGCGTCAGACTCTGGCTCGAAGAGAAAGAGAACAGGGAACTGGTGCGGCCCTGGATCGAGGCCGCCAAGAACGCACAGGAGGAGTAGAGATACGTGACTAGCCGGGAGAAGAGCACGGACGACATCAGGGCAGACATGGTCGAGGAGGCCGTGCGCGTCGCCGAGGAGGCCGAGCGCAGGGACGTGGATCTCCGACTGCTCGGAGGGGTGGCCATAAAGGCGCGCTCCAAGGACGGCCTGCAGCCCGCTTTCGAGCGGGAGTACGCCGATCTGGATTGGATCACACCTAAAGGCAAATCCTCCCAGGCGCAGCGGTTGTTCGAGTCCCTCGGATACGTTCCGCAGACGCGCTTCAACACGATGTACGGCCGTGAGCGGCTACTTTACTTCGACGAGAAGCACGACAGGCAGGTCGACGTCCTGGTCGGCAACTTCAGGATGAGCCACGAGATCCCCTTCGGGGACCGTATGGCCATGGAGCCGCTTACCGTCCCGCTCGCGGAGCTCCTGCTTACCAAGCTGCAGGTCGTCGAGCTCAACGAGAAGGACGTTGGCGACGCCTTCGCCCTCTTGCACGACCATCCTGTGGATGAACATGACGGAGATGCCATAAACGCTGCTCGCATCGCCAAGCTGTGCGCCTCAGACTGGGGCCTGTGGCGCACGTTCACGGCCAACCTCGAAGCTCTGAGTGGTTACCTGGAGCGCTTTGACCTGACGGACGAGAGCAAGGAGACGATCACGGAGCGCATCAAGGCATTGCTCGGGCGCATCGAGGAGGAGCCGAAGACCTTCGGATGGAAGATGCGCGCGAGGATAGGCGATCGCAAACGCTGGTACGAGCTGCCCGAGGAGGTGGACGGAGGGCCCTGAGCTCCGGATCGACTGTGTGAGGCTCGCTTATCTCCGCTGTTACAGGCTCACGATAACGGTCTTGAGTTCGGTGAAAGTCTCCATCGCGTAGCGTCCCCCGACGCGTCCTACGCCAGAGCGGGAGCCCGCTCGCCCGCCGAAGGGAAGGTGGCTCTCCCAATGGTTGGATGAGGCGTTTATGTTGACCCATCCGGACCTCACCGCCTCGGCGAAGCGCAAACCTCTCGCCAGATCCCGAGTAAAGACTGCCGAGAGCAGGCCGTAGGGCGAGGAGTTGACGGTCCTTATCGCTTCCTCCTCGTCGCGGATGACGGTCGCAGGGACTATCGGTCCGAAGGTCTCCTCCCTCGAGACGCGCATCTCAGCAGTGACCTTGCCTAACACGGTCGGGCGGTAGTAGAGATCCGTAGGGAAACCCTCGGCGCGGGCCCCGCCGGAGACCAACTCCGCGCCACCCTCGAGCGCGTCGGAGATGTGCTGGTCCATCTTGTCGGCCGTCGGTTCGTTGTTGAGGGGGCCGAGCGTGGTGATCGGGTCGAAGGGATCGCCGAGTCTGATCCCGCGCTCGATCGCGCTGCCAAGCCCGTCTAGGTAGGCGTCGTAGACCCTCTCGTGCACCAGGAACCGCTCCCCGGCGGTGCAGCTTTGGCCGGCGCCGAGGAACGCGGAGGTGAGGCCCGCCTCGGCGGCGGCGTCGAGGTCGGCATCGTCCAGGATCACCATTGGCCCGTTGCCGCCCATCTCCAGGAGGAGCGTCTTCCCGGCGGCACGTGCGGCCACCTTCTGCCCGGTCTCGATGGAGCCGATAAAGCCGACCGCCTGGGTGCCGGGGTTGGCCGCCACCTCGTCCCCGACGACGGGGCCGGGGCCGGTGATCATGTTGAAGACTCCGGACGGCAGTCCGGCGTCGACGATGCACTCGGCGAGCTTCACGGCACAGACGGACGTCGAGGGGGCCGGCACCCAAACGACCGCGTTGCCGCAAGCGAGCGCCGGCGCGATCAGCTCCGCCGGCATGGTGTAGGGCCAGTTCCACGGCGAGATCACGCCGACTACCCCGCGCGGAACCCTGTAGAGCATGACGCGCTTGTCGGCGTCTACCGAGGGCGGCATGGCCCCCTCCAGTCGCGTCGCGTCGGCGCCCGCCATCTCGAAGTAGGCGACGAGCTCATCGACCTCGTCGTAGGCCTCGGTCGCAAGCGGCTTGCCCTGATCCAAGGTCAACGTCTCCGCCAGGTCGTCGCGGCGTTCCTCGATAACCTCCGCGATCCGGATCATCGCTGCGGCGCGCTCGAACGCGGAGAGATTCGCCCACCCCGACCAGGCCTCGTTCGCGGCGGCTATCGCACGCTCTACGTCCTCGCGGGTCCCTTCCGGGACGGTCCCGATCCGCTCTCCTGTCGCCGGGCTCGTGGCCTCCATGCGGGCTTCGGACTCGCCCACGGCCCATTCACCAGCGACATACATCGAGTAGTCTTTCGTCTTCGTGAACATCACTTCCCCCTTGCGAAGGCGTTGCGGTAGATCTCTTCGTAGTCTGTGACCGTGACCTCGCGCGGGTTCCCGACCGTCTGCGGGTCCTCGTAGGCGATCCGGGCGAGCATCGGGATCTCGTCCTCCGAGAAGCCCAACTCCTCCATCGTTGGTATCCCGACATCCTCGGTCAGGCGGTAGAGCTCCTCGATGCCGGCCAGTGCGGCCTCGAGCGGTTCGAGCCCCCTGGTATCCGCGCCGAGGGCCTGCGCGATCCTGGCGTAGCGCTCGGGCGCGGCCGGGGCGTTGTATTCGCAGACCGGCCCGAGGACGCGGGCTGTCAGGGCGCCGTGGGGGCAGTCGTGGACGCCCCCCGCCGACTGGCTCATGGCGTGGGCGGCCCCAGCGCTCTCCGTGCCGTAGGCCATCCCTCCGAACGTTGCCCCGTGCGCCATGAACGTGCGCGCCTCCATGTTCGCGCCGTCCTCGCAGGCGGCTCGCAGCCACCGCGCTACGTACTCTACGGCCGTCAGCGCGAAAGAGTCGGTGAAGGGTTGGTGGTAGTCGCAGGTGTAGCACTCGATCCCGTGCGAGAGCGCATCCATCCCTGTCGCCGCCGTGATGGCGGTCGGCAGGCCGACCATCAAGGCCGGATCTATGAGCGCCACGTGCGCGCCGATCAGGGCCGTGCCGCCAGCGTTGAACTTTATCTTGCGCTCGTGGTCGGTGATGACGGCCCAGAGCGTAACCTCGCTGCCAGTCCCGGCTGTCGTGGGTACTGTCACGAGCTGCGGAATGCGCCGCGTGATCGGGGTCTTACCGTACTCGTAATCGGCTATGGACCCGCCGTGGGCGATCTCGACGCCTACCCCCTTGGCCGTGTCCATCGAACTGCCACCGCCGACGGCCACGAGCCCGTCGCAGCCCTCCTCCCTGTAGACCTCGCTCGCCCGTCCGATGAGTTCCACGTCGGGATTCGGCCTGACCCCGTCGAAGACGGGGGCGTCCACAAGGCGCTCGAGGGCTTTCTCTGCAAGACCTGCGGCGACTACGCCCCCGTCCGTTACGAGCAACGGACGCCCCACGCCCAACTCCTCTACGATCTCACCCAGCCTACCGATGGCTCCGGGCCCGTGCACCATGCGGGTCGGGACCTCGACGGTGCGGACCGTTTCGACTTCGACGTTCATACGGCCTCCTCGTTCGCGTTGTGCATCTGGTTCTCTCCGGTGAATGTGGAGACGGAACCCCGCGTGAAGTTCGGCGCGAACCTCTGGAGAGCGAGGCGACGGGGGCTCAGGTAAAGCTCCGGAGTCCCCTGCCGCTCCAGAAACGAGAGCGCTCTCTCCCCCAGCGCCGCGCCCTCCCCGATGTGGGATTCCCACACGTTCGAATGTTCGCCCGGATCCCACCCAAGATCGTAGAGCTCGGGCATGTAGGCGGGACCGCCGAGGATTAGGGACCACTCCCGTGTGGTTACGGTCATCGGCATGTAGCTGGCGATGCGTCGGGACCGGGAGTCGACGGCGGTGGTGTATTCGCCCGCTGCGAAGTAGAGGGGCCAGGAGCTGACCACGAATGGGCGGTGCTCGTCCCTCTCTCCCGCGAGAACGTTCCCGAAAGACTCTCCCTGCATGTCCTCAGGATGCCCGATGCCTGCAAGGTCGAGTATAGTGGGCGCGAGGTCGGGCGCGGTCGTCAATGCTGAGCGACGACCAGGCTCGATCCCAGGAGCACGGACCATGAGGGGCACATTCGTCAGCTCTTTGTAGAGGGGTGACCATCCTACGGTGAGCAGCCACGACTCGGATAGCCAATCCGGGACGACCGAGTCCTCGGTCACGGCGGCGTCCGGGTCGTTGATCCACTCGGCCTTACCGAAGTAGCCGTGCTCTCCGAAGTAGAAGCCGTGGTCCGAGGTGAAGAAGACTAGCGTGTTCTCCTCGAGACCCAGCACCTCCAGCTTCGCCAGCAGCCTCCCAACCCAGAAATCAACCATCGTGACCTCGCCGCAGTAGGTCGCGTGGGCGAGGTCCATGTCATCGCTGGTGAGCCCGGCCTCCCCCCACCTGCCGTAGCTGGGGTAGATCTGACGTCCCTCATAACCCGCGTGGTACAGCGAGGTGTAGTACTCTGGCGCGTCCCAGGGTTCGTGCGGATCCCAGGTGTCCACGTACAGGAAAAACTGTTCCTTGTAGTGTCTCTCCAACCACTGCTCGGCCTCCGTGATGGTTCGCGCCACGAGCCTGTCTGACTCCGACCTCCACGTCTTTCGGTAGTCGGAGCGCTCGTGCGGCCTGGTGTCGTCGCCCTGGCCCCTGACCCAGATGAAGTCGTCGAAGCCGCGGTCGTAACCGAACCCGCCCCTGACGAAGAAAGGCGTGTCCACAATGCCCATCGTCAGGTAACCGGCTTCGGAGAGAAGCCCCGGAAGTGTGGGCACATGATGGGGCAGCGGCTGCCAGCCCATGTAGGTGTAGGAGAAGGTGCCCGTCAGGATGTCCGCCCTGGCCGGCATCGTAGGGAAAGAAGAGATCACATGCCGGTCGAAGACGACCGAAGAGCGCGCAAATTCCTCTAGGTGCGGCGTATGAATAGTGGTGTTTCCGAATGCTCCCAAGTGGTCGCGACGGAAGGTGTCCGACACGATAACCACCACGTTGGGTCGGGTCGACATATGTGTACCTCCTGCGTAAGGTAAGCTCGACGGTTGCTACTGATGCAGGAGGGGCGGCGCACGTCGGCCGGCCAAGTACTGGTTGCCTTCCAGTTGACCTTTGCGGGCAAAAGCTCCGTAAGACCACCAATTCAACCGATTTCGGGATTCGAAGTCGTCCGATTCGCTGACCAGAAGAGGTAGGATCCGCGAAGATTCAGAAAGCCCGCGAAGCGTTACCTTCCGGCTACCGAAAAAGTTGAGATGACCGCAACGCCTGGAACGAAATACGCCCGAAAGATGCGAAGGCGGTGAAGCTGTGTCTCCGGTCTTCCTGTTGCGTATAGTGCATGCGGTTGTCATATGCAGAACAGATAGCACTTTGTTGCTAATCTGTCAAGGGGCGAGCGGAAATTTGGGTCTCTCGCTGGCACATCAGCATGCTATGCTACTATTTAGATAACATGCTAACCTCAGTTACCTTGTGGACATAGTGAGGGATTTTTTGCATGCTTCAGACGGTCGACCGTGCATTACGGCTTCTTCTTCTCTTTGAGGAGGTTGACCAAGAGTACCGGGTGGGCGAGATGGCGGCGATGCTCGGCGTCGACAAGAGCAGTGCGTCGCGCCTCGCCGCCACGCTGGCCAATCGGGGCTTCCTGGAGCGGGCTCCGGGCAGCGAGGCATTCAGGATAGGCCCCGAGCTGGGGCGGCTTGGCGTGCTCAACACGGGCAGTAGCCACAATCTCATCGAGCTGGCAAGAAGACCGATGGAGAACCTGGCGACGGAGACGGCGGAGACAGTAAATCTTGCCCGTCTCGAGGATCGCAAAGTCGTCAACATAGCCCAGGTTGACGGTGCTCATTTGGTCGGGGTAGGTGACTGGGTCGGCTGGAAGACGGAGCCCCACGCCACCGCCAACGGCAAGGTGCTGCTGGCATTCACGGAGGACCTGCCCGAGGACTTATCCGTACAGACTCCTCTGGAGGCGTTCACCCGGCAGACGATCACGAACGTCAAGGATCTCCGCTCCGAGCTCGAACGCGTCAGATCGGAGGGCTGGGCGTCGACTCTCGGTGAGCTCGAGGAGGGGTTCAACGGTGTCGCCGTCCCTGTATTCGACGCGCTCGGGTATTGCCGGGCCTCGTTGAGCGTGTCGGGGCCGGTGTATCGGGTGCCCCCTGCGCGCCTGTTCGAGATCGCGGTACTCTGCAAAACGGCCGCCGGGGAAATAAGCGCCTATCTAGGAAAGACGCGTAACTTGCACTGAAACGCGCAGCACTAGCGTAGCCCGTTTGCGACCAATCGCTGGGTGATCCGCAATCGTATTACCTCAGCGTCGCGGAACTTCTATGCAACAGGTGGCTAACAGTATAAAATAGGGCGATAGGCTGTACGTTGATGGGGCAGCGGAGTCTGGGGAAAGGCGGAGATCGAAGCGTGAGTTTGGGCGAAGAAGGTGCCGCCGATCGCAAACGCTGGTATGAGCTGCCCGAGGAGGTGGATGGAGGACCATGATCTCTAAACTCTTTTCACGGGAACCCGAGACCAGGGTGTTCTTCGCCACGGACATTCACGGCTCGGAGACCTGCTGGCGCAAGTTCTTGAACTCGGGCAAGCACTACGAGGCGAAGATCATGGTCCTCGGTGGCGACATGACGGGCAAGGCGCTCGTCCCCATAGTCGAGGAAGGACAGGGACGCTGGCACGCGACTCTGCTCGAGAACCGGCGGGACTTCGAGAGCGAGGACGAGGTAAAGGAGTTCGAGGATTCGGTCAAGAGGCGCGGCTACTATCCTTTCCGTACCGACCCCGACGAGATGGGCGAGCTCGAGTCGGATGAGGAATTGCGCAATGAGCTCTTTTACAAGGAGATGCTTGGGACGATCGAGCGTTGGATGCAGATGGCCGACGCGAAGCTCGAAGGCACGGACATCGAGTGTTTCGTCTCTCCTGGCAACGACGACCAGTTCGAGGTAGATGAGATCATCTCCTCAGCCAAGCGCGTGCGGCTCGCCGAGGGCCAGGTCGTCGAGTTCGGTGACTTCCAGATGGTCTCGACCGGGTGGTCGAACCGCACGCCCTGGGACACCTACCGCGAAGAGGACGAGGAGGACCTGGCGGCGCGCCTGAAGAAGATGACGGATGAGGTGACCGCCCCGCCGGAGAAGACGATCTACAACTTCCACTGTCCGCCCTACGGCTCTGGTCTCGACGACGCCCCGGAGTTGACCGAGGACCTGCGCCCCAAGCACGGCGGGCGTTCGATCGTACCCGTCGGATCGAAGGCCGTGAGGGAGGCGATAGAGGAGGGACAGCCGGCCCTGGCGTTGCACGGGCACATCCACGAGGCCAAGGGTAACACCCGCATCGGAAACACGCTGTGCATCAACCCAGGCAGTTCCTACGAGCAGGGCCAGTTGCTCGGCGCGGTGGTTAACCTGGACGGTGGCAAGAAAGTCAAGCGGTTCGTGTTGACCACCGGATAGACGGACAGAAAGGAAGCAGATGGCGAACAATGCAGCGGGGTCTGACGACCTGTTCCAGAGGAAGGCCACCGGACTCTTGCGGGGCTGGTCGGTGTGGGACGGTTTCATCTACGCGGCGTTCTCGATCAACCTCATCACACTCGGCCTCTATGCCTTTTCCTTCGCCCCGTTCATTCCGACCGGCTCCCTGATCCTGGCGGTCATCCTGGCGGGTCTGTACCTGGTCTTCCAGACCGTCACCTACGCGTCCCTGATCGCCGTTATGCCCCGCGCGGGCGGCGATTACGTGTGGACGAGTCGCGTACTCGGCGGCGGCATCGGATTTGTGCTGGCGGTGACGGGCTGGTGGTTCATCCTGTGGCACTGGGTGCCCATCTACGCCGATCTTTTGAACAAGGACGTCCTCGTTCCCCTGGCCGCGCTCCTGAACCTGGACGGGACGGTCGCGTTCTTTTCCGGGGCGTCAGGACTCTTCACCGCCTCCATGATCGTCGCGGTCGTGGCCTCGCTGTACGTCTCGCTCGGCATGCGCGCCTACGCCCGCATCCAGAAGTTCTGCTTCTACGGCGGCCTCGTAGGGCTCGCGGCGATGATCCTGATCCTGCTCTTCAGCTCGCAGTCGGGCTTTGTGTCGGCCTACAACCGGGAGGCCCAGGAGCTCTTCGGCGCCGGCCGCAACGCCTACCAACAGACCATCGAGGCCGGCAGCGTCCAGACCGCCAACGCCTTCCTCCCAACGCTGCTCCTGATACCGTTCCTCGCGTTCTTCAACCTGTACTCCAACTGGGGCGCGACGCTCTACGGCGAGGTCCGGGGCGCCTCGGACTTCCGCAAGAACATCTACGCGATGGCCGGGGCGCTGTTGTTCACCTCGGCGGTGGCCGTCGTGTTGCTCCTGCTCTTCGCCAAGACCTTCGGCTGGGATTTCTACTACGCGGCCAATAACGCCTTCTGGGCCGGGGAAGGGCCCGTCTCGGTGTGGCCGTATCCGGGCCTACTCGCCGCGATGCTCCTGGGCAACCCCGTGCTGCAGGTAATCTTCGTGGCCGTGCTGTCGCTGTGGTTCTTCGGGTGGACCGGATCGGTCTTCCTCTCCTCCACGCGCGTCGTTTTCGCCACGGCCTTCGACCGGGTGCTCCCGGAGTGGGTCTCCAGAACCTCGAACAACGGCGTCCCCTACGCGGCGCTGCTGCTCATGCTGATCCCATCTATCCCCATCAGCTACATGTACGCTTTCGGGGAGAACTTTGCCACCTACGTGCTCGACGCGGTGCTCGTCATCGCCATAACGTTCCTCGGCTCGACGGTCTCGGCGGCGCTGATGCCGTGGCTCAAGCCGGACATCTACAACGCCTCCCCGATAGCACGCTACCGCGTCCTCGGTATACCCCTCATCACGGTCACCTCGGTGGCTTTCGGGGGCTTCCTCATCTTCTGCCTGCTGGCATGGTTCTTCAACGATACCTACGGCGTCAACAACCCTCAGTCTCTCGTTTACATGCTGATCCTGTACGCCGTCGCGCTGGGGATCTACGTGTTCTTCCGCCTTCTTCGCCGCGCCCAGGGGATGGACCTCAACATGGTCTACGATGAGATACCGGAGGACTAACCACGCCGTCTGTGGAGCCTAGATGATCCGGTCCCGGTAGACTGCCGAGTCAACGAGGCCCCACTTTACTCGAACGGGCCGGGGGAGCGACTGATTCCACGAAAGTATCTTCGATCGGCGCCATCGAGGCATCTCGTCTTGAATCAGTCCTCAGGTCCGGGGTGGCCGTAAAGATGAGAAGATTGGTATTGTCGTTGGTCGTGCTCTTGGTGTTCGCCGGATGTGACGATGCAGGAAACGGTAGTAGTTCTGGCAAAGGCGCGGTCGAAAATCCCGCGACGCTGGAACGATGCGTGTCCGGTGAGACAGATCGGGGCGGGGGTGGACACGCGGCCACGCTCGACTCTGCTCCGCAGAACTTCGGTGGGATCGAGCTCCACACCAACGGCGATGTCGTGGGATTCGTAGAGGACGAGCAGTGCAGGGTGCGAGTAGGATATGTGGAGACGCCGCAGGATCTGGAAGAGCTAGAGAAGGGGACGAGAGAATACGTAGAACCCTTTAGCGTGCCACTCGGATCGACCATCTACTATTACTCAGTGGACCGTGCGGGCAACTTCGACACGCCCCGCCAGGTAGTGGTAGACGAACGCTCTATAGGTACCACTACCAGCGAGCCGATGACCAGAAGTTGAGTCCTAACCCAGATGAGGGCCTTCAACCCGTCCCTAACCGCGGCGAGGACGATTGAATTCACATATGGCGTATGGCGTATAGTGCTATACTCACCGATATGGAGAAGACGACTGTATATCTGCCTTCTCACCTGCAGCGGGCACTAAAGGAGGCGGCCCGCTCGGAGAAGAAGGCCCAGGCGGAGGTTCTTCGGAGGGCATTGGAGGAGTACCTGGAACGCAGAGAGCGTCCACGGCTACGCTCCGTGGGAATCGGTAAAGACAAAGAGCTCTCCGGCGCGGAGTCCGAAGACTGGTTACGCGCCGAATGGGGCAAACCCTGATCACGCTCGACACCTCGGGTCTTTTCGCCCTCCTCAACCGAGCAGACACAGACCACGAACGAGTCAAGACTGCGCTTTTCGAAGATAGGGGACCTTACCTGGTCCCGGCCGGGATACTCGCGGAGATCGCCTACATGGTCGAGGAGCGCCTCGGTGCGAGGGCGCTTGAAGGTCTCGTACTGGACCTCGAGTCAGGTGGACTGACCCTGGAGTGCGGCGAGGAAGACTTGCCTCGTATCCTCGAGCTCGTCGGGCGCTACAGAGACCTGCCGCTGGGGTTTGCGGATGCCAGTGTGATCTCGTGCGCCGAACGCTACGGTGGACGGGTGCTGACCCTCGACCTCAGGCACTTCGGCGTCGTGGCGGCGGAGGGGAAGATTACTCCGTTGCCGAAACCTTCGGTACAGACTAACCCGAGATAAGGGCCTTCAGCCTGTCGCGCACCGCCGCCAATGGCACGCGCTCCTGCTCGAGGGTGTCGCGGTCGCGGATGGTTACTTTCTTGTCTTCGATGGTGTCGAAGTCGGCCGTTACGCAGAAGGGGGTGCCTGCCTCGTCCTGGCGCCGGTAGCGACGGCCGATGGAGCCTGAGTCGTCGTAGAACAGGCGGCAGTCGCCTTTGAGGTCGTCGTAGAGCTCTCTTGCTATGGTCGAGACGGGCTCTTTCTTGGAGAGCGGGAAGACGGCGGCCTTGGTCGGGGCAAGGCGCGGGTGTAGCTTGAGCACGGTCCGCCCCTCTCCTTTCACCTCTTCCTCCGTGTAGGCGTCGACGAGGAAGGCGAGCATGATCCTGTCAGGGCCGACCGCGGGTTCTATGACGTAGGGTACGTAGCGCTCGCCCGTTGTCTGGTCGAAGTACTCCAGGTTCTCGCCCGAGTACGCGGCGTGCTGCTTCAAGTCGTAGTCCGTGCGGTTGGCTATCCCTTCGAGCTCGGACCAGCCGACGGAGGCGTAGTTGTACTCGAGGTCTACGGTGCGCTTGGAGTAGTGGGAGAGCTTCTCTTTGGGATGCTCGTAGCGGCGTAGATTCTCCTCTTTCAGGCCCAGGTTCGTGTACCAGTTCCAGCGTTCTTCGATCCAGTACTCGTGCCAGGCCTCGTCCGTGCCTGGTTCGACGAAGAACTCCATCTCCATCTGCTCGAACTCGCGGGTACGGAAGATGAAGTTGCCTGGTGTGATCTCGTTCCGGAAAGACTTCCCCTGCTGTGCGATCCCGAAGGGCACCTTGACCCTGCTTGTCTGCAGCACGTTCTTGAAGTTCACGAAGATCCCCTGCGCCGTCTCGGGCCGCAGATAAGCCAGATTCTCAGGGGTCTTGACGGGTCCCATGTAGGTCTCGAACATCAGGTTGAAGGGCCTGACCGGTGCGAAGTCGCGCCCGCCGTCAGCGGGGTCCTTCACCCGCTCGTCTTCCTCGATGATCCTGGTCAGTTGCTCAGGGCTCAGGCCCTCGGCGTCGATACCCGTGGCGTCTTCGATGAGGTGGTCGGCCCTGTAGCGGCGCTTGCTCGTGCGGCTCTCGACGAGCATGTCGTTGAAGGTGGCCGTGTGCCCCGAGGCATCCCATACCTTCGGGTGCATGATTATGGCCGAGTCGAGGCCGACTATATCTTCGCGCATGTGGACCATGCGGCGCCACCACTCCTCCTTGATGTTCCGCTTCATCTCGACGCCGAGGGGCCCGTAATCGTAGGAGGAGCGGATTCCGCCATAGATCTCCGAGCTCTGGTACACGAAGCCCCTTCGTTTGCAGAAGGCGACTATCTTGTCCATCGTCACGGTCTCTGGCATGAATCCTCCGAACTCTTGGGGTCAGGCAAGTATAGACCAGAGAGACCCGCGGATTGGACCCGGCTCAAGAGAACCGTCCGAGGCAAATCTACCCTGGGCCGCGATATAATGCTGGCCGTGGAGAGTCTTTTGTTGGCAGGATTGGGCGTAGGTCTCGCTTCCGTCGCGGGGGTGAGGGCTTTCGTGCCGCTCGCGCTGTTCGGCCTGTTCGCCCGGCTAGGGTTCATCGCGGGGCCCGACGTCCTCGGAGTGCAGATCGGATGGACCGTAGTGGTGGTGCTCTCGGCGCTCGCGGTCGTGGAGATCTTGCTCGACAAGGTTCGGGCTCTTGACCCTGCTTTCGGCTACGCCATGATACCCCTCAGAATGGTGGCCGGCGCTCTCCTGTTTGCGGCGATGTACGAGCCCGGGATGATTCTCGGCGCCGGTGACGCACCCGGGCTCGTGGCCGGTGGGGCGCTCGCCGCCCTGGTCGCCGTGCTCGAGGTTATCGTGCGCCCTTCGTCGAGGAGTTCGTCGGCCGGCGTCTCGACGGCTTTCTTGAGCGCTATGGAAGATGTCGTGGCGGTTTTTGGCGGAGTAGTAGGGCTTTTCTTGCCCTTTCTGCCGCTTTTGTTCGTGGGGTTTCTGCTATTCTTTTTCGACCGCATCAGGAAGCGGCGGGGTAGGAAGTACGGGGGCCTCCGCATCCTTGGCGACTAGTATTCGTCGGCGCTCTAGGAGGGTGCAATGGACGAGCGGGAGATCACGATTGTCAAGGGGGGCAGGGAGACGCCGTTCTCCCGGGGAATTCTGGCGCAGACGCTGGCCCAGGCCGGGGCGCGCGCCGAGCTGGCGCACCGGATAGCGAGCGAGGTTCGCGCCGAGCTCCTGGCCGAGCAGCGATACACGGTCGAGGAGGAGGAGGTCCTCGCGCGCGTCAGGAACAAGCTGGTCAAGAAAGACGCATTCGTCGTAGGCAGGCTCGACAAGTGGCGCGTACTGAGGGAGTCGACCGAGCCGATTGTGGTCTTGATCGGCGGGGCGACGGGGGTAGGGACGAGTACGCTCGCCGCTGACGTGGCCAGGCGCCTCAACATCCAGAGCGTGGTCGGTACTGACTCCATCAGGGAAGTCCTGCGGCGCGCCGTAAGCCCCGATTTGCTCCCCCTGCTCCACAAGAGCTCCTACGATATAAAGCGCGAGGACCTGAGGGTGCCCGTCGAGGAAGACGAGATGGTCCTCTACGGTTTCAGGCAACAGGCCTCCCAGGTCGCCGTCGGCGTCGAGGCCATCGTTGACAGGGGACTGAAGGAGGGGACGAACCTCGTGGTCGAGGGGGTTCATCTCGTGCCCGAGATCATCTTGAACCGCTACCGCGACCACCCGAACGTGTGCACGCTCGTGGTCTACCTATCGGACGAGCACGTGCACCGCTCGCGGTTCTACATCAGGGCCCTCGGAACGGCGATGCGTCGTCCGGCCGAGGAGTACATCTCCTACTTCAGGGAGATACGCCAGATCCACGACTACATCGTCGAGAGTTCCACCAGGGCCGGTGTGCAGGCCGTCGAGAACCTCTCCATAGATAACACCTCGGATGCGGCCGTGGAGATCGTGGCCAACAGGGTCTCGGGGATAGCCGACAGGGCTGGACGGCAACCCTCGGCGATGCTCCTCGACGCCGGCACGCCCAGACACGGGGTCCCCATCACCCGCGCGAAAAGCGGTTAGAATAACCCTGCAGGCCAGAAGGAGACTAAGGTGCTGGACAGGCAGCGACTGAGAACCTTCGTGCTCGGCGGCGCGGTAGGGGCCCTCGTGGGCATACTCCTGGCCCCGCGTAGCGGCAAAGAGCTCAGGGGCTCGCTCGCCAACAGGGCCGGGGAGGCCCGCGAGCGGAGCCGCGAGACCTATTTCGATGCGCAGGAGCAGATGAGGGAGCGGCTGGCCGAGGTCCGTGAAGGGTCTCGCCAACGCCCCGAGGTCGTCGACCTCGGAGGCTCCCACACAGCCTCTGGGGGGGCGTCGCGGCCCTACCTCAGGGACGTATCCCGCGATGTAGAGTCCGAGGCCTTCGAAGAGACTGCCAGCCCCGACGCCGAGAGGTCAGAGGAGCTTCGTCGGAAGGTGAGGGAGACCAGGGAACGGCTGCGGGGTCCGAAGGACAGCGGCCCGGGTCAGGAGCGATGAGACCAACATCTTTCGTGCCGATGATCGCTGAGATCTCGGCCGAGGACGCCGGCGAGGTGCCAGGCCTCGAGGCCGTGATCTCTTACTGGACCGGCGATAGGTACTCGGCAGAAGATTGGTTCCGAGAACTGAACGGCCTCTGGGGTACGGCGGGTTTCGCCGTGCGTCGCGGTGGAGAGGTCCAGGGGTTTGTGGTCTACGGGCCGCCGGAACGTCTGGCGCGCGCGGCGCGCCACCCTCTGGGGCCGATCGATGAGGATGCCGTGCTGCTGGCTTACGCCGGGGGAGATGCACGCACGCGCCGCCGGCTGTTGGTCAGGATGCTCAGGGATCTCAGGCAGCGGGGCGTCGGGAGGGTCGAGGCGATAGCGAGCGACCGTGGGGTGTCCAACCACGTGCCTACTTCGTTCCTTCTGGAGAGCGGCTGGCGACCCGTGCGCCGCGCCCCATACCGCATGAGCTACTACACGCTCGCGCACATCGACCTGAAGAGCGCTGTCGAGGTTGGGGAGCTGGCGCGGGCGCTGGTCGGGCGGGTAAAGCTGCCTGGCCTCAAATCGCCTGTGCCTGGTGCTCTGGCCCGTTCTACGGGTGAGCAAGGAAGCCGGTAGGGCCTCAAGGTGGCAGGATCACCGTCCTGATCGTCGAGTTGCCCTCGGGGGTCGTGGCCCTGAGCTCCAGGATCTCACGCGATGGTTCCGGGGTCGCCGCTGGTGGTCTCGCCACGGGCTGTTCGGGGGCTACGAGGTCGAACTCGAAACGCACGTTGGCGATTCCGCCGGCTCGTAGCTTCTCGACCGTCTGCCTGTAGTAGCGAGGATCCGAAAGGGCTGTGTTCTCGGAGGAGACGATCAGGGTCACGTTCACGTGCGATAGTTGCTCGCCGCCCCCGTTTTCTACCGCCAGGTCGAGACTCTGATCGGGGAGCGGCTCGAGAGACGCGAGCCGTTCTCTGTCCAGTTGCAGGTCCAGGGTGTGTCCGGACCCACCCGGTGCCCTGTCCGGATTCAGGCTCTTCTCGGAAGGGGCGGTGGCGAGGTTTGCCAAAAGCAGGAAAGCTCCCGCCGTGAGCAGGAAGGCCAGGGCCGCGCCGGAGAGCCAGAATACTATGTCCCTCATCGCGGAGTCCTGCCGACCGGTATCTCGTAGAGGTTGTAGAAGTCTCTCAGGAGTCTGTCGGCAGGATCCGCGTGCACCTCGGGTTCGGTGGATGGGGTGCCACGGGCGATGACGGCGACACTCTTGCCGCCTGGCGACCACGCCAGGTCGTCCGGCCCGGTCTTTATCTCCATGTCTTCGTTCGTCGTTACGGCCGTGAAGTCCTCGACGAGGGGGTCGAGCACGTACAGGTTCGTCGGCGCCTCCGGGTTGAGGCGTCCGATGACGGCCAACCGCTTGCCGTCGGGAGAGATGCGGATGCTCGCGGCCACGAAGTCCTCTCCCATACCTGGTGCAGGTTCGGGCGCGCCACCCTCCACGGGCACATGGTAGATCTCATAGAGTGGCTCCGAGCCGTCGCTGTCTACGGACCCACCTCTCTTTCCGGCCACAAAGTAAGGGCCGTGCTCCGTCCACTGGGGCGTGCCGAGGATCTCCTGGTTGCCGTCTAGTCGCGTTATCTCTCGTCCTTCCCCCTTCCGAAGATCGAACTCGTGCAACCCCGAGGTCTCGCGGTCCCCGGGAGGGCGCACGGCCAGGACGGCCTCTTCGCCGTCCGGCGAGACGGAGAGGGCCGCGACGCGACCTCTGATGGGCCTGTTGTAGAGCCTGTTGATCTTCCCGCCGCCTCGCGTCAGCGCGAGCCGGCTCTCATTAGGGGCGCCGCCGAAGGCGAAGATCAAACCCTCCCTGTTGGGGCTGATCGCCGAGACCTCTTTCTCGACGGTCTCCAGTTCCAGCTCATCCTCCCTGGCTCGCGTCCTGTATAGAGAGCTCGATATCTCTTTCCCCCCCGAGGGAGGGGCAGCGCCGAGTATCATCAGGGTATCGTTCGATTCCCACTCTGTATCTTCTGCGATGAAATCCCTCGTGGTCCAGCGCCTCAGGTCTTCCGAGCCCGTAGGCTTGTCCACTACGTAGCCGTCTACCGTAAACGCGATCCTGGCGCCTCCCGGGCTCCAGCTCGGTGAGCCTTTGTACCCCGGTCCCGAACTGAGAGCCCGCGTCCCCGGGCCGAGTCCGGGGTCCACCCTGCCCGCCGCCGGGACGAGGGGTTCGATGGAGACCTCCTCATCGGTGTGGGCGCATCCCACCGCGAGGATCGCTGCTATCGAGAGGACTGCTAACGCGAACCGTTCTACCGAAGCCACCCTAAAGAGCATGACTTACAGAGCGGGAGAGGAACGCCTTCGGGAGGCTGACCTCGAAGACGGAGCCCACGTCGACCTCGCTCTCGACGGAGATGCTGCCGCCGTGCATCTCTACTATCTGCTTGCTTATGGCGAGTCCCAGCCCGCTTCCTCCTGTTGCGCGAGAGCGGTCTTTGTCCACCCTGTAGAAACGCTCGAAGAGCTGGTTCAGATCTTCATCGGGGATGCCGACGCCCGTGTCGCGGATGCGCACGGTCAGCGTCGAGTCGTCCTCATCTATCTCCACGTCCACCCTGGCGCCTGGGTCGGAGTACTTGATCGCGTTGTCAAGGAGGTTGATGAAGACCTGATAGAGCTTCTGGACGTCGCAGATGCACTTGTGCTCGCCGGCGTCATCGAAATATATCCCGATGCCGAACCTCTCGGCCTTGGCCTCGACCGACTCTATGGCGGTCTGAACTACCGTACTAAGGTTGGCTGGCCCTACCTCGAGCTGGTACTTCCAGGAGTCCATCTGGGCGAGGGTCAACAGTTCCTCGACCATCGCCCTTATGCGCTTCAATTCCTGATCGGCCAGCTCCAGCGCCCGGTGCTCTAGCGGGTCGAGCCGGTCGCGCGCCCGCTCCAACAGGCCGACCGCGCTCTGGATGGTGGTAAGGGGTGTCCTTAGCTCGTGGGAGAAATCCGAGACGAAGGCCGTCTTGGCCTTCTCGAGCGAGCGGTGCTCGGTGATGTCCCTTACGGCCAGGATGATGCCTGGGTTCCCGCCACCGTTGTTTGCGACGCCGGGCTGTCCCTTGCCCATCTGGGCGGCGTAGGCCCAGTAAGCCTTCTCTCCAAGTTCGACCTCTCTTACCGCGACCCCGTTGGCGGCCGCTTCGCGCAGGCACCTCAGCAGTGCGCGTGGGGCCCCGGTCTCCTCCAGCGTACGGCCCCTGTCCGAGGCCCCGATGCCAAGCATCCTGGCCGCCGCAGGGTTGACCATCGTGATCCTCTCACCGGGGTCCGTCGCGACGACCGCCTCGGGAGAGGCTTCGAGGACGGCCTCCAGGCGGCTCTTTTGCTCCTGGATCTCCCCGACGTAATGCTCTATCTCCTCGGCCATGTAGTTGAAGGTCCTGGCTACCTCGCCGAGCTCGTCCCTGCTCTTGACGGGCACGGTCGCCGCGTAGTCCCCGGAGGCGACTCTTATGGCTGCGTCACGGGTCTCGGAGAGGGGACGTGTAACCCGACGCGTGAGTAGCAGGCTCGCCGCCCCAGCAAGGAGGATGCTTGTCAGTATGGCACCCAAGATACCGTAGCGCAGATAAGCCAGCGTCTCACCGAGCTCGTCGCGGGGAACGCCGTAGATCAGCACTCCCTTCACGGTACCGTCGGAGGCAGTTAGCGGCCACACCGCCACGTACCCCGAACGCCCCTCGCTCCACACGAGCCTGCCCTCACCCCGTGGCGAGGCTCCAGTCTCTCGGATCTCCCTTTTGTCGAGCCCTGCGTAGGATTTTGCAGGGTCGATGGGGTTCCCGAGGCCGTCGCGGGCAGCAAGGGGTTCGATGTCGGGGCCAACGTAGAGCACTTCGAGGCCCGTCGGGTCGGCGACCGACTGCACGAGCGCCTCTGCGTAGTCTTGGGGAGGAGGGAGGGTCTTGTCCTCGGGGTCGCGCAGGCCTTCCAGGAAGTCCTTCGCGCCGGCGTTGGCCGTCTGGGAACGTTGCTTGAGCAACGTGTTCTCCGCCTGGACCAGCCTGTCCTGGGCGAAGTAATATAGGACCAACCCGATGATCAGGCTCGTCACAGAAGAGATCCCAACGAGGGCTACGAAGATCCTGGCCTTGAAACTCAGCGCCGGCAGGAGCTCCCTATTTTCTCGCTCGCCTATGCCTATCCTCCGTCACTGGGCCTAATGCGGCCTTGCGGCCCTGTAGCCGACGCTGGGGACGGTCTGTACGATCTCGGGCCTCGAAGGGTCGCGCTCGACCTTGGCCCTGAGTCTGCTTATGTGGACGTCTATGTAGCGGCTTGCCAGGTAATGCGACCCCGTGGAGACGGCCTCTGAGATCTGGGCCCGCGTAAAGGCCTGCCCGGGACGGCGCATGAGCAGCGCGAGTATCTTGAACTCCGTGGGCGTGAGATCCAGCGTCTCCCCCGAGCGGCTGACGGTGTAGCCGTTCGGATCCAACTCCAAAGGACCTAGCCTCAAGAGCCCTTCCCCGCCTCTGCCGTCCCGCCCGAAACGCCTGAGTATGGCCTTGATCCTGGCCAACAACTCTTTGGTGTCGAAGGGCTTGGTGATGTAATCGTCGGCCCCGAGCTCTAGCCCGACTACTTTGTCCACGGACTGGCTCTTCGCCGTGAGCAAGACGACGGGGATGTCGCTGTGCTCGCGCATCTTCTTCAAGACCTCGAACCCGCTCATCTTCGGCAACATGATATCGAGTACCACGAGATCCAAACCCTCTCGCCCGAGTATCCGGAGCGCCTCGACCCCGTCCTCAGCCGTTACTACCCGGTAACCCTCGGATGCCAACACGATGGACGTGACCTCCAAAAGCGCCGCGTCATCATCGACCAATAAGATCGTTTCGTCCAATCTGACTCCCTAAACCCTCAGGACTTGCCACCGGCGTACACGATGCCCGGTATCATAATATCCTACCCTATAAGGGGATTCCTTCGTAGCATCAACCGAATCTGCAAAACTTGCAAGTATGAGACTGAGATTTTATACTGACGGGACTTTAGATAACGTTATCTCGTAGGAGGTATGCGCATGGCCAAGAGCATTGGCATAGATTTGGGCACGACCAACAGTTGTGTTGCGGTACTCGAGGGTGGGGATCCGACGGTGATCACCAACTCTGAGGGAGAGCGGACGACGCCGTCGGTCGTGGCCTTCGACAGGAGGAGTGGAGAGCGGTTGGTAGGGCAGCTTGCGAGGAGGCAGGCGGTCACGAACCCGGAGCGTACCGTCTACTCGATCAAGCGCTTTATGGGGCGACGTTACAGCGACGTGAAGACTGAGGCTGAGCGCGTCGGTTACCAGGTCAAGTCGGGCCCTGGCGGGGACATCAGGATAGGGGTCGACGACAAGGAGTACTCTCCGCCCGAGATCTCCGCGATGACCCTCCAGAAGCTCAAGAGGGACGCCGAGGAGTATCTGGGCGAGGAGGTCAGCGAGGCCGTTATCACGGTGCCGGCGTACTTCGAGGACGCCCAGCGCCAGGCGACCAAGGACGCTGGTAGGATCGCCGGGTTGAACGTCAAGCGGATTATCAACGAGCCGACCGCGGCGTCGCTGGCCTACGGTATGGACAAGGAGGAGGACCAGACCATTCTCGTCTTCGACCTGGGTGGCGGTACGTTCGACGTCTCCATCCTGGAGCTCGGCGAGGGGGTCTTCGAGGTCAAGGCCACTAGCGGGAACAATCACCTCGGCGGTGACGACTTCGACGCCAAGGTAGTCGAGTGGATGGTCGATGAGTTCAGAAAGTCAGAGGGTATAGACCTCTCGAAGGACAAGATGGCCGCCCAGCGCCTCGTCGAGGCCGCCGAGAAGGCCAAGAGGGAACTCTCCTCGACGACCAGCACCTCGATAAACCTGCCTTTCATCACGGCGGATCAGAACGGTCCGAAGCACATGGACCTGACGCTCAGCCGGGCGCAGTTCAACAACCTGACCGCCGACCTCGTCGAGGCGACCGCAGGTCCCGTGCGCCAGGCGATGGAGGACGCCGGCCTGCAGCCTGGCCAGGTGGACCAGGTGATCCTCGTCGGTGGCTCGACCCGCATCCCCGCGGTTCAGGAGCAGGTCAAGGAGATAACAGGCAAGGAGCCCCACAAGGGCATCAACCCCGACGAGGTCGTCGCCGTAGGGGCCGCCATCCAGGCCGGTGTGCTCGCTGGCGAGGTCAAGGACGTGCTGCTCCTCGACGTCACGCCACTCTCCCTCGGTATAGAGACCAAGGGCGGGGTGTTCACCAAGCTTATCGAACGGAACACCACTATACCTACACGTAAGAGTGAGGTATTCACCACCGCGGACGACAACCAGGGATCCGTCGAGATCAAGGTCTACCAGGGCGAGCGCGAGATAGCGGCTTACAACAAGATCATCGGCAACTTCCAGCTAGTCGGCATCCCGCCTGCGCCAAGGGGTGTACCCCAGATCGAGGTCGCTTTCGACATCGACGCGAACGGGATAGTCAACGTCGGGGCCAAGGATTTGGGGACCGGCAAGGAGCAGAGGATCACCATCACGGCCTCCGGCGGCCTCTCGGACGCGGAGATCCAGCAGATGATGCAGGATGCGGATTCGCACGCCGAGGAGGACAGGCGTCGCCGGGAGGAGGCCGACGTCCGCAACAACGCGGACAACCTCGTGTACTCCATCGAGCGTTCGCTCAAGGACGTTGACGGTAAGGTCGACCCGAATACCAAGCTGGAGATAGAGCAGGCCATAAAGGAGGCTAAGGAGGCGCTCGCCGGCGGCGACGTCGAGGAGATCAAGAACAAGCAAGAAGCGCTGGTGACCGCCTCTCACAAGCTCTCCGAGGTCCTCTACAGCCAGGCGGCCCAGGAGCAAGAGGCCAGCTCCGCCGGGGCCACGGATACCGATGACGACCTGGTGGAGGACGCTGAGGTCGTCGACGAGGACGGCCAGGAGCGCAAGTAACCGCACGACAAGGGCAGGGCGCCCGTGTGGCAACCACAGGAGGATTAGGGAGCATTGAGCAGCGAGAAGAACAAGCGAGACCCCGAACTCGGGGACGACGCAGGGCAGGAGGAGGCAGTAGAGGAGGCCGAGGGCTCCCCGGTCGACCCTGCCTCCCTCGAAAACAGTAATGGCCCCGGCGCGCCGGAAGACACCGATGTCGAACCTGCCACCGACGAGGAGCCAGGCCTGCACTGGGATGAGGTGACGGTGCTCTCGGTAGAGCTCGAGGCCACGCGCAGGGAGCGGGACCAGTACCTCGACGCCCTGCAGCGCCTCAAGGCCGAGTTCGAGAACTCGCGCAAGCGCCAGGAGCGGGAACGTGTCCGTATACTCTCGATGGCTTCGGAGAGGCTGGTACAGGAACTCCTCCCAGTCCTGGATAACCTGGACCGTGCGCTCGAAGCCGGGGGAGATATCCGCGAGGGCGTGCAGGCTACCAGGGACCAACTCGCCGATGTGCTCGGCGACGAAGGCCTCCTGCCCGTAGCCTCAGACGGCCAGGTATTCGACCCTAACGTCCACGAGGCCGTTATGGGCCAGTTCTCCGAAGAGCACGAGGAAGGTACCATCATCCAGACCTTCCAGAGAGGCTATGTACTCAACGGGAAGCCGATTCGGACGGCGAAAGTTGTAGTTGCGAAGCAGGTTTAGGGTATGGAGAAGGTGGATCTCTACAAAGCTCTCGAGGTATCCAAAGAGGCTTCGCAGGAAGAGATCCGACGCTCCTACCGCAGGCTCGCTCGCAAGTTTCATCCCGACGCCAACCCTGGCGACAGGCAGGCCGAAGAGCGTTTCAAGGAGATACAGCACGCCTACGATGTTCTCTCGAAACCCGAGAAAAGAAGGGAATACGACGAAGGTCCCCGCACCTTCTTCGGCGCCCAGGGTGCCGGCCAGAGAAGGTCGGGCGGCGCCGACTTCGAGGACTTCTCGGACCTGCTCGGCGGCTTCGGAAACCTCGGGGATATCTTCGGACGGACGGCCGGTACTACCCAGAGAGCCCAGGTAAAGGGCGAGGATATAACCGTAAATGTCAGGTTGAGTTTCAAAGATGCCTTGAGCGG
Organism: uncultured Rubrobacteraceae bacterium; assembly: GCA_902806095.1. Classification (GTDB taxonomy): domain Bacteria; phylum Actinomycetota; class Rubrobacteria; order Rubrobacterales; family Rubrobacteraceae; genus Rubrobacter_D. The sequence goes on from CADCVF010000042.1 coordinate 89,442, forward strand.
AGTAACGACGCGGGTCGGGGTACCTGTCGAGGAGGCTTGCGGCGAGTGCAGGGGCACCGGTGCTGCACCTGGGACAACGCCGCTGACGTGTCCTGAGTGTGATGGCAGGGGGGTACAGAGCCGTGACCAGGGATTCTTCGCGCTCTCGACGCCGTGTTCCGGGTGTGGGGGCGAGGGCAGGATCATCGAGAAGCCTTGCCCGGTATGTGGGGGCAACGGCAGAGTGCGCAAGAGCAGGCAGGTCAAGGTCAGGATACCCGCCGGGGCCAGAGAAGGCATGAAGGTCAGGATCCCTGGCAGGGGGAGCGCGGGCAGGAGAGGTGGGCCTGCGGGAGACCTCTACGTGGTGACGAGGGTCGAGAAGCATCCCGTCTTCAGGCGGCGTGGCGACGACTTCGTAGTCGAGGTGCCTGTCAGCTTCGTCGAGGCGGTGCTCGGGGCGCAGATCGAGGTACCGAGGCCTGGCGGCGGTAGCGTGAGGGTCAGGTTGCCTGCCGGTACGCAGGACGGCAAGCAGTTCAGGGTGCGGGGAGCTGGGGCGCCCAGGGCGAAGACCGACGGTGCGGAGAAGGGTGACCTCATCGTGCGGGTAGGCGTGGTCGTGCCGAAGAAGCTCAAGCGGCGGGAGCGTGAGATCCTCGAGGCCCTCGCCGAAGAGCGGGACGAAGACGTCAGAGAGGACCTCTTCAAGAAGGTGGGATCGTGAGCCTCAGAAAACGTCCGGTCTACATGATCGGGATAGCCTCCGAGCTTATCGGGGTACATCCGCAGACGCTGCGGATGTACGAGCATAAGGGCCTGCTCAGGCCGCGCAAGAGCATAAAGAACACCAGGCTCTATTCGCAGGAGGACGTTGACCTCGGCCGTTACATACAGAGGCTGACCCAGGAGATGGGGATGAACCTCGCCGGGGTGAAGAAGGTCATCGACCTCGAGCACCAGGTAGCGAGGATGGACGGCGAGCTCCGTGCTCTGCGCGAGGAGCTCGACAGGCAAGAGCTGGAGCACAGACGCCTGATCTCCGAGGTCCACCAGAGCTACAAGAAGGAGCTGGTCTTGATGCCCAGAGGCGAGCTTGCGCGCAACAGCCGGAGGAGCCGCTGATGGCAGAGTCGATGCACTGCTACAGGCATCCGAAAAGGGAGACTCGCGTCTCATGCGCCACGTGCGGTCGGCCCATCTGCACCGAGTGTATGGTGGCCACCGACGTAGGGATAAAGTGCCCCGAAGACGCCAGGCTACCAAGAGGAGCCAGGGCCGGCGTCATGAAGACCGATCAGGTCCTGAGGAGCATCCTCGTAGGCGTCGGGGTCGCCCTCGCTGGTATCCCCATAGCGTACGTGCTCTTCCTCCTCCCCTTCACCTGGTTGATCTCGGCCGCAGCCGGCTACGGGGCAGGGGTCCTGATCAACCGCGCCGGGGGACGTAACGGCGGTCCTCTGGCGATCGTCATCGCCGTCCTGGCCACGGCAGTACCTTTCCTCGTCTTGCTGGCGCCGGATCTCCTTGCCGGCTCCCTGGACCCGCGTCCACTCATCGCGATGGTGTTCGCCGTGATCGCCGCCGGCGTGGCAAACCGCCAGGTCTAGAGTAGTCAGCCATATGACCCGCGTCGCCTAGATAGGTACACAGAATGATTGAACAGTCGATCGTCCTCCTGCCGCAAGCTGGTAAAGGATAGCGCCTGGCCTGTGTCCATTTATCTTGTGCACCTATCTAGATGAAACACCTCGCGATACGACCGCTCGAGGGGCGCGACATACCCCAGATCTCCGCAGCCTTCCGCGGCCTCGGGTGGAACAAGCCCCGCTCGCAATATGAGCGCTACCTTTCAGAACAGCAAGAGGGGATACGTACGGTCTTCGTCGCCTTTGTCGGAGAAGCCTTCGCCGGATATGTGACCATCGTATGGAGCCCGGCCTACCCACCTTTCCGTACCGGCGGAATACCGGAGATACAAGACTTCAACGTGCTGCCGCACTTCAGGCGACAAGGCATCGGAATCCGCCTGGTGGCCCAGGCGGAGCAGAAGATCTCCGAACGCTCCTGCGTCGCGGGCATCGGGGTTGGAATGTCGTCCGACTACGGAGCAGCGCAACGCCTGTACGTCCTACGCGGCTACGTCCCGGATGGAGAAGGCCTGACGCGCGAAGGCAATCCCGTGAGGCAGGGAGACGAGGTCACCATCAACGACGGACTCGTTCTCTACCTGACCAAAACGCTGACCGACGGGCTCTCGCCATAGCGGTCGCCGTAACTGTGAGCTGCGCTATGGCCAGAAACTGGAGAATTCGTGCTCTCGCCTCTCCCTTCTAAAGTGGTTTAACCTGTCTCCTCAGCGAAGCATCCCCTGTGGATAACTCACAGAACCCCACTACTAAAGCCAAAAACTACGGTCCACGATCCACACTAAACGACTCTCCTACCCTCTGTCAGAGTTACACTTAACCCTAAGATAAAATTAAACCTGACAATGAGGTAAAGCATCGAAAAATACTTTCAGAAAGCCTAGCGTAGCCTGTGAGAGCGTGCTAGGGTTGGGGCCATGAGAGAAGACATGCAGTACATAAGCGGAGTTTTGGACGAGCTGGAGGCGATCGTTCAGGATGCATCCGGCGTACCGATGAGCAAAGGACGGGCCGTCGTCGATCGGTCTGATCTGCTTGTGATGCTGGACGAGCTAAGGGGCTCGTTGCCCCCTGAACTGTCTGAGGCCGAGTCGCTTCGCCGGGAATGTGGGGCCACAGTCGCTGCGGCCGAGGAGGAGGCCCAGCGCATAGTCGAGGAAGCCCACCATCACGCCAACGCGATGGTCCCCGAGACGGAGCTCTACCGGCGTACAGAGCGTAGGGCGGGAGAGATCATAGACGGGGCTGAACGCTACGCCGAAGAGGTCTCGGGCGGCTCCGAGGTGTATCGGGACCGCGTCATGGGACAGTTGGAGAACTGGTTCCAGGACTCGCTCATCTCGGTTGAGGAATCCAGGCAGGAGTTGGGCGGTGTCCCCGTGCGCAGAGCTGCGCACCAACCCGGAGTCGTCGAGGAGAAGACCGACGGCCAGGGCTGGCAGGCGAGCTCGGCCTAGGATTGCAAAGAGGTTGCAACCTCTTTGCAAGCATTTCGGCTAGTCAGCATTTCAGCTTTGTGGGGTAGCGGCTTGGGTTCGTTTTGGTCTCTGCGGTGGATAAGGCCCTGCATCGTTAACCACGGAGCCTGGCTGGCAGGCACTTGCTGACAAGCCGCCTGCAAGGCGGCGTGCTGACATGCTGAAAGCGAAGCCCGAAGGGCGTAGCGTGCTGACTAGCTCTCTTCCTGCGGGGTCATGAGTTCGCCCAGGGCTTCGAGCCTGGTATTCAGGCCGTCGAGTGAGGCGTTGAGGTCGTTTGCGCGGGCGGGGTTCTCGCTATCTATGGAGATCCTGACGACCTTCGCCCTGAGGTCCTGAAGCTCCTGGTATGTACCGGCGATCTCTGTGTCCGCGGCGTTGATTCTGATTTCGAGATCGCGCAGGTTCTCCTGCCTTGCGGAGGTCGGTGCGGCAGAGGCCGTGTCCCTGCTTAGGTCCCGTGCGACCTCGGCGGCCTTCTCCCTACCCTGGGCCACGTCCACGAGCCGATCCGCCGCTGCGTGAAGCCTCGGGATGACATCGTCGAGGACCGCCCTGGTTACGTCATCTGAGGTCTCGATGGCGGCGACGACTTTACGGTAGACATCGAGGGCCGCCTCCACCTTCTGGCGGGTCTCTCCGCGTGGGAGCCAGCGGGCGCGGCGCTCGGGAGAGACGTCACTGCCCTCTACGGCGTTCGGCGATGCCTTCGGAACCGTATCTCCCCCGAGGACCTTGCGCTGGAAGATGGGATCTCTCGCGGCCAGGAAGACCAGGGAGACGTAGGTTACCAGGGTCAGTGGCAGCAACCACCACACTCCAGTGGTCACGAAGATGCCGGCCCCGATCACGAGGATCATGGCGTTGATCGGGCGCAGCGCGGCGGCCCGCAGCATCCGGCTTCGCTCCTCGGGCGAGAGGGGGGCAGTCCCCCGGCTCACCGGAGGGCCGGCCCTGGGGTTACGGCGTTCAGTCACCGTGATCCGTCGGGAGTATCAGACGCACCTCTCCTCCGACTTCGAGCGCGAGAGCGTGGGCGGCGCTGCCTTTGTTTATGGCGAGGCTCAAGCGCCAGTGGGAGTCGGGGACGAGCACCAACTCTCCCGCCTTGGCCGACCCGAACGTCTCGACGTATCGAACCGACATCTCGCCGTCACCGGCGTCTACTCTCAGGCCCTCACCATACTCCAGCCTAGGCTCTCCCTGCATGACGGAGAGTCTTGCGTTGCCGAAGCGGTCGATGGAGATGATGTGGGCGACTAAACCTTCTCTATCGTCTACGAGCGCGCTCGCAGGGCTGAGACGCACCATCGAAGAAAGGTCAACGGGCTCCCCGAGGTCCGAGAGCCCGACTCCGGCAGCAAGATGCGCGGCCACAGGGGCGAAGACGTCGCGGCCGTGAAATGTGTTTGAGACGGGATGCAGGTGGAAGCGCTCTTCGGTGAGTGCACAGGCGCCCAGGATACCACCCAGAGACTCAGCCGCCGAAACGAGCAGCCCGTTGTCAGGACCGACCAGCAGGGCACCGCTCTCCGTCCGTAGAGCGAGCCCCCGGCGCTCCGTGCCGACGCCCGGATCTACCACCGCCAGGTAGACCGTGTCGGCGGGCATGTAGCGGGTGGCGTGCTGCAGGATCTCAGCTCCCGTCTCCACGCTGAAGCCAGGTACCTCGTGCGTCAGGTCGACGATGGACAAACCGGGTGCGATCCGTAGCATTACCCCCTTGCACGTGCCGGCGAA
>CADCVF010000043.1 GCA_902806095.1 uncultured Rubrobacteraceae bacterium
CGCTTTCCGGTTGCGGGCACACACTATGACCCTTCCCCTTCGTCATTCCCGCGAAAGCGGGAATCCACGGGTAGTAGAAGACGTAGGTCCGTGCCTGCTGGCGTCACTGTTCACCCGGATTCGGTATGAGCCACCGGGCTGACAAGCGGAGGCGAAGCCGGAGCGTGCTGACATGCTTGCAAAGAGGTTTTGCCTCTTTGCAAACCTACGATTCTTCCTGGTCCTTTCGTTCTCGCGAAGGGCTGTATCCCGCGCTACCCAGACCCAGGATGGAGCCCGCGCTCCCGATGCTCAGGATAGACCCCGTGCTGCCGATGCTGAGGATACTGCCGGAGCTGCCGATGCTCAACACAGATCCCACGCTCCCGATGCTCAGGATGGAGACCGCGCTGAGGATGCTGCCCACGCTCAGAAAGCTCATGATGCTGAGCGGGCTCCGCGCACTGAGCAGGGCCACTCCGGCTTTGCGGGCATGATGACGCCGCGCTGCCTTCAGGTACGCCTTCTTGTCCAATACGCCTCCCTCGAACGCCGCCTGGCGGCAGTTTATCATCACGCCTCAGGAGCGTGCCGACCGAACAGCCTCCTTTACGGCTGGCACGACCTCGCCAGCGAAGACCTCGACCTGCCGCTCGTGGTCCCCGGAAGGCCAGTAGATGAACGTATCCATACCATGTTCCAGGGCGAAGTTCGTGAGCGTCTCGACCCATCTCGACGGTGGGCCATCGAGGGGCCCTTCATTCTCGGTTCCGATGTGGCCCGAGACGTTGTAGGCGCGACGGATCTCCCGCGGCTCCCTTCCTGCTCTTGCCGCACCTTCGTCGATCCTGCGGTTCATCTCGGGGAGCCGTTCCGGCGGCGCGTAGCCGAGCGAGGGCACCCAGCCGTCCGCGAGCCTCCCGATGAGATCGAGCATCTTCGGCCCGTAAGCCCCGACCCAGATCCCTATGTCATGAACGGGATGAGGACCAGGCCGCATGCCTTTCAAGGAATAGAACTCGCCGTCGAGGCGCAACGAACGCTCGTCGCTCCACACCATGCGCATGACCTTTATGGCTTCTTCGACAGAGTGCATGGCCTCGCCCGGGCTCCTGCGGGGACCGCCCATGGCGGCTACGGCATCCCAGAAAGCCCCGGCGCCGAGGCCGATCTCCACTCTCCCTCCCGAGAGCACGTCGAGGCTGGCCGCCGCCTTCGCGAGCATGGCCGGCGGCCGCAGGGGGAGGTTGGCCACGTCGGGGAAGAAGCGGATGTGTCTGGTCACTGGCACGAGCGTGGCGATGAGCGTCCACGTATCTAGAAAGCGCCGTTGGTAGGGATGATCCTGAATGCCTACGAGGTCAAGCCCAGCCACGTCGGCGGCCCTCGCGACGCGCGCCGCCCAGTCAGGCGGGTCTGCAAGAGGCTCCACGCTCACGCCGAACTCCAGGTTCCTACCGTAGTCGCTCACGTAGTCTCCTTTGCGGTCGTGCTCCTCAGCCCCAGCGCCGCCACGAGTGAGATCAGAAGAGCCAGCACAAGGACGAGGAAAGCGTCGGAGAACGCGGCGGCGTCGAGTGCGTAGAGCGGGTTCAGCGCACCCGCGTCAGCTTCGTTGCGGGCCGCGAGGAAAGCCCCGATTGCGGCCGGTCCCGTCCCTCCGCCGAGGAAGAACGCGCCGTTGAAGATCCCGAGTCCAGCTCCAACCTCCTCTGGCGCCAGGGCCGAGGCCGCGGCGTTGACGTTGGGGGAGTTGGCGAGGGCGAACCCGGCCCCCACGCCGAGCATTCCGAGCGAGACGATCATGGGCGTAGCCCCGGCCCCGAAGGTCGAGATGGAGAGTACAGAGAGCAGCATGGTAACCAGCCCGGCGAATATGAGGGGGCGAACCCCGATCCTGTCCGACCACCTTCCTGCCAGCGGGGAGATGATCGCGAGCGCCACCGCGCCGGGCGTGAGCACGAGCCCGGCCTCCCCAGGCGAGAGCCCGTTGATCTCGGAGACTAGCAGCGGCACGAAGACGAGCGCCGACACGTTGGCTAGCATGCAGAAGTACCCGACGACCACGGCGGCGACGTAAGCCCTGTTCTTGAACAGATCGGGGGAGACGAAAGGATCGGCGGATCTCCTTATGCGCCACCCGAAGCCGGCCGCCGCAAGGGTCGAGCCGGCGAAGCTTCCCCAGGAACCCGCCGACCCGAATCCGGAGACCTGTCCGCGTGTGATCCCGAACAAGAATAATCCCGCCGCGAGTCCGAGCAGGATGCCGCCTGGCAGGTCGAAGCCGCGCGCCTCCTCCGGGCTGGCGTCAGGGAGGACGTAGAGTACGGCCGGGATCAGGACGACCGTCAACATGAAGGTCCCGACGAACAGATAGTGCCAGCCTGCGAGCGCCCCCACGGCGCCGCCGAGAATGGGGCCTATAGCAGCCCCAATGCCAACGCTGGAGACGATGAGGCCTAGCGCCGCCCCCCGCCCACCCGGAGGGAGTATCTTCACCACGGAGACGCTTGAGAGCGCCGGTATCGCAGCCCCGCCCGCGCCCTGAACGATCCGCCCGAGGACGAGCATACCGAGGCTCGGCGCCCACACGCAGAGGAGGCTCCCAGCGGCGAACGCGAGTAGACCAACCGCAAAAGCGCGCCTGATGCTGAACACGTCCGCGGCGCGCCCGTAGAGCGGGATTCCGACGGCGAAGGTCAGTAGATAGCCGGTGATCACCCACCCGACCTGCGCCTCCGTGACGCCGTAATCCCTTCCTATAACGGGGACCACGACGTTGACCATGGAGCTGTTGAGCACCGAGACGAAGACGGCCGAGATCAAGACCCCGAGAAGAAGCCGCGTCGAGACCTCGACCTGCTCCGACGCCGCTCCCTCGGAGCTCAAGCCACGGTATCCTCGGACGTGGCCAGCGTCCGGCAGAGCGCGGGTAGGCTCGTCGAGTCCTCTCGCAACTTGTCGCCTATAGTCACGACCTTCAAACGTCGGTCTCCAAAAGCCAATCTCATCATCTCCAGAATATGTTGTCTCCAAAGACTACTACCCCGCTCTGTATCCGGGGTCGAGATTACTCCTTACCCGGATCAGCAACTTCCGAAATGTGGGGCGGTTCGCAAACCGCCCTCACACGGATACGCCCTAATGCAATACCAACAATAACGCCGAGACGGAGAGAATGGAGACCGCCGTGGAGACCAGTATGGCGCTGGAGGTGCGGGCGATGTAGACGTCGTATTGTCGGGCGACGATAAAGACGTTGGCTGCGATCGGGAGGGCTGCGCCGAGCAGGGCTGCGGTAGCCCAGAGGGGGTCGACGCTGAAGATTAGGGTGGTTGTGAGAAAGAGGGCTGCCGGGTGGACAGCGAGCTTCATGAGGGTCATATAGGAGACCTCTGCCGCGCCGCCTGCGACCTGGCGCCCTGCGAGGGTTGCGCCGAGGGCGAAGAGGGCGCAGGGACCGGCAGTGCCGCCGAGCAGTTCGAGGAAGTTGTTCACCGGCTCTGGCGGAGTGAGGCCGGTGGCGGAGAAGGCCAGGCCGGCGAAGATAGAGAGGATCAGGGGGTTTCGAACGAGGGCGGAGAAGGTGGTAAGCGCTGTGTGGGTGAGGCCTTCTGAGTGGCCTTTGGAGGACTCGATGATCATGATACCGAGAGGGATCATCAGCACCCCGTCGAGGGTGAGACCGACGACGATGGGGACGGCAGCCTCCCCGCCGAAGACCGCGGAGACCAGGGGTATACCCATATAGCCCGTGTTCGCGAGCACCGCCGCGAGCCCCTGTACCGCAGCCTCGGCGCGTCCGATCTCGAAGAGCCGGTGTCCGACGAGCGCGGCCAGCGTGAAGACGGCGAGGCTCGCCGTCACATACGCCCCTATGAACGGTCCATTGACGACCTCTCCTATCGGCGAGGAGGACATGAGGCCGAACAGGAAGGCCGGCAGGGCGAAGTAGAAAACGAACGTGTTCACCCCTGCGGCGGCCGTCTCGTCCAGGAGGTTCAGGCGCCCGGCGCCGTAGCCGCAGAAGATCAGGGCGAAGAAAGGCAGCGCGGTGTTGAGTATCGAGTGCAAGGCCCGCTCATCTTACAGCGGTAAACCGGCGAGGCCGTTGTCTTCGCTCTACACAGCCACCAGCACCCAGGTGCGTTCGACCACCTCGCCGACGACAGCGCCTCTTACGCCACGCTTCTCCAGCGCCTCGACCAGCACTGAGGGCGGTCAAGAGCTGCCTGTACTAGGAATCCTTGACTCGGGTGTCGGGCTCCGTTACGCTCGCAATGAATAAAGCTAGTAAAGGTGCATGGTCAGAAGAGGGGAAGGTCTCGGTTGTGCATTCTCGGGGAAAGACGGGATAGGAGGTGGCGGGTGTTGTAGGGGAGACGTTGCTCGGCTGACTGCGTTGGGGTCTGTACCGGAAGGAGAATGCGTGATGGCAGGAGATTTTGTACTGGCGATAGACCAGGGGACCACGTCGAGCAGGGCGATAGTCTTCAACCACGATTCCGCTACGGTGGGGGAGGCCCAAAGGGAGTTCACGCAGCACTACCCGAGGCCAGGATGGGTAGAGCACGACGCCGATGAGATCTGGGACGTAACCCTCGGGGTGATGCGGGAGGCGCTAGAGGACGCCGGGGTATCGGCGGGGGACATAGCGGCGATCGGCATTACCAACCAGCGCGAGACCGTTGTCATGTGGGATAAGGAGACGGGCGAGCCGGTCCACAACGCCATCGTCTGGCAGGACAGGCGGGGGGCCCAGATCTGCACCGAGCTCTCCGAGCAGGGCTACGACGAGATGGTCGCAAACAAGACAGGCCTCGTTATAGACGCTTACTTCTCGGGATCCAAGGTAAAGTGGCTCCTCGAAAACGTGGACGGTGTCAAGGAGCGGGCGCAGAACGGTGAGGTCCTCTTCGGCACCATCGATACGTGGGTGATCTACAAGCTGACCGGCGGCAGGGCGCACGTCACAGACTACACGAACGCCTCACGCACGCTCATGTACAACATCTTCGACCTGCAGTGGGACGATGAGCTACTGGAGATGTTGGGCGGCGTGCCGCGCGCGGCGCTCCCCGAGGTCAAACCCAGTTCGTACGTCTACGGCGACACTGACGCCGAGGTCTTCGGTGCCGAGGTCCCCGTCGCAGGGGTCGCCGGCGACCAGCAGGCCGCCCTCTTCGGCGAGGTCGCTTTCGAGAAGGGACTGACCAAGAACACCTACGGGACCGGCTCTTTCGCCCTGATGATGACGGGCACGGAACCCATAAAGAGTGAGCGTCAGATGCTGACGACTATAGCGTGGGGTATCGGTGACGAGCCGGTCGAGTACGCGCTCGAAGGCGCCATCTTCATTACGGGGGCCGCTGTGCAGTGGCTCAGGGACGGGCTCGGCATTATAGAGAGCGCAGAGGAGACAGAAGAGCTCGCCGCGAGCTTAGATTCCAACGACGACGTGTACTTCGTACCAGCACTGGTTGGCCTCGGCGCGCCGCACTGGGACTCGTACGCCAGGGGCACTATCGTAGGGCTTACGCGGGGAAGCAGCAGGGCGCACCTGGCGAGGGCGGCCCTGGAGAGCATGTGCTACCAGACCCGCGACGCGGTCGAGGCGATGGAGGCCGACTCGGGGATAGACATCCCTACCTTCAAGGCCGACGGTGGGGCCGCCGCAAACCGCTGGATGATGCAGTTCCAGGCCGACATCCTCGGGACGCCCGTAGAGGTGCCGGAGACCCTGGAGACTACAGCTCTAGGCGCCGCTTACCTCGCCGGGCTCGCGATCGGCTTCTGGGAAGACCGCGAGGAGGTCAAGAGCCGGTGGCGGCTGAGGCGTCGCTACGAGCCGCAGATGGACGAGGAGGAGCGTGAGAGGCTCTACGGCAGGTGGAAGGAAGCCGTCGCGCGGGCCAAGGAGTGGGCGCAGGAAGCGGTCGAATCCCCGCTCGCTTAAGGAGGAACGATGAAGAAAGTCATCAACGCGCCCGAGAGGGTCGTCGAGGACATGCTCAGGGGGATGGAGCTTGCCCACAGCGGCCTGATCCGGGTCCTCCCCGAGTCCAACGTCGTCGTGCGGGCCGACGCCCCCGTAGAAGGCAAGGTAGCCCTGGTCTCCGGTGGTGGTTCGGGCCACGAGCCGACCCATGGCGGTTTCGTCGGACCGGGTATGCTGGATGCCGCCTGCGCCGGCGCCGTCTTCACGAGCCCCACGCCGGACCAGATGTTCGAGGCGAGCAAGGCCGTCGACGGGGGGGCAGGGGTCTTCTACGTCGTCAAGAACTACACGGGCGACGTGCTCAACTTCGAGATGGCAGGAGAGCTCGGCGAGGCAGAAGGGGTAGAGACCGACTACGTCGTTACCAACGATGACGTCGCCGTCGAGGACTCGACGTACACGAGCGGGCGGCGCGGCATCGCTGGCACCATCTTCGTGCACAAGATCTGCGGCGCCGCGGCCGACGACGGCAAAGACCTCGCAGGGATAAAGGAGCTCGCCGAGCGCGTCAACTCCAACGTGCGCTCGATGGGGATGGCATTGACCAGTTGCACCCCGCCAGAGAGCGGGGAGCCCATCTTCGACATCGGCGAGGATGAGATGGAGATCGGCATAGGCATACATGGCGAGCCTGGCATCGAGCGCAAGAACCTCGAGCCGTCGGACCAGATCGTCGATGAGATGTTGGCCAGGATCCTTGGCGACTCCGTGGACTTCTCCGGCTCCGAGGTGGCCGTGATGGTCAATGGTATGGGCGGCACGCCCTTGATGGAGCTCTACGTTGCCTACGCCCACGTCGCCGACGTGCTGGAGCGCGAAGGCATCCAGGTCTTCGGGATGCCCTACGTCGGGGATTACATGACCTCGCTGGAGATGGCAGGGTTCTCCATAACGCTCTTGAAGCTCGACGACGAGATGAAGCCCTACCTGACCGCGCCGTGCGACGTGGCGGCCGGGCGGCCTTTCTAGAAGGGAGTGATAGATGCAAGCATACATCGGTGAGGTTATCGGGACGATGATCCTGATCATCCTCGGCGACGGTGTCGTCGCCGGCGTACTGCTAAGGAACTCCAAGGCAGAGAACTCGGGCTGGATAGTCATCACCTTCGGATGGGGGATGGCCGTCGCCGTGGCCGTCTACTGCGTAGGCCAGTTCTCCGGCGCCCACATCAACCCCGCCGTGACCATCGGCCTGGCCGCCTCGGGCCAGTTCGAGTGGGCCCTGGTGCCTGGCTACATCATCGCCCAGTTCATCGGAGCCTTCATCGGCGCCGTCATCGTGTGGCTGGCTTACCTGGCGCACTGGGGAGAAACCGAAGACGAGGGCCTCAAACTAGGCGTGTTCTGCACCGCGCCGGCGATCTACAATACCCCCGCGAACATCATCACCGAGATCATCGGCACCTTCGTGCTGGTCTTCGGCGTCTCTGGCATTGTTGCGAATGCGGGGGCGGTCGGGGGCGATGCCGCGACGATTATAGGGAGCGGCCTGAACCCGCTGCTCGTCGGCCTGCTCGTCCTCGGAATCGGGCTCTCGCTGGGTGGTCCGACCGGCTACGCCATCAACCCTGCCCGTGACCTCGGCCCACGTATTGCCCACGCCGTACTGCCCATAGCGGGCAAAGGCGGCAACGACTGGGGGTACTCCTGGATCCCCGTCGTGGGGCCCGTCATCGGTGGCATCCTCGGTGGCGTGCTGTTCGTCCTCTTGTTCTGATAGCGAGGAGAGATCCAGCGCGGGGAGCCCGAATAGGGCTCCCCACGAGACCGTCCGCGTAGAGAGTGGGGGAGACTAGTTGACCGTTCTGGACGCCTTCGACCTTACGGGCAAGACTGCCGTCATCACCGGCGGCAACACGGGTCTTGGGGAGGCCTTCGCGAAGGCGCTCGTCGAGGCCGGGGCCGGTGTCGCCCTGGCCGCCCGTACCCGCGAACGTTCCGAGGCCGTGGCAGAGGAGATCGTGGCCTCGGGCGGCAACGCCATCGCCGTTGACCTCGACGTCACCGACCCCGCGCAGGTGGACGGGATGCTCGAAGGGGTGACGGAGCGTCTCGGTCCCGTAGACATCCTCGTCAACAACGCTGGCCTCTGTTACCACGGGCCGGCCGCCGAGGTGCCGTTGGAAGAGTGGCACGATGTCTTCGACGTTAACGTCCACGGACTCTGGCATTGCGCCCAGGCCGTGGGGAGGCGGATGATCCAGAACGGTGGCGGCACCATCATCAACATCGGCTCGATCTCCGCGATGATCGTCAACCGCCCGCAGTGGCAGCCAGCCTACAACGCCTCTAAAGCAGCGGTCCACCAGTTGACCAAGTCTCTGGCGGCGGAATGGGCGCCCCACAACGTCCGTGTCAACGCCCTCGCACCCGGCTACGTCAAGACGGCTATGTCGCCTGTGGACGAGCCACAGTTTCGGCGGCACTGGATCGAGGACGCTCCAATGCAGCGCTACTCCACGCCCGAGGAGCTAGGTCCGAGCATTGTCTACCTGGCGAGCGACGCATCGAGCTTCATGACCGGCTCCATCCTCGTCGTTGACGGAGGCTACACGCTGTTTTGAGAGGTGGATGAGATGGAAGAGAACGGCTTCTCCTTGCGGGACAGGGTCGCTGTCGTCACCGGTGGTGGCCAGAGCCTGGGGCTGGAGATCTCACGCTCCCTCCGCAACGCCGGGGCTGAGATGGTCATCGCCGAGGTCAACGACCAGACCGGCCCCGACGTCGCCGAGGAGCTCGAAGGCACCTTCGTCCACACCGACGTGACGGACCCAGCCTCCGTGCGGGACATGGTAGAGATGGTGCTCGACGAGCACGGGCGTGTAGACGTGCTCGTCAACAACGCTGGGATAGTCCACAACATCCCCTCCGAAGAGGTCCCCGACGAGGAGTGGCTGGCCGTCATCTCCGTTAACCTCACCGGCGTTTTCTGGTGCTGCCGAGAGGTCGGGAAGGCGATGCTCGAACGTGGTTCTGGCTCGATCGTGAACATCGCCTCCATGTCAGGCATCATCTCCAACCACCCCCAGGCTCAGGCCGCATACAACGCCTCCAAAGCAGGCGTCATCACGCTGACCAAGAGTCTCGCAGGCGAATGGGCCTCCCGCGGCATCAGGGTCAACAGCGTCTCGCCGGGCTACATAAGAACACCGCTCACCGAGCTTGGCATGTCCAAGTCCGAGTGGTCAGAGGTGTGGCTCTCCTCGACGCCGCTGGGGCGCCTCGCGGAGCCGGAAGAGATCGCACCCGCAGTCCTCTACCTTGCCTCTGACGCCGCGAGCTTCGCCACAGGCACCAACCTCGTCATCGACGGAGGCTACACCTCCTGGTGAGAAGTCGAACTCTGCGAACTTCTCAGGGGGCTCTCGGAAGATGTGATGAGAAGGCCGGCCCCAAGGGTGCCCAGCCTTCCCTCACCTGTGCTTTACGTCCAGCAGTGCCAAGTCCCTCGGATTACCCAGCGGACCCACCCCACGAACGTAGTACTTCTTCTCGGAAAAGCCAGGTTGGAGCGGCGTCCACTCCCTGGTCTCCAGCGCGTGATCGAAGGAACCGTAGGGCACCGTCACCGATGCGTTAAAGCTGAGCACTCTGGCCATGTCCATAGCCTCATCAGGATAGTACTCCTGATGGTATGACTGTCCCACCTTAGGGTCAGCCTGCACTATGATGCCTGGTTTGGCCCCGTCCACCCCGGCCTCCCACGAGCCCTTAGTACTCACCACCTTGCCGTTTTCGTACTCCTTGGTGTCCTCCCCGAAGTACCAGACAGTGCCTTTGTTGTCCTGGGCGAACCAGTCGTAGGTCCGTTCGATCAGCTTGCCGCCTTCCCATTCCTTGTCATCGACCACGACGCACTCCACGCCCATTACCTTCTTGGTGTCGTGGGTGACGGTCATCTCGCTGCGCTCTGCGCCCCTCCCCTCGTAGACGAAGGTGGTGCCTGGCTTCATCGGGAAGTATTCATTGTCGATTGTGGTGGTGAAGTCGGCGGGATCGATGTGGGGAGCGTAAGCCTTCTACTCCTGCGAAGAGGGGCTGGTGCAACCCGCCATGAGCACCGAGCCTATGATCGTACTCAAGAAAGTGATCGCTCTCATGAGCATTCACCGCCTTTCTCTGAGGGGGGCTCCAAACCTCGCCACAGGACGCCTTACAAACTGACTGTTCCCTCTCAAAGAGTTGGTTTCGCTGGCTCTGTCTTGCTGTAGTAGTCCTTGATCTCGTAGGCATGCTTCTCCAGTTTGAGCGCGTTCGCACGGGCCTTCCCCAGCGCTTCCGGGCCGAGGCGCTCGTCTTTGACCAGGTCCAAGCCCTCTTTCTCCTCTTCTTCTGGTCCCCGCCAGCCCACTCGAATATCGCCAACGCCTGGCGCGTAGTACTTGAGCTGGTAGGCGCCTGGCTTGTTCCGCTCAAACTCCTCGATCACGAGAACGTCCTCGTAGCAATCCACGGGCACACAGGTCTTCTGGCCCACCTTGTATACCCTCCCCCGGTCGATCCAGTTTATGGGGGGCGGAGCATATCCTTGGGCGTAGCCGGGGG
>CADCVF010000044.1 GCA_902806095.1 uncultured Rubrobacteraceae bacterium
GGCCCGAGGCGCTCGCCGTCTTTGGCGCGTGGGTCGCAAATTGCTACTGGTTCCTGATGCTCGCGTTGGCCGGCATCTACTTGCCCCTGCTCTTCCCCAACGGACGGTTGCTCTCACGTAGGTGGCTCCCTGTCGCCGTGCTCGGGGGGATCGGGACGTTGGGCATAGTTCTCCTGCGCGCACTCATGGATACCATTCCCGTAAACGAAGCCCCCGATTACGTGATCGCCAACCCTGTAGGGATCGAGGGTCTGGACAAGCCCGGAGACCTCCCTATATTCGGTTCGCTCACTGGTCTTTTCCTCGCCGGAATCGCCGGGGCGGTTGCGTCAGTAGTGGTGCGCTTCCGTCGCTCGCGCGGCGTCGAGCGCCAGCAGATGAAGTTGTTCACCTACGTTATCGTGGTGTTGATCGGCAGCTCTGTCCTCGCCAGCACTATCTCTGACGTGACCGGGGTAGGGTGGCTGGGGGAGAGCGGTTTCGTACTCAGCATGATAGGACTCATGTGTCTGCCGATAGCTGTGGGCATTGCGATCCTCCGCTACCGCCTCTACGAGATAGACCTCATCATCAACCGCACCCTGGTCTACGGTCCCCTCACGGCGACGTTGGCGCTGGTGTATTTCGGCGGGGTGGCGACGACCCAACTCGTGTTCCGTACGCTTACAGGCCAACAGCAGCAGCCCCAAATGGCCATAGTCGTCTCCACCCTCGTGATAGCAGCACTGTTCAACCCACTGCGTCGGCGCATCCAGGCGTTTATCGACAGGCGCTTCTACCGCAATAAGTACGACGCCAGAAAGACCCTCGAAGTCTTCTGTGCCAGATTGCGCAACGAGACGGATCTGGACGCGCTGAACGACGAACTGGTCGAGGTGGTCAGGGAGACGATACAACCCGCGCACGTCTCGCTCTGGCTACGTCCCGATACATCTGTTAAGGGTAAGCAGGCAGACCTGCCGACTGTCGCTACATGACCCTCAGACCCGATGAGCCCGCTCGCCGCCGTCATCGCCGACACTCACCTACCGCGGCGCTCCAAAGCATTGCCGGAGGGCCTGCTACCCCACCTGGAGCGTGCCGCCCTGATCCTGCACGCCGGCGACCTGATGGATTCCACACTACTCGACGACTTGGCCGTCTACGCCCCCGTCCGGGCGGTGCAGGGAAACCTCGACCCTCCAGAGACCGGGTTGCCGGAGGTGCTCCGGTTCGAGTTCGGCGGCGTGAGGATGGCAATGATCCACGACTCGGGACCGAAACGGGGACGCCGAAACAGGATGAGGCGGCGATTTCCGGAGGCGCGGGTGGTCGTCTTCGGTCACTCACATATCCCCTGGCTCGATGACGAAGACGGGCTTCTGCTGCTCAACCCGGGCAGTCCGACGGACAGGCGGAGGCAGCCCGAGCACACGTTCGCATTGCTCTGGGTGGAGGGCGGCGAGGTACGTGCGGAGGTGCTGGCGTTGTGAGGCCGACGGAGTCTCTTGTCCGAGGGAGGCAAGCCGCTCGACTATAATTCCGCCCGTGGCGGAGGACGAAAGCAGAAGATCAAGCGACAGAGACTTCCAGGAGAGAAGGTCGTACGAGCCACGGCTGGCGCTGCGGCGAGTACAGAGCGCCGTCCTGGCGCTCGTAATCATTACCGCTGTAGGCGTTTTTGGGTACATGGTCTTCGAGGGATGGAGCTTTACCGACGCTCTGTACATGACCGTGATCACCCTTACCACGGTAGGATACAGGGAGGTTCGTGTGCTCGACGCATCAGGGCAGTTGTGGACCATGCTCCTCCTGATAACGGGTGTGGGCACGCTTTTCTACGCTGCAGTATCCTCCGTTGAGCTGGTGGTCGAAGGAACGGTGCGGGGCTACTTCGAAAGGAGAAGGGTGAAGGCGGCGATCGGCAGGCTAGACGGCCACTACGTCCTGTGTGGCTACGGCAGGGTCGGAAGGCAGGTCGCCCGCGAGTTCGCGGCTGACGACGTGCCTTTCGTGATCGTCGAACATGACCAGGATGTCCTGGAGGAGTGCCTGGCCGAGGGTTATCTCGCGCTGCTCGGCGAAGCCTCGGACGACGAAGTCCTCGAGGAGGCAGGCATCCTGCGCGCAGGGGGACTCATCGCGGCCGTCGACACCGACGCGGACAACGTCTTCGTGGTGCTCTCGGCGCGAAAGCTCAACCCGAAACTTCACATCGTCGCCCGCGCCTCCTCGGAAGAGTCGGCGGCCAAGCTCGAGATGGCGGGGGCCGACCGCACCCTCTCGCCTTACGCCGTTGGTGGCAGGCGGCTCGCCTCGCTCGCCACGCAACCTCTGGTCGTCGACTTTCTGGACATCGTCACGCGTGGCGAGAAAGGAATCGAGTTCCGCCTGGAAGAGTTCTCCGTTCCCGAGGACTCGACCATCGCCGAGCGCACCATCGGTGAGCTCGAGATCGGGGAGAGGACCGGCGCCATAGTCCTCGCCTTCCGCACCCCGGAAGGTAACTTCGACACCACGCTCTCGGCGGATGATCGTCTGCACGCCGGCGACACACTCATCGTGCTCGGGAGCCGAGGCCAGATAGAGCGCCTGGAGCAACTCATGCGAGGAGAAGAGGTAGGGGCAGTTCGCGAACTGCCTCCGCAACCCACTACCCCCTACTCTCTCGGACGGTAGATCACCATGTCGGCGAGACGGTCTGTCCTCTGGTAGTGATCGTGTATCTCCTCGAGCATCCGCGGGGTCCACCTGTCGCGCTTTATCTCCCTCGCGAACGGAGGGCTCCAGATCATGATCAGGGGAAACTTCTCCTCACCTATGTCCTTCAGGATCGGTCTCTGGTCCCAGTCACCGTCGCGGGAGAGCTGGGTCATCTCGAAGGGCTGGAAGTAGATCCTGCGCCCCTGCCGGGGAAGGAGGCCCATGTAGTCGTCTGTGAGCACAGGCCCGTCCGCTCTCGCCACCATGCGGGATAGCTGCGCGACCTCGCCCCGCTGCTCGATGACGTAGTTCTGCAAGCCTGAAGGGACCCGCGACGATTGTGCGAGCGCCAGTACCTGGACCGCGAGAAGCGCTATCAGGGCGATCCGTAGCCGCGGACGCTTGCGCTGCCAGGCGATAAAGGCCCCGGTTGCAAGGCCGAGCGCCGCCGACAACTCCAGGAGATAGTTCACGTCGGAACCCACCTTGCCGACGAGCACCGCCGAAGGGATGCTGGCGAGCAGATAGGGCCCGACGAGCCACCACGAACGATTCCCCTTGCGCGGCGTAAACAGGAGGAACGCTAGCGAGCCGAGCAGTAGCAGCGGGCAGGCGAGGAGCGCGCCGAGGGCGTTGAGGCTGACCCGCTCCCAGCGGAAATCATTGAGGTTGGCGGTTACGGTGTTGAGGAAGAACCCGCCTCCGGTGAAGATATTGAGGAGCGCGAACACGACCAGGCCTGCTCCGCCGGCGATCGCGGCCGTCTCCAGCGCCCTGCGGCGCTGGCCCTGGGCCACGAGCCACACGAAAGCCGCGAGCGGCGCGGCCAACATGTAAGTCTGGCGGGTATAAACGGCCGCAACGAGAAGCAGGGCCGAGACGAACACGCTCCAGCGCTTCTCGGGCCAGCGCGCGACGACGAGCAAGCCGGCCCAGGAGAGCGCCAGCCCAAGCGAGTCGACCCTTGAGAGCGACGACCAGCGCACGACGTAGGGCATGGACGGGAAGATCAGACCGCCCGCTATCGCCGCTATCCTGTCTTTGGTCAACGCGTGCAGGGTAAGCCCCACGAAAAGCGCCACGGCGGCGACGCTGAGGAGTGAGATCAGACGCCCGTACCAGAGTGCCGGCCCGAACAGCCACACCAATGGCACCTGGGCGAGCATGAAGAGCGGAGGATAGTTGGAGACGACGTAGGGCGCCGTGGTGAGGTCGGTCCTGTAGATATCTTGAAACTGCGCGAGTCTTACGGACTGGTCGAGCAGCGGACCCTCACCGTAGTTGAGCGGGTAAGGGAAAGCGAGCGCGTCCCACCCGTGCCGCAAGAACAGTAGGGCGGCGAGACCCTGGGCCAGGAGCAACAGGGCTGTGGCGGCAAAGAGCGCGACCCGGCGCGTCCGCCCGCCCATGTGGGCCGCTTTCTCCAAACCAGTACTCGTCGCCAGGCCCTTCCGTATGCTCGAACTCAGGCTCTGTATCCTACCGCTTTTGGCGCCGGCGATGCGCGAACGACCCCCGACGGACCCCGGTCCGGGTTGTGCGGTGGGCGGCACCGTGTAGTATGGAGGTGAGCATCGCCCTAACATTCAGGAGGGTTATCTGGTGGAGACGCTCGGCGAGCAGGCGCGGAATCTTACGGAGGGAGTAGTTCGGGAAGAGTCCGAGCAGTTCAGGATCGACGCCAGGGACTTCCTCTCGGCGCGGGAGCGTGGGGGGACTACAGGGACTCGTATAGACCAGCAGACGGCGGCACTCACCGATGCCGCCGAGATCGTCAACCGCAGCTTCCCCACGCTGGAGCCATCGGGGAGGTTCATAAACATGATCTCACCCGTCGTAATCCCTAATCGCCAGTCGCTGTTCTGGCGCCTGATGCCCATAGGGATGATGGTAGTGTTCCTCTTCGTCGGCGCGCTGGTGACGCTCGGTATAGCGGGCTTCGCCGGCGACGGGGTGGCCCTGGCGCTCTTCGGGCCGCATCTGTGGCTGCTTCTGGTCCTGCTGGCCTTCTTCTCCTGGTGGCGCCAGAGCGTCGTTATGGTCCCCGACGGTTGCAGGGCCGTCGTCACCCGCTTCGGGAAGCTCGAGGAGGTCGTCGAGGCCGGGCGGAAGCTGCTCTTCAACCCGTGGAAGCAGGTCAGTTACATCGTCAACACGACGAGGGAGTACCCTTACAACGCCCCCATAAGGGAGGCTCCGACGGCCAGCAGGGTGAACGCCAGCGTCGACCTGTTTCTGCAGTTCAAGATCGAGGACCCCGCCGAGTTCATCTTCACGGTGGGCGGGGTCAAGGGGTTCTCGGACAAGCTGGAGAACGCGATCAGCGAGGTCACCCGTGCCCTTATCTACGAGCAGCGGGCCGAGGACATCTACGACCTGGTCGGTGAGAGTACCCAGAAGTTCCTCGACTCCCTGAACGAGCAGTTCCTCCCCGCCGTGCGCTTCACGAACGCGAACATAACGCACGCCGAGCCGTCGAGCCAGGAGTACAGGATGGATCTCGCAGCCCCCGAGATGGTCAGGGTGGCGAAAGGGGCTTATACGTACGAATACGAGCTCAGGCTCCGCAAGGAGCAGGACGAGGGCGAGCTCAGGGGCGAGCTGGCCTCGCTCAGGGAGACGCTATCTGTGATCAGCGCCGAGATAGCGACCTTCCAGGCACAGATCGACACCGCCCGCGAACGCGAGACGAACCGGGCCAATGCCAGCGCCCGCGAGCGGATGGTCGAGGCCGAGAGCGAGGCGAACGCGAACGCCGCGCTGCTCGAGGCCCAGGCGCTGGATATCAGGGCCGTAAGCAGCGCGGCAGCGCCGGAGATCCTTGAGTACCGTTTCCAGCAGGACGTCCTGGAGAGGCTCGCCGCTGTCGCCGGCAGGCTGCCGCAGGTGGTACAGATCGGGGCCATAGACGGGGATGACGCTGTGGATTTCCTGGAGATCTCGCGCCGTATGATCGGGACCGGAGGCGAGCCTCTGTTCACGCCCGAGGACATGCAGGCCATAAGAGACAGGATGGAGGAGATACGGGCCCGCATCCGCGACCGTGCCGGCGAACTCGAAAGCCTCTCGGACGGCCACGGGCCAGGCCCCGAAGTGGAACCGCAGCAGGCCGAAGATGAGACCGCCGACAGGGTAGAGGAGATTCGGCAATCCGTAACGGATGAGGCCGTGCGCGAGCGCGTAGAACGTCTCGGCCATGACGGGGAGGAGGGACGATGACCGAAACCATGGAGGAGCGGTTTCAGACACAGACCGCCGCCAGGATGCAGGAGTTCTCCAAAATAAAAGAGGTCGTCTCGGGCTGGTCAGGGGTGAGGCAGTACCTGAGGGGCGGTGACGAGGGCCAGATCGTACCCGTCGTCATACCCAAGGACCGCAGGCGCTACGGCTGGTTGTTGTTGCTCGGCGTCGCAATCTACATGCTCGGCTTCGCACTCTTCTCGGGGAGCGCGGCACTAGCCGTCATTGCCGTGCTCGCTGCGATAGTCTTCTTCGGCCTCGCGCTGCTGTGGTTGTGGCGGGGCGCCATCGTCGAGATAGAGCAGGGGACGACGGGCGTGCGCTCGCGCTACGGGAGGATCGAGGGTACCCTCTCGCCTGGACGCCACTACCTCTGGCGGCCGTGGGACAGGGTCGAGTTCGTCGTCGACACGGCGACGGAGATCCCTTACCTCGCGCCCGTTGCCGACTGCCCGACGCGGGAGAACGTGCCGCTGAAGGCGATAGAGTTCTTCCTGAAGTTCAGGATAGTGGACCCGCTCGCCTTCGTGCGCGTGATCGGCGCCTCGAACTTCGACCTCGTCCTCTCCAGCGCGGTGCAGGATGCGATCCGGCAGCGCAGCCGCCAGGTGAGCACGGAGAAGGCATACGACCTGCGCGGCAGCGACGTCGGGGACATGCAGGAGTACCTGAACCGCCAGCTTGCCCACTACGGGGTCCGCATCCTCGGCGCCAACATCCCCGACGTGCAACTCCCCGACCAGTACCAGCAGCACCTCGCAACCCGCGAGCGCGTGGCCAAAGAGCTCGCAGCCTACGAGCGCGAGTGGGAGCTGACCCGCAAGCAGCGCATCGACACGCTCCTCATGGAAATAGAACGTTCCAAGAAAGACCGCAACGCCCGCCTCATAGAAGTGAAGGAAGCCCGCAACCGCGCCCGCCAGGACGTCGCGCGTATGCTCGAAGAGCAGGAGACCGAGGCCCAGCGCGTGCGCCTGGAGATAGAGACGCGCGGCCGCGCCGCCCTCACGGAGGCCGAGAACGAGGCCACAGCCCTGCGGCACCTCGGCCAGGCACATAGGGACAACCGCGCCGTGGTCGGCTACGAGCTCGCCCGCCGCAGGGTCGAGGTCGGCGAGAAGCTCATGCAGCAGGCCCCTCGCCCCGTCCTCATCCGCGGCGAAGGAGGCGAGCAGTCAGCCCTCTCCACCCTCATCCTCGCCAGGCTCCTCCCGCAGCTGACAGAGGACGGCTCGACAGTCCAGAACACCCGCGAAACCCTGCGCGAGACGGTGCGGGATCTCGGCGACGGCGAAGAGTAGTCTCACGGCACAAACGTCATTTTCGCCTTCCCTCTAGTCATTCCCGCGGAAGCGGGAATCCACGACGCGGCGGTCGCTCCGGGCGAACGTGGAGGCGTTCTCGGTCATCCTCGAGGCTGGGAGCGAAAAGGGTCCTCCGGCTACTCCGCGATGACCCTCCTGTAGGCGTCGGGGTCGGTGGCGCCCTCGCAGTTGAAGAGCAGGACGCGGGTCTCCCCGCCCACGCCAAGCGTCCTGCGCGCCTCCGCTCCCTCGTCGCGCAGGAGCTCCAGCAGACCGCCGAGCCCGGCCGCACCGGTCTCGCCCGATACGACGCCTGATTCGGCCGCGAGGCGCATGGCTTCGCGTGCAGGTTCGTCGTCCACGGCGACGAGGAGGTCGATGCCCCTGGATACGGTCGGCCAGGCGACGAGTGAAGGCCTGCCGCAGTTGAGACCCGACATGATGGAATCGTGTGGTCCGGGCAGGGAGACCAGGCGCCCCGCGGCAACCGACTCGAGCAAACAGTCCGCCCTCGCGGGCTCGACGCTCATGAGCTTCGGGTGCGACGATGCACCGGGGCTGCGGAAGTGGCGGGCCACGGCCGCGGCGAAGGCGCCGACGCCGACCTGCACGACCACCAGGTTGGGTCCCGCTTCGCCCCTCCTCTCGAGCTCGTCGTCGGTCTCCCAGAGCATCGTCGCATAGCCTTCGATCACCCACCAGGGTATACGCTCGTAGCCGGGCCAGGACATGTCCGAGATCACGAGCGCATCTTCACCTTCTTCCTCGGCCGAGATCTTGACGGCCTCGTCGTAAGTGCCATCGACCGCTATGACCTCGGCGCCCTCGCGGGCAATGGCCTCCTGGCGTGCCGCAGCCATGTCCTCGGGCACGAAGATCTTCGCCCCGAGATCCAGCAGCCGCGCCACCCGCGCCACCGCGCGCCCGTGGTTGCCATCGGTGGCTGCTACGAGCGACAGCGGCCGCAAGGGCTCGAGTCTTGCCTCGATCTCCCCGATCTCCTCCCAACCCCCGAAACCATCGTCCCCAAGACGCTCCTCCAAAGCCCTGTATACCGCCCACGATGCTCCAAGGACCTTGAAAGCGGGCAGCCCTAGCCGATTGGATTCGTCCTTCACGAAGACCTTCCCGACGCCTAGAGCGGCAGCGATCCCCGGAGCGTCCACCAGGGGCGTCTCCTCGTAGCCAGGCAGCCGGCGGTGGAACTGTAGGGGCGTCCGATCCGGATACGGGCCGTCGAGAATCTCCCTGGCATTAGGGTTGAAGAGCGTCCTTATGCTCATACCGGATCATGGTACATGCCAATGGCATGACGGAGACCGCTATGGCGCATGGGACTCTGCCTACATCTGGATTCCCGCTTGCGCGGGAATGACGGATGGGAAGGGTTCAGCGTGCCCGCAGCCCGAATGAGGTCCCGTTCGAATGGGCTCAGTATCACTCTTTCTTCGTGCCGCTCACGCCGTATTCGAGGCCGTCCACCAATGCCTGCCAGGATGCTTCGATGATATTCTCGGAGACCCCGACGGCGCCCCACATGTGTTTGCCGTCTGTGGAGTCTATGAGGACGCGGGTCGTTGCCGCCGTTGCGCGGTGTTCATCCAGGATGCGGACCTTGTAGTTGGAGAGTTGGATCTCTTTAAGCTCCGGATAGTGGGGCCCTATGGCTTTCCTCAGCGCCTGGTCCAGGGCGTTGACGGGACCGTTGCCCTCCGCGGTGGAGATGACCCGTTGTCCGCCTACGGAGAGCTTTATGGTCGCCTCCGTCGTCGTCTCCCCGCCGGCCCGCTTCTCGGAGATGATCCTGAACGTCTCAAGCTCGAAGAGCGGGCTGTCCTCACCCATCGTCCGCCCGATCAGTAGCGCGAGCGAGGCGTCTGCGGCCTCGTAGTGATAGCCCTCGTACTCGCGTTGCTTTATGGCCCCGAGGATCTGGGTCGCATCGCCGGCCTCGATCCCAAGCTCTTCGGCCTTGGTCCTGATGGAGTTCTTCCCCGAGAGCTCACCGACGGGCGTCCGCCGCACGTTCCCTACGGCCTCGGGCGCGACGTGCTCGTAGGTCGCAGGGTCTTTGGAGATGCCGTCGACGTGCAGTCCGCCCTTGTGGGCGAAGGCGCTGCGTCCTACGAAGGGACGGTGCGTATCAGGCGTCAGGTTCATTAGCTCCGAGACGTAGTTGGAGACCTCGGTGAGCCGCCGCAATTCCTCATCATCCATGACCTTCAGCCCCATCTTGAGCTGCAGATTGGCGATGGTCGTTACCAGGTCGCAGTTGCCGCACCGCTCCCCGATACCGTTGACGGTCCCCTGTACGTGCGTCGCCCCCGCCTCTACCGCCACCAGAGCATTCGCCACCCCACACCCGGAGTCGTTGTGGGTGTGAATGCCGACCTCCACGTCAGGGAACTCCCGCACCGTGCGCGCCACAATGGCCTTGAGCTCGGTCGGGAGCGTCCCGCCATTCGTGTCACAGAGGACCAGCGTCGTCGCGCCCGCTTCGGCCGCGGCCCTAAGTACCGCGAGCGAGTACCCTGGATCGTCGCGAAAGCCGTCGAAGTAGTGCTCGGCGTCGAAGATGACCTCTTTGCCGGCGCCGGCCAGGTAGGCGACGGTGTCTCGCACGGACTCGAGGTTCTCCTCTTGGGTGGTCCGCAGCACCTTCTCGACGTGCAGCTTCCAGCTCTTGGCGACGATGCAGGCGACGGGCGCTGAGAGGGAGGGTAGGAGCGTTACCGCGGGGTCGTCCTCGGTGCGCCCTTTCGGGCGCCTGGCCCGCGTGAAGGCGACGAGCTTCGCGTGGTGGAGCGAAGAGTCATCGAAGCCCTCGAAGAACTCCAGGTCCTTGGGGTTGGAGGCTGGGAAGCCCGCTTCGATGTAGTCGATCCCTAATGAGTCGAGCTCGCGGGCTATGCGGGCCTTGTCCTCTGCGGTCAGGCTCACGCCCTCGCGTTGGGTACCGTCGCGTAGCGTCGTGTCGAAAAGCGTAAGACTCACATCACACCCTCTCCAGCCGCGACCCACTTGCTCACGGCCTTCGTTACTTCTTCGGTCGTCTTCTTTCCGCCGAGGTCCGGGGTCGAGAAATGGGCCTCGAGGGCGACGGATACGCCCTGTTCTATGGCCTCGGCAACGTCGGGGCGGCCCAGGGAGTGGCGGAACATCATCGCCGCTGAGAGGATGGTCGCGTAGGGGTTGGCTTTCCCTTCTCCCGCTATATCGGGGGCCGAGCCGTGGACGGGCTCGAAGATGCCTGGGGAGCCTGGCTTGCCCAAAGACGCGCTCGGGAGCATCCCCATCGAGCCGGGGAGCATCGCGGCCTCGTCCGAGAGGATGTCCCCAAACAGGTTCTCGGTCAGCACGACGTCGAACCTCGTCGGGGCCTGAACGAGGTACATCGCCGCCGCGTCGACGAGGACGTGGTCGAGATCCACCCCAGGGTAATCTTCGGCCACCTCAGAGACGACCCTGCGCCACAGCCGGCTCGTCGCCATGACATTCGCCTTGTCCACGCTCGTCACCCGCCGCTTGCGACGCTTCGCTGCGTCGAAGGCGACCCGCGCGACCCTATCTATCTCCTCCCTCGTGTACACGCTAAGATCGCTGGCCCTCTCCTCACCCTCTTCCTTCTCCCCGAAGTAAGCCCCGCCGGTAAGCTCCCTGACGATGAGCACGTCGACCCCATCGACGACCTCGCGTTTGAGGGGCGAGGAGCCTATCAGGGCCGGAATGGCGACTACGGGTCTCAGGTTGGCGAAGGCCCCCAGGTGTTTCCTTAGTCCGAGTAGCCCTGCCTCGGGACGCACTGGAGCGTCGTCGAAGTCGGGGTGCCCGACAGCGCCGAGCAACACCGAGTCCGAAGCACTGGCGGCCTCCAGTGTCTCCGCCGAGATAGGTTCGCCTTCCTGGCGGATGGCCGTTCCGCCGATCCTGCGCTCCTCGTAGCGCACTTCGATGCCGAAGTGCTCCGCCGCCGCGTCCACGACCTCGCGCGCGGCCCCGACCACCTCGGGTCCGATGCCGTCGCCTGGCAATAGTAGTATGTCGAACGCATCTCTCATAGCGGATCCTCCTAAAACTCGGGCCTCGACACCAGCCACTCCCGTCCGCCCTGACCTAGAGCGCCTGCGAGCAACTCCTCGGCCCGCTCCTCATCGACTATCTCGTCTTCTTCCCAGAGATCGTGGAATATGTTCTGCAGGAAACCTTCTCCGAACACCTCGAGCGCCGCCGCGCCGAGCAGGAGCAGCAGATTCTGAAACGACATCTGATCTCCCGCTCCCGCCGGTGCACTGAATCCCCGCACGGTGAAACCCGGCTCCCTCTCTATCCGTGACAGATGCTCCTCCAGGGGAAGACCGACCCTACGGGCGACCGCCGCCGAGGCGGCCTGCGGCACGAACTCTCCGAGCCATGCAGGGGTCTTCACGACCTCCCGCCCGAGCAGGAACGCGTGGGCCATCTCGTGCCAGACGGTTAGAGGAAGCGTTGCCGCGGTGCGCGGCCTGAACACGGGCGAGAGGTCCTCTGGCAGCACCAGGGCTGGAGGCTTGACGGAACGGGTGAAGTAGGGGAGCCCTGGCGGATAGGGACGCGCGTTGTCGCGCGGCGCCTCTCTCCAGTCCTCGTCGGCCTCGAGGTAGGCTATGAGCGCTGGCGGCTCGACGGAGAGTATCCGCCCGAGCGTCTTGTAGCCCTGCGCGAGATAGCCAGAGAGCTCCCTGGCTTTCCCGGCCAGCCTTGGAGCGTAGAGGAGGGGCACCTCCGCGTCCAGGCGTTCGTAGCCCGGCGGGGCTGCTACGGCGCTACCTGCGCGTCCCACCTGGCTCCGACTATGCCTGCCGTGTAGACGTTGACGGCCCGCACGTAGGCGCGCGCCGCCGCCTCGACGACGTCCTGGGAGAGGCCGCGTCCTGCGTAATCCCCGCCCTCGAACTCGACGGAGACCCTGACCTCGCCGAGGGCGTCCTTCCCGCCCGTAACGGCGTCGATGCGGAAGTCCGTCAGCCTACCCTTTATGTTCGTCGCTGCGTCGATGGCCCGGAAGACCGCGTCGACGGGCCCCTCGCCCTCTGCCTCGGCCTCGAACGTGCCCTGTTCGGCGTGGGAGATGGTGACAGCGGCCCGGCTCTGGCGGCCCGTGGCGGCTACCACACGGAACGACTCGAGCACGAACTTGCCCTCGAAGGAGCCGACCTCGTCTGCGGCGATCGCCTCGAGGTCGGCGGCGGTCACGGTCTTCTTGTGGTCCGCTATCTCCTTGAAACGCGTGAATGCGCGCTTTAGGACCTCGCCCTCGACGTAGTAACCGAGCTCCTCGAGGGCGTCCTTGAGCGCGTGGCGGCCAGAATGCTTGCCGAGGAAGATGTTCGTCCCCTCCAGGCCGATGTCTTCTTTGGTCATGATCTCGAACGTCCGCCTGTCCTTGAGCACGCCGTCCTGGTGGATGCCCGACTCGTGCAGAAACGCGTTGCGCCCGACGATGGCCTTGTTCGGGGGAACCTCATAGCCCGTGATATTCGAGACCATGCGGCTCGTGTTGGCGAGCTGGCGGGTCTCGACGCCAACAGTGGCGCTGTAGAAGTCCGAGCGTGTGGCTAGCGCCATCACGACCTCCTCCAGCGAGGCGTTACCGGCCCGCTCTCCGATGCCGTTGACGGCGACTTCGATCTGGCCTGCCCCGACCTCGACTCCGGCGAGCGAGTTGGCGACGGCCATCCCGAGGTCATCGTGGCAGTGGACCGAGAGGACACGCTCATCGAGTGCTGGCACCCGCTCTCGGAGCTGCCTGAGGAACTCCGCGAACTCGACCGGCGTCGTGTAGCCGACCGTGTCGGCGATGTTGACGACGTCTGCCCCGGCTTCGACGGCAGCGGCGACGATCTCGGAGAGGTAGCCTACGTCCGTGCGCGTCGCGTCCATCGGTGAGAACTCGACGTTCTCACAGAGGTTCTTGGCGAAACGAACCGCCTCGCCGGCCCTATTCAGAATGTCTTCCCGGTTCGAGCGCATCTGGTGTTCTATGTGCAGATCACTGGTGCCTACGAAGGTGTGGATGCGTGGCCTCTGTGACCACTGCACAGCCTCCCAGGCACGAACGATGTCCTGCTCGTGGATGCGGGCGAGGCCGGTGATCCTCGGACCTTTGACCTCCGAGGCGATGCGGCTAACCGACTCGAAGTCCCCATCGGAGGTGATCGGGAACCCCGCCTCGATTACGTCGACCTTCAGGCGGGCGAGCTGGCGGGCTATCTCTACCTTCTCCTCCACGGACAGGGAGATGCCTGGCGACTGCTCGCCGTCTCGCAAGGTGGTGTCGAAGATCTCTACGCGACGCATGTGTCTCGTCCTCCTACGTTTCGAAAACTTGTCGAAGAATTGCGGCTTGAGGCTGGTGGCCGCGGACAGCCGGCTAGGTACCGGGGCTGATAATTCGCCCGGCGGCCACCCTGGCTAGTCGTAGGATGTGGCGAGAGACGCGCAAGATGTCTAGATGTACTCCTTCATGAAGGGCGGCAGTATCTCATCCCGCCGCCCGCTCCGCAACCTCGACGGCCACGGTCCAGTCTGCGTACTCCTCCCACCCGCCGCGCGCGGCCTTGAAGTACAGCTCCTGAAGGCGCTCGACGACGGGACCTATGCTGCCGGTCCCAACGGGACGGTCGTCGACCTCGATCACGGGCGCTATCTGGAATCCCGTCCCCGACAGGAACACCTCGTCTGCGGCGTAGAGCTCAGTACGGCCCACCTCGCGTTCTATGACGGGCATCCCCAGCTCCTTGCCCGCCAGCTCCATGACGGCCTCGCGCGTTATGCCCTCCAGGATGTCAGCCGTGACTGGCGGAGTGATGAGCTGGCCCTTCCTGACGAGGAAGATGTTAGCCGCGCTCGCCTCGGAGACCTGCCCGCCCTGGGTTAGAAAGATGGCGTCGTCGTAGCCTGCCATGTGCGCCTCATCGACCGCGAGCGCCGTGTTGACGTAGGAGCCCGTGCACTTGGCGCGCGCCGGGATCGCATTGTCCGGCGTGCGCCGCCAGGAAGAGACACAGACCTTCAGGCCAGTAAGCTCGACGTAGTTGCCCATGGGGACCGTGAAGATGGATAGCTCCGATTCCCCCTTGAGGTTCACACCAACCGATTCAACGGCCTTGAAGGCAAGCGGTCTTATGTAAGTATCCACCCGCGGCGCGTTGCGCTTCAGGATCTCCAGCGTGACTTCGCAGAGCTCGTCGACGGTGTTGGGCAGGTCTATGCGTAGCAGCCGGCAGGACCTCTCGAAGCGTTCGAAGTGCTCGCGCAGCTTCAGGACCTGCAAAGTCCCACGCTCCTCGCTCCAGTAAGCCCTTATGCCCTCGAAGACGCCCGTGCCGTAGTTCAGGGCGTGGGTAGCGGGGGAGAGGCGTATCTCGCCCATCCTGACGAGCTCGCCGCCGTGGTAGGCCCACTCGGCGTCCGACGCTGCAAAAGCTCTACGACTCATAGATTCTCACCTCCAGCGGAGCCAGCGGAGGTCTCTATACCCTCGGCCGCGAGCGCCCGCAGTTCCTGTCCGACTTTCTCGACCTGCGTCTCGGCCTCCCTGCGGCGCATCGCGAGGAAGCTCGACCCTCCCGCCTGATTCTCGAGCACCCAGTCTTTGGCCCACTTGCCGCTCTGAATGTCAGCGAGTATCTGGCGCATCCTCTCTTTGGCGGCTTCGTCGATGATCTTCGGTCCCGCCGTGTAGTCGCCGTACTCGGCGGTGTTCGAGATCGAGTAGCGCATACCCGCGAGCCCGCCCTCGTAGATCAGGTCGACGATCAGCTTGAGCTCGTTTACGCACTCGTAGTAAGCGAGCTCCGGCTGGTAGCCAGCCTCTACAAGCGTCTCGAACCCGGCTGTAAGGAGCGCCGTCAGCCCGCCACACAACACCGCCTGCTCCCCGAAGAGGTCTGTCTCGGTCTCCTCCGCGAAGGTGGTCTCGATGATGCCGGCGCGCCCGCTCCCTATGGCGCGGGCGTAGGAGAGGATCACATCCCTGGCCTGCCCAGAAGCGTCATTCTGTACCGCAAACAGCGATGGCATCCCCTTGCCCTCGACGTACAGACGCCTCAGCACGTGTCCTGGTCCCTTGGGGGCCACGAGGCCTAGGTCGATCTCGGGGGGGACGACGATCTGGTTGAAGTGGATGTTGAAGCCATGGGCGAAGAGCATGAGGTCGCCCTCGGAGAGGTTCGGCCCGACCTCGGCCTCGAAGACGGCGGGTTGCTTCTCGTCGGGGAGGAGCATCATCACCACGTCGGCCGCCCGTACGGCATCAGCGATGGTCTCGACCTGCAGCCCGTCACTCTCTGCCTTGGGCCAGCTCTTGGAGCCCTCGTAGAGCCCGACGGTCACGTCGCAGCCCGACTCCTTCAGGTTCAGGGCGTGGGCGTGACCCTGACTGCCGTAGCCGAGGATCGCGACCTTCCGGCTTGTGATCTCATTCCCTATGTCTCCCTCACGGTATACCCGTGCCATCTAGACTCCTCCCTCGGGACGGGCCAAAGGACCCAGCCTGACAACTTCTCGGGCGCCGTCGCCAAGGGCGGCGAGAAAATCATCGACCTTCTCGGGAGCCCCTGACGCCACGACCGTGCCGGCGTCTTCGTGCGCCTCGATGCCTGATCGCTCCGCCGCCTCGCGCCAGTCTCCCGAGGTCGAGATCATGGCCACCTCCATAGTCTCCGCCGGTCCTGCCTCGCTTACGTCTTCGAGGGCCGAGATGAGGGCCGTGAAGCGAAGCGCTGACTCGGACGGGCAGTCGAGCAAAATAGTGGCCCGCATTCCGTCACTATCCCGTCCGAGCGTGAAGCCCGCGACGGGCATCCTCTTGTTCTGCAGTGTCATTAGCAGCCTGTTCAGGGCGAGCATGCCGCCCGTAAAGCGGACCTCGACGGTGTTCAGGGCGACGCCCGTTGCCGCTTCAGGCACCGTCTTCCTCGATCATCTCGTTGACTGACATGCCTGAGGGGATCATGGGGTAGACGTTCGCCTCGGGGTCGATGTGGAAGTCCAGGATGGTGCAGCCTTCCTGCTCCTGTGCCCACCGCACTGTCGCCTCGATGTCGTCGCCCTCGCTGACGGTGCGTCCGGCGAGCCCGTAGGCGGCGGTCAACTGCTCGTAGTCGGGTCCTGTTATGGGTGTCTCGGAGTAGCGGCGGTTGTGGAAGAACTGCTGCCACTGGCGGACCATCCCGAGGTAACCGTTGTTCAGGACGGCGACCTTTATGTTCAGCCCGAAGTCCCTTATCGTGGCGAGCTCCTGTATGTTCATCTGGATGCCGCCGTCGCCGGCTATAACCCAGACCGGGTCTTCCGGATAGGCGAAAGCCACGCCCATCGCCGCCGGCAGCGCGAAGCCCATCGTACCCAGGCCCCCGCTCGTGATGTGGCTGTTGGTCTTGGTGAACTCGAAGAACTGGGCAGCCCACATCTGGTGCTGTCCCACGTCGGTGACGAGCCGCAAGTCCGGGCCGGCGGCGGCCTTTATTGCCTCCATAACCTGTATGGGACCGTACTCGTCCCGCGCCGACTCCTTGCGGCGCCGCTCGGGCTCCTGGGTCTTCGCCAGTTCCTCGCGCCAGTGCTTGCATCCCTCGCCCTCCTCGGGTGCATTATCCAGGTGTCCGAGGATCGAACGTATCGCCGCCTTCGCGTCCGCGGCAATACCTACGGTCGGCTTTATGACCTTGCCGAGCTCCGAGGGGTCGATGTCGATGTGGATGATCTTCGCGTCTTTGGCGAACTTGTGGGCAGCGCCCGTGATCCTGTCGTCAAAGCGCATCCCGACCGCGAACAAAAGGTCGGAGCGGTCTATGGCGCGGTTGACCGATGCCTGCCCATGCATCCCAGGCCAGCCCAGATACAGTGGGTGGTCGTCGGGGAAGGCGCTTATGCCTAGCAGCGTCGTAACGACGGGGATGCCCGTCCTCTCGGCGAGCAGCCTGAGCTCCATCTCGGCGCCCCCCAGCGTGACGCCGTGTCCGGCCAGGATCAGGGGTCGCTTCGCGTTCCTGAGAAGCATCGCGGCCCGCTTGAGCCCCGGCGACTCCACAGGTGGCGGCGCCTCCCGCAGACGTCGGTAGCCGTTGTCGTTTGTGGCCGCGAACTGCACGTCCTTGGGCACGTCAACGAGGACAGGTCCGGGCCTACCCGAGCGGGCGATCTCGAAGGCCCTCCTCATCGTCGGGTAGAGCTCGTCGGGGTCTTCGACCAGGAAGGAGTGCTTGGTAAAGGGCAGCGTCATGCCCATGACGTTCGTCTCCTGGAAGGAGTCCTTACCGAGCGCGGGGCGTCCGACCTGGCCAGTGATCGCCACCAGCGGCACGGAGTCCATCTGGGCCGTGGCCAGCCCCGTAACCAGGTTGGTAGCCCCTGGTCCGCTCGTCGCCACGCACACCCCGACCCTGCCCGTGGCCCTGGCGTAGCCGTCCGCCGCGTGGGCCGCTGCCTGTTCGTGGCGGGTGAGGATGTGTTTCAGCGGGTAGTCCCCGAGGGCGTGGTAGAAAGGCATGATCGCGCCCCCAGGATATCCGAAGAGGTACTCGACTCCTTCGTCGAGTAGCGCCTCGCACATGGCCTCGCTGCCCGTGCGCGGCTTGTATTCTACGTTGAATGCTGTGTTTTCCACGGTTTACCCCATTCACAAAAAGAGTCTCTGTCTCGGCCTTGCCGAAGAACGGGGCCTGCCCGTCTTGCGGCTCTAGGCGGACCGGAGCGTGCCGCCCCGGCCCGCCCGGCTAATTAGTCGTAGGGCGGACGGTACGGCGACCGTGGATACTCGCGGGTGTATTGGGGGAGCGAGCAGGCGCGAGATCTTGAGCATCAAGCCCGAGATCCTCCGTCTCCGCGCCGTTTCCGAAACCTCGCTCAAAGTATTCCTCACTCATTCGACCGCAAGTGGGGTGAAGGGTTACACACGGGTACAGGCTTGTCAAGGTGCACATAGTTGCGTATTCAGCCGGGTTCGGCGTGATGCTCGCACCCACGGGCGATCTGCTCTGTATCGTCCTGGCGCCGTGTCGCTGGTTTCTCCGAACGACGTCTCCGCCGTCCCCTGGTACTTCAAGGGACGGCGGAGAGAGATGTGCTTACGTTGTCGTTGGCCCCGCACAGCAGGTCGTTACCGCCCGCGCCGCTGAGGGTATCGTCGCCGTTCTGGCCTAGCAGGAGGTCAGCCCCGCTCGTGCCGCCGAGCGTGTCCCTGCCGTTGCCCCCGGCCTTCACCGTCATGGACACGCTGCTGCTCACCTGCCCGTCGCCGACCTTCAGCGTTACGGTCGAGCTCCCGGTGCGACCTGGGACTGTGGAGATCGCACCTTGTAGGTGAAGGAGTCTTCTCCGTTGTAGTCGGCGCCGGGTTTGTAATCGAAGGAGCCGTCCGCATTCAGCTTGAGCGAGTCAGCATGGCTCGGGCCACCGTTGTCCTGGAGCGGGCCGAGCTTCGGGTCGGCGTTGATGCCGGGCACATCCTCCAAATGAGTTAGTTTTGCTGCTACGAGCATAGTTTATTTCGTTGCAACCGGATCGTCCCGGTCCACACTCGTGTTGGAGCCGAACCGGGACGCTCATGCTCATCTCTTCTTTCCCGCTCTTCGCGCGGCGTCCGAGTATCCGTGAATTCCGGATGGCTCTTCTCGCGCCTGCCGGACCCGCCATACTCCTTCGTCCCTGCCGGTATTCTTACGGAACCCTCGTGACGCAGCCCGTTTACAGGAATTATCCAGGGGTGCGGGACAGATTGACGAACAGAATCTCGCTCTTTTCGAGAAATAGAGGGCACTAGCTTGTACTCGCCCGGCGCAGGGCAACGGGGGAGACGCCAAGCAGACGCCTGACGTGGTGGGCGAGGTGGCTCGGGTTGGAGAAACCCACGGCCGCAGCGACCTCGGCGACGGTGAGGTCGGTGTCTGAGAGCAACGCCTTCGCACGCTCGACGCGCCGGTGGATGACGTACTGGTGCGGCGTGAGCCCGGTGGCCGTCTTGAACGAACGGGCGAAGTAGTCGGGGCTCATGTGCGCCACCCCCGCTATCTCCGCGAGCGTCAGCTTCCTGGGGAGGTTGTCGTTTATATAATCGGTGGCCTGCTTGAGCGCGCGTTTGGAGAAGCCGCCTTCACGCCCGACCTTCCGCCTGGAGCTCTGTCCCAGCGAGGAGTGATTTCTCAGGAGATGCAGCGCCAGCACAGTCGCCAGCGACTCGGCGTAGAGCCCGCCCCCCAGGCCCTCGTTCTCCATCTCCGAGAGCAGATAGAGCCCGATGCGCTCTATCTGCGGCTCGGGGGCGCTGAAGAGCGGCACTACCTCGATCCTGTCGGGATCCACGTCCGCCTCCTCGGCCACCCACCGGATGATGCGGTCCTCGAGGAGCATGCTCATGTCCTCGGATGCCGCATCCGTGCGCCAGTAGCCAGGCATACCCGCCGGCGTGATGGCGGCGTCGTTCGTGGCCACGAGCCCCCCTTGCGTCTTTCCATCCTGCTGCTGCACCAGCCGGTGCGGGGTGCTCAGATGCAGGTTGACCACGGGCCCCTTGAACGACCGTCCTCGACGGCTACGGGCCCGACTACCGCTTCAAGTCCCCCGTCTACCGCACCGGCGCACTCGACCAAGGCTTGGTGGAGGGCGATCTGGTGATGGTCCTCATGTCGCTGCTAGCGGCTCGTCGTGGTCGAATCTGTTTCGGGCGCGTCAGTCTCATCCTCGACAAAGACCTCCTCGGCCTGGGCGATGGCCTGCGGACGCTGGGCTGCGGCGAGTCCCAGCGCTACAAAGCCAAGGACTATCCAGATGACGGCGAAGTAGTTGCCCAGCCTCACCGGGTAGGCGGGCAGGGGGACGAACTGGTAGTAGAGCGGGGCCAGGAGGATCAGGATGGCGAGGGCTGGGAACACGCCGTGCAGTAGCACGTTGAACTGGTCCCGGCGCTCGCGGAGGTAGAAGACGGTGGTGCTCACGCAGACGGTCATGTACACCAGGATCACGACGATGGTAACCGCCGTCGCGATAATACTGAATCCCCCAACGGGATCGAACACGGCCCCGAGCACGAGGGCGACGACAAGGGCGAGTATCGACTGCGCTACTATCGCCACGTACGGTGTACGATGCTCGGGGTGCGTCCGCCCGAAAGATCTCGGTAGCACGTTGATGCGGCCCATGGCGTACATCACACGGGTTGCGGCATTGACGCCCGCGTTGGCGTTGGCGATGGCGCTGTTGGCGATGGCGAGGAAGATGATCACCCACCCGACCCCCCAGTAGGTCGTCGCCATGGTGGTCCAGGGGTCAGGGTTCTCGGCGTAGGAGCCCATCTTATCGAAGCCCCAACCCATCACGGAGGCGTACGCGCTGACCAGGTAGAAGAGCCCGATCACCAGCGCCGAGGCGAGAACCACCCGGGGTATCGTGCGCCTGGGATTACGAGCTTCCTCCCCTAGAGGAGCCGACGCCTCGAACCCGATAAAAGCCAGTATGGAGAAGACCATTCCCTTGAAGACTCCCGACCAGGTGCCCTCCAGCGAGTTCGCGGGGTTGAAGACCCCGAGCGTGTTGTCCTCACCCGCGGTGAAGATCATGTACAGGCCGAGGCCGAGGAAAGCTACTATCTCGAAGATGCCTAGTACTATGCCGGCGTTGGTGGAGAGCCTGATGCCCCAGTAGGTCAGGTAGAAGACCAGGCCAGCGGCCACGAGCACCCAAACCCACCAGGGGATGTTTATGCCTAGCCTGTTCTGGAAGACGTCCGCCGTGGTCGCGGCGAAGACGAGGTAGAGGAGCGGGGCGACGAGCGGTTCGGCCAGGAGAAATGCCCACCCGACAAGGAAGCCTACCTTCGGCCCGAGGGCGCGGCTGGTGTAGGTGTATAGCCCCCCGGCGGAAGGCATCTGCTTGGCGAGTTGCCCCACGGAGTTGGCTATGAGAAGCGCCACCCCGAGCGCGAGAAGCACCGAGAGCGGTAGCACAGGTCCCGCGAAAGAAAAGCCGACCAGAAGCGAGAAGGCAACCGCCGCAGCGGGAGCCATGTGCGTTATCGACTGGAACAACACCTGCGCGAAGCCGATGGAATGCTCCCGTAGATGGTCGAACCTTTGCCCGGATTCCATCTCCGACCTCCTCCGACAAAACACGATTCCCTGAACCTAACGATACATCCAGGCAACGCTCGGTGCCAGGGTATGGTAAGCGCCGGTAAAGACCTGGGGCCGGGAAGATGCCCCAGACTGGCCAGCCATGCACCTCCAACCAGAGCCGACCTACCGGATTAGGTATCACCGGTCCGGTTTGAGGTCGTTGGCGATGGCTGCGAACTGGTCCAGGGCTGACTGCAGGTCCTCGGTGATCTCTGCGGCGATCAAGCCGGGCTCGGGGAGGCTTGAGGCATCCTCGAGGCTCTCGTCCCTGAGCCAGAACAGGTCCAGGTTGACCTTATCGCGCTTGAGGAGCTCTTCGTAGTCGTAGGCGCGCCAGCGGCCCTCCGTGGTCGCCTGGTTCCAGGTGGGTCGCCGGTCGTGACGGTTCGCGGGGTTATAGACTTCGACGAACTCATCGAGGTGGTGGCGACGCAGGGGATTCTGTTTGAGGGTGAAGTGCGTGTTAGTGCGCAGGTCGTAGACCCAGAGCTTGCTCGTCCACGCGTCCTCGCGGGCGGGCTTCTTGTCGAAGAAAAGGACGTTCGCCTTGACCCCCTGGGCGTAGAAGATGCCGGTCGGCAGCCTGAGCAGCGTGTGAACGTCGCAGGTCTGGAGGAGCTTGCGCCGCACGGTCTCGCCGGCCCCGCCCTCGAAGAGGACGTTATCGGGGACGACGATGGCGCAGCGGCCGTTTATCCTAAGGAGCGTCTTCACGTGCTGCAGGAAGTTGAGCTGCTTGTTCTTCGTCGTGGTCCAGAAGTCTTCCCGCTCGTACGATATGTCCTCCTTCTCCAGCTCTCCGCCCTCGCCGACGATCGAGACGCTGCTCTTCTTACCGAACGGTGGGTTGGTCAGGACCACGGAGTAACGCTCGCCCGGGTCCTGCGCCGGCGAGTCCTGCCCTGAGGTGACCGTCGCGGCGTCTATGGCGTGCAGGTACAGGTTCATAACGCAAAGGCGCCCCGTGTCGGGGACGAGCTCGAAGCCGCGCGCGAAGTCGCCCCGCAGGTGCCTTTTCTGGTCGAGGTCGAGTGATTGACCGTGCTCTTCCAGCACGCGCTCGTGGGCGGCGAGGAGGAAGCCCCCCGTGCCGCAGGCGGGGTCGCACACGGTGTCCTCAGGCGCAAGACGCATGACGTCCACGATGCCCCTTATGAGCTCGCGGGGGGTGAAGTACTGGCCTGCGCCCTTGGGGAACTCGGCGGGGCTCTTCTGGAGCAGCCCCTCGTAGATATCTCCCTTTACATCAGCTTGCATGGGGGACCAGGTCTCCTGGTCTATGAGGTCGACGATCAGGCGTCTTAGCTTGGCCGGGTCCTGCACTTCGGGACGGGCCTTCTTGAAGATCTCACCAAGCATACCCTTCTCTTTGCCGAGCTCCTCGAGGACATGACGGTAGTGCACCTCCAGCTCGTCGCCGTCTTTGTCCAGCAAGCTCTGCCAGCCGTACTCTGGGGGCATTATCGGCTCTCGGTCGTACGGGGGGGCGTATCTGCTCGTCGGCCATCTTGAGGAACAGGAGGAAGGTGATCTGCTCCGTATAAGCCAGATACGAGAGCCCGTCGTCCCTGAGCAGGTGCGCGTAGCTCCACGCCTTGTTGACTATCCGCTGGGTGTAATTGTCCATGGAGGCAAGATACACTCGTTCACCGTCTCGTGCGCAACATGCGGCTCTCTAGCTCATTGAGGATTAAAGGGCATCCCTGAACTCTTCGACGGTGAAGCCGGAATCCCGAATGGCCTTGCGTAGAAGGCCCCTCTTGACGGGATCGCTCAAAGGCACGTATCGCCTCCTTGCCCGAGACGACCGGCAGCTTGGGCATGTGCAGCTAGACTGCCGCCAGCGTGCGAAAAACCCGGCCAGCGTCATCCACAGTGGGAAGGTCCCTTGCCGACTCGTCACTCGCGGGAAGGTCCTCACCTTCTTCCACCATGGCCCGCAAAGTAAAATCCAGAGCGGTCTGAAAGTCCCTGACCGCTTCTTCTTCGGTTTCACCCTGACCGTAGACACCTTTCAGGGTCGGCGTGCTCGCCACGAATCCGCCATCCTCCGGATCCGGTTCCACGAGTACCGTGAAAAGTATCTCCCTGTTATCCATCCGCGCCCTCTAGCCCCGTCTCCCCTGATCCCACGCGTAACAACGTCCATACACATGTTACGTAGTACACACTAGAAAGTGTACACCGAAATCGAGACACGGCGCTAATTCCGCACAATACTGCGAATATTCGCTGCCCGATGCCTTCCTCTTGGTGTGAGATCCTCGTCGTTGCCGCTCCGACGGTGTACCGTTAGAAGAGCCCCGGCTGGCCGCCTCCCGTGCGAGCGGGGCGGGGCGTCCCGGAGCGACCCTTGCGCTTCGGTTTCGCTGTCGCGGCGCGCCCGGCCCGGATGCGCTCGAGCAACGTCTCCGCCGGCTCGTCCGCCGGGTCCTGTGGCACCAGCCGCCCCTCGAAGGCGCGCTTCAGGATCGCCTGTCGCAGCCTCGCCGCCCGCTTGAGGCCGGCCTCAACCTGCGCCTCGACCCCCTCCGCCACCGACAACCGCCGCTCCACCTCAGCCACGATCTCCTCCTGCTCGGCGAGAGGAGGAATGGCAACGGTAGCAGTTCGCACGTCTTCAAGATTGAGCGCCTTTCTCGCTACTTCATGTGCCTTGTTGATTATCTCCTGAGTCTTGGCTGGATTACGGAACCGCATCTCGATCCAAGATGCCGCAACGTCCTCCGTGAGTGGAACGACACCGACAGCACGCGCGGTATTAGCTCCCGATAAAGTATCTGGAACTAACGCTGTTCTTCCAATCGTACCAACAAGTGTTATGAGCATTTCACCGCCGCTAAGCCTCGTCCTGGGATACTTTGCTGCTATGTCGGTGGCGATACGCTTCATGTCTTCGTAATGAATACGCCCATTCTTAACGTTCCCCACCCTAACCAGAGCTACGCCATCGGCAACATGAGGGCCAGGTTGTAGAACCCCGTACGCACATGGACGAGTAGCGGGATTCAGTTGTTCTACGTTTGCCCAACACCACTTCTCTGGCAGTTTGTGCAACCTTGTGGGATCCGGCGCGGACGGCTGTTTGTATTCGGATCGCCGTCCCTTCGGTGCCTTGCCTGCCTTGGCATACCTGGCGAGCTGGTCTTCTTCCCACCAAGCGCGGCGCTCTTCGAGGATGCGTTAGAGTAGCGCCTTCGCGTCCTCGGTGTCGGGGTGCTCCTCGCGCCACCGCTCGGTGAGGCGACCCTCAACTGCGGCTTTGAGCACCGAGGCCCGGTAGCGCTGGAGATTTGCCCGCGTCCGCTCGAGCGCCGCCACGCCAGCGTCCAGCCGCGCGACCTGCTCCTCGATGGCCGCCACGATGCGGCGTTGTTCAAGCAGTGGCGGAAGTGGTAACGGGTGGCTCTTCAACTGGTTCCAATCCACGCGCGGTCGGTCTCCCGTATTCAAACCAGAAGCGAACTGCTTGAAGCGCTAAGAGTTGAGGAAATACCGAAGGTAGTTGGAGACTAGCCCAGGCGACTCGGGGAAAACAATGAACTCAGCGGAGCACAAGCCCTCGAAATGTGGTTGCAGGACCTTGTTCAGGTACGGGCGCAGCCGACCGTACAATACATCGTTGGGACTAAAATGCAGCGCTTTGCTTCTCAAAGTGCCAGCAGGGACAGTGCCTACGAGCCTCATGGTCTCGGGTTCGACGTGCTCCATGCCAACATATGGGAGCGATGGGAAGTCCGCAGGTTTAGTAACAAAGAGGTCGTGGGCCAGGGCTTTCAGGTCCTTGCCGGCGACCGAGGAGATCTCCCTCCTTTCCTCCTCACCCAGGCGCAGGTCGAGGACCGCTAGGCGGGCTGCCAGGGTGGAGACGACGTCGGGGTCGGTGCTGCCCTCGGCCACCGACTGCATGAGGCGTTCGACGGGGACGGAGCGCCTGCGGTCGAGGGGCTGGGTCTCGGTTTTGTCGTGTTCGGTCAGGCCGACGGCGTCAACGATCACGAACCGCGTCTTGGCGTCGGCGTCAGGGGTTACGCCCTTCAGGTCGTCAGTGCCGATAACGCGCGAGCCCCTGCCCTTCATCTGCTCGAAGTAGTTCGCGCTCTTGACGTTGCGCATGAAGAGCAGGCACTCCAGCGGCTTAACGTCGGTGCCTGTGGCGATCATGTCGACCGAGACCGCGATGCGCGGGTGGTAGTCGTTGCGGAACTCCTGGAGCAACTCCTCGGGCTTCTTGCCCGTGGTGCGGTAGGTGATCTTCTGGCAGAACTCGTTGCCCTTGCCAAACTCTTCACGGATTATCCCCGTGATGTCGTCGGCGTGGGAGTCGTCCTTGGCGAAGACGAGGGTCTTTGGCACCTCGGTCCGCCCTGGGAAGATCTCCGTGAACAGCCTCTCCCTGAATGTCCTCACCACGAGACGGATCTGGGCCTGGTTGACGACGTCCCGGTCCAGCCGGTTGGCGGTGTAGGTGAGGTCTTCGTCCAGCGCCGAGTAGCGCTTCCTACGGGTTCTACGGTCGCGACGCGGCACCAGGTACGCCGGGTCCTTCTCTAGCGTAGCGCCGTCCTCGGTCACCTTCGTGCGGATTCGGTAGACCTCGTAGCCTACGTTCACCCCGTCGGCGACCGCCGCTGCGTGGTTGTACTCCGTCACCAGGTTGCTCTTGAAGAAACCGATGGTGTGTTTCGATGGGGTGGCGGTCAGCCCGATCAAGGGCGCGTCGAAGTACTCGAGCACCTGCCGCCAGAGGTTGTAGATGGAACGGTGGCATTCGTCAACGACTATGAAATCGAAGGTCTCAACCGGTATAGCCGGGTTGTACACGACCGGCAGGGGCGCGCCGGCGGCCTGCGGTTCGGCCTCGAACATCGAGCCCTCCTCGCGCTCCTCGTCGTAGAAGGGCTCGCCATCTGCACCAGCGAACGGGGCCGGTTCTCCGCGAGCGAACGCTCCAACCCTACGATGGCCCGAACCTGGGCGGGCCACAACCCATCTTCCACGAGCGGCGGCATCCCGCGCAGCGCAGCCAGGGTCTGCTCCTCCCTCCGCGCGAGCCTGACGAGCTCCTCGGGGCGGTGGAACTGGAACACCTCCCTGCTCCGCGCATCCGGCTCCAACGTGTTCGTGAACTGCGTGATCGCCCCGGTGCTCTCGTAGCCGAAGAGGATTTCCGGCCCGTACGGCGGCGTACTTGCCCGACTGCGTCTCGACGCCGCGCAGGGTGTGGCCCTCCGGCTTGGCCTCCACGCTCCCTATGGCCTTCGCGTTCGCGTAGAGCATGTAGTCCACTGTCCCATGCCCGCTGCGCAGGGGAAACTCGCGTACCGCGACGCCGGCGGTGGCCCTGATGTTCATCTCCGCGTAGTCCTGCACCGCCCAACCAGCCTCGCCGAGCCGACGGTCGATCTCCTTGCGTGCCCGCTCTTCGAGCGTCACACTCCCACCTCGCCGCATACTTGCCCTTCGGTACTCAGGCCTAATGATACATGTTTGTCCAACGATCCCTAATGCCGGGTCCGTTGGAAAGGGAACCACGTCCGGGCTGCGGGCACACCAGGAGGCACTCCCTTACATGTCATTCCCACGCAAGCGGGAATCCAAGAAGTTTCTCTCCCACTGCGTCGACGGACCCAGTCTCCTTTGAAATCTGCGGGTGGTAGGTGGTAACCTTACAACATGAAGAAGACGAGTCTGTATATAGATCCGGCGGTTGACAGGGCTCTAGCCCGGCGGGCCGCTGCCGAGGGCATCACCAAGGCCGAGCTAGTACGTCGAGTGCTCGCCGATGCCGTGGCGGGGAGGTCAGGGCCGCGACCGCGGGCGCGAGGAGTCTTCGAGGGTCCGCGAGACCTCGGCGCGGGGGCAGAGAGTTACCTGGCCGAGACGGGCTTCGGCGAGGGTTGACCATTGTGCTCGACACCTCCGTGGTCGTCGCGTTCATGAACCGCCGGGATGACGACCACGAGAGGGTCGTGGCGTGGATGGAGACGACCGGGGAAGACCTTGCCACCACGCCGTTGATCGTCGCGGAGATCGACCATCTCGTCTCTCGTGCCGGTGGGACAGATGCCGCCGCTGCTTTCTACGAAGACCTGATCGGTGGTGCGTACCTGGTGGAATGGTGGCCTGAGGCCGTGCGCGAGACCGTGGAGGCGGCAAGGAAGAACCCTGGCACCGGGCTCGCGGACGCGTCCCTGATCGCGCTCGCCGCGCGGCTGGGG
The DNA here is from genome assembly GCA_902806095.1 of uncultured Rubrobacteraceae bacterium. Lineage (GTDB taxonomy): Bacteria > Actinomycetota > Rubrobacteria > Rubrobacterales > Rubrobacteraceae > Rubrobacter_D. The sequence goes on from CADCVF010000044.1 coordinate 27,598, forward strand.
ACCACACGCATCGCGACGCTCGACGAGCGCCATTTCCGCGTCGTCCGTCCCCTCAGCGGGGAGGCCGCGTTCACGCTGCTGCCCGCCGACGTGTAGGGCTCATCCGTTTCGCCATCGATTTCAAAGCATCGGCTGCAAACTCGCCGCGGGCATCTCCCCCGGCGGCTCGACGCGGGCCCCTGCGAGGTCCACGTCGAGCGCCCAGGACTCTGCCACGACACCTCGTGCCTCGAAGGTTGTTTTCATCGCTGAGGCTATCTCCCAGGCGCTCGTCTCGGGTGCGAAGGCGAGGACGGTAGGGCCCGAGCCGGAGAGGCATGCGCCGTAGGCGCCGGTCTTTAGCGCGACCTCTATGACGTCCTCCAGCCCCGGTATGAGGTGGGAGCGGTAGGGTTGGTGGAGCCTGTCCTGCATGGCGACGCGCAGGAGATGATACTCGCCCGTCGCAAGGGCACCTAGCAACAGACCAGAGCGGCCGACGTTGAAGGCGGCGTCGCGGTGGGAGACCGAGTCAGGGAGGGCGCGGCGGGCCGCCGTGGTCGAGACGGCGAAGTCGGGGACGGCGACGACAACCTTGAGGTTCTTCGGTTCGAGGCGAACGGCGCTAACGCCGATGGGGGTGAGGGTTCCGATCACCAGTCCGCCGAGGAGGGCGGGGGCCGCATTGTCGGGGTGGCCGTCGAGCTCGCAGACGATGTTGAGCAGGTCGGGGGCGGCGATCTGCCCCCCGAACAAATCGTTGGCGGCGACGGCCCCGCCGACAAGCGCTGCAGCACTCCCGCCCAAACCCCGTGTCGGCGGAATTGAGTTCTCCTGCACCAGACGGAAGTGGGCGTCAGACTCGCCGACGAGCTCTGCCACAAACCGGGCCGCCCGGTAAGCAGGGTGCTCGGGTCCGCGTGGGATCAGGTCGGCGCCTGTACCGCGTATCTCTATCTCGGGATGAGGGAACCTATCCAGCCCTATCCTCATGCTCAAGGAGAGCGCGAGTCCTACCGCGTCGTAGCCTGGTCCCAGGTTCGCTGAGGTGGCGGGGACACGGACGGAGATCACCTCGCCGACATCTCCATTCGTCCGGCGACCGCCTCGAACGTCGCGGGGACGGGGTCAGGGAGTTGCACGCGACCGAGGATCACATCAGGGTCCTTGAGCCCGTGCCCGGTCAAGACGCTCACGACCGTGCCCTCAGCTCCCCTGCCTTCGCCGGCGAGCTTTATGAGGCCTGCTATGCCAGCCGCCGAGGCGGGCTCGCAGAAGACGCCCTCCTCCTTGGCCAGCAACTCCTGGGCGGCCAGGATCTCCCCGTCCGTAACGCTCTCTATGAGACCCCCCGACTCGCGCGCGGCCGAGAGTGCACCCTCCCTACTCGCCGGTGAACCTATCCTGATGGCGCTCGCGACCGTCTCCGGACTCTCGAAGTCGTGGCCGGCCACCAGCGGGGAGGCGCCCTCAGCCTGGAAGCCGAGCATAAGGGGGGCCGAGTCGGCGTGCCCAGCCCCGCGCCACTCGCAGAAGCCCTTCCAGTACGAGGTGATGTTGCCTGCATTCCCCACGGGAAGGGCCAGCGCGTCGGGCGGATCTCCGAGGGCTTCCGCGACCTCGAAGGCCGCGGTCTTCTGGCCCTCGATACGGTCTGGGTTCACCGAGTTGACAAGGGTGACGTCGCCGAGCTCATCGGCGATCCTCTTGGAGAGTTTGAGCGCCGCGTCGAAGTTGCCCTCGATCTGGACTATCCGCGCCCCGTGCGCGAGCACCTGTACGGCCTTGCCAAGCGCTATCTTGCCTGCCGGCACGACGACGAAACACTCTATGCCGGCACGCGCCGCGTAGGCCGCTGCCGAGGCCGCGGTGTTCCCCGTCGAGGCACAGACGCAGGCGCGGCTCCCCGTCGCGGCGGCCCTGCTCATGGCCACCGTCATGCCGCGGTCCTTGAACGAGGCCGTCGGGTTCATACCCTCGAACTTGAGGAACAGTCGGGCCCCGACACGATCCGAGATCCTCAAGGCCTCGACGAGGGGCGTCTCACCCTCACCTATCGTGGCTATGGCATCGTCCGGTATCTCCGGTAGCCACCCACGGTACCTGCGGATAACACCCTGCCTCGCCACCCTTGCCTGAACACTCAAAGCAAACCTTTCGTCGGACAATAAACCAGTTCGTCCCTACGGACCGGAGATCTAGCGACCGGGGACATATCCCCCCGGCGTCGGTAGTTCGCGCGCAGCGAACGGGAATATAGAAGCCGGGAATCACAGCGTAAGAAAAGTATCACGCACCGACGCGGCGTTTCAAGAACGTGGCGGTTCTAGGTCCTGTTTAGTAGGCTACGGTCAAAGCCATCAGCCGTCAGCCAACAAACAAGCTGAAATGCTGACAAGCGGAGCCCGAAGGGCGTAGCGTGCTGACATGCTGACAGCTAAAACAGAGGAGCGCATTGCAGAGAAAGAAACGAACTATCCTCGTCACCGGCGGCGCCGGCTTTATTGGGGGCAACTTCGTCCTCGATAAGGTCGCGTCAGGGGACTCCGTGGTGGTTAATCTCGACGCCCTGACCTACGCAGGCAATCCCGACACCTTGGCCTCTGTCTCCGATCACCCCGACCACGTCTTCGTAAGGGGGAGGATCGGGGACCGCGAACTGGTCGACCGCCTGCTCGCCGAGTATCGTCCCTCCGCCATCGTCAACTTCGCCGCCGAGACGCACGTCGACCGCTCCATAGACGGTCCCAAGGCCTTCGTGCAGACCAACGTGGTCGAGACCCACGAGCTCCTCGAGGCCGCGCTCTCCTACTGGGGCGCTCTCGAAGGGGAGGACCACGACGACTTCCGCTTCTTGCACGTCTCCACGGACGAGGTGTACGGCACGCTGGGGCCGACGGGCTACTTTACCGAGGAGAGCCCTTTCCGTCCCAACTCTCCCTACGCTGCCTCCAAGGCGTCCTCCGACCATCTCGTGCGGGCCTACCATCACACCTACGGACTCCCTACTCTCACGACCAACTGCTCAAATAACTACGGGCCTTACCACTTCCCCGAGAAGCTCATACCGCTCATGATCCTGACCGCCCTGCGGGGAGAACCGATGCCCGTCTACGGCGACGGACAGCAGGTCAGGGACTGGCTCTACGTCGAGGACCACTGCAAGGCCATACTCGCTGTACTCGAATGTGGGCGTCCAGGCGAGACGTACAACGTCGGCGGCCACAACGAGCGGACGAACCTCGAGGTCGTCAAGACCATCTGCGCCCTGCTCGACGAGCTCGCAGGTGGCTCCCCGCACGAGTCGCTCATCACGTTCGTCGCCGACAGGCCCGGCCATGACAGGCGGTATGCCATAGACGCGGGGAAGATAGAACGCGAGCTCGGCTGGAGGCCCGAGGAGACGCTCGAGACCGGGATGGAGAAGACCGTGCGCTGGTACCTCGAGAATCCAGGGTGGTGCGAAGCCGCGAGATCGCGGGGTTACGTGGGCGAGCGGCTCGGGTTGGGCGGCCGCGGAGGGCCTGCGTGAAGGGGATCGTGCTCGCCGGAGGCTCGGGGACGCGACTGTATCCGCTCACGAGGGCGGTGAGCAAACAGCTCCTTCCCGTCTACGACAAGCCGATGATCTACTACCCCGTGACCACGTTGATGCTCGCTGGCATCAGGGACATACTCGTGATCTCAACGCCCGAGGACCTCTCCCGCTTCGAGGATCTGCTCGGCGACGGTTCGCAGTGGGGTGTCGATTTCAGCTACGCGGTGCAGCCGAGGCCCGAGGGGCTCGCCCAGGCATTCGTCATCGGGCGGGAGTTCGTCGGGTCCGAGAGCGTCTCGCTTGTCCTGGGCGACAACATCTTCTTCGGGCACGGCCTCTCCGGGCTTCTGGAGAGGTCGGCAGGCAGGCGGGAGGGGGCTACCGTCTTCGGGTATTACGTCAGGGACCCGGGGCGCTACGGCGTCGTTGAGTTCGACGACGACGGGGCGGTTCTAAGTATCGAGGAGAAGCCTGAGAGGCCCCGTTCGCACTACGCCGTGACGGGACTCTACTTCTACGACAACAGGGTGATCGACGTGGCCGCAGACCTCACGCCTTCGGCGCGGGGTGAGTTCGAAATAACAGACGTCAACGTAGATTATCTGGAGCGTGGGACACTGCAGGTCGAGCTCATGGGGCGTGGGATGGCGTGGCTCGACGCCGGTACGCACGAGTCGCTGCACCAGTCATCCAACTTCATCGAGACCATCGAGCAGCGGCAGGGCCTCAAGATAGGGTGTCCAGAGGAGATCTCCTACCGCAAAGGCTACATCGACGCCGATAGTCTCGAACGCCTCGCCCACCCGATGAGGAAGAACGACTACGGCCGGTACCTGCTCGAGCTCCTGAAGAGCGAACAGTACGTCAGTTGAACGTCGTCGAGACGGAACTCCCTGGCGTCCTCGTCATCGAGCCGAATGTCTTCGGCGACGCCCGCGGCTTCCTTATGGAGAGCTGGAATGGCGCCCGCTACGAAGAGCACGGGATCCCGAACCGCTTCGTTCAGGACAACCTCTCGTTCTCGGCCCACGGCGTGCTTCGCGGTCTCCACTTCCAGAATCCCAGGGCCCAGGGCAAGCTCGTCTCCGTCTTGGAGGGCGAGGTCTTCGACGTGGCCGTGGACATCAGGGTCGGCTCCCCGACCTTCGGAAGGTGGACAGGCGTTACCCTCTCCGCAGAGAACAAGCACCAGTTCTGGATCCCTCCAGGCTTCGCCCATGGCTTCGTCGTCACCGGCGAGAACGCACTCTTCTCCTACAAGTGCACGGACTATTACGCCCCCGAGTATGACGGGACGATACTGTGGAACGACCCTGGTATCGGGATACAGTGGCCCGTCGAGAACCCGAGTCTCTCCGACAAAGACCGCGCCGCCCCACCGCTCGACGGGATGCCAGAAGGGGCACTGCCGCGCTATACGGGAGGCTGAGATGAGCGAGGCCGGTCTGTTCGAGGTACTCGAGGGTCATCGCCACATGGCACAGGACCACCTACCGCAGGAACGGAGAGGCCATGCCTACTACGGTGTAGTTTGCGCTCGTGGAAGGCAGAGCTTATGTGTTCACGAGCATAAATTCGGGCAAGGTCAAATGCATCAGCAACAACCCCTACGTGATGCGGAGGCCGAGCAGGGCGCGCATCGTACACCCGGAAGCGCCTCGCCAGCGGGCCGTCGGTGCTGTCTGCGAGGAGGGGAGGAATATCAGCCACAGCGCTTTGACGGCCTCGCGCCGAAAGGCGGCTACGAGCATGATGACTGCAAGCACGGCGCCGCTGGTTGTGTACAGTTGCACGAACACGACCTTCGTCTTGAAGCAGGGTGAGGTAGGGCGGCGTCGCCGTGTTGTCCCTTCCGGTCACTTCAGCGCGGGGCTCGCCCACAGGGCCTTACCGGTCTTCGGCCGAACCTCCTGCGGGCCCCCGGTCTCTCTTGTGAGGGCGACGAGCATGGACGCCCGTCCCCTGTTAACCCACCCTTTGGCCGTGCCGTCCGGCACACCCAGGACCTCCGCTATCTCGGCGTAAGACGGGCCTTGCATGTGCCTGAGAACGAGTGCTGCCCGGTGTTCGGCCCTGACATACGCCAGGGCGGTCTCTATCTCACCCCGCCGCTCGGCGTTCAGGGCCGCGGCCTCCGGGTCCGCGTCAGCGCCCGCCCGTTCCGGCAGGAAGGGCATCTCCTCGCCGTGGTGCTGGCGTTCTTCCCGGCGCGCCCTGGTGCGAAGCAGGCCGAGGCACGTGTTCGTCGCGACCCTGTAGAGCCAGGTGGTGAAGGCGCTCTCGCCCCTGAAGCTTCCCATGTTTCGCCAGACCCTGATCCAGACCTCCTGGCCGGCGTCCTGGGCGTCCCGCGCCCCGAGCACGCGGAGGGCCACCCCCTGCACGAGGCCGGAGTGATCACGGACCAACCGATCGAAGGCCGAGACATCCCCACGCGCGGCCCGCCCGGCGAGCTTGCGGTCCTCGGTTCGCTGCTCCGTCCCGTTCTCCGTAGCGCGATCGTCCGCGATACTGTCGAGGTGAGTCGTAGGGAGCCGGATCGCCAGCGGGTCTACGGCCTCGTATCTCACCGCTTTGTCTCCTATCTACAGGCGCTAGTACTCGCGGCGCAGGCGGCGGGCTTCGGGCTGCTTCTCCCCATAAACCTCCGTGCTCTCGGAAGAATCGTTTTGCCGCTCGCCCCTCTCTCGCTGGGTCTGCTGTTGCTGGATCTGCTGTTTGGCCTCGTCGCTCTTCTGATAGCCATCCTCGACTATCTGCTGGGCGACGCCCTGGCCGCCAAGGCCGAACGCTATGGCCGCGGCAAGCGCCACCGCTCCCAGCAGGATCAGGAACGTAGGCGCTATGAGCTCAGGAGCTATCCCTAGCTGGGTCAAGGCCGCAAACGCTGCAAACACGATGATGCCGTACTGCGCCACGCTGCCGATGACGTTGCTGCCGGTGGCCCCCCGCACTATTCCCGCAACGAAGTTGGCCAACAGGGTGGCGAGCACTAGGATCAGGATCGCCGCTATGATCTGGGGGATGTAGGCTATGAACTGGGCCAATACGTCCGAGATCGCTGAGATTCCCAAGGTGTCCACAGCCATCGTGATGGCGATGAAGAAGACCAGCCAGAAAATGAGCTTGCCCAAGATGGAGAGCGGGGTCTGGTTGGTCTGGGAGCGGTCGAAGAACTGCTTTATGCCTCCGCTCTCCATCCAGCCCTCGAAGCCCATGCTCTGGAGCACCCTGGTGACGATGCCCTGCAAGACCTTGGCGATGATGAACCCGATAATCAGGATGATGATGGCGCCGATGAGCGCCGGTAGCGCCCCCAGGATGGCGCCGAGCCCGTCCGACAGGGACTGCGTTACTGCCTGCATAGCTTGCTCCTACTCTCTAGTTTGCTTGCGCTCCTCTTGCTACGTCGTTGCTACGGCCTGGCGCGGCCGGTCCTGGCCCCCCAGGCGCCGCCCAGAGCACCACCGATAAGTGGGACCAGTAGCGCGGCGATGCCGGAGACCGTCAGGATGGTGCCCAGGCTCTGGGGAACCTGGTTCTGGACGTTGCCAGGCATCTGGGGCAATGCGATACCGGAGAGCTGGTCGATAAAGCTCGCGCCCACGATGGCGCCGACGATTGCGAGCACCAGTATGACGATTAGCGAGAGTACCGGCACCAGGATGCCGTGTTTGAAGCCCGAGCGACTGGCGAGGCGTCCCGCCACGTAGCCCCCGATCAGGAACGCTAGAAGGAGCGTCAGGAGCAGCCCCACGATGCCGGCGATGCCGCCCTCGGTGCCGCCTTGCACGCCTAGAGCGCCCAGGATAGCGCCGACCACCCCGCCTACGATACCGCTAAGGATGAGCCCGGCACCCAGGGCCGCGAGCCAGCCGAAGATGACGCTGGTCCAGCTCGTCCCCAGCTCGTTCTCCCGGCGCTTGCGGTCCTCTTCGTGTTCCCGCCGCGCGTCCCCGACCCTGCGCGGTCCGGACTCGGAGTGACCACCGCCGGAACGCACCTCGTTCTCCTCTACCCTCGGCGCGTCAGTGTTGCCTTCTCCGCTGCCTCTGTCGGTCATCTTTCGACTCCTATCTGGGAGGACCTTCGACGACGTTCCTGCTACTAACCTTGGTCTCAGTGCTGGGCCATGGTCCGCCCGTAAAGGAACGCCGCCAGCACCCCGCCGATGATCGGCCCCAGGATGTAGAGCCACACGCTGGCGAGGTCGCCCGCAACGAGCATCGGCCCCAGGGCGCGTACCGGGTTGACCGCTCCCCCGGTCACTGGCCCGGCGATAAAGACCCCAACCGCCAAGGCGAAGCCCACCGCTATCGGGGCTATGGCCGCAGGCGCCCTCGAGTCTGTAGCCACAGAAACCACCACGAAGACCAGGATGAAGGTGATGAGGATCTCCAGTACGAACGCCTGCAGGTCGCCAATCCCCTGCGCCGGGTAGGTGGCCGCAAGGTTGGCCTCGTTCCTGCCCGGGCCGCCGAAGGCGATCCAGGTGCCCACGGCCCCCAGCACGGCCCCCACTAGCTGCGCCCCAACGTATGCAGGAACGGACTTCCACGGGAACTGGCCGATCGAGGCCATCCCCAAGGTTACGGCCGGGTTGACGTGCGCCCCCGAGACGTGCCCTATGGCGGCGACCACCGCGGCGAGCGCCAGCCCGAAGGCGAGCGCTATGGCCAAAGAGTCGTAGGCCGCGCCGGCAGTCGGGCGGGAGAGTATGGCGCCGACGGCCACGGCGGTCCCGCCGAAGACCAGGATGAAGGTGCCCACCAGTTCGGCCAGCGCGGCGGGCAGGATAGGGTCGGAGGTGCTGCTGCCGTACAGGCCGTCGCCTTTGAGCTCTTCCTCTCTGTCTACCACCCCGTCTCTGGCGGCACGGCGCATGTCTTCCCTGGTGATGCGCTGCCCAGCTACGCCTTCGGCGACGCCGGGACCGGAGGCGGGGATGTCGGGCCCAAGGCCCCGCACCCGGGGCCGTTCGTCGTCATGGTCGCCCCCTGTGCGGCGCACCTCCACCGCGTCCGGGTCGCCGCCGGACGCCCTGGTGCTGCCGGGTTCCACCGGCCTGCCCTCGTCCTCAATTCTTCCTCTGCCCATCTCGCTCCTGCCTCCCTTTCGGGAACTAAAGGTTCCCTTAGTCGATGACCTTCTTATTCTTGGCGCCCCTCTTCTTGGGACGCTCCTTGTGGCCACCGTTCTGCTTGCCCTTCTTGGCGCCCATCGACTTCTTGGCGGATTTCATCGCCTTACCAACGGCCTTCCGGGTGAACATCCTCACGATCGTATTCACGACGATGTTGCCCATGCCGCCCATTCGCCCAGTCTTCCCGCGCTGGGGGTGCCCGACCTGGACCTGGGAGCTCCCACAGGGCACCCGCGGTGCCCTGCTATGTCCGGTCGTCTAATCTCGACCTCCTCCTTGCGCGGGTCCACCTCGACTGCATCCTTGACTTCGACTACCCTTTTGC
>CADCVF010000045.1 GCA_902806095.1 uncultured Rubrobacteraceae bacterium
GCGGGAGATCCGGCGCGACCGGCGCAGGGAGCGCATAAGGGACCGCCTGACCTTGCGCAACCGCGGATAGCACGGTGGCAGCCAACGAGGCCCTGCGCGCGATGCTGGAGGCGCGTTCGGTCGCGATGGTCGGCGCGAGCCCGAAGTTCGACACGCCGGGCAACCATATGGTGAAACAGCTCATCATCGGCGGCTTCTCCGGCGAGGTGGCGGCGGTCAACCCCAGATACGACGAGGTAGAGGGCATCGCCTGCTACCCTTCGCTGGGCGAGGTGCCTTTTGTCCCGGATCTGGTGCTCCTGGGCGTTGGCAACCGGCGGCTAGGGAGGCAGATGGAGGAGGCGGCTGACCGTGGGGTGCGTGGAGTCGTCGTCTTCGCGAGTGGACTCGAGGACCCGCCGGACGACCCCCCGCTAACAGAGCGGCTCAGGTGCATCGCGGCCGAGGCTGGTATGGCCGTCTGCGGCGCCAACTGCATGGGGTTTGCGAACGTCGAGCGTGGGCTGCGCGCCCTGGCCTTTGAAGAGCGTGCGGATCTGGAACCAGGGAACGTAGCCTGGATCTCCCACTCAGGCTCGGCCTTCTCGGCGCTGCTGCACGCGGAGAGGGGGATACGCTTCAACCTCGCCGTCTCCACGGGCCAGGAGCTGACGACCACGATGGCCGACTACATGCTCTACGCGCTCGAACGCGAGTCGACACGGGTGATCTCATTGTTCCTCGAAACGGTCAGGGACCCCGAGGGTTTCAGGCTGGCGCTGCAAACGGCCGCGGAGCGCGACGTGTCCGTCGTCGCGCTGAAGGTCGGGCGGACCCCAACCTCCCGCCGGCTCGTCACGGCCCACTCCGGCGCGCTGGCAGGGGACGACGCAGCCTACGAAGCGCTGTTCGACGCGTACGGTGTGGCCCGCGTCGGGACGCTTAACGAGATGGCCGACCTCGTTGAGCTCCTCGGGGCGGGACGCCGCGCCGCGTCAGGAGGCCTGGCTGCCATTCTGGACTCGGGAGGAGAGCGGGCGCACTTGGTCGACGCCGCAGCCGACCTCGCAGTTCCCCTGGCCAGGCCGTCCAAAGAGACCTTGCAGAGCGTCGCCTCACGGCTGGAACCGGGCCTGCCGGCCGTCAACCCGCTGGACGCCTGGGGTACGGACAACGACCCTTACAATATCTTCCTGGACTGCTCCAGATATCTGGCCGATGACCAGGCCACGGGGGCTTTCGCTTATGTGGTGGATCTGCACAGCGACCGCGCCGAGCGGGGCCACGCCTGGGCCGCCGAGCGGGTCTGGGCCTCGACCGACAAACCGTTCGCTGTGGTCTGCGGCGTCACCAGCGCGATCCAGGATAGCGCCGCAGCGCACCTGCGCACCCTCGGTATCCCTGTGCTCGAGGATGTCGCGTCCGGCCTTCGCGCCTTTCTGCGCCTCTTCGAGCGCCGCGATGCCAGCGCGCTGCCACCCCCTACGCCCCTCGATCCTGTGCCACAGGAGACCGTGCGGCGCTGGCGCGAAGTTCTGGCCGCGGGGGAACACCTCGGAGGAGCCAGCGCCCTGGAGATGCTCGCCGACTACGGGGTGCCTGTGGCGCGTACCGTCGCAGCGGCCGACCTCCCAGGGGTCCTCGCAGCCGCGAAGCGCCTCGGCTGCCCGGTCGCCCTGAAGACGCTCGCAGCGTCCCACAAGACCGAAGTCGCCGGGGTGAAGCTCGGTCTCGGGGACGAAACAGCCCTGGCCGCAGCATATCGGGAGATGTCCTCACGACTCGGGCCCGCCGTCACGGTACAGGAGATGGTAGAGCCCGGCGTCGAGATGGCGCTCGGGGTGGCGCACGACCTCCAGTTCGGCCCGCTGGTGATGGTCGCCGCCGGCGGAGTCCTGATCGAGACGCTCGGCGACAGGCGTCTCGGCCTGCCACCCCTTGATGAGGTAAGGGCCGCAAAGCTCATCGACAGGCTCGCCGCCCGTCCCCTGCTCGACGGGGTCAGGGGCGCACCACCGGCGAACGTGGACGCGCTATCCAGGGCTTTATCGCGGCTCTCCCTCCTGGCCATGGACCTTGGAGACCTCATCTGCGCCGTCGACGTCAACCCGATAGTCGTCGGCCCGTACGGATGCGCCGCGGTCGACGCCCTGGTCGAGCCCCGAGCCATCAGCAAACAAAAAGCTGAAAGCTGACGGCTGTAAGGCTACCGAACTTGCTCGGAGGCACGGTCCGGCGGTGTCCAGTCCAGCATCTGTGTGACCCGTCCTTCGAGGTATCCACGGGCGACTGTCGCCACGAACTTGCCCGACGTCGACTCGTCCGGTGACAACGGCCCCTGCCGGTAACCGCGCGAGGAAGCGCCTCTCTGCACTCCCTCGCAGGCTCCCCAGTCCTGCCCGTTGGTAATGTCCCAGAACTCGCTGGCGTATGATGGGTCGAAGCCCTCGGACTCGACCGCCTCCCTCGAGAACAGCCACTCGCACTCCACGGCGGTCCTGTCTGGGGCGATGGGCCTGAGGCGGTGGGTCATCACGTAGTCAGGATGGAGGCTTATGAGCAGGTTCGGGAAGAGCTGATAGTAATACACTTCCCTCTTCTGGAGATCCGTCAGGTGCGGCAGCATCGGGGCGAAGCTCTCACCGGTGAGCGACATGGTCTCGGCGTGATCCTCGAGCTCCATGGACCCGCCGAACCAGATCCCCCGCGCCTCGTGGTCCTCGCCGCTCTTCGGCGGGCTTACCTTGCAGAGCTCCGGATGTATGGAAGGGCAGTGGTAGCACTCGTGGTAGTTCTCCACGAGTATCTTCCAGTTCGCCTCTATCTCGTAACTGCGCCTGGCAGCTCTCACCAGATCGCCGGAGCGGTGGTTCCCGATCATCTCCCCCAGATTACCAACGTGCTCCTCGAAAGGAGGCGCGTCCCCGCTCGCGTTCGCGAACAGCCACCCCTCCCACTCCACGACCCGGACAGGGACGAGCGAGTAGTCGGCCCTGTCGAACCCTGCTAGCTGGCCGAAACCAGGAGCCCCCTGCAATCTCCCGTCCAACCCATAAGCCCACGCGTGATACGGACAGCGGATGAACCTGCCGCCCGCCGCCTCGCCAACCCCCAAAAGCTCGTGTCCCCTGTGGCGGCACACGTTGTAGAAGGCCCTCAAGTTTCCTGCCTCGTCCCGCGCGAGAAGCGCGGACTCGTGGCCGAGCGCCACAGCACACCGGTCCCCCGCACCACGCAAGTCCTCCGTGCGCCCGACGCATACCCAACTCTCGTCGAAGAAGTGCTCCATCTCCCACTCGAGCACCGAAACGTCGGTGAAAGCCTCGGCAGGCAGGCTCATCTGCCCCTCGGAGCTCAACGACAAAGATAGCAATTCACGGTCTATGGGCACCATAAACACTCCCCTTCCGACCCTCCAGTTACACGCTTCTCGATAGCCTCGCCCCAGGCAGGCGGCCAACCAGCATGCCGGTTGCCCCAGCCCGCCGGCTTCAGTATAATCTATTTTGAATGGCGGTTCAAGAATACATGCTGATCTGGTCGTGGCTTCCGGTTCGTCGTGGCACATCCTGCCTGGCCTGGTCCGCAGAGTTCGGTAGCGGCGGGTGCCGCGGGCGGGCAGCCGTGGCGACGAGATCGTCGCGCCGGCGTTCTACTGAATTGCTGTTCAAGGGTGATGTGACGTTCGGGCTGCTTGGCGCCCGTGGACGGGCCCACGGCGGGTGTTGGCGACGGATCTCGAGAAGGAGTCGGGCATGACGGTTTACGATGTCGTTGTGGTTGGTGGTGGCAACCTTGGGTTATGGACGGCGCACCGGCTGGCGCGTCGTGGTTTCGGCCGGATCGCGGTGTTGGAGCGGGGTTGGGCCGGGGGCGGGGCGACGAGCCGTTCGGCCGGCGTGGTCCGCCAGCAGGGTGGTTCCGAGACGGCGGCGAAGCTTGGCAAGCTCTCGCGGGAGATGTATCTGCGGCTCGGGGACGAGTTGGGTCTCGATTCCGGTTTTCGGGAGACGGGGTACTACATCGTCGCCGAGACGGAGGAGGAGAAGGAGGGTTTTCTGCGGCTGGTCGAGGTGCGGCGGGCCGCCGGGGTCGAGAACGGGTGGGTCGAGCCTGAGGAGGGCAGGGAGCGGTTCTCCGACCTGAACTGGGACCGGTTTGTGGGGGCGACTTACACCCCGGACGACGGTTACGTCAACCCGCCGGTAGCGGCGCGTAATGCCACCTGCGCGGCGCTCCTGGATGATGCGGTCGACCTCTTCGAGATGTGCGAGGTGACGGGCGTCGGCCATAAGGGCGACCGATACTCTGTCGAGACTGTACGGGGCGCCTTCGAAGCTGAGCGGGTTGTGGATGCTGGTGGGCCGCGGGGGGCGCGGGATGTCGGACGGATGGTCGGGGTGGAGGTTCCGGTGATGGCCGTGCGGCACCAGATCGTCAGCTTCCCTTACGTGCCCGAGGGGGCCGAGCATCCTTTCCCGCTCGTGTTCAACGTTGGCAAGGGTTACTACTGGCGGCCCGAGGAGCAGGGCGTCTTGCTCGGCATGAGCAACCCCGTCGACGAGGCCGACGAGACGGGGCGCTACCAGATCGACTTCGACTGGGATTACTACGATCGGTTGCGCCCTGATTGGGAGTCAGCACACCCGGTGCTCGCGGGCTTGCCGGTCTCGCGGGCGTGGGCGGCCTCCATCGACTACACACCTGACCATCTACCTATCATCGACGAGCCGGTGGAAGGTTTCTACGTCCTGGCGGCGGGGGGACACGGGATGATGTGGGGACCGGCGCTCGGGGAGAAGATGGCCGGGCTCATCTCCGAAGGCACCGTCGAAGACCTGCCACAGGAGGACATAAAGCTTGCGCGGTTCTCGCGGGAGAGGGACCCGAACAGTGTAGAGGACACCATCGCCCTGCCCTTCCCCAAAAAGTAGAAGAGGAGACAGAGCTGTGACGACGGCGCAGATGAAGGCCGAAATTCCGGAAGAAGTAAAGGTGTTGAAGGCCCGCATCGCAGAGTTCGTGAGGGAGGAGCTTCATCCTTTCGAGACGGAGATCGCGGAGCGAGGGGAGATCGACGAGGAGAAGCTGATGGCGCTGCGTAACAAGGCACGCGAGGCCGGGTTCAGCAACCTCAACATGCCCGCGGAGTACGGCGGAATGGACCTGTCCATGGTCTCGCTCGTGACGCTGGAGGAGGAATCGGGGAAGACGACCAACGGCCTCGGGTACATGGTCGCCGACAGGGGACCGCGGGAGCTACTCGAGCTGGCCAGCCCCGAGCAGATAGAGCGCTACGTCATGCCCGTTTTGCGGGGCGAGACGCGGGAGGCGTGGGCGATCACCGAGCCCGAGGCCGGCTCTGACATAAAGGACATAAAGACCACCGCCGAAAGAGACGGAGCTGGGTGGGTTCTGAACGGGGACAAGTGGTTCGTGACCGGCGGTGAGCGGGCTGGTTTCTTTATAGTGCTGGCGTGGGCCGGCGAGGAGCAGGCTTCTTTCCTGGTGGAGCGCGAGACGCCGGGGCTCGAGTTCGGGCGCACGCCGGTCTTCATGCACGACCCCTACGCCTCCAAACACGTCGAGCTCAGGCTGAAGGCTTGCCGGGTGCCTGACGGCGCGCGGCTCGGGACAGGTGGGGATGAGGGGACCAAGCGCTGGTTCTCGCTGGAGAGGTTGATGATAGCCGCGCGTTGTTGCGGGGCCGCCGAGAGACTCATAGATCTGGCCCGGTCGTGGTCGCTGGAGCGCTCCGCGTCGGGAAAGAAGATCTCCGAGTACCAGGCGATACAGTTCATGCTTGCCGACTCGGCGACCGAGCTGAACGCCGCCAGGCTGATGGTCTACCACGTGGCCTGCATGTGGGATGTGGACGCCCCCAGCATCCTGCACGGGAAGACGGCGATGGCGAAGCTCTTCGCGTCAGAGATGGCGGGCCGGGTCGCTGACCGGGCGGTCCAGATCTTCGGTGGCCGCGGATACATGACCGAGAACCCGGCCGAGCGGTACTACCGCGAGCTCAGGGTAGACCGCATCTGGGAGGGCACGAGCGAGATACAGCGTTCGATCATCGCCCGCGGCTTGCTGAAGCGGGGCCGAGACGCATACACGATGGGCGGATAGCGAGAAGTAGAGCATCCCCGTGGACAGGAAGAAGATCTCAAGAAGCTGACTGGCCGTCCAGCTGTAAGCCGAGGTTCGGCTGAACGGCCGGGGTCAGCTACGCTCCGCGAGATCTGTGATCGCGGCGGCCAGGCTCCTCAGGGCCTCGCGAAGCTCCGGCGGCGTGCGCACCACAAAGGGGAAAGAGAGTCCTGCCAGCACCCGCGCCATCCATGCGAGGTCTGAGGTCGAAGAGATCATGACGACACCCTCGGGTGTCTCCTTGAGCGTGACGCCCATCTTCGGGAGTTGTGCGCGTGCCTCTCCCGCCGTGGTCTCCAGCAACACCTCTACGGACCAGCGGTCCTCCCGCATATCCGCCATCGCCTCCAAAACACCCTGGGGTGTGTCGAAGCCTGGCGGGAGCTCGAACGACTCATCGAGTCTCTGCACCGAGAGTACCCGGTCCAACCTGAACAGGCGCCTTCCTTCCCGCAGGTGGCAGTAACCGAAGGTGTACCAGAAGGCATCCCCCTGAACGACGGCGTAGGGATCCACAGCCCTCTGCGTCTCACCCGAATCCCCTGACCGGTATCGTATCCTTACCCGCTTGCGCTCGCGCACGGCCGCACTCAAGGTCACGACGACCTCGCCCGCGGGGAGACGCG
The DNA here is from genome assembly GCA_902806095.1 of uncultured Rubrobacteraceae bacterium. GTDB lineage: Bacteria > Actinomycetota > Rubrobacteria > Rubrobacterales > Rubrobacteraceae > Rubrobacter_D. The sequence continues at coordinate 6,753 of CADCVF010000045.1, forward strand.
CCGGGATTGCGGCAGCAGGGACAACGACCTCCTCGAAGGTCCGCACCCGCTCGCGCAGCCTTTCAGGCATGACGCGCTCCAGCTTCGCCCGGGCACCCTCGACGGCAGGGGCGACGCCCGATAGACCGAGCCTACGGGCCGAGAGCAACCCGAGGGCCAGCGCGAGCGCCTCGTCGTCCGTGAACATCATCGGTGGCAGCTTGAAGCCAGGCCTTAGAGTATATGCACCGTACCTACCCCTCTCGGCCTCCACGGGCACACCCATCTCCTGGAGCATCGCCACATAGCGGCGTACGGTCCTCTCGCCGACCTCGAGCCTACGGGCCAGCTCGGGACCACCCACCCTCCCCCGCGCCTGGAGCAACTCCAGCATCGAGAGCAACCTCGTCGTCGGACGGTAGCCGTACACCCTTCCGCTCCCTTCGGTCGCTCAGCACTTCAGCAAGTCAGCACGCTCAGCCCTTCGGGCTTCGCTTGTCAGCAGGTCAGCTTACCCTTGAACAGTGTTGCCTGCGCTCTCGAAGCGACATTCCGCAGCGAGAGCCTCGTCTTGCGGAAGGTGGTCGCTATCTCCGCACGTCTGCTGACGAGCCGCCGCAGGCGGCGGGCTGACAAGCGAAGGCGTTAGCCTGAGTGTGCTGACGAGCCTGCGAAGCAGGCGTGCTGAAATGCTTTTCATCAGGAAGGATTATGACCTGTTTCGCCAGTACTCTCGTCCGGTAGGCGAGAGAGGAGATGAGCGCCGTGAACGATTGGTTTTCTGTGGAGCTCGCGCGGGAGAGGAACGCCGGGATTCTGGCTGAGGCAGAGGAGCGGAGGGTTGCGCGGCTGGCACCCCGCAGGCCGGTCTTTAGTGCACTGCGGGCGCGGGTGGCGAGGAGGATGTTCGAGTTCGCCATGGAACTGGAGAGGGAAGAGACCTGGCGGGCCGTGTGGGAGAGGCTGGAGGCTCCGAAACACCCTTGATCCCCTTCATGGCCATTCTCTCACGGTCGGATAACCGTCCCGTCCAGACGCCTGACGGGAGGCCATCCCCCGTTTAGAGGATCCTCGGGGAACGGGTACTTGGCCGCGAGAACGTCGTCTATATCCACGCCGAGCCCGGGCGAATCGGAGGGCCACATGTAACCGTCCCTGATCTCCGGGCACCCTGGGAAGACCTCGCGGGTGCGCTCGTCGAAGACGTGCTGTTCCTGGACCCCGAAATTGTGGCACGCTAGGTCGAGTTGCAGATTCGCGGCGTGGCCTACGGGGGAGAGGTCGCCAGGCCCGTGCCACGCCGTTCTCACGCCGAAGAACTCGCAGAGGGCCGCCAGTTTGCGGGCCATGCTCAGGCCGCCGATGTCCGAGATATGCACGCGGATGAAATCGATCAAACGCTCCCTGATGAGCGGCACGTACTCGGCCTGATTCACGAACAGCTCCCCCATGGCGATGGGCGTCGCGGTTCGCTGGCGCAGGAGCCGGAAGTACTCTGCGTCCTCGGGCGCGAACGGGTCCTCGAGGAAGAACAGGTGGTAGGGTTCGAGTTCACTGGCGAGGCCCACTGCCTGGATCGGCGGGACACGCTCGTGGACGTCGTGCAACAGCTCGACCTCGTCGCCCAAGGAGTCGCGCAGGCGTTCGAAGAGCTTCGGGATCAAACGGCAGTAGGGCGTGGGCTCCCATGGGTCACTTCCTAGTCCCAAAGGCTGCGGTCCTGGTGAGATCGTTGACCCGTACGTAGAGTAGCCTGGCACGGAGATCTGGCACCGCACGTACCGGTAACCCTCCTCCTTGTACCTTCGCGCCTCGTCCTCGACCTCGCTGATGTCGCGACCGGTGGCGTGGGCGTAGAGGGCGGCAGCGTGGCGGCACTTACCCCCGAGGAGCTGGTAGACAGGCATCCCGGCCCTTTTGCCCTTGATGTCCCACAGTGCCATGTCCACGCCGCCGAGGGCGTTGTTGAGGACGGGCCCGCCGCGCCAGTACGAGCTCACGTAGGCGGACTGGTAGACGTCCTCTATGTCGTCGGGGTCTCGTCCGACGAGGAAAGGCTTCAGGTATTCCTCGACGGCCGTGACTACGGCCAGCGGACGCTGGGTGAACGTCGCGCACCCGAGGCCGTAGAGGCCTGGCTCGTCGGTTTCGACCTTTACCACCACGAGTCTTATGCCCTCTGGCGCAGTGCAGATGGTCCTTACGTCGGAGATCTTCAACTGCCGGCTCCCTGACTAACGGCCTGCAGCGCGGGGGTGGGATCGTAGTCCGTGGGGACTGGCACGAAGGGGGGCCTGACGGTTCCCATCCGCGCCCCGTGCCTCGCCTGCGCAAGCTTCTTGAGGACGGCGGCAGAGGCGTACTCTTTGGTCATCGTCCGCGCCTTCTGGAGCCTCTCGGAGAGGGCCGTGCCTCCGGCCTCGTCGCCTTCGCCGTGCTTTTCGTACAGTTCGAGCACCTCTTCGGGGATAAAGTTGGCCAGGGCGGAGATAATGCCCTGGGGCCCCGTATCGAGCTTCCGCCACAGGTCGTCCTCAGTGCCTAGGAGCACGCCCTTGCCAGCTTCGAGAACGGCCTCGGCGTAGCCTTCCTCCCCGCCAGAGTCCTTGACGCCCCAGACGGGGAGTTCTCTCACGACCCGGTCGGGGACAGGGACGGCGTACTTGGGGATGTGGTAGACGATGGCGCTATGGCCCGTAGCACCTAGCGCAGACTCGTAGAAGCGCACCATCCCTTCGGGCTCGACCGGCTTGAAGTAGTAGGGCGGCAGGACAAGCACGGCGGTAGCAGGATAGTCTTCCAGGGCGCGCAGCATCTCTACTGTCTCGGGCAGGTTGTTCTGCATGACGGCTGGGATGACCTGGATCGGCAACCCGCGCCCGAATAGCGCCTCGAGAATCCGCAGCTTCTCACCGAGCGTCACAGAAGGTCCCTCGCCGTTGGTACCGAAGGGCACGATGCCCCGCACGCCCATCTCGGCCAGCCAGGCGACGTGGTCCAGGTACGCCTCCTCATCGACCGCGAAGGAGCTGTCGTCCCTGAACGGCGTCACGTTGGCGACATAGACGCCTCCTATCTCTGGCATCCTTGTACCTCCCGTACTTTGAATTGGGAATTGAGAGTTAGGAATTTGGAACTGGTCCATCACCTTGCCCCTTCCCAATTCACAATTCCAACTTCACAATTCTGTATCATCTTCCCAGAGATTTCTCATCACCGAGAAAGGCCCGCAACTCGTCCCTGTCGGGTAGGCCCTCGTAGTCCCCGAGGGTCGCGACGCTGAGGGCGCCCATCGCGTTGGCGATGCGCAGGGTCTCTTCGGCTGGCAGGTCCCACAGGTGGCCGGCTAGGTATCCTGCGGCGAAGGCATCTCCTGCCCCCACGGGGTCGACTTCTGCGACCGTGAAAGCTGGGTGCTCCAGGACTTCGCCATCCACTAGGGCCAGGCTTCCCGAGCTGCCCGTCTTGAGAACCACCTCTTCAGGTCCTTTGCGCGCCAGCTCCCGCACCAGCATCTCGTCGTCGCTGCCCCAGAGCGCCCTCGCCTCCTCGTTCCCGGCGAAGAGCAGGTAGACGTCGGGTAGGATCTCCTCGACGAACTCTCGCGCCTCCTCCGGCCCCCACAGCTTCGAGCGGTAGTTGACGTCGAAGCTGACGCGCGCGCCAGACGCGTTGGCTTCCCTGGCTGCCTGCAGGACAAAGGCGCGGCAGCCTTCCGAGAGGGCCGGCGTGATGCCCGTCAGGTGCACGAACTTCGCACCCCCCAGGTAGCCGGCGTCGAAGGCGTCTCTTTGCATCGTCGAGGCGGCAGACCCTAGACGATAGTAGTAGACCCGGACGTCGGAGCCTACCTGCTCCCGAAGGTACAGACCGGTCGGTCGCTCCTTTATCCTGCGCACCTGTGATGTGTCCACCCCTTCGGCGCGGATGTGATCGAGCACCAGTTGGCCAGGCTCGTCGTCGCCGAGGTAGCCGGCCCATCCGGCGGAGAGACCGAGGCGGGAGAGGGCGATGGCGAGGTTCGACTCGGCGCCCCCGATCTTGAGCTCCAGGCCACCGGCGTGGCGCAGACGCCCTGGCCGCGGCGGAACACCGAGGACCATCGTCTCGCCTGCTGTGATCACGTCGAGGTTCCCTGTCAACTGTGGCCTCTGCTTCGCCTCTACTCTTGCCCTGGCATTATCTTACCTGGAGTGCGACTCTGCTTGTGCTAATCTGGTCGCCATCAATTCGATAAGGGGAGGTGGTCGGCATCGACCTGATCGGCAGGATCGACGCGATGGAGGTAGGAGAACAGTCGCTAGCCTTCTGGGGACTCGGGCAGGTGGGTGTGGCGATCAAAGGTCCGACCGGCGTCCTGTACGTCGACCCTTACCTCACGGATTCCGACGGCGAAGGCGGCAGTCTGCCGCGCACTTACCCTCCCCCACTCGCCCCCGCCGAGGCCACCAACGCCTCGGCCACTCTGTTGACTCACGTCCACATCGATCACACAGATCCCGACACAGTGCTGCCGCTCTCAGAGGCCTCGCCCGATGCACGCTTCGTCGCGCCTTTCACCAGCAGCGACACGCTGGTCGAGGCGGGGCTGGACGGGGCTCGCATCGTCGTGCCCGAGGTCGGGGAGCCGGTGGAAGTCGCCGGGTCCAGGGTAACGGCCGTCCCTTCGTCCCACACGGAGTTGGAGCACGACCCCGAGCGTGGCTACCCTTATCTTGGGTACGTGATCGAGTGGAACGGAGTTGTCGTCTACCACGCCGGCGACACCGTAGTCTACGACGGCCTGATCGAAACCCTCTCAGCCTGGGACATAGACGTCGCCTTCGTGCCTATAAACGGCCGCGACTACTTCAGGACAGAGAGGGGTCTTATTGGCAACACTGATTTCCGCGAGGCCGCGGAGCTCACCGAGACGCTCGAGATCGGTCTGATCGTACCCACGCACTACGATCTGATCGAAGGCAACACGGTCGACCCGGGACACTTCGTCAGTCACCTCTACGGCCTGAACCCGATGCGCCCACACAAGCTGCTCCGTCCCGGCGAACTACTCTACTTCGTCAAAGATCCAGACGTCTAGAGGGTTACGTACGGCTCGGGGCGACGCTCCCTACGCCAACCACCCCCAAAGCCTAGCGCAACGGAGCCCCGATCATGATAGCTTGTACGTATCAAGGAAGGAGGCCCCGATACCATGTACCTCTCCCGCCACAGGGCCGCAGGAGGCGCCCGCTGGGCGTTGGACGGACACTATCTCCCACAGGACTTTACGCTGGAGCGGCTGCTCGAAGTTCATGCCACCGACGTTCGAGGCTTCCTCGAAGGGCAGGCTCTAGGGGAGGCGGCTGGAGACCCTTCCCTGCCTCCTGTGGAGCCGGGACACGAGGTCTGGGCTAGCGGGGTGACATATCTGCGCAGCAGGGAGGCCCGCGAGCTGGAGTCGACGGACGCCGACGCGTACGAGAGGGTCTACGACGCCGAGCGGCCCGAGCTCTTCTTCAAGGCTCTGGGGTGGCGGGTCATTGGCCACGGGGACAGGGTACGCGTCCGCCAGGACAGCCGTTGGAACGTGCCCGAGCCCGAGCTGGTTGTGGTCGTCAACAGCGGGATGGAGGTCGTCGGCTACACCGCTGGCAACGACGTCTCCTCACGGGACATAGAGGGTGAGAACCCGCTGTATCTCCCGCAGGCAAAAGTCTACGACGGCTCTTGCTCTCTAGGGCCAGGAATCGTTCTCTCGGACCCTGAGGCGATGCGGGAGCTCCGTATCACCATGAGCATCAGGCGCGGTGATGCCCTCGTCTTCGAGGACGAGATAGATATGTCGCAGATGAAGCGCCTCCCCGAGGAGCTTGCGGCCTATCTGGGCAAGGAGCTCGACTTCCCCGGCGGGGCCTTCCTGATGACCGGAACGGGCATCGTACCAGGAGACGATTTCACGCTAGAGTCAGGAGATCTGGTCCGGATCTCGGTCGGAGATCTCGTCCTTGAGAACGAGGTAGCTTAGGGCGGCTCATAGAATGGGCGAGGATTGGGTAGAGAAGGAACAGGCATTTTATCCAGGAGGAAGATCTTGATCGAATCACAGATAGAATCCATGAACTTCATCGACGGTGAGTGGGTCCCCGCTGACTCTGGCGAGACCTCGGAGATAGTGAACCCATCGAACCCCTCCGAGGTACTCGGGACCACCCCCAAATCGGACAAGGCGGAGACGGAGCGGGCGATACAGGCCGCTGCTGAAGCCCTGCCCGATTGGAAGGACACGCTGCCCGCCGCCCGCGGGGCCATCTTGATGGAGGCGGCGAACATTATCGAGTCGCGCGAGGACGATCTGGCGCGGCTCATGGCGCTAGAAGCCGGCAAGCCGATGAAGGAAGCCCGCATGGAGGTGGGACGCGCGGCGAGCATCTTCCGCTACTATGGCTCCGAGGGCTGGCGCATGCCAGACATAGCCCCGCCCTCCGCGCGGCCAGGCGTGACCCACACTTCCATGAGGGAGCCCCTCGGGGTAGTCGGCCTCATCACGCCGTGGAACTTCCCGCTGGCGATACCGTCGTGGAAGACGGCGCCGGCCCTGATCTGCGGCAACACCATCGTGATGAAGCCCGCTGGCAACGCCTCCCTGAACGCAGCAGCTCTCGTCCGGATTCTCGCTGAGGCAGGCCTACCAGACGGGGTCCTGAACATGGTGACCGGCCCCGGCGGAGCGGTCGGGGATGCGCTCGTTACCGACCCGCGCGTCAAGGGCATCTCGTTCACGGGCTCGACGAGCGTGGGCCTCGGTATACAAGGTCGGGCCACAGGTAAGAAGGTCCAGCTCGAGATGGGCGGCAAGAACCCGTACGTCGTGATGGAGGACGCCGACCTCTCCGACGCGGCGGCCAAGGTCTCCTTCGGCGCCTTCGGCTACGCCGGCGAGAAGTGCACGGCCTCGAGCCGGGCCATCGTCGTCGAGGAGGTCTACGACGCCTTTCTCGAAGAGCTCAAGAGTGCGACCGAGGCCATGAAGGTCGGAGACCCGCTTGAAGAGGATACGGACATAGGACCCGTCGTCAACAAGAGCCAGTACGACAGTATTCTCGAAGCCCTGGAGACGGCCAAAAACGAAGGGCGTGTCGTCCTGGAGGGCGGCGCCACGGGCTCCGAGGACGAAGGTTACTACATCGCCCCTGCCATCGTCGCCGACGTGGACAACAGCTCGGAGACCGCACAGGAGGAGATCTTCGGTCCCGTCCTCGCCGTCATAAGGGCCAGCGACTTCGACGATGCCGTCGGGCTCGCCAACGACACCCGCTACGGGCTAACCGCAGGGATAGCGACGAAGTCTCTGCGCTACGCCTACGAGTTCAGCGCCCGCTCGGAGACAGGCCTCGTGAACGTCAACCTGCCTACCGCGGGCCTCGAGTTCCAGGTGCCTTTCGGCGGCAACAAGGAGTCGGGCGTCGGCGGGCGGGAGCAGGGTCCGGCGGCCCTGGACTTCTACTCCGCATGGAAGACCGTCTCCATGATGCCGCTTTAGGGGGCGTCAGCGTGCGGGCGAGAGGGTTCACCCACGTCAGCGTCAGCGCCACCGATCTGGAGGAGTCGGTCCGCTTCTACAGGGACTTCTTCGGGATGGAAGAAATCCCCTCGCCCGACTTCTCAGGTCCCGTGCGCTGGCTGCGGGTGGGTGATCTGCAACTCCACCTCTTCCTGGACGAAGACCCTGCGCCGGCCAGGCATCACTTCGCGCTCGACGTGGACGACTTCGAGGCCGCGTACGAGAGGGCTGAGGAGCTTGGCGTGAGAGACGAGGGAAGCTACTCGACCGTCAGGGAGTTGCCCGACGGAGCCGTCCAGATGTACCTGCGTGACCCTGCGGGTAACCTTGTCGAGGTCAACTGGCCCGACGTTAAGACGCTCGACCGGGAGGTCATACCGGAGATCCAGAAGATCGGCGGCGATCCCGACGCTGTCCTCTACCTCAGGCGGTAGCCAGGAGCGTATCGAGCCCTGTCCGGTAGGACGCTACGCCACAAAGTGAAGGAGAGATCCATGACCCAGGAGCAGACGGAGCGGATCATCGAAGATCTTGGCCTCCCCGATCAGGCCATACAGGGCGACGAGTTGCCCTGGGTGCCGCAGGGAGAGAGGGTCTGGTTCAAGCCCTTGAGGTTCGACCTTGCGACGGGGCGTTGGATCAACATCCTCAAGGTCGAGGGCTCGGGCAGGGTCAACCGCCACCGCCACACTGGCGGGCAGGTAATGGGCTTCTGCATGAAAGGCTCCTGGCACTATCTGGAGCGCGACTGGGTCGCGAGGCCTGGCACGCTCGTCTACGAGCCGCCGGGCGACATCCACACGCTCGTCGTAGACGAGGGCGTCGAGGAGATGCAGACACTCTTCATCCTCGAAGGGACGGTCCAGTACATAGACGACAACGACGACCTGATCTACCAGGACGACGTCTTCTCCAAGCTGGAGCGCTACCTGAGGTTCTGCGAGGAGCAAGGCATCGAACCCCAGGACCTACGCTACTAATGGGCGTCCTCGACGACTTCAGCCTCGACGGCAAGGTCGCGCTGGTAACTGGGGCGGCGCGCGGTCTCGGGCAGGGCATCGCCACAGGCCTCGCCGAAGCCGGCGCAGACATCGTGGCCCTGGATATCGTGTCCGTAGATGAGACCGGAGGCCTGGTCCAGAACGAGGGCTGCGACTTCCACGCCATGAACGTCGACCTGCTAGAGGCCGACGCGAAGCTCGCCGCCGAAGTCGTAGAGGAGTGCGTCTCCGGGCTCGGGCGCCTCGACATACTCGTCAACAATGCGGGCATCATCCGCCGCGCTCCGGCACTGGAGTTCGGTGAGGAGGATTGGGAGAGCGTCATAAAGATCAACCTGAGCGCAGCGTTCTACCTCTCCCAGGCCGCAGCCAAACACTTCGTCGCAGAGGGCAAGGGGGGCAAGATTATCAACACCGCCTCTGTCCTCTCCCACGAGGGCGGGGTGATCGTGCCCTCCTATTCCGCGTCCAAGGCTGGTATCGCAAACCTTACCCGCGCCCTCGCCAACGAGTGGGCGCCGTTGGGGATCAACGTCAACGCCATCGCCCCGAGCTACTTCACCACCGAACTGACGAGCGCGCTGCGCGAGGACGCAGAGAGGTCCGAGGCCCTGCTCGTCCGCCTCCCCGCCGGACGTTTCGGCGAGCCTGAGGACCTAAAGGGCGCCGTGGTCTTCCTCGCCTCAGACGCCGCGGATTACGTGCACGGTACGATCCTGCCCGTAGACGGCGGCTGGCTGGCACGCTAACGACTACATCGAAACGCCGAGCAAGCCGCGCGTGAACTGGAAGTCGGTGTTGCCGGCCTCGAATAGCCTGGGAACGTACTCGCGCGAGGCGACGGCTGCGACTCTCTCCAGCATCTGTTCGGTCCAGCCAGATGAGTCCCCTTCCAGGAGCACGTCGAGGTCTTCGGCGTGTTTCTCGAGCGTCTCGGGGTCGGAGGAGGCCTGGAGGAGTGGGATCATGCGGTGCGCCTGCAAAGGATGCCCCGCAACGTGCGCCAGCATGACCTCGACTCCGGTGGCCCCTAGCCCGGTCGCAGTCTCGACCCAATGGTCCGTTGGCGCTTCCATGACGTGAAGACCCTGCTTGCCCACGGGGACAGCCTGCCCGTAAGCGAGGGTATTCTCTAGGGGACGATCGCCGAGCACGGCCTCCAGGTAGGCCGGCGAAGAGAGGAGCGCAGCCCTCTCGGGTACGACGACCGTGCCGCCCGAGCCCACGACGGCGAGCGTTATCTCAGCGAGACTCCTGGCGGCCTCATCCGAGATGGGGCCGGAGGCGTACAGACCCAATCGCAGGGCTTCCGGGCCTGCGCCTTCGTACTCCAGCACTTCGGTGCTATCCAGGGTTTCGGTAAACCAGTCCTCGACCTTCGCGACGACGCTGTCTATACCGCCGTCGAGCTGGACACTCGCCCACCCAAAACGACTCGGATCGAGGCCCGCCTCTTCGAGGCGGTTTCTGAAGTAGTCGTTGTGGGTCTTCTCGCAGCCGTGTTCGAGGAGCAACCCGAACCTCACGCTGGGGCTTGCGAGGTGGCCGATCAAGGTGCGGGAGTAGATCGTTTCGGCCGAGCCGGCGGAGACGCCGCAGCCCTCTGTGTGGGGCAGGGCGACGAAGCGGGTTACTTTACCCTGTGTGGCATCGCGTTCGTTCAGACGGTTAGCGATGCGGCGTGAGATCTGACCCGAGCAAAGGCTCGTCGGCATGATGAGGCCCACTTGATCCGAGACCGGCCCACGCCCACTCCCTATAGCCTCGAAGGAGAATTCTACGTCAGGAGCGTCGCCTTTCACGGGCAAAGGCTCGCCTTCCGGTTCCTGCTCGTTTTCGAGTTGGTTCAGGTTCTCGTCGCCCGTCTGCTTCCAGTCGCGCCAGATCGAGACCTGGGCGTGGCCTGCACGCTCTCCGACGGTCATCTCGCCGGAAGCGGCCCTGAGCGTCCGCTCGAAAGTCTCGCGGCCGAGATCATCCATCGGGGTGCTGTCCAGGTAGGCGCCGGCGTTCACGTCCATGTCTTTGGACAAGAGTTCGTAGCGGCCTGTGGTGGTGACGAACTTTATGGTCGGGACGAAGGGGAAGTTGGTAATGGAGCCGTTACCTGTGGTGAAGAAGATCATGTTAGCCCCTGAGGCGACCTGCCCGGCGACGCTCTCCAGGTCGTTGCCAGGGCTGTCCATAAAGTAGAAGCCGCCTTCGTCCATCCGCTCGGCGTACTCGATAATGTGGTCGATCCGCACGTCAGGGTGCTTCTTCATCGCTGCCCCGATGGACTTGATGGAGATGTTGTAGAGACCGCGGTAGTTGTTCCCTCCTGAGGGATTGTCTTCGGCCGTATGCCCGTGCCAGGAGACGCGTTCTTTGAACCGTTCGACTGTAGAGAGGAAGCGCTGTGCAGTTTCGAGGTCTTTGACGTTGTTGAGGACGTAGTGCTCGGCCCCGATCAACTCGTCCGTCTCGGCTAAATTGGCGATGCCGCCGTTCCTGACTACCTCCGCGCTCACCCACGCCACCAGCGGGTTCGCGGAGACACCTGAGAAGGCGTCGGACCCACCGCACTGGAGTCCTATCTTGAGCTCCGAGGCCGGCTCCTCGGTACGCCGCGCAGCGTCCACCTCCTCGAGCCAGCCTCGCACCACGGATTCGGCCCGTTCGAGATCCCGCCTGAAGCCCCCTTCCAGGCTCATGAACTCGTGCGGCAAGTCGTCCACCGGATAGCCGTGCTCTTCCAGGTAGGCCCCGAGCATCGTGTTCGTCACGGCCTCCTCGCCGCCGTGGTCGAGCACGAGCACGGCCCCGACGTTAGGGTTGACCATAAAGCCGCTCAGGGTCCGCAATAGCAAGTCCAGGTTGTTCGGCTTGCGATCCTCCCCACCCTCCGTGTGGGCGACGCAGACTATGCCGTCTACGTTCTCGTAGGCGTCTGCGATGCCGTTCATCTCGAACTCCAGCGCCCTGACGAACCCGGTGAGCCTCGACGTGACGCCCATCACGACTATGTAGTTACGCGTCCCTACGCCCCTGCCCAGACCGCGCCTGTAGCCCATAAAAGTGCGCGGCTCCTCGTGCAGAGGTACCTGCTCGCCAGGCCGGAAGCCCTCCTTGTCGAGGACGTAGGGTGCAAGCTCCGCGTCGCTGAAGTTCGGCTCTTCGGGCAGGCTCAGGCCGATCTCATCCTGCCCTCCTGGGACGCGTCCCCCACCCTGGTCCGAGGTCCCTTCAGGATCCTCCTCACGTCGGGGAGAAGCCTTGAAGCGTTCGCGCAGCACGCGCAGGATCTTCTCGTTGCAAGCGTAATCGCCGGGCGCGATGTCTTTCACCGCCCGCCCGAAGCGCAGGCCCCAGGAGAGCAGGTCTTCCCCTTCCGCTATCGGCTCGACGGCGAAGCGGTGGCCTTCGAGGACCGTGTGACCGACCGCAAACTCCGAGCCTTCACGGGATACGCGCGTCCCCGCCTCCAGCCTGCGGGTCGCCATTGCCACGTTGTCACCCGGCGCCGGGAGGCGTCCGATCTCCCGAAAGTCCCATACTCGTTCCTTCACAGCAATGCCTCCGTCATCCTTTCAAACATATGTTCTCGCTACGAGTGTATCGTAACGCGTCCTGTCGCCGGGGATAGTAACCAGCCCGAGGTGGAGGAGGAGCGGTGAACGAGGTACATGTCTAGACGCTACAAGAAGCCTGAACCTCGCATCGGGCTCCGGCGACTCCAGAGTCTCGAGTTCGATGCGGGGTTCAGGATCTGAGCAAACGCCTCACGAGGATCGAGGCCAGGATGGTCGATGTCGCGGTCGTCACCCCCTTGAGAAGCGCTTCGATGGCGTCGTCTTTGACCCCGCGCTCATCGGGTAGGTCTATGAGTCTTTCGGTGACGTACTGGCTGATGAGGTAGGCTATCGCGACTGCCAGTATGGTTATTAGCCGCTGCTGCATCGCGTCGTTCATACGGTCCTTTCCGCCTCTTACGGTCTGCTCTGGTCGGTACCCACGATAGGCTGTGCGAAAACCCCGCGGGCCGCTCTCGTAGGGAATCCGGGTGTTGACTTCGCGTCCATTCCTCACTCCGGTCCGGCAGCCCTCATGCACTCTCGTCTCTAAGGAGTCTCACGTAGAGGGATCTGGTCTCCGGCGATGGTGAGGTACCGTACTCCTGTCCGAGTATCTGCTCGCACATCCTGTACTGGTGCAGCGCCCTGGCCCGCAGGCCGAGACTGGCGTAGCACTCCATCAGCAGGCGGTAGCTGTCCTCGTGGCAACGATCCTTCTCCAGTACCCTGTAGCAGGCGCGGATGCACTCCTGATGTTGCCCGACCTCCATATAGTGGATGGCTAGCCGGCCAAGAAGGTCTATGTAGGCGTTGGCCAGCCGCTCACGCTCGACCATGGTCCAATCCTCGTAAAGGTCCTCTATCAGGTAGTCGCCCCTATACAGCTCGACGGCCTTCTCGTACTCGATAGCCGCCTCCCGCATCCTTCGGTCCTTCTCCAGCCGACGGCCTCGCTCGTGGTGCATATCGAAGTCGTCCACGTCCGTTGTAACCCTGACGCCCGGGGACAGACGATAGTATCCGTCCTCGAGGAAGACGTAGTTCATGGAGACCGAAGCCGCACATCCGCTCAAGAGTTTGCGCAGGCCGTGGATAGCTGAGTTCAGGGACCACCTGGCTTTCTTGAGGTTGGACTCGGGCCACAGCCAGCCCATGAGATGATCCTGCGAGACAGGACGGGTACGGTTTGCCAGCAAGTATTTGAGTATGGTCAGCGCCTTGCCGTTACGGCCAAGGGGCATGGTCTCACCATCGCAGAGCATCTCGAAGTGGCCGAAGAAACGCACCTGTAAAGAAGGCTGGACGGCGGAATGCTCTCCCTGGACGGTCTCATGAACCATCCGCCGCACGGCTTCTGGGGCGGCGCCACGGGCTGAAAAAGCGCCCACCATAGACCCGTCTAGCCGACGCAGAGTCAAGATGTCGGGGTCTCTTTCCAGATAGTAGCCGGTCGGCAGATCTAACGATGATCCCTGCATGTCTATCTCCAGACCGCTGATCCTGGGCCGGAAGGCCCCGGTTCGCCCCTAACAAACTTGTTTGCCGCAGTTACGCGCAGACATTCTCTATAGACCAACCGCTGCGGCTCCTTTCCCTCCGGGACGAAACTCAAGAATCCCTGGTTCGCCCGATGCCACCTAGCGGGTACAGCATATTACAGAGATGGGGTTGCCCGTATCACCCAAATGAGTGATTCTTCGTCCTTTCGAGAAAATTCTTTGGTAGGGGTGCCAGCCGGAGCAACTCGCGCTCTCGGTGCGTGTCGCTAACCGGCGGAGTTGGCCTGTTGGTCCCTGGGGGCGTATACGACTTTCAGGAGCGCCCTCACGATACGGGGATCGAACTGGGTCCCTGAGTTCTCCTCGATCTCCCCGAGGGCGGCTTTCCTTGAGATGCCGTAACCATAGGGCCTGGCACGGACCATGGAGTCGAAAGCGTCGGCCACCGAGACTACCCTCGCTATCAAGGGGATATCCTCGCCGCGCAGCCCGTCTGGGTATCCTTTACCGTCGAAGCGCTCGTGATGGTGTTTGACGACCGGCAACGCGGATGCCAGCTCTCTTACGGGAGTGAGGATCGAGACGCCCAACGTCGGATGCCGCTTTATCTCCGCGTACTCATCCTCGGTCAGGCGACCGGATTTTTGCAGGATGTGATCCGGTATACCTATCTTACCCAAGTCGTGCAGCAAGGCCCCGCTATTCAGGGCCTCCAACTGTTCTCCCGGCAAGGATATCTCGCTGCCGATGCGCATGGCGAGGTTAGACACGGCACTCAGATGCCCCTTGATGTAAGGGTCTTTTGCTTCCAGAGCCTCTACAAGCGTCCTGGCGATCCCCAAGACCCTCTTCTTCTCGTCTTCGACGAATCTTCCGAGGCTCTGTGTCTCCGCAGGCAACCCGGAGATCCCTCCAGGTTGGCCTTTGGCTTTCTCCAGGGCGCGCAGGGCCGCGTCGAGAACAGATCCCTGGTCCCCTGGCTCGGCTAACACCCAGCCTACGGCGGCGGTCAAGTGCAGATCGGAGACCTGTTGCTGGAGCGCGAGCGCCGCCTGGCGGGCCCTGCTCTCGCCCGACCCGCTCAGGACGATGACAAACTCCTCGTCACCATAGCGAAACGCGCGTTGCCTCCCGTCCGTGAGCCTCTGGCCGATCCTCTGGAGCAGAGCGCCACTCGAGGCCGGATCAGATTCACCAAAACCGGTCGGTTGCATCGCCAGGACCGTGAGCGGCCTGCCGTAGGAGAGTTCCCGGCGCAGAACGCGGTGGAGCGACGCGCGGTTCGGTAACCCCGTGAGCTGGTCCAGTCCGCCAGGGGCGTCTTCGGCGTCTTCCAGGGCAGGGCCCATTCCTCCTGCGAGGAGCTTCAAGGCACGCTCTTCCTCGGCGCCGTACTCACCGCCCCCGACGATCACAGCCCCCCACTTCTCGTCTTCGTCCGTGCCAAGGGGTATGGCCATGAAACCTTCAATCCCGTGGATCTCCTCCTCGCTGCGCACGGTCTTGCCCTCGCGGCAACTCTGCAGTACGAGACGCTGGATCGAGGGATGCCACCAACTGGGGCAGACGTCGGAGTCTCCCTCCAGTATGGTACTGTGATGGTTGCCTTTCAGTGCGGCAACGTGCACGTAAGGCCCACCGCCCACCGTGTGGGCCGCCTCGACGGTCCATCCGAGTATGCCTTCCAGGCTCAAGACCTTCACTACGGGTACGAACTTCGAGATCAGACGCTCGTCGCTCTCCACACGGTCTATCTCGTTCGCCAGGGTGGAGGAGAGCCTGATAGCGAGTCTCCTGAAACCTTGCATCTCGGAGCCAAGGAACGCGACTGCCACGCAGAAGAGCGCTACGAGGCCTGTCCTCAGGGCCACAGGCGTAGAACCGAGCGCACCAACTCCTCCCGACGCGAAGACCGCGGCCGGGTACCCGGCCACCAACGCGGCCGCCGCTACGGCGACCTTCGGCCGAGTTTCGATCCAGGCTATTCCGAGCGCCGCGAGGAGAAAAAGCGAGAAGAACGGCGAGCCAGCCCCCCCTGTGTACGCGACCAGCACCCCGACGAGCGCGGTATCGACAAAGACGCGTACGAGCCTCTCGTGCAGGAGGAACGCCGGCCACCCCACGATCAAGAATATCCCGAACAGCAGCGCGAGTCCTGCCGCCAGGAGAGCACCCCAAGCCGCGGGAAAAGCCCAGGCCAGCATCGGGGCTACGATTCCCGTCAGCGCAACACGCAGTAGTCCGGCTCTAGGCGAGGCCACTGTGGATGCCGGCTTGATCTGGCGCATTCCCTGCCTCACTTGCCTCTATCCGAGACTACCGACGGTTACCGGGGGAGGATCTGGTCGAGGCCATCCTGGGTGCGTGGGTCGGCTACGTCGAGCCTCGCGCCACCCCTGCTCTCCGGGACAGGGAAGACGAACCGATGATCGTCGGCCCTGCGGTACCCTTCCGACTCGGTATCGAGGAGCCTCAGGAGCGCCCGGACGACGACCCCGTCGAACTCGGTGTCTATGCCAGCGCTCAACAGCTCCCGCGCCTCCACGGACTCCATGCCTGGACGGCTGGGTTGGTCGAGCACCATGGCGGCGTAGGCCTGCGCCACTGCGAGTATCCTGGCTTCCAGGGGTATCCAGGGACCGCGCAGCTTGTCAGGGTATCCCCTGCCGTCAGGGCGCTCGTGGTGCCAGCGAACCCACTGCGACATCTCTTCGAACTCGGGAACCGCTGCGAGTGCCTCTTCGCCGCGCGCCGCGTGCTCGGCCAGCCGACCCTGGGCGATGGAGTTGAGCTTGCCCGTCGCCAGGAGCAGATCCTCCGGCAGCCCGAACAACCCGATGTTGTGCAGAAGCCCGGCCATCCGCAGCCGTCCCACACGAGCGTCGTCCAACTTCATCTCGTGGGCCAGGTCAGCCGCGTACGCCGCTGTGGCCGCCGCATGCCTGTGTGTGTACCCGTCCCTCGCGCCAAGGTCCCTGATGACCATGGTCCCGAAAGTGGTATTGGAGGTCGTGAGAGCCTGCTCCAGAGACCCCACCCGCGCCCTTAACTCACGGTTCTCTTTCGCCTTCTCCCGCGAGCGGTACACGAGCACCTGGCTCACGAGGGAGCCGGCTACCATGACCAGAGCCGCCATCGGACCGTATGTCAGCAAGACCAGTGTCCCCAATCCTACCGTAAGAACTGCTACGGCATGCGGGAGTAGATAGGGCTCTACGAATTCCTTCCAGGCCTCCTCGAACGTTTGACGATACTTCACGTGCAGGAGACCCATGTTGAGCGCCTTGTTTGCACCGACCATAGTCACCCCTGCGGCCAAAGCCGCGTATACGGCCGAAGCCGTAGACTCAGGAGCGGCCGCCAACAGAGGTCCGGAGGCGAAGGAGAAGACTATGCTTGCCAGGTATATTTCTATTGTCACGCAGCTCATTTCGTAGGTCGTGCGTAGCCGGTCTTTCCCCCCTGTCAGCGCAGCACAAGGCACAGCCGCTGCCATAGCCCAGAGAGGGCCCAACATCACGACTGCTGCCAGTTGGCCGATCTCTACGGTGCTGATCTCGCCGCGCTCGCTGATGCGTATTGGAAACGTGTCAGCCAGAACGAGGAGTACGGCGAAGACCGCTGCTCCGAGAATGAACCGTACCTCGGTTGGTGCACCGTACCAGTACGTCCAACACGCAGCGAGCGTTACGGCGAATGCCGCCAAAACCCCGATATAGGTTCTCAGGTTGGTCTCGCCCAAATTTCTCAGCCGCCTGCAGCCCTGTGTACTAGAGTCTGTATTCTCGCACACAACGCAGACCCATCACAAGCGGACAGATCTATTTCACCAAGATTATCCTACCAACATTTGGTGCGCCACTTCATCATTGCACCCCCTCTCTGCTCGTCTCATTAGGATCATTGCTACCTGATTGTGCCAGAAAACCGCCGGAATCGAAAGTAAAAAGGAACAAAAAGTGCGTGCTGTATTAGTCGGTTGTGCCCGCTTTGCACGGTGTTTACTCTCCCTTCTCTGCACGCAGTTGCGTTGCTTGGTCGGCTCTTCCCCAATCTCTTGTGGGGACGGCGATCATAACGAGCAGGACGATGAGGCCTACCACCGCGGTTGCGATGCCCGCAAGAACGTATGTGGAGCGGGGCCCGACAGCATCCACAAGCAAGCCGCCCACGAGGTAAGCGAGGGCCTCTCCGGCACTGTAGCCCAGGAACCTGATGGAGAATACGCGTCCCAGTAAGGCTTCGGGCACCCGCTTTTGAAGGATGGTGTCGGTCGCGACGTTGTCGATGCCGGTAGCCGCGCCCTCTACCGTCAGGGCACCGAGGGCGAGGATGAAGACGGGGGCCAGGCCCGTACCCACCAACGCGCAGGCCCCGACGAAGATACTCAGGAAGTACAAGAGCACCAGGTTGATCCTGTCCCCCACCACGACCATCATGGCGGAGCCAAGCACCATGCCGCCCCCCCAGAGGCCTACCAGCAGCCCGTAACCCGCGTCCCCGGCTCCGAAGGTCACCTTAGCGAGGAATACCTCCGCCGGGACCGTCGCGTTGATCGTCAGAAGGGTGAGGAAGGCTCCGACTACTATAGCCAGCGGAACGCGCGCACCGATAAGGTAGCCGAACCCTGACCGCAGTTCGCGGACGAAGCCCTCTTCTTCCTCGCTCTCCCGGCGGGGGCGGGGCAAGGGTACCCTGGAGAGGAGGATGGCTGAGACCAGGTAGGTTACGGCGTCTGCCAGGAAGGCCGCGTCGACCCCGATACTCGCGACCAGCAGGCCTCCAAGGGCCGGACCGACCATTATGGAGGCGCTGAACGTGCCGCCTATGAGGGCGTTGGCGCGCGTCAGATCCCCCCCACCAACCACGCTAGGGAAGGCGGCACGGACCGTGGGGTTGAAGACCGTACGGGCAAGGCCCATAAGGAAGACGAGAATGTAGATGGTGGCGAGATCCCTGGCGAAGACAAGCCCTAGGACGAGAACCGCCCGCGCAAGGTCGCTGGCTACCAGGACGACCCTGCGGTCGACGCGATCAGCTAGCACTCCAGCAAGCGGGCTCGCGATGGTGGGCAGCAGACGGGCGACGAGCGCACCGCCAACGGCCGAGGCGCTGCCCGTGATCTGGACTACCAGGACCACGAGCGCGACCATCGAGACCGCGTCGCCCACGAACGAGGTCCCCTGGCCGATCCAGAGCCGCAAAAAGCGAGCGTTTCTTAGAAGAGAGTCGTTAGTGGAGTCCATCCTCCACCCCCTCAACGAGACCCACCACGCGGCCCCTGTCCTACGCCCTCCTCGCGGCGGGGCCACTACTCAGCTTAACCGACGGCGCTGGTACGCGCCTCCAGCCCGATCGTGTAAAGGACGCTAAGATCCTGGCTTCAAGGGCCCGTCTGAACTGCCCGGACCTGCCGGCGCCTTCCCGTCTCCACGACCAGGACGTTGGTCTTTCCACCGCTCCAGGGTGCGTCCTGGAAGATAGACGACGAAGAGCCAGGACAGGGCGACGACGAAGAACGCGATGACCACCATCAGGAACTGCCAGACCTCCGACGCCAAAATCTTCCTCTCTGTCGCACGAGCAACAGTGCCGTACACAAAGAGTATCGTACATCAGGGCTGTATCCGCCGTAAGAAGATTACTCTGGTTTCACGGCACAGTGATGGTACGCTTATGTTTCATGTGTCCGTGAGGTCACCCGATGAATGTCTGGCGAAGTCTGGCTCAGCGTTCCCAGAAGGGTGGATCGAAGACCCTGGGAGCCCATATCTTTGTGTACTCGGGCCATAGCATGGTGTAATGGTTCGCGCCTTCGAGCAGTATCTCCGTGCGGATGTCGAGCGGTCCTGCCATCGCGTCACGGACTTGGTCAGAGATCAGCGGGTCGCTGCCAGGGAAGAAGCCCTGCGAGGCCCGCGCCAGCGCGACGGGACAACCCACGCCGCGCATCACTTCGGCAGTCGGGCTGGTGGAGGACACCGAAGGTGAGTCCTCTTCCGCCGCCGCACGGAGGGCTTTGGGCCTGTAGCCGTCCTCGACCTC
The DNA here is from genome assembly GCA_902806095.1 of uncultured Rubrobacteraceae bacterium. Lineage (GTDB taxonomy): Bacteria > Actinomycetota > Rubrobacteria > Rubrobacterales > Rubrobacteraceae > Rubrobacter_D. Next base: position 26,374 of record CADCVF010000045.1, read on the forward strand.
CCCGAGGTCGTACAGGTAGAAATCGGCGAGGTCCTGGGGCAGGTCCTCCATCTTCAGGTTCTGGCCGGGGAACCAGAAGTCGAGGTAAGCTTCCGGGCTCTCGAAGGTCATGTCCAGGCGCTTGAAGGCCCGCGCAAGGCCCTCCTGTAGCGCGGCGGCCTCCTGTTTCTCTTCTTCGGTCATCTCTTCTGGCGTGCTCTCGACCCGGGGCCAGCCGCCGTCGAGCAGAACGAGGGCGCGTACGCGGTCGGGGAAAGCGAGAGCGGTCTTCAGGGCTACAAAACCGCCCATGGAGTGTCCTACAAGAACGGCGCTCTCCAGACCGAGGTGGTCGAGGACACGGACCACGTCGGCCGCATGCATTTCGAGGCCGTAGCCTGACTCGGGTTTGTCCGAGTCTCCACGGCCTCGCAGGTCCACGCCGACGAGGCCGCGCGAAGGGCCGAGGTAGCGCGCTGCGGCGTTGAACGCCCTGTGCTGGGCCGTGATGCCGTGCAGGCAGACCACGGGGTCGGGGCCTTCTCCGGCGCGTCCTATCGAGAGGTCCACCCCCCCGGGGACGCGTTCGCTCTTCCAGAGACTCTCTTCCATGGGCGGGGATTATACGCGAAGGCGTTCTGAGGGGTAGGTGATGGTAATCTACCCGGATGGACTATTTCGAGAACGTACTCGAGGCTGTTGGGAACACGCCCCTGATCCGCATGGGCAAGATAGAACGTGACGAGGGTATAGAGGCCACACTCCTCGCGAAGGTCGAGTATCTGAACCCCGCCGGCTCTGTAAAGGACAGACCAGCCGTAAAGATGCTCGAGGTCGCCGAGAAAGAGGGGCTCCTGGGGCCAGGTGGGACCGTCGTCGAGCCGACAAGCGGGAACACCGGGGCCGGCCTGGCGCTGGCCGCCGCGGTCAAGGGTTACAGGTGCATCTGCGTGATGCCAGAGAAAGCCAGCAAAGAGAAACAGGACCTCCTGAAGGCCATGGGCGCCGAGGTTGTCGTCACGCCGCCCGCACCGCCCGAGGACCCCGAGAGCTACTACGCCGTCGCCGAGAGGCTTGCAGATGAGATCCCAGGCGGCTTCAAGCCAGGGCAGTACGAGAACCCGGCCAATCCCCTGGCCCACTACGAGACGACGGGACCCGAGGTCTGGCGCCAGACGGAAGGCCGCATCACACATTTCGTAGCGGGGATGGGCACCTGTGGAACCATTACGGGAACAGGCCGCTACCTCAAAGAGCAGAGCCCCGAAGTCAGGATAGTCGGCGTCGACCCCGAGGGATCTATCTTCTCCGACCCCGACAACGTGCACTCCTACGCTGTGGAAGGGGTCGGGGAAGACTTCTATCCGGAAAACCACGACCCATCCGTGGTCGACGAGGTGATCCAGGTAGACGACCGTGAATCGTTCCTCATGACCCGCCGCCTGATGTCCGAAGAGGGCCTCTTCACCGGAGGCTCGTGCGGGATGGCAGCCGTAGGGGCGGTCCGCGCGGCTAAGGGGCTGCCAGAGGGCGCTGTGGTAGTCGTGCTCCTGCCAGACACAGGACGCAACTACGTCTCCAAGGCCTTCGACGACGACTGGGTGCTCGCCAACTCGGGCGCCACACAAGAGGATCTAGGAAGGCCCTACCGCGTCTTCGAGGAGGGATCATGAAGTTCGCAGATAGCGGGTTCTCCACACGCGCTATACACGCGGGGCAGGATCCTGATCCCGCGACGGGGGCGACGATAGTCCCTATCTACCAGACCTCCACCTACACGCAGGAGGCGCCCGGCCAGCACAAGGGCTACGAGTACAGCCGAACGGGCAACCCGACCCGCACGGCCCTCGAAGAGTGCGTAGCGGCACTCGAAGGAGCCGAGTACGGCCTCGCCTTCGCCTCAGGGCTCGCCGCGACGACCGCGGTGATGAGCCTCTTCTCTCCGGGTGACCACGTCGTCGCCGGCGACGACCTCTACGGCGGCACGTACCGCCTCTTCGACAAGGTCCTCCCACGCACCGGCGGGCTTGACTTCACCTACGCTGATACAACGGATGTTGCCTCCGTCGAAGAGGCGCTAAGGCCCGAGACGAGGCTGCTGTGGATCGAGACGCCGACCAACCCGATGCTCACCCTCTCCGACATCGCGATGCTCTCGGAGATGGCGCACGCACGGGGCGCCGTCGTCGCCGTAGACAACACCTTCGCCTCGCCGTACTTCCAGAACCCGCTCGGCCTGGGGGCGGACATCGTGGTCCACTCGACTACCAAGTACATGGGCGGCCACTCGGATGTGGTCGGCGGGGCGGTCGCGACCTCGAACGAGGAGTTCCACGAGGAGATCAAGTTCTACCAGAACGCCGCAGGCGCCGTGCCAGGCGCGTTCGACGCCTGGATCGTGCTCCGCGGCCTCAAGACCCTCTCCGTCCGTATGCGCCAGCACGAGGAGAACGCCCTCGCGGTGGCACGGTTCTTGCAGGATCATCCCGAGGTCGACACGGTGTACTACCCCGGCCTGCCCGACCATCCCCAGCACGAGCTGGCCAAGAGGCAGATGAGCGGTTTTTCGGGAATGGTCTCGTTTACCCTAACGGGCGGTGCCGAGGCCGCCTACGCCGCGGTGCAGAAGACCCGGGTCTTCCACTTCGCCGAAAGTCTAGGCGGGGTCGAGTCGCTCATAACCCATCCTGCCACGATGACCCACGCCGCCATCCCGCGCGAGCAGCGCGAGGCGAGAGGCGTCACCGACGGCCTCATGCGCCTCTCGGTCGGCATCGAGGACAAAGATGACCTCATAGCCGACCTGGACGGCGCGATCAGCCCGCGATAGCCTCTCCGTTGCGCTCCCTGTAGTCGTCGCGCCAGGCGATCAGGTCCTTCAAGGGGCTCATGTCGTAGTCGGGGCCGCCGAAGCCCATGATGAGGTGGGTTATGCCATTCTCTACGTAGCGGTCGGCGTCCTTGACCAGCTCCGGACTGACCATTATGGAGCGCTCTATCTCATTCGGATCGCGGCCTACCTTCTCGCACCAGTCGTCGAGGATGCCGCTCTTGCGGGCCGCCTCCTCCGGGTTCCCGAAGCCGTTCCAGATGTGGGCGTGCTCGGCGACGATTCGCAATGTTACCTTCTCGCCCCCGCCGCCGATGAGGATCGGGACCTCACGCATGGGCGGCGGGTTCAGCTTACCGAGCCGTTCCTCGATAACGGGCATCGCGGCGTCGAGATCCCGCAGCCGGCTCCCCGCCGTCCCGAACTCGTAGCCGTACTCGTCGTAGTCCCTCTCGAACCATCCCGAGCCGATCCCGAGTATGAGGCGTCCGCCGGAGATATGGTCGACCGTGCGAGTCATGTCCGCGAGCAGGTTTGCGTTCCTGTACGAGTTGCACGTGACGAGCGCCCCGAACTCCACCCGCTCCGTGACCTCGGCCATCGCCCCCAGCAGCGTCCAGCACTCGAAGTGCTTGCCGTCGGGGTCACCGTAGAGCGGGTAGAAGTGGTCCCAGTTGAAAAGCGTGTCGGCCCCCATCTCCTCGACCCTGAGCCACGCATCGCGCATCTGCGCGTAACTGGCTTGCTGTGGATGAAGCTGCGCCCCGACCCTTACCGTCATGCTTCGCCTCCTGTTCTGGCCAACCGGGAGATTATGCCACGTGGAGGGCAGGCTACAACAGCGCCCAGGCCGCGGTCGTGACGCCCAGAGTGCCGGTCAGGATCACGAGCCCCAGAGTGATCGCCCGGAACGCCCTCTCGGAGACGCGCCCAAGGAGCGCCGTCCCGATGGCCTTTCCGGCGATGGCAGCCGGAATGAGCAGGAGCCCCAGCGAGATTTCCGAGCCGTCCACAAGGCCGCGGAAGGCCAGGACCACGAGCCCGACGACGCTTATGGGCAAGAAGTACAGTGCGCTCGTCCCCCTGAATTCGTGCTTAGGGAGGTCGCGCGAGGCCAGGAGCAGCACTATCGGGGGACCGGCGAGCCCCGTCGAGGTCGAAAGCGCCCCGCTGGCCGAACCAGCGACGAGGGTCCCCCATCGCGTGCCCGTACCAGGCAGCCTGATGTCCCTGACCAGGAGCAGTGCCGAGAAGACGACGATTACGCCGACCCCGAGGCGCACGTAGTCAGGATCGATAATGCGCAGTACCTCGACACCCAGCGCGACCCCGAAGAGAGCAGGGATCAGGAGAGCCAAGGCGAGCCGTCGCCTGGCTTCGCGCCAAGAATCCCACACCACGGCGCTGTTTATAACGATCGAGAAGATAGCCGTAAGCACGACGACCGTTTTGGGCTCGTAGACGAAGAGGAGTATCGGCGTACTGATCAGGGCCAGCCCGAAGCCCGTTAGCCCCGTGACGAGCCCTGCGAGCAACGCCGCAAAGAGCGCCACGAGCAGTGCCGCGCTCAACAAGGGAGCATCCCTCCCCCGAAGCCTGTAGCCTGATGCCTGATGCCTAGATCAACGCAGGATGCCTGCATAGAGGCGTTCCCAGGCCTCCATCTCGGGCGTGAAGTAGCGCACCCGCGTCTTCTTGTACTCGCGGGTCGAGTAGAGGGAGGTGTAGTCTGTGAGGCCCGTCTCTTCGGCCATCGCGGTGAGGACATTCTCGCACTCCTCGACGCTGCGGCCGTGGACCATGGAGAAGACAGAGTAGGGCCAGTCCTCGTAGGTCGGACGCTGGTAGCAGTGGGAGACGGCCTGGTAGTGGGCGAAGGCGTTGCCTACCTCGTCGATACGCTCGTCGGGCACCCTCCAGACCCCCATAGCGTTGGCCCTGAAGCCGGCCTTGCGATGGTATAGGACGGCGGAGAAGCGGCGCATGATCTTGCGGTCGCGCAGGTCGTAGGCCCTCTCCAGGAGCTCTTCGTAGGAGAGACCGACCTGCCGACCCCACAGGTCGAAAGGACGCGGCGTCAGCGGGACGTCCTCCTGGAGCGCCATGATGGCGGCCCTGTCGTCCTCCGAGATATTCCTGTCGGCGCTCTCCCTGTCGGACTCGCCGTACTGCGGGGCCTCCTTCTTCGCCGTAGCGCCGGCGTTCATATCCAGGGTCACCCCGATCTTGAAGAGCTTCAGGGTGGGCAGAATGCGGGTCTTCTGCGCGCCGCTTATGTGGTGCAGCACATCGACGGTGCCCTGGAGTCCCAGGCGGGAGTCTGGCGGGACGGCGACGGTGTACCAGAGGTTGAACTCGTTGTTGCGTTCATAGTTGTGAGAGACGCCGGGGTGAGAGTTGATAGCCTTAGCACCCTCGTTGAGTTTGTGGGCCGGGATCCTGGCGGCGACCAGGCTCGACTCGTAGCCGAGGACGCGCGTGTCGAAGATAGCGCTGATCTGGCGTATCACCCTTCCCCTCTTGAGCGACTCTATACGCCGGATGACCTCATCGCCCGCGATCCCGAGGTCGCGCCCAATGGCCTCGAAAGGTTCCCGCTCCAGCGGGACCTCGCGCTGGATCCGGTTGAGTATCTCTCTGTCGGTGCTGTCCATCATGCGACTGCCGGTAGTTGTGCTTACCACGCTCTAGGTGCCCTTCTCGACGATTACTTTTTACAAGAATGCACTATAGCAGGCGCGACCAAAACACGGTATGAGAATGTTTACGTTTCGTACTCGATGAGCAGGCGGTGCGAAGCCAGCCCACCCTTACGACTCTCGCGCCTCCATCGCCTTCTGGTACTCGGCGTAGACGTTCTGGATGTCTCTCCAGACCAGGCGCTTGGCATTGTTCAGGTCGTCGCCACGCTGCCTGAGGACGTAGGCGGGGTGGAAGGTCGCCATCGTCTTGATGCCGTCTCTCTCGTACCACGTGCCGCGGTCCTTGGTGATCCTGAAGTCCTTGTCTATGATCGTCTTCGCGGCTGGACCGCCGAGGCAGAGGATAATCTCCGGCTTGACGGCCTCGATCTGGCCCTGCAGGTAAGGGTTGCAGGCCCTAATCTCTGTGGTCTTCGGCTGGCGATTGCGCATTCTGCCGCCCTCCTCGACGGCGGCCCTGCACTTCACGATGTTCGTCAGGTAGATCTGCTGCCTGGTCAGGTCCACGGCCGCCAGGATGTCGTCGAGGAGCTTGCCGGCCCTCCCGACGAAAGGCAGTCCCGTGGCGTCTTCGTTCTCGCCAGGTCCCTCGCCGACCAGCATCAGGGGCGAGTAGGGATCCCCTGTCGCAAAGACCGTGTTGGTGCGGCTCTTCGCCAGGTCGCATTTGGTGCAGACGGAGACCTGACGGGCGAGTTCCTCCAGCCGTCTCTCGCGGTCCTCGCCGCCCTCAGCGGTATCGAAAAGACTCTCCAAGGCTCCTCCGGGATGCTAGCGTGCCTACGGACTATTTTACACCGCGCACCCTGAGTCCTGGGGGGTGTGTTGAGCACTAGCCGCGCTCTCTTAGCCCGGAGGCGCGGCCCCAAGAGCTACTGGTCCCTTGCTCCCTACCGGGTTACGAGCACGGGGCATGGCGCGTGGTGCAGCACCTGGTAGGCCACGCTGCCGAGCACGATGGCCGCCACTGTCCCCTTCCCCCGTCCGCCGACGACGATCAGGTCGGCTTCAAGCTCGTCCGCGGCCCGAATGATCTGGTCGGCGGGCGCGCCGCCGCGGACCATGGTGTCCACGTTGGGGGTCATGTCTCGGAGCTCCTCAGCGACGCGTTGCACGGCCTCCTGCGCCGCCCGCTGAAACGAGTACCTACCCGCGTCTTCGGCCTCCTGGGCGGCGTGCTCTTCCTCGCCGAAGTCGCTCGCGAACGGCACGGCGGCCAGAGGTCGGACCACGGCTATGACGCTGACGCGCTCCAGCGAAGCGGGATCCAGGAGCGAGCGCAGGTACCTCGCCGCCTTGAGCGACTGCTCCGAACCGTCGGTGGCGATCAGAACGTGGGTCATGGTCCTCCTCCTGTCTACCCTCGGTCGTTACGGCCGTCGGTCCGCGATGGGTCCAGCCTGCGCTGCGTGAGGTTGTTCACGAAGTACAACCCGACCCCTACCGCCAGCATCACGAGGCACACCACAACCACGCTCTCCCTGATGCCGACGGCTCCCGCGACGAGGTCCTGGAGGTCGGTTATCAGCACGTAGAGCAAGAGTGCCGCGTTCACCACTACCCCGAGGTAAAGGATCGCCGTCGGTGCCGTGTAGTGCTCCTGGGGCACGCTATCGCGGCGCAAGACCAGCGCGCACAGGCAGACCAGCGTGAAGACCGCCAGGAGGAACGCCACGGTGGCGCTGGCCAACGTGTTGACGCCCTCCTCCCCGACGCCGACGATCAGGATCAGCGCGATGATCGTGGTGAAAACGATGGCAACCCAAGGCGTGCGCCGCGATTGGTGGGTGCGGGCGAAGATGCGCGGGACCACGTTCTCGCGTGCCATGCCGTACATGATCCGGGAGTTCGTTATCAACGCGACCAGACAGGTATTCGTGATCGCCACGCACGCTACGATCGCGAACAGCCAACCCGGGAAGGCTGGCAGGCCCTGCCGCACGACCTCCAGCAGCGCCACCTCCGAGCCGGCGAGCCGGCCGGTGGGCACCACCATCGAGGCGATAAACGCGATGATAAGGTAGATAATTCCCGCCGACGCCATGCCGCCGAGCAGCGCGCGCGGGTAGACCCTGCTCGGGTTCTGAACCTCCTCGGCCACGTTCGCCGCGTTCTCGAAGCCTGTCATCGCGAAGAACGCGAGCGTTGCGCCGGTCAGGGCTAAGAGCGCAGGGTTT
>CADCVF010000046.1:0-28082 GCA_902806095.1 uncultured Rubrobacteraceae bacterium
ATCTTTCCGGTCTATTCACCCGAGTGCGTGGAAGGGTTATTCCGCGAACTTCGGGTGAGGGGGTTCTCCGAACTTTGCCCTTCGTGCATGGGAGTGCGGAGACTTTGTAAGAAGAGTATCATGATCATGGGCGAAAGGGTTAACCCGCTGCTCAAAAGCGGGAGGAAGGAGTATGCATCGTGTCAGACGCGCACGAGACGACCCACGAGGGACATGCCTGTTGTGGGCCGGGCTACGCTTCACCCGAGGAGGCGATGAAGGCCGAGCGCGAGAAGGTGCTCTACACCGTAGCGCTCTACGTAGGGACGGGGGTTGAAGAGCCGGACTACCTGGCGACGGTTGACGTGGACCCGGAGTCCCCCACTTACTCGCGGGTGGTCGAGCGCACCCCCATGCCCAACGTCGGCGACGAGCTGCACCACTTCGGATGGAACGCTTGTAGCTCCTGCCACGGCGAGGAGGGCAAGTCGCGCCGCTTCCTGGTCGTTCCGGGGCAGCGCTCGAGCCGCATACACATCATAGACACAGCCGAGGAGCGCTCTCCGAAGCTCCACAAGGTCATAGAGCCCGAGGAGATCGTCGAGAAGACCAACCTCACCGCCCCGCACACCGTCCACTGCCTGCCGGACAGGATCATGATCTCCATGCTCGGCGACGGCGAGGGCAACGGCCCGGGCGGCTTCCTGGTGCTGGATGAGGACTTCAACATAGCGGGTCGATGGGAGAGCAACACCGAGGGCATGCGCTACAACTACGACTTCTGGTACCAGCCGCGCCACAACGTCATGGTCAGCAGCGAGTGGGCCGCTCCCAACACCTACCAGGGCGGCTTCGATCCCAAGGACGTGGCCGAGGGCAAGTACGGTCGCCGGCTACACTTCTGGGACTGGGAGAAGCACGAGATCTCCCAGAGCGTGGACCTCGGGGAGGACGGTTGGATTCCGCTCGAGGTCCGCTTCCACCACGACCCCAACAGTACCCACGGCTTCGTCGGCGCCGCCCTTAGCTCCAACATGTACCACTGGCACAAGGAGAACGGCCACTGGGAGGTCGAGAAGGTCATAGACGTGGCCTCAGAAGAGGTCGAGGGCTGGCCTATGCCGATGCCAGGCCTCATCACCGACCTCCTCGTCTCGATGGACGACCGCTTCCTCTACTTCTCCAACTGGCTGCACGGCGACCTCCGCCAGTACGACGTAAGCGACCCATCCAACCCGCGCCTCACCGGCCAGGTCTGGTGCGGCGGACTGCTCGGCAAGAGCCAGGAGGCCGCGGGGCGCAAACTCGATGGCGGCCCGCAGATGCTCCAGCTCTCGCTCGACGGCAAGCGGCTCTACGTGACCAACTCGCTCTATAGCAGCTGGGACAACCAGTTCTACCCCAAGATGGCCGAAGAGGGCTCCTACCTGCTCCAGATCGACTGCGACACCGAACAGGGGGGCATGAAGATCAACGAGGACTTCTACGTGGACTTCGGTAAAGAACCCGCTGGACCCGCCCGCGCCCACGAGATGCGCTACCCCGGAGGCGACGTAACCTCGGACATCTGGATCTGAGGTCGGGGGCCTCCTTACGGAGGTGGACCAGAAGAACACGAAAGGGTCGGGACCTCGCTTCGCGTGGGTGGCATCGTCAGCCACGAGGGGCCGGGGCGTAGCAGTCCTGGCCCTTCCTCTTCCCGACCCTTATTCACCCGAGTGCGTGGAAGACGCATTCTGCGAAGTTCGCTAAGAAAGTTACAAATTTAGTCCATTTGGGGGATGTGCCGGGACCCCCTTCCTTGCGACCATGCTCGTAGCACCGATGTCAAGGAAAGGGATGCACCATGAGCGGTATGGCGGCACAGGCCGATGCAGTCGAGGTAGTGAACACCGTCGAGGTCCGCGGCGAAACCCTGGTGGTCAACGTCAAGAAGCGGGCCGGATCGTCCTTGTTCAAGCCCACCATGACGATCCCCCTCGATCACGTTTTGGGGGCCGAGGCCGATCCCGACATCGAGCGCAAGCTGTGGAGGGCGTGGGTGCTGGGAACGTCCGGTGAGTACTGCACCCCCGAGCCTGGGGTGAGGTTCTACAACCCCCGCCACTATTGCGCGCACAAGGCGGTGGTGATCGGTCTGCGAGAGGAGGCTTGCGAGCGGCTGGTGGTGGAGGTAGAAGACCCGGACGGCGTCGTCGAGCGGGTCAACCGGGCTGTGGGAACTTCCGTGCGGGTGCCAAGTCTGGCCTAGCCTTAAGCGTACCGTCGGTGAAGGGGTTGGGACTCTTGGAGGAGCTCCGGCCCTTTCCTTCGTCCTTATTCACCCGAGTGCGTGGAAGGTGAATTCTCCGAACTTCGTTTTGACGCAGTTCTCCGAAGTTCGCTACCCGCAAGCAACATCCAAGCAACACTAAAAATAGCCTATTTGAGTGATACACCTGCCCCGATATGGGAGTATGCTACGCATGTTACTGATAAAGGGCCACCGTGAGTCGAGCCTTACTCCACTACTCACCCCGCCCCCTTACCAAGGAAGGCGGGTCTCCTTATGAGACGCACCATACCGTTGTTGGCCACCATGGCCCTAACCCTGCTGGTGGCAAGCGGACTGGCACTGGCGGCGGGGGTCGGCTCCGCCGCCGCGCAAAGCTCGGTCGTTGGGCCGGGCGAGTCCATCCAGAAGGCCATAAACGCTGCCGATCCGGGCGATACCATCGTGGTCAAGGGAGTTCACCGCGAGGACGTGGTGATCCGCAAGAACGGGATAAAGCTGCGCGGAGAGGACGCCGTGATCGAAGCGCCCACCAGAGCCGAAGCAGACTCGCCCTGCTCGAGGACTTTCGGACCGGAGGCTATTTGCGTCCTAGGCGACGTGAATATCAAGACCGGCGAGCTCGAAGGTCAGCGCGTGAGCGATGTGAGCGTTTCTGGCTTCACGATCCGGGGCTTCAAGATTGAAGGGGACGGGGCACGCGTGATCGACGTTATCGCTGCTCGCAACGCTACTGTTGTGGGAAACCGTGTCATAGGCAATGTCCCTGGTGGGATCGTCGTTTTCAGGAACGTCAACTCCACTATCGCGAAGAACCATTTTATAGGCAGCTCTGAAACCAAGGCCGACGGCATCCTTGTCGAGATCAGTTCCGGCACCACGGTCGTGAAGAATGAGGTCAGAAGCTACCCTGAAGACGCTAACGCGATCGAGGCTAACGGGGCCACCAACACCACCATCGCGGGGAACGACCTCGTAGGCAACTGGCTCGGCGTGGTCATCGCTGACTCGCCCGGTACGAAGATCCTCTCCAACGACATCACGGACAGCACCTTAGTCGGCACGCTTATCCTCGACTCGACCGGCACCAAGATCGTCTCCAACGACATAAGCCGCTCCGGTGATACGGGCATCGCCATGTTCGGGCCGGAAGGGGCCAACAACGACGCCAAGGTCGTCGGCAACCGCATCTCGGGCGGCCCGTGGGGCATCTACGTCGAACGCGCCCACGGCGGCTCCTTCACCGGAAACCAGGTACACGACAACTGCGCTGGCATGTTCTTCGTAGCTTTCGAGTCGCAACCCGTGGGTGGCTTCGAGGTGAAAGGCAACACCGTCGAGGACAACACGCGCTCGTGTCGAGCCGCGCAATTCGGCATCAATTTCTCGGGGATCGGCATCGCGCTTCTCGGCGCGAGGGAGATGGAGGTCACGGGTAACCAGATCTCGGGCAACGTCCCCTCCGGGCCCACGGCGGTCTCCGGTGGGGTTGTGGTAGCAACGGACCCGTTCTTCGGTAGAACGATCAAGCCGAGGAACAACTCCGTAACCGGCAACACGTTTGGCCGTAACAAGCCGGACATCTTCTGGGATGGGTCTGGCACAGGCAACAGCTTCGTGGGCAACCTCTGCAACACGAGCGTGCCAACTCGCCTGTGCAACTAGATAGGTTCCTGTGCGGCAGGGAAGCATCAGACACAAGTGAGGAGTGTCAGGGTAAGCGCTACGAAAAGCGTCCCTTTGTACCGGAAGCGCGCGAGCTGCCGCAAGTGAGCAGCTGCCGCCGAACTTAAAGCTGCGGGACCACTCCGAACCCCTCAACGGGTTGACGACCAACTCAACAAGGTAGACAACGGAGGTCATCATGGCGGGAAGGCCGGGGCATAACGCCCCGGCCCTCCCTTCCTCTACACTTGCCCTTCACCCGAGTCCGTGGAAGGAAGATCCTGGGAGGTTAGCATGCAGCGTCTTATAGATCGGCGCCTTACAGCGCCTTGCATAAGTCCTGAGCCTTACGGGCGAGGAGCCGTTAGCCGTTAGCAATTGGCTTTGGACCAAGAGCTAAAAGCCAACAGCGCGGGTTGAGGAAGGATCAACCCTTCCGAAACTCGCTGTGAGGGCCCTTCGGGTGCGCCATCTTGGAGGCGACAGGTTTCAGGTGTTTGGGGCGGGGGATTCTCCCCGCCCCCTTTCGCGTCTGTGCGGGCTGCAACCCGGCTTGCACGCTACCCTAACGGCCCGTCGAACGAAGACCTGATGCCTGTAGCCTGAAACCTGAAGCCTCTAAGGATTGAGCAGCAACTTGCCCGTCGTCTGGCGGCCTTCGAGTGCGGCGTGAGCATCGGCGGCGCTTTCTAGTGGATAGGTGCCGCCGATGGTGAGCTGTAGTTTGCCGGAGGAGATCCAGGCGAGTACCTCTTCGAGGCTGGGGACGAAGAGGTCGGGGCGGGTCATTATCTGCGGCAGATAGAAGCCGACGACGGCGTGGCAGCGCTTCATCAGAGCCGCCGGCACGATAGTCCCCCGCTCGCCGCTCGCCGCTCCGAAAACGACCATCCTGCCGAAGACGTTGAGGCACTTCAGGTTCTTCTCGGGGAACTCGCTTCCGACCATCTCGAGGATGATGTCCGCGCCCTTGCCTTCCGTGGCCCCGCGGACCTTCTCGGGCCAGTCCTCCTCGGTGTAGTCGATGAGGACGTCGGCGCCGAGGGAGCGGGCGAGGTCGAGCTTCTCCTCGCTGCTCGCGGTGGCGATCACGGTGCCTGCGCCGAGGAGCTTCGCCGTCTGGACGGAGAGGGTGCCAACGCCTCCGGCCGCTGCGTGCACCAGGACGCTCTCGCCCTCCTTCAGGGCGCCTGAGGTCTTGATGCAGTGGTAGGCGGTAAGGCCCTGCAGGGGGATGGCTGCGGCCCGGTCGAAGTCCAGCGCTTCGGGGAGTGGGATCAGGCTCCCCGCGGGCGCGACGGCGTACTCGGCGTACCCACCGGTCCCGAGCAGGGTGACCACGCGGTCGCCCGTGGAGACATCATCGACCCCATCCCCCACCTCGGCGACGATGCCTGCCACCTCGGAGCCTGGTATAAAGGGAAGGTCCTGGGCTTCGACGTACTGGTCGCGGCGGCGCATGGTGTCTGCGTAGTTCACACCCGCGGAGCGGACCTCGATCAGAACCTCCCCCTCGCCAGGTTCACGACGCTCTACATCGACGTATTGCAAGACCTCGGGATCTCCGAACCCTTCGACCTTTATCGCCTTCATCTGTGCCATATCGCTCCTATCTTCGAGAGAAACCTGAAGCCTGTCGCCTCGCGTTAGCGAAAAGCCGGGATTCCGGCAATAGCGCCGCCGAGGATAAGCGTATGTACCTCGTCCGTTCCTTCGTAGGTCCTCACGCTCTCCAGGTTGCTCATGTGGCGCATGGGGGGGTAGTCGAGCGTGACGCCGTTGCCCCCGAACACGGTGCGGGCCTCGCGCGCGATCTCTATGGCCTCCCTGACGTTGTTGAGCTTGCCGAAAGATACGTGCTCGGGCCTCAGCGTACCCGCGTCCTTCATCCTGCCTATGTGAAGCGCGAGGAGCGTCCCCTTGCCGACCTCGATCAGCATGTTCACAAGCTTCTGCTGCACGAGCTGGAACGAGGCTATGGGTCTACCGAACTGCTCCCTCTCCTTTGCGTAGGCCAGCGCCGACTCGTAGCAGTCCCGCGCAGCCCCCATCGCGCCCCAGATGATGCCGTACCTCGCCTCGTTCAGGCAGGCGAAAGGCCCGCCGAGGCCCGTGGCTTCGGGGAGCATGGCGCTCTCCGGGAGGCTGACGTCTTTGAGGGTTACGTCGCACTGGATCGAAGCCCGCATCGAGAGCTTCGGGGTTATGTCCCTCGCCGAGAAGCCGGCGGAATCCGTTGGGACGAGGAAGCCGCGGACGGGGTTCTTCTCCTCGTCCGTGCGTGCCCACACGACGGCGACGTCGGCGATGGTAGCCAGGCCGATCCAACGTTTTTCGCCGTTCAGGACCCAGTCTGACCCCTCCCTCCTTGCGAAGGTCTTCATGCTCGCGGGGTCGGACCCTGCGGTCGGCTCCGTCAGGCCGAAGCAACCGATCGCCTCCCCCCTAGCCATCCGGGGCAGCCACTCCTGTTTCTGCTCCTCCGAGCCGAACTTGTGGATCGCGCTCATGGCGAGCGAACCCTGCACGCTTACGAAGGTCCTCAGGCCAGAGTCCCCAGCCTCCAGTTCCATGCACGCGAGCCCGTACTCGACCGCGCTCTTGCCGCCGCACCCGTAGCCCGAGAGGTGCATGCCAAGGAGGCCGAGCTCGGCGAACTCGGGTACGATCTCCTTCGGAAAGACGGCCTCGTCGTACCACCTCTCGATGCTCGGTTTGATCCTCTCCCGTACAAAGGACCGGACGTTCTCCCTGACGTCTCTCTCTGCGTCGGAGAGGTGGGCGTCGATGTTCAGGAAGTCGTCCGCCTCCGGTACCCCGGAGGTGCGGGCGTCCGCGTCTCTCCCGGCCTGCGTCACAGCCATCTTCTCACCTCTCTCGGAGCCCGACCGTCGATCCGATGTTAGCACGCTGCGCCCTTCGGGCTTCGCTTGTCAGCACGCTCCAGCCTTCGGCTTCCGCTTGTCGGCACGCTCGGGCTGGCGCCCTCGCTTGTCGGCAACGCTTCGAGCCTTCGGCTCTCGCTTTCAGCAAGTCGTCCCGGAGCGTCGCCGCGAGCGCCGACCCGACCGCCTCGGGCAGCGGTTCCTCTCACGCTGCGGGGCGAGGGCGGAACCCAAAAAGCTGAAAGCGAAGGTCGAAGACCAAAGCGTTGCCGACAAGCGTAGGCGAAGCCGGAGCGTGCTGACAAGGCGCGAAGCGCCGTGCTGGCAAGCTGCTAAGCTTGCCCCATGGAAGACGGCCCCAGACTTCCCCTCGAAGGCGTGAAGGTGCTCGACCTTTCGCGGGTCCTGGCTGGCCCCTACGCGACGATGGTGCTGGGCGACCTCGGCGCCGATGTCATCAAGGTCGAGCACCCCGAGCGTGGCGACGACACCCGCCACTGGGGACCGCCTTTCGCGGGCGAAGGCGAAGCCCGCGAGTCGGCCTACTTCCTCGCCGTCAACCGCAACAAACGTTCCATCGGCGTCGACCTCAAGGACCCGAAGGGGCTGGAGCGGGTCGAGAAGCTCGCGGCGGGGGCTGATGTGATGATCGAAAACTGGAGGCGTGGGGCCCTCGAAAAGCTCGGCCTCGGCTACGAAGCTCTAAGGGAAACGAACCCAGGCCTCGTCTACTGCTCCATCACCGGCTTCGGCCCTGGGCCTGACGAGGAGCGTCCGGGCTATGACTTCCTGGTCCAGGCGAGGGGTGGCGTCATGGGCACCACGGGCCAGCCAGGTGGCGAGCCGACCAAGGTGGGGGTCGCGATCTCGGACATCGTGTGCGGCCTGTTCGCGTCGAACGCGATCCTGGCCGCCCTCCACCGGCGCGCCGCGACCGGGGCTGGCGCGCGCATCGAGGTTCCACTCTTCGAGTCCACCCTCGGATGGCTCGCGAACCGAGGCCAGGAGTACCTCATAAGCGGCGAAGACACGGGCCTAATAGGTAACGCCCACCCCTCCATCGTCCCCTACCAGACCTTCGACGCCTCGGACAAGCCCCTCGTCGTCGCGGTCGGCAACAACACCCAGTTCGCCGGGCTGTGCAAGGTCGTTGGCCGGCCCGGGTTGGCCGAGGACGAGCGCTACGCAACCAACCCCGACCGCGTGGCCAACAGGGAGGCTTTGATCCAGGAGCTCCAGGAAGAGTTCCGCAAGCGGCCCGCGGATGATTGGGTCGAGGAGATCCGGGCCGCAGGCGTCCCAAGCGGAGCCGTCAACACCCTCGCCGACGTCTTCGCCGACGATCACGTCCTCGGCTCGGGCATACTCCAGGATGTCGATCATCCCTCGGCCGGCCCGCTCAAGATGCTCGCCTCGCCGCTACTCGTCGACGGCGATCGCCTCCCCATCCGCCATCCTCCACCATCCCTCGGCCAACACACGGACGAAACGCACGACGATTGGCGCTAAAGTGGCTCTTGCGAGCCTGTCGATCTCTACCATCTTACCCTGATACCATTGCCAGGGGCCTGACGGGGGAGCCCGTCGCCCCGACGAGCTTCAAGGGCGTGCAGACGAACTCGAAGCGGTAATGTCCTGAGGCGGCGAGTTCGTCGAGGACGAGGTTCTCGATGATGTAGATACCTCTCCTCGCAAGTAGGATCAGGTGTCCAGCCATGAGGCACCCGAGTTCGGGATCTTCCAACCCTGGCGCGTCCCAGGCCATGTTGTCGGCCCCAACCGCGAACACGCCCCGCTCCGCCATCCAGTACGCCGCGCTCGCGTCCATGCCTGGTCCGGCCAGGTAGCGCTCCTCGTCGTCCCAGAAGCGGGCGTTGCCGAGCCGTACGAGCGCCACGTTCCCCGCCTCGACGCCGACCCCCTGCGTTTCGCAGCACTCCTCGAGATCCGCGGCCGTAACGACGTGGCCGGGTTCGAGAGATTCGACGCCGTCTTTCGCGGCCACGTCGAGGAGCACGCCTGGGGCTACTACGGGCGGTATCTCCTCGACGCCGTGCCTCGTGAAGCCGCGCGAGGACTGCACCTCCCCCACCGGAACGCCGCCGCAGAGGGTGAGGGCGTCCGCTTGGTGGCAGAGGGCGTCCATGTGGGTACCCGTGTGCTCGCCGCAGATCAGGACGCCCGCGGCCCCCGTGCGGGGTCCTGTTTCTTCGGGACGATACTCGTCTTCGTGGTGGCGGTGAAGGAGGTAGGAGTAGCCGGCCTGCTTGTGGGCCGGGTGGATGGGCATCCGTTCGGTACGCGGTTGCTCCAGGTCGAATACGCGCTTCGCCCCATCCTGCATTTACTCTCCTCCCGCGTCGTGTACACCCTTCGGAGAAGTGTGCCCGGGTCTGGCGCGGGCGTCAACGGCGGGCGTACATCTTCGGCAGTCCCTATAATCTCTTTCAGAGATGTGGATTGAAGGGAGGAGCTTACGACGTGGAAGACCAGATCCTTTCGGCCATCCGTGGGCGGGTTCGGGCCCGCGGGCTCGACGCCTATATCGCTTACACCCCGTCCAACGTCTTCTACGCGACGGGCTTCCAGAGCTACTTCCTGATGCAGTGGTGGCGCATGCAGGGCACGGTGCTGGCCGTCATCCCCGCCGACGAGTCGGTCGAGGTAGGCATGATGGTCGGGGACTTTGAGGCGAAGCCGGCGCGGCGAGTCTCCGGTATCGGGGACGTAAGGTCTTACATGTTGTGGCCGGAGATCCGGGACGCCGAGGCGGTACAAAGGCCACTCGGGGACGGGGACTCGGAGGTGCCGCGCCCCGCGCAGTTCGACGAGGACGAGCAGGATGAGATCGTGCGCGGCCTGCTCGGGGACAGGGGTCTGCTCGGCGCCAGGATCGGGACGGATCTCCGCTACGTGCTCTTCGATTCGTACCGGCGCTTTTCGTCGCTGGCTCCCAACGCCAGATGGGTAGACTTCACGGACGATATGTACGCCCTCCGGCGCATAAAGTATCCGTTCGAGGTAGAGCGGCTCAGGCTGGCGACGGAGCTCTCCGAGGCGGGGATGCGCTTTGTGGTCGAGAATCTCGAGCCAGGCATGAGCGCGACGGACGTGCGCCACCGCTACGTGATGGGCGTCGCGCGGACCGCGACCGAAGACGTCCGCTACGAGGACTACTCCGACCAGTGGATCCTTCCTGCGGTCGGCGCCGGGGTGGGTGTAGGCGTCGACTCCGAACGCGACGCCGGTCTCGCGGAGGGCGACCTCATCAAGTTCGACTGCGGCACCACCGTGGGCGGCTACAGGGGGGACGGCGGCCGCACCTTTGTCTACCGCAAGTCCAAGCCCGCCGCCGACCGCCTCTTCGGCGTGCTCCAAGAGGCCCACGACAGGGCCTGCGACGAGATCAAGCCGGGCGTAGAGATCGGGGAGATCTTCCGCACGGCCCAGGATCACATCACGAAGAACGGCTACCCGCGCTTTCGGCGCGGTCACTACGGTCACTCACTGGGGATCGACACCTTCCACGAAGAACCGCCCTACGTCTCGCAAGACGAAAGGGCGCCGATCGAAGCGGGGATGGTGCTCGCCATAGAGACGCCCGCGTACACCACCGATGCCGGAGCCATCATGATCGAAGACCTCGTACACGTCCTCCCGGGCGGCATCGAACGCCTCCACAAATTGCCGCACGGGCTGACGGTCGTCTCTTAGGAGCAGGCCGTGTACGCGGGCAAACACCACCGGGTGGGGATCGACATCGGTGGGACGTTCACGGACCTCGTCCTCATCGACGACGAAACGGGGAGACGTGCCGTGGGAAAGGTGCTTACCACGCCGGAAGACCCGTCCGAGGCCGTCGAGAACGGGCTGCTCGAGTTGCTCGGTCGGGAACGTGTCGAGGCCGGACAGGTGGGCACGATCGTCCACGGCACGACGCTGGTCACGAACGCCCTGATCGAACGCAGGGGCGCCACAACTGCGCTCTTGACGACGCAGGGTTTCAGGGACGCCCTCGCCATCGGCACCGAGCACCGCTACGACATGTACGACGTGTTTATCGAGAAGCCGGAGCCGCTCGTGCCGCGGAGCCTGCGCTACGGCGTGCACGAGCGCTCGCTCGACGACGGCTCGATCATGCTCGAGCTCGACGAAGACCAGGTACGTTCGATCGTCACGGAGCTGCGCGAACGCAACGTACGGGCCGTCGCCGTGAGCTTTTTGCACTCCTTCCGTAACCCCGCGCACGAGCAGAGGGTCGGGGAGATCCTGGCCGAGGAGGCGCCGGAGATCTCGGTTTCGCTCTCCTCGGAGGTCGCGCCGGAGATCCGGGAGTACGAGCGCACCTCGACAACGGTAGCCAACGTATACACCAAGCCGTTGGTCGAAGGTTATCTGCGCTCTTTGGAAGAGCGGCTGCGGCAACTCGGCTTCGTAGGCTCGCTCTACATAATGCTCTCGAACGGCGGCACGGCCAGCGTGGAGACGGCCTGCCGGTTTCCCGTGAGGTTGCTGGAGTCGGGTCCAGCGGCGGGGGCCTTGGCCGCGGCCTTCTACGGCAGGGCGACGGATTTCCCCGAGGTGCTCTCCTTCGACGTGGGAGGGACCACGGCGAAAGCGTGCCTGATCGAAGACGGAGAGCCCCTCAAGAGCAACGAGTTCGAGGTCGCCCGCGTCTACCGCTTCAAGAAGGGTTCGGGGCTGCCGGTCAAAGTCTCGGTGATAGAGATGATCGAGATAGGGGCTGGCGGGGGCTCGATCGCGAACATCGGCCCCCTCGGCCTGCCGAAGGTCGGGCCGAGGAGCGCCGGCTCGGACCCCGGACCGGCCTGCTACGGCCGCGGCGGCGAAGAGCCTACGGTGACCGATGCGGATCTGATCCTGGGCTACCTCGACCCCGACTTCTTCCTCGGCGGCAAGATGCAACTTGACCGCGATGCCGCCCTGCGGGCATTGGAGAAGATCTCACGTCCACTCGACCTCGACCGCGTCGAGGCGGCCTGGGGCATCCACCAGGTCGTCAACGAGAACATGGCGAACGCGGCGAGGGTACACGCCGTCGAGCGCGGCAAGGACCCGCGCGCTTACCCCCTCTTCGCCTTCGGCGGGGCCGGTCCCGTACACGGCTACAGGGTCGCCCGAGCCCTCGGTGTTCCGGGCTTTATCGTCCCTTTGGGCGCGGGAGCGACCTCGGCCTTCGGCTTCCTCTGCGCGCCCCTCTCCTTCGATTTCATGCGCAGCCTCTTCGGCCGCCTAAACGATCTCGACTGGTCCGACGCGAACGCGGCGCTGAGAGAGATGGAGCAAGAGGGACGCGGTCTTCTGCGCGCATCGGGCGTCGCCGACGAAGACGTCTGGGTGAGGCGTCTGTGCGAGATGCGCTACGTGGGCCAGGGCCACGAGGTAACGGTCGAGCTTCCCGATGGCTTCCTGGGACCCGACGACGCGGCCCCGCTGACCAACCGTTACCGCAAGGAGTATGAGAGGTTGTACGGTAGGGAAGGACCCGACGTGCCGCTGGAGACGATCACGTGGCGCCTCGAAGTCTCGTCGTCCCGGCCCGAGATCCGGCTCGATCGTGAAGAGAGCACCACGGGCGAACCCGGCGAGGCCATAAAGGGAGACCGAGAGATCTACCTGCCCGAGGAGGGGGATTTTGCGACGGTTCCGGTCTACGACCGCTACCGTCTCGGTTTCGGCGCGGCGTTCGACGGCCCCGCGGTCCTCGAGGAGCGGGAGTCCACGGTCGTACTAGGACCCGATAGCCAAGCCGAGATCGACGGGGCGCGCAACCTGGTCGTGCGGTGGCCGGAGTGAGCGAATCGCGGCTCGACCCGGTCCTTCTCGAGGTGTTCTGGAATCGCCTCGTCTCCATCGTCGAGGAGCAGGCGCGGGCCCTGATGCGCACCTCGTTCACGAGCGTGGTCCGGGAAGCGGGCGACCTCTCCGCGGGCCTCTTCGACCAGAGGGGCCGCATGGTCGCGCAGGCGGTGACCGGCACGCCGGGCCACGTGAACGCGATGGCGACCTCGGTCCACCACTTCCTGCGCGAGGTTCCCGCCGAGACCCTCGAAGAGGGCGACGTGCTGATCACCAACCACCCGTGGCAAACCTCGGGCCACCTCAACGATTTCACGGTGCTCACCCCGATCTTCCACGGCGGCAGCGTCGTGGCGTACTTCGGCAACTGCTGCCACGCCCTCGACGTCGGCGGTCGTGGTCTCGGGGCGGACGCGCGCCAGGTCTACGAGGAGGGGCTTCTCGTGCCCGTGACCCGCCTGTTCGTACGGGGCGAGCCAAACGAGGAGCTTTTTCGCCTTGTACGCGCCAACGTGCGGGCGCCTTTCGAGGTCGTAGGAGACCTGTACGCCCAGGCCGGTAGCAACGACGTCGGCGGCGCGCGGCTGGTAGAGATGATCGAGGAGTTCGACCTTGGCAACATAGAGTCGCTCTCGGACGAGGTCCGCACCCGCTCCGAGCGGGCCATGAGGGAGGCTATAGAAGGGTTGCCCGACGGCGTCTACGAAAACGAGGCTTACACGGACGGGTTCGACGAGCCGATCCGCCTTTGCGTCTCCATCCGGGTCGAGGGCGACGAGATGGTCGTGGACTATGAGGGCTCTTCGCCGCAGAGCGAGAGGGGCATCAACGTCGTGCTCAACTACACGGCCGCATACACTACCTTCGGGGTGAAGTGCGCGATCAGCCCCGACGTACCCAACAACAACGGCAGTTTCAAGCCCATCCGCGTAACGGCCCCCGAAGGCAGCATCCTCAACGCCCTCCACCCCGCGCCGGTCGGAGCCAGGCACATCGTCGGGCACTTTTTGCCCAGCGTGATACACGGCGCGCTGGCAAAGGTCGTCCCCGACAAAGTCCTGGCCCAGGGCGCCGACAGCCTGTGGAACACCCAGATCACCGGCGAGCGCGACAGGCCTTTTACGTACGTGTTTTTCTCCGGCGGCGGCATGGGCGCGCGTAAAGAAGGGGACGGCCTCTCGGCGACAGCCTTCCCTAGCGGCATCAGGGGCGTGCCCGCCGAGGTGATAGAGAGCATCTCCCCCATCGTCATGCACAGGCGCGAACTCCGTCCCGACTCAGAAGGGCCCGGCCGCCGCAGGGGCGGCTTCGGCCAGGAGATGGAGATAGGAGTTCGCAGCCAGGCCCCCTGGGTCCTCTCGGCCATGTACGACCGTACCCGTTGGCCCGCCCAGGGCATACAAGGAGGCTCTCCCGGGGGAGCCGGTGCGGTGCGCACCGCGGACGGCAGGGAACTTCACCCCAAACGCCAGCAGCCCATGCAGGCCGGGGAGCGGGCCGTCCTCAGCCTGCCCGGAGGGGGCGGATACGGTGAACCCTCAGAGCGGGAACCCGACCTGGTAGCCCGCGACGTTGGGGACGGTCTCGTCTCGGTGGAGCGGGCCCGCGAGGTCTACGGCGTCGTACTGAAAAGCGGCGAAGAGCCAGGGTCTTGCGTCCCCGACCCGGAAGCGACCGCCAGCCTGCGGGCCGCGTCCCGTCCGGAGGAAAGATCGTAAGGCTCGTAAGAACGGACGGACAAAGACGCGTGGGTTCGGTGGTCCGGGGGCGTGGCATCTCCATGCAAAGGGCCATAGTACTTTGCGGCAGCAGTCTCTATACTGGTTTCGTAGGGGAAAGCGTGAACAGGGGGTTCGGAGCATGGATGCGCAGGAGCGATCCGTAGGCGAAGCGGTACCGCAGGTAGAAGAGACGACTTTGAGGCGGGCCATCGTTGGGGCTTCTATAGGCAACACCGTCGAGTGGTTCGACTTCGCGACCTACAGCTTCCTCGCCGTGACACTCGCGGCCGTCTTCTTCCCGCCTGACGACCCGACCGCCGCGCTGCTCTCCACGTTCGCGATCTTCGCGGCGGCCTTCTTCGTCCGTCCCCTCGGGGGGCTCTTCTTCGGGCCCCTAGGCGACAGGCTCGGACGCCAGCGCGTCCTGGCCACCGTTATCATCCTGATGTCGATCTCCACGTTCGCGATCGGGCTTTTGCCATCCTACGCCACGATAGGCGTGTGGGCGCCCTTGCTGCTGGTCATCGCGCGTTGCCTGCAGGGCTTCTCCGCGGGCGGGGAGTTCGGTGGCGCTTCCACGTTCCTGGCCGAGTACTCGCCGGACGGACGCAGGGGGTTCCTGGTCAGCTGGCTCGAGTTCTCGACCCTCATAGGTTTCATGCTGGGTTCGGTCCTGGTCCTGTTCCTTACAACCGTGCTTTCTGAAGACGCCCTCATCTCCTGGGGATGGCGCATACCGTTCCTGCTCGCGGGGCCGCTCGGGATCGTCGGCCTGTACATAAGGCTGAGGCTCGAAGACACCCCGGAGTTCAGAGCACTGGAAGAGACCGGCGAGGTCTCCCAGTCGCCTTTCAGGGAGACCCTCGTCGAGAACTGGAAGCAGATCCTGCAGGTCGGTGGGCTCGTCATAATCCAGAACATCGGCTTCTACGTGGTCCTGAGCTACATGACGACCTATTTCCAAGACCCCCTGGGCTTCTCGCCAACAGCGGCCTCGCTCTCGACCACGATCACGCTGCTCGTCGGGATGGCCCTTATACCGCCGCTCGGCGCCCTCTCGGACCGCATCGGGAGAAAGCCGCTCTTATTGGCGTCTTGTATAGGATATGTGGTGCTGACCTACCCCCTCTTCCTGCTCCTGAACGTGGGCAACCTCTTCGCCGCCATCGTGGCCCAAGTCGCGCTCGGGGCGCTCCTCGCGGTGTTTATTAGCACGTCCATCGCCGCCCTTACGGAGCTCTTTCCTACGCGCGTGCGCTACGGTGGCTTCTCCATCGGCTACAACTTCTCGGTGGCGATCTTCGGGGGCAGCTCGCCCTACCTGGCGCAGTACCTGGTCTCGACGACCGGGAATTCCCTGTCTCCGGCTTTCATCGTGATCGGCGGCGCCATCGCTACCCTGCTCGTCGTCCTGACCGTCAGGGAGACGGCCGGTACTGACCTCCTGAAGACGCAGGAGGACCTCGAAGGAGCCGCCACCTAGGATCGGGAGGAGTGTGCATGCGAGACTACCGGTGTCCGGCACGAGGCGTGTCCGGCGCCGCGCGAAGGGACGGTCGTATGAAGAGACCCGTGGTTGGGTAGGGTGACCCCGTGAGCGGGTTGCGGCTCGGGGTGGACGTCGGCGGCACGTTCACCGACCTCGTCGCGCTCGGTGGCGGCGGGGTCCTGACCACCAAGGTCCCCTCTACACCACGCGATCAGTCGGAAGGCGTGATGAACGCCATCGCAGCCTCGGGGGTCGAGGCCGGCGCGCTCGCCGCCTTCGCCCACGGGATGACGGTGGCAACCAACGCCCTGCTGGAGCGCAACGGCGCGCGAATGGCGCTCGTGACCACCGCGGGCTTCAGGGATGTGCTGGAGATAGCGCGCCAGAACCGTCCCTCGCTCTACGACCTGACGCAGGATAGGCCGCCCGCCCTGGTGCCCCGCAAGCTGCGATTCACGGTCAGGGAGAGGATGGGACCGGAAGGTGAGATCGAAGCTTTGGACGATGAGAGCCTGGAGAAGGCCGTATCGTCCGTCCGCGAGGCCGGGGTCGAGGCCGTCGCCGTGTGCCTTCTCTTCGCCTTTATGCACCCGGATCACGAACAGAGGGTCGGGGAGGCGCTGCGCGAGGCTCTCCCCGAGGTGCACGTCTCCCTCAGCAGTGAGGTGCTGCCCGAGTTCCGCGAGTACGAGCGGTTCTCCACGACGGCCGCCGACGCCTACCTGGCCCCGAGGCTCGCGGCCTACCTGAAGAACCTCGGCGGCAAGGTCGAGCAAGCCGGGGCCCCCAGGCCCTTGATCATGCAGTCTTCAGGCGGCGTAGCCACGATAGACGATGCGGTGCGTGACGCCGCAGCCTTTATCCTCTCTGGTCCGGCCGGCGGGGTCGTCGGCGCCGCCTACGTCGCAGGTCTCGGCGGCTACCACGACCTCCTGACCTTCGACATGGGCGGGACGAGCACCGACGTCGCGCCCGTCGTCGAGGGCGAAGCCCAGACGAGCACAGAAACGGTAATAGCCGGCGTCCCCATAAAGCTGCCGATGGTTGACGTGCACACGGTGAGCGCAGGAGGCGGCTCGGTAGCCTGGGCAGACGCGGGCGGCGCCCTGCGCGTCGGACCTCGTTCCGCCGGCGCCGAACCGGGCCCCGCCGCCTACGGCAAGGGAGGCGAGGAGCCAGCGGTCACCGACGCGAATCTGTTCCTCGGCTACCTCGCCGACGGGACCGAGTTGGGTGGCGAGGTGACCCTGGGGCGTGACCTCGCCGAGAAGGCGCTCGTAGCCCTGGGCGAGAAGGTCGGCCTGGACGCCGAGGAGACGGCCTTGGGTATCGTGCGGGTCGCCGACGCCGAGATGGCCCGGGCCCTCAGGGTCATAAGCGTGGAGCGAGGCCTCGACCCCAGGGACTTCGCCCTCCTCGCCTTCGGCGGCGCCGGCGGCATGCACGCATGCACGCTGGCCGAGGAGCTTGGCATGTCCACCGTGCTCGTCCCTCGGGCCGGCGGTGTCCTCAGCGCCCTGGGACTGGCCATCTCTGACGTGCGCAGGGACTACGTGCGTCCTTATCTCAAAAGTCTGGCTGAGGTCGATGCCACGAACGTAAAGCGATCGTTCGGAGAGATGGAGCGGGGCGCCGCGGAGGTCCTCGAAGGGCCTGACCACACCCGCAGGGCTGACCTGCGCTACGCGGGTCAGTCCTTCGAGCTCACCGTCGAGGCTGAGGGGTCTTTCGACGAGCTGGAGGAGCGCTTTCACGTGGCGCACGAGCAACGCTACGGCTACAGGATGGATGATGAGGCGGTCGAGCTCGTCAACCTGCGACTGATCTCCACGGTCCCCGTCGACAAGCCGGAGCTGGCCGAGCCGCGGCCCGAGGGCGAGCCGGGGAGCGGGCGCAGGGAGGCGAACTTCGGGGGGGAGTGGATCGAGGTTCCCGTCCTCGACCGTGACCGGATGGGTGAGGGATCCGGGATAGAAGGCCCCGCGATAGTGGAGTTCAAGGAATCGACCTGCGTCGTCAGGCCGGGATGGCGGGGCGAGGTCGACGCCGTGGGCACGCTCGTGCTGGAGAAGCGTTGAGCGAAGGGAGGCTCGACCCCGTAACCCTCTCGGTGTTGGCCAGTGCTCTATCCGGCATCTCCGAGGAGATGGGGGCTGTCCTGGTCCGGGGTTCTTACTCATCGAACATCAAGGAGCGGCGCGACTGCTCGACGGCGCTCTTCGACGGGAAGGGGCGGATGGTAGCCCAGGCCGAGCACATCCCCGTCCACCTTGGCGCGATGCCCGAGGCCGTCGCGGCCATAATGGACCGCGACCCCGAGCCTGGCGACGTCTTCGCCATCAACGACCCCTACTCGGGCGGCACGCACCTGCCCGACATAACGCTCGTCTCGCCCGTCGCCCCGGACGGCGACACTATCGGCTACGCCGTCACCCGCGCCCACCACTCGGACGTGGGCGGGATGCGCCCCGGCTCAGCGCCTAGCGACTCGCGGGAGATCTTCCAGGAAGGCATCATCATCCCGCCCGTCCGTCTCGTGCGCGGCGGCGAATACGTAGACGACGTGCTCGAACTCCTGCTCGCCAACGTCCGCACGCCGGCCCTACGGCGCGGCGACCTCAGGGCACAGATAGCGGCGAACCAGATCGCAGAACAGCGCGTCAGAGAGCTTATAGAACGTCGTGGCAAGGAGACGGTCCTCGCGGCCTTCGACGAGGTCATTTCCTACACCGAGCGCCGCACCCGCGAGGTAGTCCGCGACCTGCCCGACGGTAAATACTCCGCGGAGGACTTTATGGAGGGCGACGGAACGACGGACGAGGACATCCCCATCCGGGCGAAGGTCGTCATAGAGGATGATTCGATGAGCATAGATTTCTCGGGGACCGCGGACGCGGTAAGGGGTAACGTGAACTGCCCGCTCGCCGTGACGCGCTCGGCCTGCTACTTCGCCCTGCGCGTCCTGCTTCCCGGCGACATTCCCGCCAACGCGGGCACCTACGCCCCGCTCGACATTACGGCCCCCGCGGGCAGCCTCGTGAACGCGCAGAGTCCCTCGGCCGTCGTGGCGGGGAACGTCGAGACGAGCAGCCGCATAGCCGACACCGTCCTTGCGGCCCTCTCCGGCGCGGCCGCGCTCCCGGCCCAGGGCCAGGGGACGATGAACAACCTGGTGATCGGCGGTCCTGGTTGGACGTACTACGAGACCATCGGGGGCGGGCAGGGGGCGAGCGAGAAGGGCCCAGGCCCCTCCGGCGTCCACGTCGGGATGAGCAATACTCTCAACACCCCCATCGAGGCCTTCGAGCTCGAGTACCCCATGCGCGTCGAGCGCTACGAGCTTCTCTACGGCTCGGGAGGAGACGGAGAAAACCGCGGCGGCGACGGCATCGTCCGCTCCGTGAAAGTCCTCGAGCCCGCAAGCCTCTCCCTCCTCACCGACCGCAGGCGCCACGGTCCGCGCGGCCTCGAAGCAGGAGAACCGGGCAGGGTCGGCCGTAATCTCCTGAACGATGAAGAGTTGCCGCCAAAGGCCAGCATGGAGATGGAGCAGGGCGACGTGGTTACGGTCGAGACACCGGGCGGCGGTGGTTACGGAAGCAAAGAAGATTGAGTGCTACCTCGTCTCCCAAGAGCATGGCGCCCCCGTCGCATGTGTCATAGACTAACCTGGCTTAGTCCGTCTAGTCAACGTGAGGGATCGAAGATGATAGTAAACATCCACGAGGCCAAAACCCATTTTTCCCGTCTTCTGGAGAGGGTCGCGAGGGGTGAGGAGGTAGTTATCGGCAGGGCTGGGAAGCCGGTCGCGAGGCTCATCCCCTATCGTAATGACGACACTCCCAGGGAGCCTGGTGGATGGGAGGGTTTGGATCTCCGAGGACTTCGACGAGTTACCTGACGAAGACGCAGCCGCCTTTCGGGGTGAGCGTCCGTAAGGCTTCTCCTCGACACGCACGTCCTTCTGTGGTGGTTGGCCAATCATCCCACTCTAGGCGAGGGGGCCAGGGCCACGATCTCCGACCCGGCCGTTTCGGTGTTCGTGAGTGCCGCCACCATGTGGGAGATCTCCATCAAGCGGGCGCTCGGCAAGCTGGAGGGGCTCGTCCTCCTGACGGCCGACCGGCGGATACATCGCTACGGCGTAAAGATCCTGGGGGTTTGATACGCAATCAGGTAGATCACTTCTGGTCGAACAAGCAGAGCGGCTGCCACCGTAAATTCCCGCTTGCGCGGGAATGACGGTCATACTGAGGGAAACGTGGTAGGAGTCGTACTTTCCCGGGTCGAACACCGCGGAAGTGACCTTGCGGTTTCCGTATGAGACATCCGTCCAGAGCGAGACGTGTAAAAGACTGACAACGATCAGACGAGAAGGGAGTACGTATGAAAGGTGTTGTCGATGGGATCTTCGTCACCGGAGAAGGCAGCGCGGCGATGGAGCGTGTCGAGGAGGTCAGGACCGTCGAGGGGTGCGGCATCGAGGGTGACCGCTACTGCGAGGGGACGGGGTTCTGGACGCGCTACGGCGACGTGTGCCAGGTCACCCTGATCGAGGGCGAAGACCTCGACTACATCGAGAACGAGCTGGGCATCGGCGTCAAGGACGGCCAGCACCGGCGCAACATCATCACCCGCGGCGTCAGGCTCCTCGAGCTACGCAAGAGGCGGTTCCGCGTCGGCGATGTACTCCTCGAGTTCGACCGTTCGCGCCCGCCGTGCAGGCACGTGCAGGACCTGAGCGAACCGGGCATGACCCGAGCCCTCAGGAACAGAGGCGGCATCTGCGCCCGGGTCGTTACGGCCGGCAGCATCAGGGCGGGCGACACCGTCGAACCCGAGTAAAGCGGTTCGCGAAGCGCCCTGCTCGTGCGAACCGCTTTTCGGGGGGCGCGGTAGGTCAGCCGGGAGGCGGCGGACAGAGGGAAGTCGGGTTCGGGACCAGGCAACCGCTCCCGGGGACAGGCTTTTCGTAGAGGAACCAGTAGTCGGTCCAGACGCGGTTCATAAGGTCGTCTTCACTAATGGGCAGTGCTATAGCCAGGGGAAGGAAGTATACGCCGAGCGCCACGGCGCAGACGGCGAAGCCTACGACAACCCAGGGTCCCCATCCCCGGCGGTTCCAGACCTTGATCAGCCAGTAGGACAGGGCCAGGATGGCGAAGGGGTAGATCGGCAGGTAGTTGTAGATGTACGGTATGCGGGTGCCCGCGGTCCACGGCGCCAGGAGGAACACGTAGCCGAGGACGATCGGTATGATCGGGTCGTCAGCCGAGAGCTTCCTGGATACGGCCTTGCGGCCCACGTCGAGGATGCCGGCAAACACGGCCAGCGTGCCTGACCACCAGATCAGGGGGTTTCCGATCGCGGTAACCACCTGCAACAGTCCCTCCGCGTTGATCCCGTAGAAATAGCGTATCGGCCTGAGCATGATCGGCCAGCTCCACCAGGGCGAACCCCAGCCGTGGGGGATGGAGGAGGAGATCTTGGCCGCCGCCTTGACGTGCCAGTCCCACGTCCAGAGCCACGCCTGCAAGGGATTCGCGGTCACAGAGATTAGCGCCCCTACGTAGACGACGGCTACGTAGACGATCGCGGAGATCCAGAGCCCCCCCAGGAACGGCCGCAGAAGCCCCTTTCGCCAGAGGACGTAGCCGGCTGGCACGGCCACGGGGAAGGCCGCCCACTTGACGGCGATGGCCAGCCCGAGCAGGACGCAAGAGGAGACCACCTGCCTGTTGCTCTCGGCCCTGAGCGCCACGAGGAAGGCGGCGAGCACGAAGAAGACGAGGAAGATGTCCATGACCCCGGTCCTGGAATTGACTATGAACATCGTCTCCACGGCGAAGAAGGTGACGAGCAGCATGGCGCCGACCCTGTCCTTCAGGCAGTACCATCCGAGGACCGCCACGAGCGGCAGCAGGGCAAGGCCGAACAACGCCGGCATGACCCTCCATCCCAGAGGCTCGTCCCCGAGAAGGGCGATGCCGACCGCAAGGATGAACTTGCCGAGGGGCGGGTGCAGGTCGAACTGGTAGACACCGCGCAGGAACTTGTCGGCCATGGCCGGGAAGTACCGCTCGTCCCAGAGGATCCTGTCCGGAAAACCAAGACGATACAGCCTGGCCCACACCCCCAGCGCGACGGCGCAGACGCTGACGAGCAGCATCGACCGGTAGGCCCACGACCGGTCGTGGCTCAGGAAGGACTTCATAGAGCGCAAGTTACTAGGTTTCGCGAAGGTTTGTAAAGCGGCGGCAACGCCTCTTCCCGTCGCAAGCGTCGGAGGCAGAGGTTATGACATAAGCGCTATGGGTCTGGTGGCCACTCGATGGAGGGACGGCATCGTGTTGGAGCAGACCCACGACGTGGCCCTGGTCTACGGATGCATAGGCGCAGCCATCTCTTATCGGTTTCGCCTCCTTCTTCACCGCGATTGGTAAGGCCGGACGCTACCTGGGGATGCCGGAGACCGCGGGATCGGACACCCGTGTGGGTCACGAGGTCCCGGCGGTCCCCGCTACCGCGCTACTCGTACCCGTGGCCTGCGGGCGCCACGCCGGGGAGGATGCCGGTGCTCGCGGCCGCCATGAAGAAGACAGCGGCCACACCGAGCACTACCGTTGCCGCCCCGAGCCGCCTCGCGCCGAGGAAGTAGCCGAGGACGCCCAGGGCGGCCCCAACGGCCCCGGCGGACACGCTGGCGCCCGCGCCCAAGAGCGCGAAGAGGATGCCACCCGCGCCGAAGATCAACCCAACCATGCAGGAGATCCTGGCGCCGAGCAGCTTCGCCGCATCCGCGCGCCTATCACCTTTGCCGACTTCCTCACTCATGCCACTCTGCCTTCCTTCTCGACACTTCCACCCCCGGGTTGCCTCACCGCTTCCTTTCGGTTCGAGCCGGTGTGTTGCCCTCTAGCAGCGAGGTGCTGCCAGCAATCTACGCCCGTTCACCTCGTTGGGTTCCTCGGGGCGCGGCCCCCGCCCTCGGGGGCGGGAGCCCTTTCGAACCCCTCAGGGCAGCAGCCGCGAGACCGCGCTGAAGCGCGTCGACTCGGTAGCCTTCATGGACAGGATCGTCGTCACGCCCAGGATGGCGCCGGTAATCAGCAGGTTCGCGTTGCCGAGCTGGTTCACCGAGCGCAGGAGACGGGCCGCCTCCTCCGGCGTGTTGGACGAGGGCGTGGTCCCCGAAGCGATAGGCGTCGCGCCACCAGGGGCTTGCCCGGCGAGTGCGCGGCCCTGAACCACGCTGGCGATCCCGCTAGCGGTGCCCGCCGCGAACAGGAGGTCCTTGGCAAGGACCAGGTTGCGGGTCTGGTCGTCGATCTCCCCGCCCGATAGTCCTAGCCTGCCTGGGAACCAGGTCGCCGCCGAGGCGATGAACGAGGCGGCGCTGATGACGTTGAAGCGGTTCCACGACGTGTTCAGGATCTTCCCGCGGTCCGCCTCGGGGCCGATGACGTCGAGGTTCGGGTTCAGCGCGACCTTGCCGAAGACCGAACCCCCGAAACAGATGGCGAGGCCGAGATTGTGGACGACCCAGCCGACCGTAGATAGTGTGCGCAAAGCGATCCTCCTTCGTTTCGTGTTTTCCGGATTCTCCTTCATTACCACTCACTCACCGCGTCCCAAACGCTATCGCAAGGCTCCGGACGGATTCCGGCCCGAAATGTGTAGTCGCCCCAGCTTCTAGTTCCGTCGCGTCCCAACCGCGGTAAAAGCGGACACAAAGGAGGGAAGCGGGACCCTAAAATGGTCCGAATGGTGCAGCGCATCGACTCGTAACGGCGCCGGTAGAGGAAGATCCAGAGCAGCCCCTCCTCGTATTCCTAGACGATGCGCGCAAGGCGTCGTGCGGTGGCTCTGTGGAGTAGGAGGCCGATCAATCGCCGGTCGAGCCCGTGGCGAGGTCGGTGAGGCGGGACATGGCTTGGCGCGTCGCCGGGTACAGCGAGCGGTAGACCTCGTATTGCTCCTCGTAGGTCTTCGAGCGATCCCCGTCCGGCTCCGTGACCTCTTCTCGCAATTCGACGACCGAGGACGCTTCGTCCACGTCGGCGTAGGTGCCGGAGGCGACCCCCGCCAGTAGCGCAGCGCCGTAGGCCGGTCCCTCGTCGGCGACGGTCCTGCGTACGGGGGTGTTATAGATGTCGGCCTGGAGCTGGCGCCAGAGGGTGCTCCTCGCCCCGCCGCCGGTGGCCCGCACGTCGTCTATGGGGACGCCGAGCTCGCGCATGATCTCCAGGGACTCGCGGAGGGAGAAGATCACACCCTCCATCACGGCGCGGGTCATGTGCCCTGCGCCGTGACGGGCCGTTAGCCCGAAGAAAGCCCCCCTGGCCCTGGGGTCGAGATGCGGCGTCCTCTCACCGGATAGATAAGGCAGAAAGACGAGCCCTTCGGAGCCGGGTGGAACGTCCGAGGCGGCCTCGACAAGCTCGTCGTAGTCGCCCCCTAGCGTCTCGCGCCACCAGGAGAGTGACCCGCCCGCGGAGAGGGTGACGCCCATCAGGTGGTAGGCGCCGGGCACGGCGTGGCAGAAGGCGTGCAGCCGTCCCGAAGGGTCCGGGTTGAACTCGCTCGTGTGGGCGAAGAGGACGCCGCTCGTACCCACGGAGGAGTTGACGAGCCCAGGGCCCACGATGCCGGTCCCGACCGCCGCCGCGGCGTTGTCGCCCCCGCCCGCGGCCACGGGGATGCCTGGCGGCAGGCCGAGCTCCCAGGCAACCTCATCGCGCAGGGCGCCAGTGTTATCCGGGCCTTCGTAGACCTTCGGCATCCACCCGTGTGGGATCTCTAAAGCGTCCAGGATCTCGGCGGACCAGTCGCGGGCCCGCACGTCGAGGAGCAGGGTGCCAGACGCGTCCGAGGCATCCGTGGCGTACTCGCCCGTGAGCCTGAGCCTCACGTAGTCCTTGGGCAGCAGGACGCGCGAGATCCTCTCGAAGTTCTCCGGCTCTTCATCTCTCAGCCAGACGATCTTCGGCGCCTGGAAGCCCGTGAGGGCGGGGTTGCCGGCGATGGAGATCAGACGTTCCCCGCCGACGGCGTGCGTGATCTCCTCACACTGCGCCTGCGTGCGCTGGTCGTTCCACAGTGGCGCCGGCCTTATGACCTGGTCAGAGGCGTCGAGGAAGACGGAGCCGTGCATCTGGCCCGTGAGCCCGATGCCCGACACCTCGTCCCCCGCTTCGGCGGCGACTTTCCCGAGTACTTCTTTCGCGCCCTCCCACCAGTCGGCCGGGTCCTGCTCGGTCCAGCCGGGGCGCGGGGTGTGGAGCGGGTACTCGGACGAAGCCTCGGCGACGACCTCTCCCGAACCGTCCACGGCGACGGCCCTCGCGCCGCCGGTCCCGACGTCGAGCCCGACGAGGACGCTCATGCTTCACCCCTGCTCGAGCGCGCTTCTCTAGCCTCCTTGCGGAGCCTCAGCCTTTCGTCGGGGTTGATGAACGCTCCCAGGGCGTAGGTCGGGTAGGTGTGGAGGCCTTCGGCCACGCGTTCCGTCTTCTCGACCATCAGCTCGCTTGCGACCTCGTAGTGGCAGCCCGGTGACACGAAGCGCGTCACCGCGGGGCCAAAGGCCCAGATACCGACGGAGTTCTTGATCATCCGCAGCTCCCTTCCCTGGTTTCGGATCGGACGAGAGATGGCCCACCTGCCGTCCATCATAGCCCGAACCAGAGTATCGTGCGGCACCCCATCTTCGCGGGCCACGGACGAGTCTTGGGAAGTCTTGCGCCGCTTGTGGTATCTAGCGTCGGGCTGGTGTAGCATACGGCCAACGTTCCTGAGCCGCTTCGCTCAAGCATAGGACCTTCGGTCCGGGCGTGGCTCGCAGCGTTTCTGCCGCGACGCTCTGTCGCATCCAGTCGAACGAAGGTAGCACGGTTACGGTTTACCCATCAGGTATAGCCGCTTCTACGCAGGCAAAAGCTAACGAAAGGGAGGTCGCATGGCGCAGCAGGGCATCGAGGAGGAGAGGTCCAAGGTAGGGGTCGTATTCTGGGTGTCGGCCGCGGTTTCGCTGGCGTTCATCTTGTGGGGTGCGATCGCGCCTACCAGCTTCGGCACCGTGACGCAGGCGGTCTTCGATTGGGTAGTCTCCAACCTGGGCTGGTTCTACCTGCTGGCGGGAAACTTCTTCCTAATCTTCGTGTTCCTCATCGCCCTCAGCCGCTACGGGAAGTTCAGGCTCGGTAAGGATGGTGAGAAGCCCCAGTTCAGCACGTTCGCGTGGTTCGCCATGATGTTCCAGGCCGGGATGGGCCCATCCCTCATCTTCTGGGGTGTGGCCGAGCCACTCTCGCACTACAGCGCCCCGCCCTTCGGCATGGCCCAGCCGTCCACCACGGAGGCGGCCCAGTTGGGCATTCAGTACACCTACTTCCACTGGGCGCTGCATCCTTGGGCCTTTTACGCCGTCGTCGGGCTCACGGTTGGGTACTTCAGCTTCCGTAGGAACGAGCCTGGTCTCATCAGCCCGGTCTTCAGGCCCTTGATAGGCGACAGGGTAGACGGCCCCATCGGGAAGACCATAGACGTGCTGGCGGTCCTCGCGGTCCTATTCGGCGTCGCCGTCTCTTTGGGCACGGCCGGTCTCCAGCTCACCGCCGGCCTCGGCGAGACCTTCGGCACCGCGACCGGCATCGGCGTGCAGCTACTCGTCATCGGCGTCACCACCGTCGCGTTCATGATCTCGGCCTCCACGGCCATAGAGAAGGGGATCAACTACCTCAGCCAGATCAGCATGTACGTGGCCGCCGTGCTGCTGGTCTTCTTCCTGGTGATGGGACCCACGGCCGTCCAGCTCGGCGCGCTCACGCAGGGCGTCGGCGACTACATGGGCGGGCTCGTCCCGATGAGCATGAGGATACAGTCTTTTGATCAGGACAACGCCTGGCTCGGGAGCTGGACCGTGTTCTACTGGTCGTGGTGGATCGCCTGGTGCCCCTACGTCGGCCTGTTTATCGCGAGGATCTCCAGAGGCCGCACGATCCGCCAGTTCGTCATGGGGACCGTCATAGGCCCGAGCGTGGTCACCTTTATCTGGATAGCCGTCTTCGGCGGGTCGGCCCTGCACCTCGCCCAGACGCAGGGCGAAGGGATAGCCGCCAGGGTCGCCGCCGACCCGGCCGCTGGGATGTTCGTCTTCCTCAACCAGTTCCCGCTCGCCCTCCCCATGTCGATCCTGACGCTCGTCGTGCTCTGGATCTTCTTTGTGGCCGGCGCCGACGCTGGTACCGTCGTGCTCGGCAGTATGTCTACCGGCGGACCCCAGGAGCCGAAGCGTTGGATCAAGCTCTCGTGGGGGTTGGCGATGGCGGCGATCGCGGGGATCCTGCTCGTGGCAGGAGGCCTCGGCGCGCTGCAGTCGGCTTCGGTCCTGTTCGGCGTACCCTTCGCTTTCATAATGGTCCTGATGTGCGCGGCCTTCTACATGCACCTGCGTAGCGAAGCCCGCAGCGAGGACCGCCAGGGTAGGGAGGACGCACCACCCGCTGCCCGCACCAGGGCGGGGGGTCCCGCGACGGGCCAGGCGTTCACCGCCGAGGAGCCCGCGCCTGGCTACAACAGGCAACCAGGGATCGAAAAGCCAGGAACGGAGAGCCCATGATCCCACATCAGGCGCGCTGGTACATGCCGCTCGTCATCGCGGTCGTCGTCGCCTCGTCGGGCTTCGTCGCGGGCTGCGGGGCCGGCGGCGGGGGAGGCTCGGGCGGGAGCGAGGTGAGGATCGCCGGGGACCAGTTCAGGTTGAGCGGCACGCAGAGGGACGCCCAGTTCGCCGTCGGGTCCGAGAGTTTTACCGAGCAGGAGGTCCTCGGCAACATCGCGATCCAGGTCCTCGAGGCAGCCGACGCGACGGTTATAGACAAGACCGGCCTCGGCGGCAACGAGGCCGTGCGTCAGGCCCTCGAGTCCGGCGATATAGACCTCTACTGGGAGTACACGGCCACGGGCTGGCTGGTCCACCTCTCCCAGACGGAATCCATACCCGACCCGAAGAAGCAGTACGAGGCCGTGGCCAGGGAAGACCTCAAGGAGAACGGCATAAGGTGGCTGGATCCCGCCCCCGGCAACGACACCTACGCCATCGCCGCGAGCGGGAAGACCAGCAAGGACCTCGGCGTCGAGACCATCTCGGACTTGAAGCGTCTTCTCAAGGATCGCCCCGAGGAGGCGACGCTCTGCCTCAACAACGACGACGACTTCCTGGCCCGCTTCGACGGGCTACCCGGCCCCCC
>CADCVF010000046.1:28131-89552 GCA_902806095.1 uncultured Rubrobacteraceae bacterium
ACGATAAAGACTTCTTCGCCGTCTACAACCCTGCGCTCACCATAAGGCAGGACGTGTTCAGGCAGTACCCGCAACTACGCGAGATCTTCGTCCCCATCTCCCGGAAGCTCGACACCAAGACGCTGCGCAAACTCAACTACGCGGTCGACGTTCGGGACAAGTCCCCCGAAAGCGTCGCCAGAACCTGGCTCAAGGACAACGGTTTCATAGAGTAGCGACCCTATCTACAAGGCTTCAGGCTTCAGGAGGGTCGAGGCGTACTCTGTGGATCGCCTATGGTCTAGGCCACGAAGACCCCGCCGCACCGTGGATTCCCGCGAAAGCGGGAATCCACGGTTACGGGGGAGTCTCCGTGCGCCCGCAACCCAGACGCGCTCCCGTAGAGCCGGACACGTCACAACCGGCTGACAAGCGAGGCCGCAGGCCGAAGCGTGCCGACAAGCGAAGGCGAAGCCTGAGCGTGCTGACAAGCCGCCTGCAAGGCGGCGTGCTGACAAGCGGAGCCCGCAGGGCGGAGCGTGCTAAGCTGGCTTGTCCCCGATCCTGATGCGGCGGGACTCGGCCACGGCGCCTCCCTTGACGCTGATCTCAAGCATGCCGTTGTCCGAGTAGGCGTTGATCCTACCCTCGTCGACACCGGCTGGCAGGGTCATGCTGCGCCTGAAGGCGCCGTAGAAGCGCTCCTGGACGTAGAAGCTGACTTCGTCGTCGAGGTCGCTGTCGCGCTCGCCCGAGACGGTCAGCGTGTTGGCGTGGAGCGCGATCTCGATGTCCTCGCGGCGTACGCCCGCGAGCTCCATCCTTATAACGAGGTCCTCGCCCCTGGCGAAAACGTCGGCGCTCGGGACCCACGCGCTGGCCTGGGTCCGCTCCCGGTCCTCGTAGCCGGGGTCGTAGGCGCCTCTTCCCACCTCCCTCATCCGGTTCATCTCGCTCATTACGTCCACGACACCCCGGAACGGGTTCGACCGCCTCTGGCCCATCTCTTGCCTCCCTTTGCTCGTCCTGGATCTTCCAGGCCCAATACGTGTGCGTCCAACCTCACAGAATAACTACCCGAAGCCGGGTGTTCCATACCACCAGGGCCACCTCGTCGCCCCCTACAGCGCCCTGACCATGCCCCCGTCTACCAGGATGGCCTGTCCGGTCACGTAGCTGTTGGCCGGCGAGGCGAGGAAGGCGGCGACCCGCGCGAACTCCCCGGGCGTACCGTAGCGTCCGAGGGGTATCCGCGCCTCGAACTCCCCGCGCACCTCCTCCAAGGGGACTCCCCTGGAGTCGGCCTGCGAGGCATCCATAGACTCCGAGCGCGCCGTCGAGATGCGTCCAGGGCCCAGAGTGTTTACGAGGATGCCGTCGGGGGCGAGCTCCAGGGAGAGGTTCTTGGCGAGGCCAGCGAGGCCCGTTCTGAAGGTGTTCGAGAGGGTGAGGTTTTCGATCGGCTGCTTCACGGACGAAGACGCGACGTTTACGATCCGCCCTCCGCCGCGTTCGCGCATCGGAGGCAGCACCCCGCGCACGCATCGGACGAGGCTCAGGAGGATCTGCTCGAACGCGCCCTGCCACGCCTCGTCGTCGAGGTCCTCGAAGGTGCCAGCGGGAGGACCACCGGTGTTGTTCACAAGCACGTCGATACCCCCGAAGCGACCTGTGGCGTGGGAGATGAGGGCCCCTATGTCTCGGGCGCTTGTGAGGTCGGCGGCGCGGTAGTCGACCTCCGCGTTCGTCTCCTCGCGTATCTCGGCGGCCGTCTTCGAGAGGGCCTCCTCGTTGCGGCTGGAGATCACGACGCTCGCGCCTTCGCGGGCGAGCTCCGTCGCGACCGCCCTGCCGAGGCCCCTGCTCGCAGCCGTCACCAGCGCCACCTTACCTTCGAGACCGAGATCCAAAACGTCCTCCTTACTCCCGAGAGATAGAGCTGTTTTCGGGGCCGTCCGCCCCGTGACGAGAACAATTGTACGGGAGCAGGGGATCCCGGGCGATTGCGACGCCCCTGCCGTTGTGCCAGAATCAGTCCTCCGGCGCTTGCGACGAAGCCGTCCGTAAAACGACCTGGCCTCTCAGCAGCAAAGAGCTGACAGGCTGACAGGCCGAAGTGCTGA
The DNA here is from genome assembly GCA_902806095.1 of uncultured Rubrobacteraceae bacterium. Taxonomy (GTDB): domain Bacteria; phylum Actinomycetota; class Rubrobacteria; order Rubrobacterales; family Rubrobacteraceae; genus Rubrobacter_D. Next base: position 30,234 of record CADCVF010000046.1, read on the forward strand.
CTTGCTGAAAAGGAGGGGGTATGATCTTCGAGTTGTCCGACAAGACCGAGGACTTTCGGGCACGGATCGAGGCATTCATGGACGAGCTCGTCTACCCGAACGAGGCGAAGTTCCACGAGCAGTTGGATGCCGCCGGTAGCCGGTGGTCGGTGCCCCCAATCATGGAGGAGTTGAAGAAGGAGGCAAGGGCGCGCGGACTCTGGAATCTCTTCCTGCCCGACTCCGACCTCGGCGCCGGCCTCACGAACCTGGAGTACGCCCCCCTGTGCGAGGTCATGGGTCGCAGCCCGATAGCCCCCGAACTCTTCAACTGCAACGCCCCCGACACGGGCAACATGGAGGTGCTCGTACGCTACGGCACCGAGGAACAGAAGGAGCGGTGGCTCAGGCCGCTCCTGGACGGTGAGATAAGGTCCTGCTTCGCGATGACCGAGCCTGAGGTGGCCTCCTCTGATGCGACGAACATCGAGGCGAGCATAGAGAGGGACGGGGACGAGTACGTCGTCAACGGCAGGAAGTGGTGGACTTCGGGGGCCGGGGACCCGCGGTGCAAGATCTCCATCTTCATGGGCAAGACCGACACCGAGGCGCCGCGCCACGAGCAGCAGTCCATGATCCTGGTCCCGCTCGATACCCCCGGCGTGGAGGTAGAGCGCACCCTCCCCGTCTTCGGCTACGACGACGCCCCGCACGGGCACGCAGAGATTCTGTTTACTGACGTACGCGTCCCGCAGGAGAACATCATCTGGGACGAGGGCAAGGGCTTCGCCATCGCCCAGGGACGGCTCGGGCCGGGGCGTATCCACCACTGCATGAGGCTCATGGGCGTCGCCGAGCGGGCTCTAGAGATGATGTGCGAGCGGGTCAAGGACCGGGAGGCGTTCGGAAAACCGCTAGCGGAGCAGGGGGTCGTGCAGGCCTGGATCTCGGACTCCAGGATGGAGATAGATCAGGCACGCCTGCTGACCTTGAAAGCGGCGCGCATGATGGATACGGTAGGAAACAAAGAGGCCAGGGCTGAGATCGCCATGATCAAAGTCGTAGCCCCCAACGTGGCCCTGAACGTTCTCGACCCGGCTATCCAGGCCCACGGGGGGGCCGGCGTCTCGGACGACTTCCCGCTCGCCTACCTCTGGGCGAGCGCACGTACCCTGCGCCTCGCAGACGGCCCCGACGAGGTCCACCGCGCCGCGGTGGCCAGGCTGGAACTCAAGAAGGAGCGCCGCGTCGGCAAGACGGCCAACGAGTAGAGGAGGACCATATCCAGAGCAAGAACTCCGTGCTCCTCGGCATAAAGTACGAGGCGGCGAGGATAGGCGACGTGGGCGAGAGCGCGCTCGCCGGCATCGAGGAGCAGATGAAGAGGGAGGTCGGCGAAGGCTGGGCGTCGGACGAAAGGGTCCTCAGGGGACGCAACGCCGTGAGGCGGGAGCACGGCCTTCCCGGTCTCGGGGAACCGGGTGACAGGCCCGCTCCGGCCACCGCCAGGCTCCCACTCTGGCGCAGGCTCCTCGGGAGGTAGCGTTGCTGTACAGGGACTTCGCGACCCAGGAGGAGCTCGACGCCCAGTACGACCTGACGGCGATCTTACCCGAGGCGGCAGCCTCCTACGCGGCGTTCTGCGAGCGGGAGAGTGAGAGGGTTCGCTCGGGGCTGGATCACCGCCTGGACATACCTTTCGGACCCACGCTCGCGGAGCACGTCGACCTCTACCCCGCCGGGGAGAACGCCCCGGTCCTCGTCTACTTCCACGGCGGCTACTGGTGCCTGCGCGCGAGCAAGGAGTTCGGGTTCGTGGCAAGGGGACCCGTCTCGAAGGGCGTGGCGACCGCGATCGTGAACTACGACCTCTGCCCGAGGGTGACGATAGACGAGATCGTCCGCCAGGCCCGCGCGGCCGTAGCGTGGGTCTATAAGGACGCCCGTGGTTTCGGCGGCGACGCGGGGCGCATCCACGTCGCGGGCCACTCCGCCGGCGGGCACCTCGTCGCCATGCTGCTCGCGACCGACTGGGAGGGCGAGTACGGACTGCCCAACGACATCATAAAGAGTGCCACCGCCGTAAGCGGTCTCTACGACCTGGCGCCCTTCCCCTACACCTTCCTGCAACCGCAACTCCAGCTCGGTTGGGACCAAGTCCTAAGGAACAGTCCTATCCTCCACATTCCCGATGCGGCTCCGCCCCTGCTCCTCGCCTACGGCGAAGACGAAACCGGCGAGTTCAAACGCCAGTCGGAGAAATTCCTCGAAGCGTGGAAGGCGAAGGGGCACGGGGGAGAGCGCCTGATCCTCGCAGGCAAGAACCACTACGACGTTATCGACGGCTTCCTGGACGCCGAGAGCCCGCTCTGTGCCGCTGTTCTGCGGCAAACGGGCGTACAATAGCGGGTGGTCTCGAAACGTTCCGGAGGATAGATGGCGACAGAGATGACGGGCGGCAAGATCGTCGGCGAGCGGGGTACGGTAGTGACCTTCCGGCAGCGGTGCGAGGCGTGCGGCTACGTCTTCGACTGGAACAAGACGACGATCGTGCCTGCGTACGGCTCCCGCAAAGTACGCTCCTTTACGTGCCCCGAATGCGGGAACTACCAGGAGGTGGAGGTACGTTACCTCCACAAAGGCCCACCCCAGGAGACCACCTGATCCGAATCCGCGCGACTACCCCCCGAGAGAGCCGCGCGTGCAAAGTCGCCGGGGGTACGATCCTCCTTACCCCCACTCCCTACTCCGGTGTCAGTCGCGCGGCGGGTCCTCGTCGACCACGGCCGGGTTCTCATCCAGCGGCGGCTCGGCACCCTCCGGCGGAGGCGGGGCGTCCAGCTTGCCCGAGCCCTCTTCTATCTGCCGCCGGATGCTCTCGAGCGTCGCGGAGATGCCCTCCGTCAGCGGATGCTGTCCCTCGGGGGATTGTTCTTCGATCTCCGGCTCCGCCGAGCGCGCCCCGAAGGAGAGGTGCACCACGACCTCGCTCGCGCCTTCGCCGTGGTTCGCGACCGTCAGCCACCCCGAGTAGTCGCGTCCGGCCTCGGCGCCCCACTCCATCCTTCGCTCCCCCTCGTTTACGGCGAGGTAGCCCTCCGACTCGAAGGTGCCGTCCCCCCGGGGTACTCCAGGGTGGTCCTGATCCTCTGCCCCGGCACGCCCTCGGCCGAAGGACCCTGCACGGAGGCGTCCACGACGGGGGGAAGGTACTCGGAGAGGTTGCTTACGTCCGAGAGGAACGCGAAAACCTTCTCGGGCGGGGCGTCTATCGTCTGGCTCTGCTCGTACTCCTGGGCCACCGTTGGCTCCTCTCGTAGCGGTACCGACGAGTATAAAGGCTAGCAGGAGCGTGCTCGGCCTGAATCGATCACGTTTACGAAGGTACCCAAAAAAGCGAGAAGAGCGGACGGATTGCCGCTCCGTCGTCTCGGTTGATTTTTCGCCGAAGGCCTCTATCTCCCAGGCGCTGGACGAGAGAGCGAGACAACGGGGACAAGGAGAAGGCCGGGACCGCGGGCGGTCCCGGCCTTCCGACGGTTACGAGCCTTTCCTATCCGCCGAAGTTGGTGTGCAGGTAGCGCAGCGCCTGCACGCACTCCCCGTGGTTCCTGACCGTGAAATCGGGGAGCGGTTCCGGCTCCTCGAGCACGAACGGGTACCCCCCGAACGCGACCTCCAGGTTCTTGCACTGGGCCGAGTAGCCGGCACCGGTGAGCTTGCCGCTAGCCGCGGCACTCGTGCAGCCCCCGTGCGTCGACGGGAGGCCGAAGATGGTGTCGCCCGAGGACGAGCAGGCCTTGGAGGGGTTGGGTCCTCCTTGCGCCGCCAGCGCGGGGACTGCCGCCACCAAAAGCGCAAGTGTCGCCACGAGGGCCACCTTGACAAACAAAGATCTCACCATGTTTCTCCTCTCTTGTCCTTGGGTCAGCTGCCGACTGGTCGCTGCCGGCACTCCTGCTCCGGAGGCAGGTTGTTCTCCTGCTGGGCGCGGACGTGGATGATCTGGCCGGGGTTATCTATGCCCAGCTGATCGCCGTACAGGCGGATGATGCGGTTGACGTCGTCGCGCTCCTGCCTGGTACCGAGAAAGGCCGAGCACTCCCCCAGGTTGCTGCCGCCGGCGTTGTAGACGACCGTGCCGGGGTCAACGGGGGGCGCGCCGAAGGCGGCGGGGCTGGCCGCCACAGCGAGCAGTGCCGAACACACGACTGCGGCAGAGATTCGAGCTATTCCCACAAAACTCCTTTCTCTCGAGGTTCTAGTTGGTGTGGACTATAGCCAGAGTGAGTGCCGAGCGTATCCCCCAAATGAGCTAGTTTCGGGCACGATTTTTCTATGGTGGGTCGTTGGAGACGCGAGATGTGGGAACATATCCCACGGACCGATACGGAATAGGAGACGCATGCCGCAGGCCCCCGACCAACGACCCGCCGTCGAGCGGGTAAAGCCGCCGGAGACGATGGTCAAGGTCGCCAACCCCGTTTTCGGTTGGATACTCGGGTCCCGGTTGCACGGTCTCGTGGACAAGCACCTTCTGCTGCTCCACTTTCGGGGACGCAAGACGGGGCGGGCCTACACGGTGGTGGCGGGACACCGGACCATCGAAGGACGACTGGGGGTCCTTACCAACAGCGGCTGGCGGTTCAACTTTCGTGGCGGCACGTCCGTCGAGGTGACCCTACAGGGCGAGCGTCGGCACGGGCGCGCCGGGCTCGTGGAGAGTCCCGAGGAGGTGGCGCGTGTCTACGCGAGCCTCATCGAGGAGTACGGATACGAGCAGGCCGGGCGCCAGCTGGGAATCAGGATCAACGTCGACCGTCCGCCCACCCACGAGGAACTGCTCGACTTGATGCGGCGGAGCAGGCTCTCGCTGGTTGCCATCGACCTCGATGACAACCGGGGCCACTGAACGTTGCGATCGCCTTTGCCGGGGCAACATCGGCCTGTACGAAGGTACAGACGCGAAAATCGTACTTTCGATGGGCGCACCGGCCTCGTATCCTTGAGACCATAGGGAACGCAAGCTACCGGTACAGGAGCTTCGATATGGACCAAGCCCGGCGCGCAAAGCCGACAGGTTTCCGCGAAAGTGGGTGCCCGGTAGACGACCTCGATCGGCGGTCCGCGCGGGCCGACGCGGGACGGGGTGGCTGATCTTGCAGCCCGTCGTATCCATAAGCAACCTCGTCAAGACCTATGCCTCCGGCTTCCGGGCGCTCGAAGGGATCGACCTGGAGATCCATCCAGGGGAGATCTTCGCTCTTCTCGGCCCGAACGGCGCTGGGAAGACGACGCTCATAAACGTCGTCTGCGGGATCGTCAACCCGACGGATGGCGTGGTCCTTGCAGACGGCCACGACATCGTCTCCGAGTACCGGGCGGCAAGGTCCCTGATCGGGCTCGTCCCGCAGGAGCTCACGACCGATGCATTCGAGACCGTCTGGGCCACGGTCAGCTTCAGCAGGGGCCTCTTCGGCAAGCCGAAGGATCCCAGCTACATCGAGAAGGTGCTCAGGGACCTCTCCCTGTGGGACAAGAAGGACGACAAGATCATGACGCTCTCGGGCGGCATGAAGCGCAGGGTCATGATCGCCAAGGCCCTCTCGCACGAGCCGCGGATTTTGTTTCTCGACGAGCCGACGGCCGGGGTCGACGTCGAGCTCAGGAGGGACATGTGGCAGATGGTGCGCCGGCTGCGCGAGAACGGCGCGACCATCGTCCTGACCACCCACTACATCGTCGAGGCCGAGGAGATGGCTGACAGGGTAGGGGTCATCAACAAAGGCAAGATCATCCTCGTAGAAGACAAGGACGAACTGATGCGCAAGCTCGGCAGCAAACAGCTCACACTGCAGTTGGCCGACACCCTGAACGAGGTGCCCGCCGCGCTCGCCGGCTACGGGCTGGAGCTGTCGCCGGACGGCGGAGAGCTGGTGTACACGTACGATTCGCAGGCGGGGCGGATGGAGATAGCCGATCTCCTCGCCGACCTGGGCGCGGCCGGCGTAAGGTTCAGGGACTTGCAGACCAAACAGAGCTCGCTGGAGGAGATATTCGTGGATCTGGTCAAGGAGCGGCGTTGAACTTCTACGCGATCGGCGCGATCTACAAGTTCGAGATGGCGAGGACCTTCCGCACGCTACTTCAGAGCATCGTCTCGCCCGTCATCTCGACGTCGCTTTACTTCGTCGTCTTCGGCGCGGCCATCGGGTCGCGCATCACCGACGTCGAAGGGGTCAGCTACGGCGCCTTCATCGTGCCCGGCCTGATCATGCTCTCGCTGCTGACGCAGAGCATCTCCAACGCGTCGTTCGGCATCTTCTTCCCAAAGTTCATCGGCACGATATACGAGCTCCTGTCGGCCCCCGTCTCCTACGTCGAAATCGTCATCAGCTACGTCGGGGCGGCGGCGACCAAGTCCATGATCCTGGGCCTCATCATCCTCGGGACGTCCGGCCTGTTCGTGCCGCTCGAGGTCCAGCACCCGCTGTGGATGCTCCTGTTCCTCGTGCTCACGGCCGTGACCTTCAGCCTCTTCGGCTTCCTCCTCGGCATCTGGGCCGAGGGGATCGAGAAGCTGCAGATCGTGCCGCTGCTCATTATCACGCCCCTGATCTTCCTCGGGGGCAGCTTCTACTCCATAGAGATGTTGCCGCCGCTGTGGCAGAAGATAACGCTCCTCAACCCCGTCGTCTACCTGATCAGCGGCTTTCGGTGGAGCTTCTACGGCTTCGCCGACGTGAGCGTGGGCCTGAGCCTGACCATGACGCTCGTCTTCTTGCTCCTTTGCCTCACGGCGGTGTGGTGGATCTTCAAAACGGGGTACCGGCTGAAGGCGTAAGCACGCTCCGGCTTCGCCTCCGCGTGCCAGCACGCTGCGCCCTTCGGGCTCCGCTTGTCAGCACGGCGCCGTTGGCGCCTTGTCAGCACGCTCAGGCTAACGCCTTCGCTTGTCAGCACGCTTCGGCCTTCGGCCTCGCTTTCAGCTAGGGTTTTTGGCATGTTGCTCGTTGGTCGTGGCCGGATCGGCGGTTCTCGTGAGGGCGTGACTGAAACCTGATGCCTGAAGCCCGTAGCCTGGTGAGCGAAATCGGGGTACAGTTGGGTGGATCCCTGGCACGCGAATTGAGGAGCCGAATTTTGCCTGAACGGACAGTCGCCCCTTATGGTTCGTGGAGGTCCCCTATCTCCTCGGATGTGATCGTCCGTGGCACGGTAGGCCTCTCGGAGGTCGCAATCGACGGCAAAGACGTGTACTGGATGGAGAGCCGTCCTGGCGAGGGCGGGCGCAACGTGGTCGTTCTTGGGACCCAGGACGGACGGACCGAGGACGTAACGCCGCAACCCTTCAACGCGCGTACCCGGGTACACGAGTACGGCGGGGGCGACTTCGTGGTCCACGATAGCACGATCTACTTCTCGAACTTCGCCGACCAGAGGATCTACGGCCGATTCCCGGGCGAGGAGCCCCGGCCGCTGACGCCGGAGACGGGCAGGCGATATGCGGACATGGTGGTCGACCAGGACCGCCGACGGCTCATCGCCGTACGCGAGGATCACACCGGGCCTGGGCGCGAACCCGTAAACGAGATCGTCGGGGTTGACCTCGAAAGTGGAGGAGAGGTCATGCTCGCCTCCGGCAACGATTTCTACTCCTCGCCGCGCCTGAGCCCGGATGGACGACGCCTCGCCTGGCTGACGTGGAACCACCCGAACATGCCCTGGGACGGCACGTGGCTCATGGTCTGTGACCTCGGCGATGACGGGCTCCCCGAGAACGTCGAACGGGTCGCAGGAGACCAGGACGAATCCATATTCCAGCCGGAGTGGTCACCCGAAGGCACGCTCCACTTCGTCTCGGACCGGACGGGCTGGTGGAACCTGTACCGCCTGCGCGGGGGACGTGTCGAGCCGCTCTGCGAGAAGGAGGCGGAGTTCGGCCTGCCGCAGTGGGCCTTCGGGATGTCTACCTACGACTTCGTCTCGCCGGGGCGTATCGTCTGCTCGTACAGGCAGCGTGGCACCTCGCACCTCGCCACTCTCGACACGGAGACCGGAGCGTTGGAGCCGGTCGAGACGCCGTATTCGAGCATCGCATACGTACGTGCGGCCGACGCTCATGGTGAAGCGGCTGCGAGCGTGTTCTTCCTTGGCGGCTCGCCGACGGAGACCGCGTGCGTAGTGAGGTTGGACGTGTCTACCGGCCATTACGAGGTCCTGCGCCGGGCGGGCGGGCTGGAGATAGACCCTGGCTACCTCTCCGTTCCCGAGCCCGTAGAGTTTCCCACGCGGAACGGGCAGACGGCGCACGCCTTCTTCTACGCCCCGAAGAACAGGGACTATACGGCCCCGGAGGGCGAGCTCCCGCCGCTCCTGACCATGAGCCACGGGGGTCCCACGGGCGCGACGTCGACGGCCCTCGATCCGGGAATCCAGTACTGGACCAGCCGCGGCATCGCCGTGCTCGACGTGAACTACGGCGGGAGCACGGGCTATGGAAGAGAATACCGTCGTCGCCTCGACGGCGCGTGGGGCGTGGTCGACGTCGAGGACTGCGCGGGCGGGGCGGTTTATGTGGCGGGGCGCGGGCTCGTCGACGCCGGACGGCTTATGATCACCGGGGGCAGCGCCGGAGGCTACACGACGCTCTGCGCGCTCGCCTTCACGGATACCTTCGCCGCCGGCGCGAGCCACTTCGGGGTAAGCGACGTGGAGGCCCTGGCAAGGGAGACCCACAAGTTCGAGTCACGCTACCTCGAGCGCCTGATCGGGCCTTACCCGGAGCGCGCGGACCTCTACAGGGAGCGCTCGCCGATACACTCCACGGAGCGGCTCTCTTGCCCGGTGATTTTCTTCCAGGGCCTCGAAGACGAGGTCGTGCCCAAAGAGCAGGCCGAGACGATGTTCGCCGCGCTGCGCGACAGGGACCTGCCCGTCGCCTACGTGCCTTTCGAGGGCGAGCAGCACGGCTTCAGGCGGGCCGAGAACATCAGGCGGGCGCTTGACGGCGAGCTCTACTTCTACTCGCGCATCTTCGGCTTCGATCTCGCCGACCCCGTCGAGCCCGTAAGGATAGAGAATCTGCAAGGGGGGAGATAACCGTGGGCGAGTGGCGTAAGGAGTGGTGGGAGGCGAACAGGGCCAGCTGGGATGAGCGCGTCCCGATCCACGTCTCGGGCGAGTTCTACGACGTCGCCTCCTTCAAGGCCGGCCAGGAGCGCCTGCAGCCTTTCGAGATAGCGGAGGTCGGCGACGTGGAGGGCATGGAGCTCCTGCACCTCCAGTGCCACTTCGGGATCGACACCCTGAGCTGGGCCCGACGCGGCGCCCGCGTAACGGGACTCGATTTCTCAGGCCCGGCCATCGAAGCGGCCCGGGGGCTGGCCTCAGATCTCGGCCTGGAGGCGACGTTCGTACACTCAGACGTCTACGAGGCCGTCGAGGCCACGGGCCATACCTTCGACGTCGTCTATACCGGCCGCGGCGCGCTGAACTGGCTCCCCGACATCGAGAGGTGGGCCGGGGTGGCCGCCGACCTGATAAGGCCTGGCGGCTTCCTGTACCTGACGGAGTTTCACCCTTTTACCGAGGTCTTCGGGGACGAGGACTTGACCGTGGAGCACGACTACTTCCAGGATGAGGACCCGAGGGTCTGGGACGAGCCAGGCACCTACGCCGACTTCGACGCGGAGACCACAAACAACGTTACCTACGAGTGGAACCACACACTGGGCAAGGTGGTTAGCGCCGTTAGCGCCGCCGGCCTGGGGGTCGAGCTGCTGCACGAGTTCGACTACACGAAGTTCGCGCGATGGCCGCTGCTCGAGAAATCGGGCTTCGATACCTACCGCCTCCCCGAAGGTACACCCCGTCTCCCGCTCATGTATTCGCTGAGGGCGCGCAAGGGGTAGGGCCGGTTCGTGTCCGCCCCTACGACGGGTTATTCGACGTCACCCGGGGCGGCTGACCTTGCGCGGTCTCGATGAGCTCGGCGCGGACGACCAGGCGGTCCGTGTAGTTGGGGAGCGTGCAGGTCTGGAGGCTGATGACGTTCATCCCCCTGACCGGCTTGGTGGCCGAGGTGTCGTTGGGACCGAGGATGAAACGGTCGTAGACCCTGTAGATATACTTCTTGCCCGTTGAGTCCGTCAGCACGACCCTTCGTCCGCGCCTCAACTCGTTCAGGTCGTAGAACACGAGCCAGCTCTTCGTGCGCGGATAGCCGAGCCTGTGGCCGGCGATGTAGACGTTCGCGTCCCGCTGCCAGGGGAAACCCGTTCCTTCTAGGTGCAGCGTCCCGTCGTGCAGCGCTGACTTGTTGTCCGCGGCGCCAGTGTACACGGGGACGCCTCTCACCCGCTGCATGCTCGGGATGGTCAGTTCCATGGTCGTGTCCTTCACCGGCGGAGCCCCCGCCACTTCCCCCGCCTCTCTGATGTCGAGGAACACCAGCCCCGCGGCGAACAGGATCAGCACCAGCCCGGCGAGCATCAGCGGGACCCGGTTCGGCCGCCACGTGGACCCGAGGTAGCGCGTTCTCTTGCCTTCTCGGGTCCAAGACCCGTATGGTTCGGTCCTCACGAAGAAATATGATACAGCCCCCGCGCGACAAAACAACGCGAGGTGTCAACGGTAGTTCGCAAGGCCGATACCAGCCCGCTATCCCCTGCGGCGGGGGTCCAGGGCGTCGCGCAGGCCGTCGCCGACGAAGTTCACGGAGAGGACGGCGAGGGCTATGGCGACACCAGGGAAGATCAGGGCGTGCTGGCCCTCGACGAAGACGCCGAAGCCGCTCTCGAAGGCGTCGGTGAGCATCGCGCCCCACTCCGGGGTCGGCGCGCGGGCGCCGAGGCCGAGGAAGGAGAGCGCCGCTATATCCAGAATCGCGGTGGCGAGCGTGAGCGTGGCCTGAACTATCAGGGGGGCCGTGCTGTTGGGGAGGACGCCGGAGAAGATGATCTGGGCGTTGCCCGCGCCAAGGGCCCGCTCGGCCTCTATGTAGTCCCGCTCGCGCACGCTTATCACGGACGAGCGGACCACGCGGGCTATCTGGGGGATGAACACGATGCCTATAGCCAGCATCGCGTTGGCCAGGGAGGGACCGAGGACGCTGACGATGACGATCGCGAGCAGGATGCTCGGGAAGGCCAGGATCACGTCCATCAGCCGCATGAGAACAGAGTCGGTGTAGCCCCCGAAGAAGCCGGCGACCATCCCGATGAGGGTACCCGCGGTCGTCGCGATGGCCACGGCGGCGAGCCCGGCGGTCAGCGAGATCCTGGCGCCGTAGATCACGCGCGAGAGGATGTCGCGGCCAAGCTCGTCCTGCCCGAAGGGGTGGGCCAGGCTAGGCCCGGCGAACTTGCCCTCGAGGTCCTGCGACAAAGGATCGTAGGGCGCGACCAGCGGCGCGAAGATGGCCATCAGGATGAAGATGCTCAGGACGACGAGCCCGAAGAGCGCGAGCCGGTTGGAGAGAAAGGTCCTCGAGAAGTCTTCCCAGCGGCTGCGCGTCTGGACGCTCGCCGGTGTGGCCACGGCGTCTTGCTGGGCTTGCGCCTCGGCCATACCTCAGTACCTGACCCTTGGGTCGAGGACGGCGTAGAGGACGTCCACGAGCAGGTTTATGAGGACGAAGAGGGCCGCCCCGTAGAGGACCACGCCCTGTATCATGGCGTAATCGCGGCGGCTGACGGACTCGTAGGCGATCTGGCCTATCCCCGGCCAGGAGAAGATGGTCTCCGTGATGATGGCGCCCCCCATCAAGAGCCCTGCCTGCAGCCCGATGACCGTTACCGTTGGCAGCATGGCGTTCCTCAGGCCGTGCTTGAAGACCACCCGCCAGGGGACGACGCCTTTGGCGCGCGCCGTGCGCACGTAGTCCTCCCCCATCACCTCAAGCATGCTGGAGCGCGTCATCCGCATCACCACGGCCATCGGTATCGTACCGAGTGCTATGGCTGGCATGATGAGGTACAAGAGCCCGTCCCAGAAACCGGCGAAGTTGAAGGTGAGCAGCGAGTCAACGAGGACAAGCCCCGTTATCGAGGTGATTGCCGTGGTCGGGCCGAGCCGTCCTGGGAACGGGAGGAGCTCGAGGTTGACGCCGAAGATTACTATCAGGATCATCGCGAGCCAGAAGATGGGCATGCTAATCCCCGTGAGCGCGAGTACCGAGAAGAACTTGTCGAGGAGCGAGTACTGCCTTACAGCGCTTATCACCCCGACGGGCACCCCGACGAGGATCGCGATGAGCATGGCGAATGCCGTGAGCTCGAAGGTGGCTGGCAAGCGCACCAGGAGCTCCGTCGTAACGGGCCGTCCCGTCACCAGCGAGTCGCCGAGGTCCCCCCTGACGGCGTCCTTGAGGAAGAGCAGGTACTGGACCGGCAGAGGCTCGTCGAGCCCGAGCCGGTCCCTGATCTCCGCAACCTGCGACGTGGTCGCGCTCTGGCCCAGCAGTATCTGGGCCGGGTCGCCCGGGATGGCCCTCACCATGCAGAACACGACGATGGAGACCCCGAGCAAAACCGGGATGATCTGGAAGATCCTGCGTGCGATGTACTCAGCCAGCGCCCTTGCCTCCGTCCGAAGGGTTGGACCCCGCCCTCACTGCCCTGACCCTACTTCCCGCCGGCGATGGAGACGGTGTTGAACGCCTCGCTGCTGGTCGGGTTGGGCTCGAAGCCTTGTACCGCGGTCTGGAGGCCTATCGGCGGCTTGACGTAGGCTATTGGGACCCACGGGGCGTCCTGGTGCATGATCTCCTGCGCCCTGTAGTAAGCTTTCTGACGCTCACCCTCGACTATGGTCGTCTGGCCCTTCAGCAGCAGATCGTCGACCTCGGGGTTCTTGTAGTAGGCGACGTTGTAGGCGTCCGTCGGGGTGGCGCTCGCACTGTTGAGCAACACGTTCAGGAAGTTGTCGGGGTCGCCGTTGTCCCCCGTCCACCCAAGCAGGCACATCGGGTGGGCCCCCTCGCCGGTCTTCTCTATGTACGTACCCCACTCGTAGGTAACGAGCTTGGCGTTGACGCCGACTTTCTTGAGGTCCTGCTGCATAACCTGCGCAATGCTCTTGGCGTCTGGCATATAGGGCCGCGGTATCGGCATGTACCACAGCTCGGTGTCGAGGTTCGTGACACCCGCGTCTTCTAGTAGCTGCTGGGCCTTCTCAGGGTCGTAGGGGTAGGGTTCGATGTTGTTGTTGAAGTACGGGATCAGGGAGGGCATGTAGTTGGAGGCGACCTCGCCGGTGCCCCTGAGGACGGTCTCTACGATCTTGGAGATGTCGATGGCGTAGTTGAAGGCCTGCCTGACCTTCGGGTCGTCGAACGGCTCTACCTGGTTGTTCATCGCCAGGTACCCTATGGTGTTGGGTGGCCTGAACTCCAGCTTGAATCCTTCCTGCTCCTCGATGCTCGGTACGTCGTCGGGGACGAGCCCGTCGGCCGCGTTGAGCTGGTTGCCGGTGAGCGCGGCGACCCGCGCGGTGTTCTCGGGTATGGAGCGGATGATGACCGTCTTGGTCTTCGGTCCCCCAAAGCCCTCGCTCGCTGGCAACTTGGAGCCCCACCAGTCCTTGAAGGCCTCGACGCGCACCTGGGAGTTTCTCTCCCAGCTGACGAAGGTGTAAGGTCCGCTCCCCACGGGGTTCTGCCAGAAGCCCCCGACATCCTTCTTTATGGCCGTCGGGGAGGCTATGGCGAAGGGCGATATGGTCAGGTTCCTCAGGAACGGCCCCTGGGGTTCCTTGAGCCTGAACCGCACCGTCGTGTCGTCAACGGCCTCGACGCTCTCGATGATGGAGTCGTCGTCGAAGCCCCCGAACTGGGAGGAGTAGTAGGCGAAGTCCGCGCTCTGGCCGCCGCCGCCCGTGTGGTACTGGTTCTTGGTGTCGCGCCAGCGGTCGAAGTTGAACTTGACCGCCTCGGCGTTGAAGTCCGTCCCGTCGTGGAACTTGACACCCTTCCTGAGCTTGAGAGTGTATGTCAGGCCGCCGTCCTCGGCCTCGGGGATCTCGGTCGCCAACGACGGCTGCAGGTCGAAGCTCTCTGGAGCGAAATCCAATAACGTGTCGAATACCTGCCGCGTCACCCTGAAGGACTCGCCGTCGGTAGCGTGGACGGGGTCCAGCGTGACCGAGTCGGCTCCGCGGCCGAAGATCAGGGTGCTCCCGCCAGCCCCACCGCCGCCGCTGATCGTCCCGCCGCCACCGCACCCGGCCACGCCGAGCAACGCCGCGCCGGTGAGACCGGCCCCGCTCAACTTGAGGAAGTCACCGCGGGTTATCTTCCGTCCTTCGTGTGTCCGTGCCAAGGTAGCCCCTTTCCTGATTGCTACTCTTTTCTCATACGGACCAATCGTCCGTAGGGATGATCCCGCACCGCACGTAAACTAACATTCCTTCGAGACCGGCGCTACAGCAACCGCATGGAGCCGCCAGGCTCCTCCCCGCGCCGCAGCCGGTTGGCGGCGTTGTGCGCCTGCCTGGTCGTCTCAGGCAACCTGTACCTCGTGCAACAGGCCAGTACGAGAGCCACGGAACTCGCCAGATCGATGCCGCTACCCACCGATACGTAGACGGGTGAGACTGCCTCTCTGGTCCTGAGCACCCTGCCGACGACCTCGCCGCGGTGCACGAGGTCCGTGGCGCTACCCTTCTCCCTGCCGGGCTCCTCGAAGCTGCCCACGAGCCGGCTCTTGGCACACCCCACCGTCGGGACGTCGAGGAAGGTCCCGAGGTGCGAGGCCAGACCCATGCGGCGGGGGTGGGCGAGGCCCTGGGCGTCCAGGATCAGGGCGTCCACGGCCGTCTCGACCTTCTCGAGAGCACCAACTACAGATGGCAGCTCCCGGAACGAAAGCAGCCCAGGCACGTAGGGAAACCGGAGCGGCGCCTCGAAGCCCCGAACCTCGACGAGGGAGAGCCCGGGGAACTCGAGCACCACGACCGTGGCGTAGGCCAGGTTCCCCTGCGTGGAGACGTCGGCCCCGGCCACGTGCCGCACACCGGAGTGGTCGAGGGCCGGTCCAGCCACCACCCTGGTGGCCAACTCCTCCTGCAGCCGCCTCGCCTCGGGCGGCGAGAGATCAAAGCCGTGCAGCCCCTCTACCTTCATTCCATAAAGTTAGCAAACATAAAGGTCTTCGGGAAATTCGGGCTTCTCAGATGCCTGGCCTCCAGCTAACAGCTAGGAGCTAAATGCCTACAAAAAAAGACCGTCCCGACCGATGGAATCTGGAGGGGGGAACGGTTCCATCGGCCGGGGCTCGGTTTAATCTGAATCTTACCCTTAACCTGTTACGGTACGCTTGCCGCCAAGTTACGGTTTCGTAACGTAACGGAAACACTTTGGTTACAGGCGTGTTTCTCCGCGTCGAAACATATGTTTCCACCCCTTGTATGCCTAACCCTGAAGCTGTGGGTGAGTCATTGTGCGTGGGGAGCGTGCTTGCTGCCCGCCGGATATTCTAACCTACGGTAACCTCTATGGTGTGGTTGCCGGTAGCGCCCGAGGGGTGTGGAGGGGCTTCTTGGGCGGTCTGGGTCTCGCCGTTGCCGTCTGTGGCGCGCACCTGGATGGTGTAATCGCCTGGACTGGCATCCCAGTCGTAGATGTAGAGTCGCCAGGTATCTTCGGCGAGTTGTTTTGCGAGGCGTGCGGTGTTCCAGGTCTGTCCGCCGTCGGTCGAGACTTCGACCTTCTCGATACCGCGGTGTGGGGCCCAGGCGATACCGCCTATAGGGTTCTTGCCGGCGGAGAGGTTGTCGCCGTCGCTTATGGTGTCGATACGGGACTGGGTCTTGACCGGGCCTTCCTTCGACCAGGTGCGTTGGATCCAGTACGCGTCGAAGTTCCAGTTCGTTAGCTCTATCTCGGTGAGCCACTTGGTGGCAGAGACGTATCCGTAGAGGCCTGGAATGACGAGTCGAACGGGGTAGCCGTGCTTTATGGGGAGCTCGCTGCCATCCAGTCCGAAGGCGACAAGGGCATTGCGGCCGTCCAGCGCGATGTCCGTCTTGAAGCCGGCTGTAAAGCCGTCGACGCTGCGGCCTACGAGTTGTCTCGAGGCGCTGGTGATCTTATCCCGGCTCATGCCGGCCTCTTCCAAGACATCGGAGAGCAGCACCCCGGTCCAGCGTCCGTTGGAGACGAGCCCGCCGCCGATGGTGTTGGAGACGCACGAGAGCGTTATGTCCGCCTCGCGGGTAGGCATGCCGAGAAGGTCCTTGTAGGAGAACTCGACAGGGTTGTCTACCGCGCCCTTGACCGAGAGCTTCCAGTTGTTCACGTCTATCCTCGGCGAAGTGAGTGCAGTGTCTATGAGGTAGAAGCTGCTCGCCGGCGTGATGAGGTCCGGCATCCCAGGCACGTCTATGGAGGCATCCGCCGGAGGTTGCGGCAGCGTTTCATGCGTCACAGACTTGCCTTTGGCCTTTTGCGCCTCTTCCTGGCCGCCCTTACCCGCAGGCTGCTTCTCGTCAGGTGCTTCTGGCAAGTTCAGCTTCTTGGGTCTGGCCGCGCTCTCCACGGTTCCACCGCCAAGCAAGCGTCCCACGCCAGCGGCCGCGAGTCCGGCGACGGCCGCGCCGCCGCCGAGCAGCAGGAAGCCGCCGCGCCCGACGAAGATCCTCTCGTCGGAGCCGGCCTCCCTCGACCTCATAACGGGCGAGGCCGCGCTGCCAGGCTCCGCCGTCAGAGAGGCCTCTTCCTTGGAGGGTGGCGCCATAGGGCGGGGGCTTGCCACGCGCACCAGGAGCCCCGTGACCGTGGAGCCGGCGAGGAGGGCGCCGACGATGGTGATCACGGTCGGCACCGTGGGCACGAACGGGTCGGCCAGGGCCGCGGCTATGGCGACGGCAGCGAGGACGGCGACGCCGGCGAGGGCCAGAGCCTGGTGCCTGACGGCGAGATTGCCGAGGAGAAACGTGATAACCACCGTACCGAGGAGCACCGTCGCGATGAGCGTCGGTATGTCCGCTGTGCCGAGGAGCTCGATGCCTGCTGTCACGAGCCCGCCCGGCGTCAGCTCCACTATCCGCTGGGCTATCGACACGAGGATCGAGGGGACGGAGGGGTAGAGCCCGTGCACCAGCTCCGCGATCCCGAACGCGACCACGGCCCCGACCACACCGGCGATCCCAGCCCTCGTCCTGCTTACCGTCTGCTTGCCCATGCTGGTGCTCTCCAATACCACTCGCTCTGAGACACTCTCTAGAAGAGAGTCTATACCTTGGATCGTTGCCAGGACCTCATAAATCCTTACAAGTACATTACGAATCGTCCCAGGAGCGCGGATCATGGCCGACTTGACACGACCGCTCTTTGGCGCTACAAAGCTCTGTATAGGCGATGACGGGAACGAGTAAGGTCGCAGAACCCCGTTAGAGCGAGCCGGGGATGGTGGAAGCCCGGCGCGGGATACGGCCAGAATATCCTCCCCGAGCCGCCGGCCGAAAGCGGAAGGCGAGAGTGGCCTAGACGATTAGTAGGACCGGCCGGGCGAGCCCGTTACAGCGCGCGCGTCCCGGGAGACCGCGACGCCATGGAGAGGACCGGGCCGTGAGGTTCCGGGCAAGTAGGGTGGTACCGCGAGGGCCTTGTCGAGGCTCCCGTCCCTACGGTGGAGCGGCGCTCCGCCCGAGGGGCGGGAGCTTTTGTATGAGGAGGTCCGCGACATGAAGTTCGATAAGGCCAGCCCACAGGTAGATTTTCCGGGGCTCGAGGAGGAGATCCTTGGTCTCTGGAAGAGGACCGGCGCATTCGAGAAGTCGGTAAGGGACAGGCCCGAGGACAGGCCTTTCGTCTTCTACGAGGGGCCGCCGACGGCGAACGGAAGACCAGGGTTCCACCACGCGCTGGCGAGGGCCTTCAAGGACCTGATCCCCCGCTACAAGACCATGCAGGGTTACAGGGTCGAGCGTAAGGGCGGCTGGGACTGCCACGGTTTGCCTGTCGAGATCCAGGTAGAGAAGGAGCTCGGTCTCGAAGGCAAAGCGGATATAGAGCGTTACGGCGTCGAGGAGTTCAACCGCCTGTGCCGCGAGTCCGTCTTCCGCTACGTGGAGGACTGGCAGAAGATGAGCGAGCGGCTCGGCTTCTGGGTGGACATGGACGATCCTTACCGCACCCTCGACGGTTCATACATCGAGAGCGTCTGGTGGGCCCTGAAGACCCTCTACGAGAAGGACCTCCTCTACGAGGGTTTCAAGGTAAGCCCCCACTGTCCCCGCGATCAGACCTCCCTTTCATCCGCCGAGGTGGCCCTTGGCTACCAACAGTACCCTGATCCCGTGGTTGATCCGAGCGTCTACGTTAGGCTGCCACTCCGGGGCGAGGAGAACACGAGCCTCCTCGTCTGGACAACGACCCCGTGGACCCTGATTTCGAACGCCGCCGTCGCCCTCGGGCCCGACGTAGAATACGCCACCGTAGAAGTGGATGGCGAGCGTTTGATCCTGGCCGAAGAGCTCCTGGAGAGGGTGCTCGGCGAGGACGGCTACGAGGTACTCTCCAGAACCAGGGGACGGGACCTCGAAGGCAAGAGTTACCGCCGTCCCTTCGATTACGTACCCGTTGCGGAGAGGGAGAACCTCTGGACCGTGGTCCTCGGTGACTACGTAACGACCACTGAGGGGACGGGGCTGGTGCACACCGCGCCGGCATACGGGGAGGATGACGCCCGCACGGGCCAGCTGTACGGATTGCCGACGATCCACCCCGTCAGGACCGACGGCACCTTCGACGAGCGGGTCGGGCCTTTCGCCGGGCAGTTCGTCAAGGATGCCGACGCGGGCCTCGTTGAGGAGTTGAGGGAGAAGGGACTCCTGTTCAGGGCGGAGGAGCTCGAACACGCCTACCCGCACTGCTGGCGGTGCGGGACTCCCCTACTCTACTACGCGAAGAAAGCCTGGTACGGGCGGACGACTGCTGTCCTCGACGAGCTACTCTCGGAGAACGAGGGTATCAACTGGGTGCCAGAGCACATAAAGTGGGGGCGCTTTGGGGACTGGCTCGAGAATAACATTGATTGGGCCCTGAGCCGCGAGCGCTACTGGGGCACGCCGCTCCCGATCTGGCGCACCGACTCCGGCGATACGGTCGTGGTAGGAAGCAAGAGAGAGCTGAGGGAGCTCGCCATAGACCCCGTCCCCGATGATCTGCACAGGCCGTTTATAGACGGGGTACGCTTGAGGCACCCCGAGACGGGCGAGGAGGCCACCCGCGTCCCCGAGGTCCTCGACGTGTGGTTCGACTCTGGTAGCATGCCCTTTGCCCAGTGGGGCTATCCTCACGGCGGAGAAAGCGAGGAGCGTTTCCGGGGCCAGTTCCCCGCCGACTACATCTGCGAGGCCGTCGACCAGACGCGGGGCTGGTTCTACTCGCTGCTCGCCGTCTCGACGATGTTGTTCGGCAAGAGTTCGTACAGGAACTGCCTGTCCCTCGGGCACATCCTCGACGCCCAGGGCAAGAAGATGAGCAAGTCTCTCGGCAACGTCATTGACCCCTGGGACGTCTTCGAGAAACAGGGCGCCGATGCTCTGCGCTGGGCACTATTCACCGCCACGAGTCCAGGCAATACGCGGCGCTTCTCGATGGGCCAGGTCGACGAGGCCGTCCGCAAGTACCTGCTCACCCTCTGGAACACCTACTCTTTCTTCGTGACGTACGCCCGCATCGACGGCTTCGATCCGCAAGAGGACTACGTCGAGCCCGGGGAGCGAAGCCTGATGGACCGGTGGGCCCTAAGCGAGCTACAGCTCACCGTGCGGAACGTGACGGAGAGGCTCGACGCATACGACGTTACCGCGGCAGGAAGAGCCATCGGAGAGTTCGTGGACGAGCTCTCCAACTGGTACGTGAGACGAAGCCGCAGGCGCTTCTGGAAGGGGGAGGACGATCAGGACAAGAAGGCCGCCCACTCCACCCTCTACGAATGCCTGGTCACCATCACCAAGCTCACAGCCCCTTTCACACCCTTCGTCGCCGAATCCCTCTACCAGAACCTGGTAGTGAACGTAGATAACGAAGCCCCCGAGAGCGTGCATCTCGCCGACTGGCCCGAGTACAGGGAGGAACTTGTAGACTACGACCTCTCGGAGCGAATGTCCGCGGCGAGGCGCGTGGTCGGCCTCGGGCGCGCCGCCCGCAACGCTGCCGCCATAAAGACCCGCCAGCCCTTGAGGGAGGTAGTCGTCGTCGACGAAGCCCCTGACGGTAAGGGAGGATCGCGGATCAAGGAAGGCGTCGAGAGCCTTTCCGAGATCGTGCTCGACGAACTGAATGTCAAGGAGCTCGCTTTCGGGGAGGCCGAGGACGTGGTCGCCTACGACCTCAAGCCGAACCTCGGCGTCGTAGGGCCGAAGTACGGAAGGCTCGTCCTGGGTCTCAGGGCGGCCCTGGCTGGGGCTTCGCCCGAGGTCGGCGCCCGCGCCGCCGCGGGAGAGAGCATCTCCGTCGACGTGGAAGGAGAGGAGATCACACTGTCCCCCGAGGAGTTGCTCGTCGAGCCGGGACAGAGGGAGGGTTACACCCTGGAGCGTGAAGGTGGGCTCTCCGTCGCGCTTCGCACGGACCTCGACGCCGATCTCGTCGACGAGGGGCTCGTGCGGGAGCTGGTTCACAGGGTACAGAACCTCAGGCGCGAGAAAGGCTTCGAGATAGAAGAGAGCATCCGCGTCGATCTCTCCGGAAACCCGAGGGTCTCGTCCCTCCTGGAAGGTCGCTGGGGCGACTATTTCAGGGCAGAGGTACTGGCAAGAGAACTCGCCATCGACGCCGGGGGCCCTGGTGGCGACTCTGAGAGCGTGACGGTCGACGGGGAGGCTCTGTGGGTCAGAGTGGAGCCACTCGGCAAAGCAGGGTAGAGGCCCGGCGAAACGGGTATGATGTAGGGGTCACAGGCACAAAGGATTCAGGAATGGGAGGTTTTGCGTGTTTGGCAGAAGTAGCCGGGCGGAGAGATTAAGAGAGCAGGCCGAGTCCAACTCGCTAGTCCCAATGGCGACACTGGCCGCGGCCTACACTGGCGCCAAGCCGGTGATCGAGCGCCTGCTCTACGACGACGACCTCAGGGACAATATCCGTACGTTTGTCGAGTCGGGACGTTCCATAGTAGACGAGCTCTCCGACGAGGGCCCCACCGAGATCGTCACTAAACTGTGGGGCGACGACAAGCTGCGCGGCGAGGTCGAGGCCGTGGCGGGAGCCGTCAGTCAGGGAAGCAAGCGGATACGGGGCGAGAAGGTACGCGTGCGCGGCGGCAGAGGCGGTCGTCTGCTGTTCCTCGTCCTGGTAGCGGCCGTAGGCTTCCTATTCCTACACCCGAGGACAGGACCAAGGGCCCGCAAGTTCGCCACGGATACCTACGGTTCTCTGACCTCGGGAGAATAAGAGCGAGAAGAAACGAAAGCCAAGGGAAGAGTGCCAGGGTTACTGACCTGGGACGTCAAGCGTCGGGTACAGGCGCTCGACCTCATGGTCGAAGGCGTGTTCCCCAGCCCTCCCTCCCGCGGCTGAGGCGAAAGAAGCGCGGAGGGCGAGGAGTCCGGTTTCGACCTCCATCCTGGCGCGCTCCGCGCGGTTGGCGGCGCTCTCGCTCGGAATCCCTGCCCTCTCCAACCGGTCGGCTTTCTCCCGCAGCCGCTCCGCCCGCTCGAAGAGGGCAGCGTGCTCGCTGGCGTACCCCCGGATGGCTGTCGCCGCCCGCGAGATCAACGCCATGTCCGGCGCTGGCGCTTTCTTTCGCCGGCCGAAGAGCCGGCCGAGCGCCCGCCTGGCAACGCCAGGGAAGGAACGTAGCCTGATCGTGCCCAAGCGAGGTAGACTGCTCTCACTCATGACGTACATGATAAACCGCCCTGCGCCCACTGTTGTGATTTTGCTCTCGATGTTCGTGCTCGCCGGATGCTCGGGTATCTTCGGAGAGAGCCCTCGCGAACAGGCCGACGAGGCTATCAGCAGCGCGAACAGGTCTATCTCCGAGCACAACCAGCTATTCGAGGAGGCCCGCTCGACCTACGCTGACGTCAAGCAGAAGATCGAATCCGGGGACGACCCCTCGAAAGAGAAGGACAATATCACCGAGGCCAAGAACACGCTCGAGAAGGCGCGCAACGATCTGCAGGAGGCCAGAGAAGCGTTGGGAGGCGTGGACGACCTCGACGTCGACCCTTCCGTGAAAGAGTACGCCAGTCTGCTCTCGAAGGCGATGGACGCCCAACTCGCCGCCGAAGCCAAAGAGATACAGTTCTACGGCATCCTGGAAGAAGATCCCGCCCTCCAGGACAACCGCGAGAAGGCTCTAGATCTGCTCTCCGAAGTCGGGGCCAGCTACACGAAAGCCGAAAAAACGTATGGTGAAGCCCAGGATCTCGCCAACGCCCATCCGAAACTTATCGAGGAGGCTCCGGAATAGCATTTCAGCACGCTCCAGCCTTCGGCTTCCGCTTGTCAGCACTTCAGCCCGGCGGCTGCGCCGCTTTGTCAGCATGTCAGCACGCCGCCTCCCTCCGGTCGGCGGCTCTCAGCACTTCAGCAAGTCGTCCCGTAGCGCCTCTGCTGACAGAGGCACCTCGTACGCGGCAGGGCAAGGTCCGAAACGGCAGAAGCTGAAATGCTGACAAGCGAGGCCGCAGGCCGAAGCGTGCTGAAATGCTGACTAGCTGACTTGGCAAGCGGGGCAGGAGTGGGTTCCGCGGCCGGCGACGCGGGACTTTACGATCTCCGTGCCGCACCTCGGGCATGGCTCGCCAGCCCGGGTGAAGACTTTGAGCTGGTGTTGAAACTTGCCGGTCTCCCCGAAGGCGTCGTGGTAGGAGTCGAAGGTGGTGCCGCGCTGCTCGATGGCGCGGCGCAGGATGTCGCGGGCTGCGGAGTGGATGTTGCGTATTTCTTTTTCGGTAAGGGTGCTGGCTTTGCGCGTGGGGTGGACGCCGGCGGAGAAGAGGACCTCGTCCACGTAGATGTTGCCGAGGCCGGCCACGACGGACTGGTCGAGAAGCAGGCCCTTCACGCCCGCATTGCGGCTGAAGGCGGAGGCCAGGTATTCGACAGTGAAATCCTCGGAGAGAGGGTCTGGGCCGAGGCGTGAGATCAGGGGGTGTCTATCTACTTCTCCCGGCTCGTAGAGGTCGAAGTATCCGAGCCAGAGCCGCGTGAATGCCAACACCACGGGTTCTCCTTCGCCCCCGAACTCGAGGACCGCAGTGTTCATCCTGTCCGGCTCCTTCCACTCTGGAAGGCGTAGTACCCTTCCTGAGATGACCAGATGGACGAGCCCGACGACCTCCCCGAAGTCGAGGACGATGATCTTGCCCCGACGCCCCGTCCCGCGCAGCGTCCTTCCGACGAGCAGCCTCCCGAACTCTCTTTGCTCTACGTTGGTCACGTCGGGCCTGAAGACGGCGGCCCGCAGGACCTCGCGCCCCACCGCGAGGTCGGCCACGTCCTCCGAGATAACTGTGACCTCGGGCAACTCGGGCATCTACTAGACTCCTTCCAAGAGGGTCTCGACGTAGCCGGCGACACCGTCCTCGTCCACGCCGGGCACGACTCTGTCCGCAGCGTCGCGGACCTCGCCGGTCATCCCCCCGACAGCGACCCCGTGCCCGGCGAAGCGGAGCATGTCTATGTCGTTGTCAGCGTCGCCGAAGGCGAGGACACGCTCGGGCTCTATCCCCCACCGGTCGCACAGGAACCGGAGGGCCGACGCCTTCGTCCCTTCCAGGCTACCGACCTCGACGTAGTGCGGAAGGCTGCGCGTAACGAAGAGTCGTCCGGCGAAGGCCGTCTGCGCCTCCTCGAGCCAGCCCTTTATATCGTCGGGGCGGTCAACGATCACGAGCTTGGTCGGCTCCTCCCCGCCGTCCCTGAGCCAACCAGCCGGTGATTCAACGACGGAGACGCCAGGCTCAGCGTAACGTCGCAGGTGCTCGAGCGCCGCAGGTGTGTCTGGCGAGGTGACGATGCCACCGTCGAGGAAGACACGGGCGTGCAGATCCCGCCCTGCTGCCCACTCTAGAACCTCTATGCCCAAACTCTTTGGCAGCGTGCGGTGAAGCAGGGTCTCCCCGTTCATCCTCCTCACCATCGAACCGCCGTAACAGATCACCGGGTCCTTGTCAGCGAAGCCAAGCCTCCCTGCGTACTCCCTGGCGTCCTCGAACCGCCTCCCCGTCGCCACGACGAGCCGCATCCTCCGCTCCCTGAGACTCTGCAAGGCGACGACAGTATTTCGTGTGATCGCCAGGTTCCGCCGCAACACGGTCCCATCGAGGTCGAAGGCGCCGAGATCGAAGGCCAGTCCGTTCTTCGTGCCGCTGTGTTTCGCGCCCAAGAGCAACCTTCCAGATGTCGTAGAGCCGGAGGGGTTCGGGTCCCTGATCTCCGCTTTTCAAAGACGGTAAGGTAGTTTGTAGCATCTTTGGTAGCAGGTTTCAGGCAGCAGGTAACAGGATTCTTCTGCTCCGTTGGGCGACATGTTCGCGCCTGCCGGCTAATTGTGTTGTACGCAACGCGTACATGGCCGATGATCCGGAGAAGCTATGATGAGATGTGTGACCTTCCTCGGCACCGGCGACCCCCTGAACGGCGAGAGGGCGCAGTCTAGCCTGGCACTACCTCTTCCTAATGAAGAGACGATGCTGATCGATGCCTCCAGCGGTACCGTACTACTCGGCCGTCTCGAGGCCGCCGGTATTTCGCCCGAGAGCGTGCGCCACCTGTTCCTGAGTCACCGCCACTTCGACCACGTCGGCGGGGTCGCTCCCCTGATCGCCTCCCTGGCGGCCATCCCAGAAGCTTCGCTTCTCGTTCACGCCGCGCCTGATACGCTCCGTGCGGCGCAAACCCTCCTCAGCTTGACACTTCCCGGCGCAGAGAGCTGGTTGGGCGAACGCAAATGCTATAAATGCTCAAGGCTCGAATGGCTGTGATCGTACACAGGAGCACGCACAGACCAAAAAGCCCCATCCCCCACCTGATGCATCTGTACTTATCGTAGATTATCCTGCTGAGCGCGAGCAGCCGCTTTGCGGCATGATCTGAGAGCGAGGGGTGCCTGGAAGCCTCTTTGTCGAGGCCGGCGTTTAGCTCTTCCAACCCCTCGAATCTTGCGACGTGGCCGAAGCAGGTTATCCCTTCCTCGCCCTGCCCGAGCCTGGGCCACACAGCTGCGGCCAATGCCACGAGCGCGCAGGCGCCGAGCGCCATCCCCGACCACAAGAACCACTGGGAACCTACGAGATTCCGCGGGTCCCAATGGAGGCAGGCGGCCGCGTGAACAAGCGCGGCCAGCGCCAGGCTGCAAACGCTCAACAGTATGGACGCCTTCAGGTCGATGCGCTCCAGTTCCTCTCGACTCTCTCTCAGGAGCGCCTCGAGCAGCTCTTCGCGGGCGCCCGTCAGGTCGGCGCTCGCCACCGTCTTCTATAACAGCGGCGCATCACCCTGCCGGTGATGCTATATAGTGGGATCTGAGGAAAGGAGGATGCTCAAAGCTAATGGCCGACCCGCCCACCGGCACCGTCACCTTCCTGTTTACCGACATAGAGGGTTCCACAAAGCTGTGGGAGAAGAGTCCGGCAGGCATGAAGGCTGCCCTGGCCCGTCACGACACCTTGCTCTGGGAGGCTATAGAAGGGCACGGTGGTTTCGTCTTCAAGACGGTAGGCGACGCGTTCTGCGCGGCCTTCCCCACCGCCTTCGGTGCCCTGGAGTCGGCGCTTGCGGCCCAGAGGGCTCTCTTCTCGGAAGCGTGGGGGGAGGAGACCGGTGCCCTGCGGGCGCGGATGGCGCTGCACACGGGGGCCACCCATGAACGGGACGGAGATTATTTCGGCCCACAGGTAAACCGGGTGGCGAGGCTACTCGCGACCGGTCACGGCGGGCAGGTACTTCTTTCTTCGTCTACTCAGGAGCTGGTACGGGATCAATTGCCTACGAACTCACATTTGAGGGACCTGGGGGAGAAGCACCTCAAGGACCTCGCAAGGCCCGAGCGAATCTTCCAGTTTGCGGCTCCCGACCTGCCATCGGAGTTCCCTCCTTTGAGGACCCTGGATTCCTACGCCAACAACCTGCCCTTGCAGGCCACACCGCTCATCGGGCGCGAACGGGAGGTTGAGGCCGCCTGTAGGAGGTTGCGCAACCCTGACACGAGGCTCTTGACCCTCGTCGGTCCTGGAGGCACGGGGAAGACTCGCCTGGGACTGCAGGTCGCAGCAGAGCTCGTGGACGATTTCGAGGACGGGGTTTACTTTGTGCCGATCGCCGCCATCACGGATCCCACACTGGTGGGCCCTACCATCGCGCGGGTACTAGGGTTGAGTGAGGGCGGCGGTGCCCAGCCACCGGAGGAGTTGCTCGAAGGATATCTGCGCGACAGGCAGACGCTCCTGTTGCTCGACAACCTCGAACAGGTCCTCGAGGCGGCGCCGGTCCTGGAGGGCCTGCTATCGACCGCCTTCGGCCTGAAGATCCTTGCCACCAGCCGCATCCCCTTGAGGCTCTATGGTGAATACGAGTTCCCCGTTCCGCCCCTCTCATTGCCCGACCCCGCCTCTCTGCCACCTCTGGAACACCTCACCGATTACGAGGCGATCAGCCTCTTCGTGGAGCGGGCCAGGGCATTAAGGCCCGATTTCTCCCTGACGAAGAAGGATGGACCTGCAGTGGTGGAGATCTGCAAGAGGCTTGACGGGCTGCCCCTGGCTATAGAGCTCGCTGCGGCACGTATAAAGCTGCTCCCCCCGCGAGTGCTGCTAGACAAACTCAGCAACCGGCTCAAAATCCTCACTGGTGGCGCGCGAAACCTGCCCGAGAGGCAGAGAACCCTAAGGAACGCTATCGAATGGAGTTACGGGCTGCTCGATGAGGGCGAGAAGCTGCTCTTCGGGAGGTTGGGAGTCTTCTCGGGTGGGGCCACCCTGGAGGCCATCGAGGCGGTGTGCGACGTGCGAGGAGATCTCCCCACGGACGTATTCGATGGCGCCTCCTCGCTCCTTGACAAGAGTCTCCTGCGGCAAGAGGAGGGGGCAGGGGGCGAACCGCGCTTCGTGATGCTGGAGACCATCCACGAGTTCGCGAACGCAAAGCTC
Organism: uncultured Rubrobacteraceae bacterium; assembly: GCA_902806095.1. Taxonomy (GTDB): domain Bacteria; phylum Actinomycetota; class Rubrobacteria; order Rubrobacterales; family Rubrobacteraceae; genus Rubrobacter_D. The sequence continues at coordinate 57,318 of CADCVF010000046.1, forward strand.
GAAGGGAGCGGGGAGGCGGAAGCCGTGAGGCGTGCCCACGCCGAGTACTTCCTGGCCCTCGCGGAAGAGGCCGAGCGCATGTTGTGGGGAGCAGAGGATGCGGCGTGGTTGGAGCGGCTAGAACAAGAGCACGACAACATGAGGTCGGCGCTAGCCTGGGCTATAGAGCATGAAGAGGCTACGCTTGCCCTGAGAGTAGGCGGAGCGTTACGGTGGTACTGGTACATGGAAGGATATTACGGTGAGGGAAGGAGATGGCTCGAGGCAGCGCTGGGCAAGGACTGGAGCGCGGCGGCAGCGGAGGCGCGGGCCAGGGCTCTGGAGGGGGTAGGATGGCTGGCGTCGGGTCAAGGTGACCTTGATCGGGCGCAAGACGCTGCCAAAGAAGGGCTGAAGCTGAGCACTGAAGCGGGGCTGGGGGACGTAGTCGCAGCCGACCTGCAGAACGTGCTGGGGGAAGCCGTTGCGAGGCAACGGGGCGACTACGAGTGGGCAGCGGAGCTGCTAACAGAAAGCCTGGCGCTCCACCGGAAAGCCGGGGACATAAGAGGCGTCGCGTGGTCCCTGGGCAGCCTGGCTAACGTGTCGAGCGACCGCGGCAACTACGAGCAGGCGAAGGAACTCTATGAGGAAGGCTTGGCCCTGTCCCGAGAGTTGGACGGCGCGGAACTGCTCGGCGCTTACTTGACTAGCTTGGGCTACGAGTCCCTGCTCGAAGGCGAACCTGAGAGGGCTACTGCGCTAAACGAGGAGGCCGCGGCATTATATCGGAAACGAGGGCGTAGGGGCGGTCTGCAGCACACCCTCGCCAACCTCGGATGGGCGACGCTCCCGCGAGGTGATTACGAACAGGCCGAAACCTTACACAAACAAAGCCTAAGAGTATCCCAGGACCTGGGCGACAAGCTGATCGCCTCAGAGAGCCTGGAGGGATTGGCATGCACGGCCGGGGCTCAAGGAGAGGCCGAGCGGTCGGCGATATTGTTCGGGGCTGCAGAGAGACTGCGTGAGGCAGAAGGCTACCAGCTAGCTCCCAGAGACCATTCTCTGCGGGAGCCATATCTCGCGGCCGCCCGCTCCCTGCTAGACGAGGCGGCCTGGTCCGCGGCGCGGGAGAAGGGGCGTTCTATGGAGTTCGAAGACGCTGTAGTCTACGCTCTGGAAGGGCCCAACGGCTGATCTGTCTGCCAGCTCAGCTTCCCAGAGAGCTCCCTCCCTGCACCCGAACGAATGTAGCACTCAGATTACGACACCCCCCGAGTCGATCGTTATCGCTGGGTTATTTGCGGCACCTGGCGGCAACAGAAACCAGCACCCCGGGGCGCGACCGGGTGGGTTGAGGACCAGACGCCCCCCGGATGCATCCTGGGCGTTTGCGATCGCGTGGCAGGGCTGGGGCGACGACAATAACACGCCGCCCGGTCTGCGCGCGGCCAAAGCGGGAGAGATGCTGGTCACCAGGATCACTGCCATAAGCACCGCCACCATCAAGACTTTGATCACCCGTTTCATCGACCAACCTCCCTGTTCCTTACCTTTCTGCCCTTTACGTACTCACGATACCAGACCGAAGCAGACGACGGCATCGTACAAATGAACTATTTCCTCTTTCGGCAACCTTCTGGCCGATCATACCGGAACTACTCGATCATACGAAGTCCGGGTGAATGCCAACGGCAAGACGAAGTCCACCATCGTCCACAGGCCTACTGCTCGTGGATTCCCGCTTTCGCGGGAATGACGTCTGGGAGGGGCTCCCATGTATGCTCGTCCGGAGCCAGAATGCTCTCCCGTTCTAACAGACTCGATATCAGTAGTAGAACGAGGACCGCGAGGTGTGGTTCCTACATTTCTTGCGTCACCTTGGACCTTCCGGCGACCAGGAAACGCCACCAGGCGATGGCGACCTGTACCAGCGCGAACGCGAGGAGTACGGCGAACAGGGCCCGGTACCCGAAGCCCGTGATGACCCATCCTGCGACCAGGGGGAAACCGAGGATCGCGCCTTCGAACAGCATGCCCGCCATCGGCAGCACCCGCGACCTTACCTGCTCCTCCGAGACGTTGACCGCCTGCGCCTGCACGCCCGGCAGCGCCAGCCCGTAGCCCAGACCCAAGAAGGCTGAGGAGATCCCGTAGAAGAAGACGTTGGACCCCACCGCGAGAAACGACGCGACCGCGAGAGCCATGACGCTCACAGACGCGGCGATCACAAGCCGCGAATCGAAGCGCGCCGCCAGCCCAGCGAGCACGAAGCGGGAGAAGATCACCGCGACGGTGTAGGCGATGTAGAAGACGGAATAGTCGAGTCCCCTCGCACCGGCGAAGGTCGGCTGGAAGCTAGTCATGGTGGTGAAGAGGCAGGCGAAAAGCAGGATCATCGCGAGCGAGAAGGCGGCCTCGGATGCCAAAATACGCCACATCGCCGCACCGAACGAGACCGTGGAGGACCCGGTTCTTTCTGCACCACCCTTTCCGGCATCCGTCCCGGCGTCGGAGCCGAGAACCCCTACAACGAGCGTAAGCGCCACGGCCACGAGGCAGACGACGCCTGCCACGAGGAAAGTTCCCCTGAAGCCCAGAGGCGTCTCGACCAGGAAACGGGAGATAACAGGTCCCACACCGATACCGACCTGCTGGGTGCCTGTGAGGTAGCCGAAGTAGGCCGCCCTCCTCTCGTCGGTTACCATCTTACTCATGGCCATCGGCGAGGCCGCGTAGACCACAGCCCAGGCGGTGCCGAGCAGGACCCCGATCCCCACCAGCGGCACCCAGCCTCCGGTGACGAGCGATGCGCCGGCGGCCCCGATCCCGTAGGTCGCTATGGCGAACGCCACCACAACGTGTGGCCTCAAGGCTTCCGGATAGCGGATCAAGAGCCCTATGCAGAGGACCGCAGGCACCGCCGCCGCAGACAAGACCACGCCGAAGTCCGCCTCGTCACCCCCCAGCTCTTGTACGTACAGGGGCAAAAGCAGAAGCATCCCGAAAGCAGTGGAGATCCCGAGCGTCCCCAACAGCAACAACACCACAGCGGGGAGGCGACCCCGCAACTCCCCTCGTTCCCCGCCTTCGTCTCGCGCCACTTCTCCCCCGTCTGTTCTCCGCATCGTTCGATAAGATCGTAGTACCCTGCTAATATCGTGTCCAACGAAATCTAATGATATGACGTATCGTCAGATCCGATATCTCGGAAGGGATTCTGTGGAGCTCAGGCAGGTTCGGACGTTCAGGGTGGTGGCGGAGGAGCTTTCGTTCTCGCGGGCGGCGGCGAAGTTGGGCTACGTGCAGTCGAGCGTGAGCGCCCAGGTGGCGGCGCTGGAGCGGGAGCTTGGGGTGCGTTTGTTCGACCGGTTGGGCAGGAGGATCTCGCTGACCGAGGCGGGATCTGTGATGCTCGCCTACTCCCGGGAGTTGTTGGTCCTCGCTGGGGAAGCGCGGGAAGCGGTGGTCGACGCTGGAGCTGGCGTGGGTGAAGTGACGGGGTCTCTCACGGTGAGCGCCCCCGAGACGCTCCTCACCTACAGGTTACCGAGGCTACTGGCCATCTTTCATGAGAGGCATCCCAAGGTCAGACTCTCGGTGAGCCCGAGTGCCATCGGCCGGTTGGTAGGTAGCATGCGCCGGGCGGTCGAAGAGGGCAGGGTGGACGTCGCATTCGTCCTCGATGGGGCCGTTGGTGCTCCTGGGCTTTTGGTAGAGCCCTTGATCGGGGAGGGTGTGAGCGTCATCGCCCCTTCCGACCACGCGCTGGCTTCGTCGATTTCGGTGGCTCCGCAGGATCTGTCCGGCGAGGCGGTGCTGTTGCCTGAGGCTCCAGAATCAGGGTGCGCCTACCGGGACCAGTTCGAGCGCCAGTTGGGAGAGAGAGGCGTGGTGCCGCCGGAGCGGATGGAGTTCCAGAGCATAGAGGCAATAAAGCAGTGCGTGGCCGCCGGCATGGGCGTCTCTGTCCTCATTAGCGCGGCTGTGGAAGAGGAGATCGCGGACGGCAAACTAGCCGCGCTGCGGTGGGAGGAGCCCTTCGAGGTCTTCACCCAGATGGTGTGGCACGAGAAACGGTGGAAGTCCCCGGCCCTGAGGGCATTTCTGGAGATGGCCCAGGAGGTCTTCGCCACATAGAGTCGGTAACGGCTAGTGCTCAGTTACTCGACGTCCTCGCCTTCGAGCGGATAGCCTGCAGTTGCCCACTCCTCCAGCCCTCCGGCGTAGCGTCGTACGCGCTCGTATCCATGATCCTCAGGATCCTGAAGACCATCCGACTCGCGGGGCAGGGAGGACCGGAGTCATAGAGGACTATCTCATCTTCAGGGTCGAGCGCCTCGAGCGCTTCCTGGATCGTGCTGACTAGCATCGAGCCGGGAATGTGCATGGTGCGATACTCCCATTCGCCCAGGGTCATGACGACCTTGAAGCCGTCCCCCTGTCGAGCTTCTCCTTCAACTCGCTGGTGTCGATGAGATCCGTATCTTGCATTCGGCAAACTCCTTCCGGGTAGAGGCACTGCGAGCAGGCGTTAGTTCCTCGCGTCCACTTCCATGCGGTCGGGTGAACAATTGATCTGTCGAGGCCAGCACCTAGTCTTTCACGGACCCGCTAGGTTACACCGGCATTGTTTCCGGCGAGCCGGATCGGCAGTATCACTCGAAGGCGCGTCTCGCCCGGTTTGGACGCGACTTGAAGCTGTCCCCGGTGCTTGTGGACGACGATGTTGTAGGAGACATGCAAGCCGAGGCCCGTGCCTATACCAGGAGCCTTCGTGGTATAGAAGGGCTCGAAGATGCGTGGCTGAATCTCCGGGGGTATCCCCGGTCCGTCGTCGACGACTTCGACCGTGACGACGCTTTCCGCGGTGAAGGCGCGCAGAGTAAGCTCTCCCTGGCCTGCAAGGGCGTCGATCGCGTTGTCGATCAGGTTGGTCCACACCTGATTGAGCTCGGACCCGTAGGCCTCTATGCGCGGCACATCGTCGGCATAGTCTCGCGTGATGGTGATACCTGCGGTGATCTTCGGGCGCAGGAGCACCAGGGTGTTCTCCAGGCTCTCGACTACATCGACCTCCTGGATCGGCGCCTGATCCAGATACGAATACGTCTTGACGGCCTTGACGATGTCCGACATGGCTTCAGCGCTCTTACCTACCTCCTCGAGCAAGTCGTAGACCGACGAACTGGCGGCCAACCACCTGACCACGAAGGACAACTGAGTGGCAGAGAAGCGTTCGGCCACCCGTCCCAACTCATCCCTGTCCCAACCGGAGGCGACCAGCACCGGCGCGAGTTCCCAGGCCTCCCCGACACCGTGGTCCTCCAACCACTCTTGCAGCCCATCCTCTAGCTCGCAGAGGGCCAGCGGGTCGCCCGGGGGGGCCGTGGCCTTGCGCTCTGGGAGTTCTTCTTGCAGGGCACCGAGCGACTCCTTCTGGTATTGGTCGATGGCGGGCGAGTGGAGCCGGGCCGCTAAGCGGTCTCGCTCGGCCAGCGCATCACGCAGCTGTGCGGCGCTGCGCCTTATAGCGGCCGCCGGATTGTTCAACTCGTGCGCAAGGCCTGCGGCGAGCGTACCAAGTCCGGCCATCTTTTCGTTCTGGATCAAAGCCGATTCCGTGCTGCGCAATCTGGATGTTACGGTGTGCAAGATCTTCAAGGACGCCGAAGGGCTGCACGAGAGCAGCGTCTGGAAGGCGACTTGGCTGATCACCAACAGACGGCACTCTTGCAACGTACCACCGAGGCTGATCGCGGCGCCTGCTCGAGCAGGGCCATCTCGCCAAAGAACTGCCCAGGCTTGTACAACGCGAGCAGGACGTCCTGGCTGCCCTGACGCTTGGTAACCTTCGCCGTCGAGGACGACAAAGAGCGAGTCGCCCTGGTCGCCCTCTCGCAGCACGAGGTCCCCCGCAGGGATGGAGACCGTCTCGGCCATCTGATACAGCCGCTCCAGGTCCCCTTCAGAGAGGTCGGCGAAAAGGGAGATCTTGCGTAACTCGTCGAACATCAGCACGCTCTTGACCGGTCCTTGTTCAGCGATCGGCTGGTCCTGCCGGCTGAGGCTCGTCGGCATCGAACTTTAAGCTGCCGGGTGGACGAACCTGAGGCAGGGACAGCTCCTCAGTAATTCGTCCGGCTTCTGCGAGGTCTCGTTCCGCTTCAGCGACCTGACCCTGCGCTCGATGCAAGTCGGCCGAAGATTTCAGTACGCGCTCCAGGTAAGGTCTCATGTCATGACGGCGGTAGTAGTCGAGGGCGGTGTCGAGATTCTGCCTCGCACGCTCGTAGTCGCCCGGTTGCGTGTACCCCTCACCAAGAGCCTGTGCGATGAATGCGACGGTATACTCGTCGCCTACCGCGCGCGAACCGCGCGCTCAGCGTCGTCTTCGTGCGCGACCGGCGCACCGAAAAAGGCGAGGATCGCATCGCCAAGCAACCTCGCAACCGTCCCATCGTATCTCTTGACCGAGGCGTTGAGGAAGGCGAATGCGCCGTTCATTATCTCCGTGACCTGCTCGGGGTCGAGCCGCTCGCCGAGCCCGGTGGAGTCGACCACGTCGGCGAACAGAACCGTCACGTACCTGCGTTCGCCATCGACCCGAACTTGGGCTTCGAGCCGGTTACCGCAGTTCAGGCAAAACTTTGCGCCCTCGGGATTGGTCATCTGGCAGCGGGGACAGTCCATCCCGACGCCCCTCTCGGTAGGCACTAGAAAGCCCAATAATAGCTTGCCCGATCGAACCGATTCAACCGCTCTTGCGTCGGCGCTACTCGGGCGGGATGGGGCGCTCTTTCAACGCTCGGGCCACGTGGAAGTGGTTGTGGGCGCAGGTCGCGGCGGTCGTTTTCGACCATTCCTTGCCATGATCCGTGTCCGCGTAATCGGGACCTGGGCCTGGACCCATGTTCCAGTAAGTCCACGCTAGCGGCGGAACGCAGAAACCCAGCTCCACCGCCGCCGACGCCAGCTCCGAGATGCAGTTCTTGGCGCCGTCTTCGTTTCCGGTGAGCTGGGCTACGCTCGAGATCTTACCCAGCCAGGTCGGACTGGCGAAGATGATGATGTCGGAGGCGAGAATCTTCTCCCTCACCCCCGGCCAGTCATCCCCGCCGCCCTCGTCGGAGCTCACACCGGGGAGGATGTTCAGGTCAACGAGGCGTACGGTCTCACATTCGACCCCGTTACTTTGGAGCCCGGCGATGACCTCGTCCGCCAGCAATTCGGAGTTGGATCGCGCGGGAGACGCCTTCAAGGTGCAACTGAGCACCGTTGCTTTCATATTGTGCCGCCTAGGCGGTGCTTCTCATCTATTTCTTATGCCTGGACGCCAGGCCCGCCGAGCTCTACCTCGCCTCGCTCCACCTTCCCGGCGAAGTTTTCGAGGTCCTCGCGCATCATACGCTCCGGGTTGGATATCGCGTCGGCGACGACCTCACCCACTCTACCGCCAGGAGGGTCGGCGTAGTTCATCGTCACCTCGATGCGGGTCCTATCCGAATCGATCTCCTCGAAGCGCACCTCACCGGAGGTATCGACTTCGCCCTCGATGCTGTTCCAGCCTATCCCCCGCTCCGGGTCCATCTCCGTGGTCCTCGCGTCGAACTCTACGGTCGTACCCACCGGACCCTTGACCTTCCAGTGGCTGGTCTCCTGGTCGACAACGCGAACCTCCTCGACGTTGCTCATGATCTCGGGGAAGTGCTCGAGATTGGACCAGTAGGTGAAGACCTCCTGAAGCGGGGCCTGGACTTCTATACTCTCTTGTACGCGCTGGGGCATGTGCATCTCCTTTGTCCTATGTCTTTCGGCACAACGTACCCTCTGAAAGAAACGGCCAAACTCCGGCCGATGAAGCACGGGCATGGGCCGGCGAGCGATATCGGGTGCCGTTCCTTCCGAGCAGCCTTTCTCAGGAACGGGAAGCGCTGGGAGGCGGGTCGTCGCGGATCACCGCCGGATTCTCCGCGGTGTCGGGCTCGACACCGGAGCGAGGAGGATTGACCTTGCCCGCACCCTCCTCTATCTGACGACGGATCGACTCGAGGGTCGCCGAGATCCCCTCGGTCAAAGGATCCTGTCCTTCGGGCGACTCCGACTGGATCTCACCCTCAACCGAGCGCTCTCCGAAGGAGAGGTGCACCACGACCTCGCTCCCTCCCTGGTCGTGGTTGCCCACCGTCAGCCATCCCGAGTAGTCTCGCCCCGCTTCGGCGCCCCACTCCATCCTGCGCTCCCGCTCGTCGACGGCCAGGTAGCCCTCGGCGTCGAAGGTGCCGTCTCCACCCGGGTACTGCAGCGTCGCCCTGATCCTCCGGCCCGGGCTTCCCTCGGCAGATGGTCCCTCGTCGGAGGAACCGACGACGGGCGGCAGATATTTGGGAAGGTTGCCCACTTCCGCGAGCCAGGCGAAGACCTCCTCGGGCGAGGCGTCTATCGTCTTGCTCTGCTCGTAGTCTTCTGTCATCCTCTCTCCTTGCACTCGCGGCGTGGCAGGAAAAGTGTCGCCCTAGTTGGGTTTCTGCGCCACTGCACGGCTCCTTTCATAGACGATGTTACTTTGCACGCCCGCCCCGAGACTGTGAAGGAGGACACGCAAACCTGCTGGTACAAACCACTTTGGCCCGAAGTGTGTAGCGGAGAGCACACCAAGATGCATGGCATCTACCCGACAATGTTCGAGTTTGTTCTCTACGCTTGTCGCGGACAGCAGGATGAAAACCAGGTCAGGCGAACGAGAAGGGAGACCAAGATACCCAAAAGATCGAGGCGACGCAAGGACAAGACTTCGATCTCCTCCAGGCTCCCGCCCCTTCTCATTGCTCCAGTCCATGTCTGGCGATGAGAAACACGCCGTTCAAGGGGTTGTCGCTGACAGCGTCCTTGATCTCCGAGCGGGCCAGCGCCCTCTCGAATCGTTCGCGCATCGTCGGAGCTCGGAAGATGCCACCCGAAGGGTAGACCGGAAGTTCGCCAAGACGGCGGAGCACCGCCAGCGCGATACCTGCAAGGTGGTCTGCAGCCTCATCCAGGATACCGACGGCCGTCTCGTCCCCTTGTTGCGCAAGAGAAGCGACGAGCGGAACCAGGCCGGCGACCTCGGCCTCGGAGAAAGAGGCCGAGTAAACCTCACGTATTACCTGGCGGTCGTCGTCCGTGCCGAACCGTTGCATGACGCGTTCTTCGAGCGCGGTCTTCGGGGTCACACCGGCACGGGACTTCAGGACCGCCTTGATCGCCTGGAGCCCGATCCAGAACCCGCTCCCCTCGTCGCCCAGCAGGTGTCCCCAGCCGCCGATGCGCGCGGCCTCGCCGGAGCCGGTTCTCCCGTAGGCAACAGAACCCCCGCCACCGATCACCATGACCCCAGGCTCTCCGCCGGTCGCCGCGGCCCAGTTTCCCACGTAATCAGGGATGGTGTGTATCCGCCCGATGCCCGGTACCGCCCGTTCCAACTCCTCCCGAATAAGCGAAGGGATGGTCTCATCACCTTCCATGTAGCCCGTGAGGCTGAAGCAGGCGGCCTCGGGCGGCTCCTGTGAGGCACTCCTCCGTACGCGTCCCAGATCTTCGGCGATGCTCCTGACCACGCCGCGGAGGTTATCCATCGCCCCTGGTTTCCAGGGGGTTGTAAGCGCGCCGGCTCGCCAAGCCTCGACCTCCCTGCCGCTGGCGTCCAGCAGCATCACGGTGGTCTTCGTCTGGCCCCCGTCCACGCAGAGATACATCAAGGTTCTCTACTCGCTCTTCCGTCTGCTCCGGATGCGTCGAGAACCTGCCGCACGCTTCCTTCGGTGGTCTCGAGCAAGCGAGAAGCATCGCCCGGCGAGAGGTCCGTCTTCCCCATCACGACGGCCGTCTTGACGGAGCCTCCGGCCTGTCGGAGCAACACATCGGCTTTGCCTTCCGGCAGCCCTGTAGCCTCGCGAACTATTCGGAGTGCCCGCTTCTTTAGCTTCTCGTTGGAGGCCTGGACGTCGACCATCAGGTTTTCGTATACCTTGCCCAGGCGCGTGAAAGCGGCGGTGGATAGCATATTGAGGACCATCTTCTGGGACGTCCCGGCCTTGAGCCTGGTGGAGCCGGTGAGGACCTCAGGTCCGGTGTTCAGCTCGATGGCCACGCTCGCCATCGCGCCGAGGTCGCTGCCGGCGTTGTTGCTGATACCTACGGTGGCGCACCCGACTTCAGAGGCATGCTCGACGGCTGACACGGCGTAAGGCGTGCGACCGCTCGCCGCGAGTCCAATCACCACATCGTCGGGGTGAAGTGCCAAACCGTCGAGGGCGCGGATGGCGGCAGTGCGGTCATCCTCGGCCCCCTCCACGGACTGCGCCGCGGCGGAAGTGCCCCCGGCGAGCAGCGTGAGAACCCTTTCGGGCGGAGCCCCGAAGGTGGGCGGGCATTCTGCCGCATCCAGGGCGGCGAGGCGGCCACTGGTCCCCGCGCCAACGTAGATCCAACGCCCCCCCGAACGCCAAGCTTCGACCAACAACCTGACGGCCGCACCGATCTGCGGCAGGGCCTCGCCAACGGCCTCGGTAACCCGTTGGTCCTCCTCGTTCATGAGACAGAGGATCGACTCCACGGACATCTCGTCCAACCGAGCGCTGGCAGGGTTACGCTGCTCGGTGGCCGGAAGTTCTCTCATCGGCCTGGTAACCTCCTCTAGTGTAAAGCGTTGGACAAGGACGCCGCTCTAACGATCCGATCAGGTAGCTTCAGGCCGTGTAGTGGGGGCCGGTTGCGCCCTATCAGCGCCCCTCAGCAGATTGTACCCGCGAGTCTCGGGGAGCAAGAAGATGGCTGGGAGCACGAGCAGGGCGACCACAATAAGGTAGATGGCCGGCGCTGTGGAGCTACCCGTGGCCGACACGAGGAAGGTCGCCACGATAGGGGCCGTGCCGCCGAAGATCATGTACCCGAGGTTGTAGCCGATGGAGGCGCCTGAGTAGCGCACCCTGGTCGGGAAGATCTCCACGATTATCACGACGACGGCGGAGACGACGAAGCTCCACGGCAGGGCTACCAGAAGCTGGCCCACGATGGCGCCGAAGAAGTTGCCGCTGGAGGCAAGCAAGTAGCCGGGCAGACTCAAGAGGATGAAGCCTGGAGCCCCGATCAGGAGCAGGGGCTTGCGCCCGATCCTGTCGCCTAGCATCCCGATGATCGGCACGAGCGGGACGGTTACGAAGAAGGCGAGGAAGTTCGCCGCGATGGCGGTGGTGTTGCTGAAGCCGACGACCTCCTGCAGGTAGGTGACGAAGTACGTCCCTAGAGTGTAAGCTCCGAGCGCGCTCAACGAAGCGATGGCGAAGACGAGCAATATGCTGCGGCCGTGATCCCGGATCGCCTCCCTTGTCGGTGTGCTCTCCACCCGCTCTTCTTGCTCCCGAAGCGCCCTGAAAGCCGGCGTCTCATCCATCCTGAGGCGTATGAACAGGCCGACTAGGGCCAATGGTCCCCCGAGAAGAAACGGTATGCGCCAACCCCACGCCGCGTAGGCCTCTGCCCCGAAGCCTGCCGCGGCCGCGAACACGGTCAGGCCGCCGAGCAGCGAGGGCAGGGTGGTGAACGTCGCTGAAATGGAGGCGAAGAGGCCACGCTTCTCGTCAGGAGCGTACTCGGAGATGAACGAGGTCGAGCCGGTGAACTCCCCGCCACCAGAGAAGCCCTGTACCAGGCGCAACACGGCGAGCAAGATCGGGGCGAGGATACCGATGGTGCCGTAGGTCGGCAAGAGGCCTATGAGCATCGTCGCGCCGCCCATGATGAAGACGACAACGGCGAGGGTGGTCCTGCGCCCTTATGGCCCCGCCGGTGCTCCGGGGCGGCTCACCTCGTCCTCCCGAAACTGCGGCCATGATCCTCTCCTCCTTCCTCAGCAGCGACCCGAAACCACGCGCCGAGCTCGGGTTCGGGCCACTACGTCCCTCGTAACTCTCCCCTTCTCACACCAGCCTATTGCGGATACTCGTATTGCAACATACTAATATCTCGTAGCGCCAGGGGCACGACAGGGTGTTTCGACGATCGTCACTAAGAGGAGGCGGCAGTGAAGGTAGTCGGCATAATCTCAGGGACATCCTTCGACGCCATAGAGACCGCCGCCGCGGATCTACGCTTCGAAGACGACGCTGTCGTGCTGCGTCCCCTGGGATCGCGCAGTGTCCCCTATGATCCGGGTCTGCGGACGGCGGTGGCCGAAGTGTTACCCCCCGCCGCCACGAGCGTGAGGGAGGTCTGCAAGCTCGACACGCGCCTTGGGCAGGCGTTCGCCGAAGCCGCGGCCGAAGCCGCCGAGCAGTTCTGCGGCGGGCAGGCTGACCTCATCGTCTCGCACGGGCAGACGGTGTTTCATTGGGTGGAGGGGAATAGGGCCCTCGGGACCTTGCAACTGGGTCAGCCCGCCTGGATCTCCGCCCGTACCGGCTCGCCGGTGGTGTCGGACCTGCGCAGCTGCGACATAGCCGCAGGTGGGCATGGCGCCCCGCTCGTGAGCCTCCTCGATGTCCTTTTGCTCGGTGAGAGTCAGAAGACCCGCGCCGCGTTGAACCTGGGCGGGATCTCCAACGTGACGGTCGTATCCGAGGGGCGTCCGCCGCTGGCTTACGATACCGGCCCCGCCAACGCGCTCATCGACGCGGCGGTCCAACGCTTCTCCGGCGGTTCCGAGCACTTCGACCGCGACGGAGTACGGGGCGGGCGTGGCACCGTCGAGGAGCGTCTGCTGGAGCGGTTGCTGGCCGATCCTTACTACGATACCCCACCACCGAAATCTACGGGCAAGGAGTATTTTCATCTGCCCTACTTGCTAGGCGAGTTGGACCGGTTCGGTCACCTTGACGAGGATGACGTCATCGCCACCCTGACCGCGCTGACCGCGCGGACGGTAGCCAGGGAGCTGGAGCGCTGGCAAGTAGAAGAGGTGGTGGCGTCGGGAGGCGGCACGGCCAACCCGACCTTGATGGGTATGATCTCAGAATCCGCACCGCAGGCTGAGCTTCGCACCACGGAGGCGTGGGGAATCCCGTCGAGCAGCAAGGAGGCTTACGCCTTCGCCCTGATAGGATTTCTGAGCGTGCATGGTTTGCCTGGAAATGTACCCTCCTGCACCGGAGCAGACTCGCCAGTGGTACTTGGCAGCATCACTCCCGGCAGCTCGCCCCTGGTGCTGCCAGATCCTGCCACCGCAGCGCCCACCCGCCTGCGGATGGAAGCTTCCGTCCCAGGCCTCTAGGTCACCCTACTGGCGATGCCGTTGGCGCGCCCTGTACGAAAGTATGGGTCCAAAACCATACTACCGCACGATGGCAAACGCCTCACTGGACACCAGGATAGGAGTCGAGGGCAACGGAAGGAGAAGATCCAATGAACGATACACTGCTGGAGCACATCGAGCGCGAGGTTCTGGGGTGGCAGGGTGTCACCACCGGCGACACCGGAAGGGGCGGACTACAGTTTTCCTACGGCCGGGTCGAACTCGGGCACCTGCACGGCTCCAGCTTCGCAGACCTGCCGTTCCCCAAGAAGGTTCGCGACGAGCTCATAGGCCAGGGGCTGGCTTCGGTACATCCACCGCTTCCCGACTCGGGCTGGGTGCGCCGGAAGATGGACGGCCCTGAGGACGCGCAGGCCGTGATCGAGCTCTTCCGCATGAACTACGACCGCGCGAAAGCCCGCGCGGAGCGGCGCGCGGCGTTGGAGAAAGAATAGTCATGGAGCGGTCCAGGATCGGCATCATTAGCAGCACGATCCGAGAAGGTCGAGATGGGGAGGCATCGGCTGCCGGGCGCGCCGAGATCGCACGATGAGCGCGGGAAGCGAAGCTCTCAGGGCGGAAAAGCCCACGTCTACCAGGCTCTTCCTGGCGGTGGTCGCCTCGTCGGTCTTCGTCACGGTGCTTACGGCCACGATGATCAACGTCCTTATACCCCTGATGAGGGCAGAGTTCGGCGCCTCGTCGGCGCAGGTGGGCTGGGTCGTGACAGGATATTCGCTCGCCTACGCCATCGGCGTTCCGCTCTACGGTAGGATCTCGGATTTTTTCGGCGTTCGGCGTGTCTTCTCCGTGGGACTCCTGGGTTTCGCCGCCGGCGGCGTCATCTGTGCCCTCGCCCCTAGTTTCGCGGTCCTGGTCCTGGGACGAATAGTGCAGGGGGTCGGGGGAGCAGCAGTGCCCGCGCTCGCCAGCGTCGCCGTGGCGAAGGTACTGCCACCCGGACAACGGGGCGGCGCTCTGGGCGTGGTAGCCTCCAGCGTAGGCATTGGGGCAGTCGTGGGACCCGTCGTCGGGGGAGCGGTCGGGCAACTTTTCGGTTGGCGCGCACTTTTCGTGGGCTCGCTCGTTTTGATGCTGGCCCTTATCCCCATCGCCCGGCGCGTACTGCCGAACGGCGGCTCTAGAGAAGATGAGCGCAGCTTCGACCTGATCGGTGGCGCCCTGCTCGGCCTTGCGGCCGGGCTCTTCCTCTTCGGCATAACACAGGGACAGGTCGAGGGCTTCACCTCGTTCTCCTCGTGGGGCAGTTTCCTGGGAGCAGCCCTCGCTGCGTCCGGCTTCGTCTGGCGCATAAACGGAGTACCGAATCCGTTCGTCTCACCGGATCTCTTCGAGAATCGGGCTTATGTGGCGGCGGTGATCGTGGGGTTCTTCTCCATGCTCGCCAACCTTTCGGCGATCGTCTTCGTCCCACTGCTCCTCATCGAGATGAACGGGCTCTCACCCGCCGCCGCAGGACTGGTTCTGACACCAGGAGCCGCCGCACTGGCGATCCTCTCTCCCATGACCGGAGGACTCTCCGACCGCATAGGCGTGAGGCTCCCCATCCTGGCCGGACTCGCGGTCATGGTCTTCTCGGTCCTCTTCCTCTCCACCTCCGGCGCCGGAGCGTCTCCGGTTATGGTCTCGGTGGGGATGTTGGGCATGGGCATCGGCTTCGCCTTCATCCAATCCCCTGTAACCAACGCCGCGACCAACGCGCTCCCTGAGTCTGAGGTCGGGGCGGGGATGGGGATCTTCGCAGGGGCCTTCTTCCTCGGCGCGGGCACGGGGCCGGCGTTCATCGGGGCGTTCCTGGCAGCCAGAGAAGAGGCAGGAGCCGGCGCCATAAACCCCCTGTACACACTCGACGCAGCTCCTTTCTCCGACGCTTTCCTGGCGATGGTCCCAGCCCTGATCATCGCCCTCATAGCCGCGTTCGGATTGCGGGGCAACTTCGAAGGCAACAGGCAAAGCGAGCGATCCGGAAAGGAAAGTGCGCGATGAACGAAGTGATCCCCGGTCTGTACGCATCGGCCCCCGAGCCACTCGGATTCGGGCCATCGCTGGAGATCAGGGCCTTCCTGCTGCAACGCGATCGGGGCAACCTGCTCCTCTACAGGCCGATACGCTGGAGCGAAACGTAGAGGAGATCAACGACCTCGGCGCCCTCTCGCGCCAATACCTGAACCATCGCCGCGAGGCCTCGCCCGCCTGCGACTGGGTCGCAGGCACGTTCGGCGCCCCGTTGCACTGCCACGATGAGGAGGCGGGATCCGTCTCCGAGACCTGCAATGTCGACGAGACTTTCTCCGAGCGCCACCACCTCGATGACGACTTCGAAGTCATCCCTACGCCGGGACACACTAGTGGGGCCACCGCCTTCCTCTGGAACACGGGTCAACATCGGGTCCTGTTTACCGGCGATACGATCTTCTTTCCCGGGGGCGAATGGGTCGCGGCGGTGCTCGACGGGGTCAGCGACCGGGAGCGCTACATCGAGAGTCTCGAATCGGTCCGCACCCTGGAGTTTGACGTCGTCGTACCCTCGGTAGCGGCCGCGGGCCAGCCCTACTATTCATTCACCGACCGGGCCGAGGCCGGGCGACGCATCGGCGCGATCCTCGATCGGCTACGACTCGGCGAGAACGGCTGATGGGAACTCGGGCTCGACCCACGGCGGCCAGAAGGCCACGAGACTTTGACCTCTTCACACGCTCGCCCGCGTTGCGTTCAAAGTGACACGAATGTTCAGCACAGGAAGGAGTCGAAGAGGATGAACCGTGAAGGCTTCCCCGCCCCGCGTCAGGGCGTGATCATCACGCACTTCCTCGTTGTGCGCGACCAGGATACCTCTCGCGAGTGGTACCATGCTGTGTTGGGCGCCGAGGTCGTGAACGAGCATGACCCCGTCATCTTGAAGTTCCACAACAGCTGGTTGATCCTCAACGTCGGTGGAGGACCAACGAACGACAAGCCCAACGTCACCCTCGAGCCGCCCGGCGACCCATCGCGCACGAGTGCGTTCCTCAACCTGAGGGTCGCCGACATCCAGCAGGTCTATGCGGAGTGGAGCGCCCGAGGGGCTGAGTTCGTAACCCCGCCGATCGACCGGGGAGCAGAGATCCGTTGCTACATCCGCGACCCCGACGGCCACCTCATCGAGGTCGGGCAAGTTACCGGAATCCTTGAAAGTCTTGAGGAAGAGGGGTAGATCCCGCCTCGAAGCGAGAGCGTTGCAACAGGCTTGGGCGGAGGCGAAAGAGGCGGTAGAGACACCGGCGCAGGGATAGGCTGAGCACGAAGCCAGCCATCCCAAGACGCTATCGAATGATCGTGCCCAACCGACGTTGTTCCAAAGATACTCGTTCGGGGTATGCACCCTGCTCGTATGCTGTATTTGATACCATGCACGAGGAGGTGAGTTCCTCCTCACGTCCCCTATGAGGAAGGACAATGGTGACAGTAAGGAGCATCTCCCCAACGGGATGTGAGGACCGCATAATGGTGGTCGATGCAGCACGGCTTCAGCGGGGCCTGGTCCTCGCCGATCGTCAGAGCGGCAAGGTGCTTGCGGTGACCCTGTGGGAGAGCGAGCAAGCGATGAACGCTACCGAGGATGCCTCTCACTGGTTGCGTATCTTCAGCGCCGAATCCGGCGGCGGGACGATAGAAAGCGTGGAAAGGTACGAGGTGTTGTTCTCGGCGGTTCAGGAGGCGCCAATATCCGAGCGGTCCGGCGCATCGAGAAGCCCGGAAGCCGGGCGTACTCCAGGTACCTCGGGCCGCGCCGGGTGATCCGGTAGAAGCCCATCCCTGGCAAGCTGCCGAAGCGCCCTCCCACACCAACGCCCCATTCCTCAGAGTTCTTCCGATCTCTCCAGAGTCACCACGGTTATGTCGTCCTCCTGTTCCCAGTCATCACCGGTGAAGTGGGTAAGCTAGGAGAGGAGGAAGTCGATCAGCGAAGATTCGCCCGAGCGGTGAGTCCCTAGCAAGCCCTGCAGTCTCGGGAAGCCGAACATCTCGTGGTGGGCGTCGTGTGCCTCAACCAACCCGTCGCTGTAGAACAGGACGCTCTCACCCCTCTCTGAGGGTGACTCCTTCTTCGCAGCTTGGCCGAGAAGGCTTCCAGGGACTTTCTGGCATCGTATTTCCTGCGGTAGAAGCGTCGATCAATGAATGACTGGATGCGTAGCCTCAGAGGGGTGAACAACACGGCTATCGCCAGGGTTGAGACCACTACTGCAAGCTGTGATTCCTGACCGGGCCCCACCGATCGTTCTGGGTAACAATGATGACATTCCGGGCGGTCGGACGCATCCCCAAATCGCGTGGGTCTGCACCGAAGTGCAGAGCAACCTCCGATAACGTCACTTTTTCTCGGTACCGCACCGAATAACGCTTCCTCGGGATGCGCGGAGACTCCCCGACTGGCATCATGCAATATGGACGTAACCGCATCGAACAAGGGAGGCGAGGACCGATGAGCATCTTTCCTACCACGATCCTTTTGGCTACTGATGGTTCTGAGGAGGCTCAGTTGGCGGCAACCACCGCTGCCGACCTGGCCAAGAGTACCGGCTCTGAGCTGCACCTCGTCCACGTTGGGGAGATGCCGCTTGTATACCACCCCGAAAGTCACGGATATCGCGCCGAGTATGAAGAGCATGAGAAAGAGGCCCAACAACTGCTAGAGGCTGAGGTAGAGCGTACAAAGGAAGCCGGCGCTACGGTGGCGCAGGCACACCTGAGGATGGGCAGGGCAGACGCAAGGGCAGTCGAAGAGATTGTCGAGTTGGCTCAAAGCATAGATGCCGGGATGATAGTGATGGGCAGCAGAGGGCAGGGCAGGTTGAGGAGGGCGCTCTTGGGAAGCGTATCTGAGTCCGTGGTTCGGCACGCTCACTGCCCGGTCACCATTGTCCGGGAGTAAAGGAGCCTGGGAAATGGTCGTGCCAGGGTGCAGCCACAAGGCGACGTGGGCGGGTTGTATCGTCTCGCGCACCACACGTGCGAGGTCGCCACTCAAGGCGTCTAGTACACCGTTACTCCTGTATTGAAGGGTATAGGCGCTTGAGCTTGGCCGAGAAGATTTCTAGAGTCTTTCTGGCAACGTACTTCCTACGATAGAAGCGTCGATCGATAAATGACTGGCACCCGCGAAGCCACTCACCCACAGCGCGAAACCGACCTGCCTGAACCACGATCCGCTTAGGGAGTCGGGCCCAGCGTACAACAGGATCGCGCCGGTGAGCAGCACCGTCCCTATCGACAAGAATAGAGTGGAGCCGAGGGGATTCGAACCCCTGACCTCCGCCGAGCAAAGGCGGCATGATACTTTGCTAGGCCTTTCCAGGGTTTGCAAAATAGCTGCAAATAGCAATTTTCTTTCGGGGGCACTTTGCTATAGTTTTCAGGAGATTTACTCGGGTTGCTGCACAGACTTAAGTATCAATGAGATAGGTTAGTCGTTACGTCTCCATACTGCGAGACCAGGGGTGTAGCAAATACTGTAGGTGGTCTCGCTAACCCTTCACAACGACTACGCTCGTGGCCTTCGGTCCCTTGCTCGTGGTCGTTAAGTCGAACTCTACCCTTCCTGGTCGATTACTCAAACGTCTCGAATGTCGCTACAAGATGCCGTTCTCCTGGAAAACAGAGCGACACTAAACCGGTCCGGGGAATTGCTCTGGGTGCTACCGGTATCGGTGAAAGTAGTTGCCAATTCGTTCGGGAACCACCACCAGTTCATTCAAGATTCATCGCTGTGTGCTCTCATGGAGCAATCCGCGGATCAAGCGAAGAAGGAAAGCCGCGAAGGCAAGTACCTCACGGGGGCAAAGATGTTTCCACGCGGAGGAGATATTGCTACCCGTGCTACAGTACACTCGAGCACAAGGAGGGCGCGCAGCTGATGGCCGAACTGCCTACCGGCACAGTCACCTTTCTCTTTACCGATGTAGAAGGTTCCACCAAGCTGTGGGAGCGATACCCGGAAGCGATGCGGGCATCCATGGCACGCCACGACGAGGTCTTGCGCGGCGTGATGGAGTCCAGTGGTGGCTTTGTGTTCAAGACCATTGGCGACGCCTTCTGCGTGGCATTCCCTTCTGCGCCACACGCCTTGGAGGCGGCGCTCGCCGCCCAACGGGCGCTCCTCTCCGAGGGGCAGGAGAAGACCGGACCTTTGCGGGTACGGATGGCGCTGCACACGGGATCGGCCGACGAGAGGGGTGGCGATTACTTCGGGGCTCCCGTGAACAGGGTGGCGCGCCTGCTCTCCGCCGGCCACGGCGGGCAGATCTTGCTGTCATCTGCCACCAAGGAGTTGGTTCGCGACGCGCTACCGGAAGGGGCGTCCCTGAGGGACCTCGGGGAGCGACGCCTCAAGGACCTCTTCCGTCCCGAGAGGGTCTTCCAGCTGATCGCTCCGGAGTTGCCCACGAGCTTTCCGCCCCTGAAGACCCTCGATGCGAGGACGAATAACCTTCCCGCCCAACCCACGCCGCTGGTCGGGCGCGAGTCGGAGCTCGGGGAAGTGCGCGACCTTTTGCGCGCAGAAGGGGTGCGCCTTCTCACCCTCACGGGGCCGGGCGGCATCGGGAAGACGCGCCTGGGCTTGCAGGTTGCGGCGGAGCTCCTGGACGAGTTCGAGGACAGCGTCTTCTTCGTGGCACTCGCCCCCATCACCGACCCCGCCTTGGTGGCATCTGCTATCGCCGAACCGCTGGGGGTCGTGGAGGCCTGGGACCAGCCTTTGGAGGAGGGTCTCAAAGACTACCTCGGCGGCAAGGAGCTGCTGTTGGTTTTGGATAACTTCGAGCAGGTACTCGGTGGTGTCCCGCTGGTCGGGAATTTGCTCGCTGCGTGCCCCAAACTCAAGGTTTTGGCCACTAGCCGCAGCGTGCTGAGGGTCTACGGGGAGCAGGAGTATCCGGTCCCTCCCCTAGAGCTACCCCGCCCAGGACGCCTGCCGCCAATCGATAGGCTGAGCCAATACGAAGCGGTCAGGCTCTTTATTGAGCGCGCCAAGGCGGCCAGGCCGGACTTCTCCGTAACCAACGAGAACGCCCCGGCGGTGGCCGAGATCTGCGCGAGGTTGGACGGGCTGCCTCTGGCCATAGAGCTGGCTGCCGCTCGGATCAAGTTGCTGCCGCCCGCTGCGATGCTGGAGCGGCTCGACAGCCGTCTGAAGCTCTTGCGTGGCGGATCACGCGACCTGCCCGAGCGGCAGCGGACCCTCAGGGGCACCATCGAGTGGAGCCACGCCCTGCTCGAAGAAGGCGAGCAGGTGCTGTTCGCCCGCCTGGCGGTGTTCTCCAGTGGCCGTACGCTAGAGGCCATAGAAGCAGTATGCGACGCGAAGGGCGACCTGCCCATGGACGCCCTCGAGGGCGTCTCCTCGCTTTTGGACAAGAGCCTCTTAAGGCAAGAAGAAGGACCAGAAGGCGAGCCGCGCTTTGTGATGCTGGAGACCATCCACGAGTACGCCCGCGAAAGGCTCCAAGCGAGTGGCGAGGCCGAGGAGGTAAGGAGGCTGCACGCCGAGTACTTCCTGACGCTGGCCGAAGCAGCCGAGCCGGAGCTGAGCGGGGCGGACCAACTCGCGTGCTTGGAGTGCCTGGAAGCCGAGCACGACAACTTTAGGGCAGCCCTCTCGTGGTCGCTTGAGAAAGCGCCCGAGACGGCCCTCCGGCTGGCTGGGGCGCTGGCGCGCTTCTGGGAGAAGCGCTCTTACTTCTCCGAGGGGAGCAGTTGGCTTGAGGCGACGCTGCGCCAGGGCGACCGAGCCGAAGTGGCCACCACCGACTCGGCCACGCGGGCTAAGCTCTTGAGCGAGGCGGGCACGTTCGCGTTTTTTCGTACCGATTTCGACCACGCCATCGTGTTGCATGGGGAGGCTCTGGAGCTCTACCGGCAAGTGGGGGACGATAGCGGAGTTGCCTTCGCACTCATGTGCTTGGGGGCTCAACACATGGAAAAGGGCGACCATGAGCGGGCGGCACCGTTCTTGGAGGAAGCGCTGGCGCTCTCCCGCACAATCGGGGACAAGCGAAACACCGCTGGCACCCTCCACAACCTCGGGGAGGTGGAGCGCCAGAGGGACAACTACGAGCGAGCGAAAGCCTTGGGTATGGAGAGCATAGCTCTGTGGCGCGAGATAAAGGACGACTGGAATTTATCCATGGTTGTAGGGTGGGTGGGATTGCTGGAGGTTTGGAGTGGCGATGAGCCCGACCTGGCAGAGAGGTTCCTCAAGGATGCCTTGGCGCTCGAGAAGGAGCTTGGGAACTGGGCGTACGGGGCCTACTGCCTAGAGTCCTTCGCCGGCTTGGCCGGAGCGAGGGCGCAAGGGGCGCGGGCTGCGAGGCTGTGGGGTGCGGCGGAGGCCCTGCGCACAAGTATCGGTGCGCCACGCCCTCTCGATGCGCGCCTTCTCTACGAGCCCAGCATGGCCGCAGCGCGCGCCCAACTCGGCGAGGCGGCGTGGGAAGCGGCGTTTGCGGAGGGGATGGCGCTGTCGGCGGAAGAGGCCGCAGAGTATGCCCTAGGAGAAGGCGACGATGCCTGATCGACTATCTCGGCAGGTAGCAGTGCTCACACGACGTCGGCAGCCGCGAGCCCATCAAACCTACGATAGGTGCCCGAGCCGTACGCCGCCTTCACCATGCTGACGCCTCCCGTGGCCAGGATGAGGGAGACGCCCCTGTGGCGCATGAACATCTCCAACTTCTTCCGGCTGGTACGCTGGCGGATCCATTGCAACAGGTCCGCCGGTGCGCCGTGCCCGCGCAGCACGGACCGGATGATCTCTCCCATCCGGTTGCCGACCCAGCTTGCACTACGGTGACAGCTGAAAATAGGGGCATTGCGTCCTTTGAGGGCAACGTGTGCCTTGAACACAGGGTTGGTCATAGGGATCAGGCCGAAGATCACCCCTGCGGGGCTGGCGACCTCGGTCACGCCGACGCCGCTCCAACGTGGCGCGGTTGAGCGCTCGCGGGGAGAGAATAGGCACATCTGTCATTGTGACAGCAGCTCCTTTGAAGACGGTCGAATGCTGTCGACGGTCGCCTTAGTCACCTGCCCGAGCGGCACCTGTGTGAGCGTGGCGTTGCTCATCGCCTCGGCATCGTCGCCGCTGCCACGCTGCTAGTCACGGGCGGATATCTGCTGCACGGCCCAGCCGTTGCCGTCCGGGTCGGCGAAGAAGACGAACCCGACGTTGTTCAGGTCCTCCCCGTCTCGGGCCGGGCGAGGTCCCGAAGCGCCCTTCCCGATCACCTGAACCTCGCCGACCCCCACCCCCCGCTCGACTAGCTGGGCACGAGCCGCGCGGATGTCATTGACCACCAGCTGCAAGCCCTTGAGCGAGCCGGAGGGCATGTCCACGACGCCCTTTCCCACGACGATCGAGCAACCCGAGCCTGGAGGGGTCAGTTGCACGAC
The DNA here is from genome assembly GCA_902806095.1 of uncultured Rubrobacteraceae bacterium. Lineage (GTDB taxonomy): Bacteria > Actinomycetota > Rubrobacteria > Rubrobacterales > Rubrobacteraceae > Rubrobacter_D. Next base: position 80,020 of record CADCVF010000046.1, read on the forward strand.
GCGGAACTCCTCGCTGATCTTGGCGTCGTGGTCGACGTCGAACCCCAGCTTCTCGGCGTAGAACGCTTTGGCGCGGTCCACGTCCGAGACGGGGACCGCCACCACCTCGAGTGTCCAGTTCATGATAGTCCATCCTTTCGTGTCGTCGACGTGTTCGCTACGATCAACTGCCCCACATCAACCTCCTTCGTTCGATCCTGTGTCTCACCGCGTCCGTACCGGCCATCTTCGTCCCCGGACGGTGGCTAACTGGAAAACGTTCCGCTGGTGACGTTGACGAACGTGCCGGTGATGGCGGCGGCCTTCTCGGAAGCTAAGAAGGTTGCCGTCGACGCGACCTCGGCCAGCCGGGGTGAACGGCGCGTCATCCGCATCTGGTCCAGGCCCTCGATCAGGCCCCGGAAGGCCGCCTCTTCCTGGAATCTGCTGTCGACAGCAGCGACTTTCTCCTTAGAGAACGTCTCGGGGAGCCCGGCTGTCCAGATGCCCACCACTCGCACGCCGCGGGGACCGATCTCGGCCGCCAGGTTGCGGACGAGGGTGTCGGTAGCAGCATCGGCGGGACCGGTGCTGCCCATCATCGGGCTTCCGTTGGCTGAACCGCTGTCGAGCACAAGGATGACGCCTGAGCCCTGCTTGACCATGTGGCGCGCCGCCGCCCGCGCGGTAATGAAGTTGCTGCGGAAGCCGTTGACCACGGCATGTAAGAGATCGTCCGTCTTCATATCGATTAGAGGGATACCCTGCACGTCCCCGCGCGTGATGAGGTTGAAGGACACGTCGATGCTACCCGTCTCGGAGGCCATGGCTCGCGCATGCTCGTCGACGGCCTCCTCGTCGAGGGCGTCGAGAACGGCAACCTCCGCCGACCCACTTGCGGAGGAGATGTCGGCGGCCACTGCCTCCAGCGGATTGCGGGTGCGCCCGGCGAGAAAGACCCTGGCGCCTTCGCAGGCGAACTCCTTGGCGACCGCACCACCGATCGACCCACCGGCTCCGTAGATCACGGCGTTCTTGTCCTTGAGCAACATACCATCCCTCCTGTGTGTCTGGTTCGCGTGCACTCAACCCGCAGCTGCGATTGCGTAGCACGATTGAGTCGGCACCACGAATCATCCCCCCTTTAGATGGCGGGGTACAGTCTGCAGCTCATACAGGCACCTCCTTGGGGCCGTGGTCGGGTACGGGCGTGGACGCCGGGATGCTGCTAGCGGGGCCGTGACCTCGTCGCTGGGGCGTACGTACCGGAGGAGAACGATGCTGGTACCGTCGTTCAAGATGCTTTTCACTTGGGAAACCTCCTTTGATGTTGATTACCGGACTGTCGTTACAACACTTGCACGATAAACCCTGCCAAAGGAGTCCGTCTTGTACGAAACGGCAAGCTACCCTGGGTTACTCAACAGGACGATTTGTGCGGGCGTATGCCCGACCCATTGCTTCAGTGATCTGGTCATGTGCGACTGATCGAAATAGCCGACCTCGTAAACGGTGTCGAAGATGGGTGTACCCTGCCTCAAGAGCGCCGCCGCCCGTTGGGCGCGCTCGACTTGGCGGATGCGGCTTTGTGTCAGGCCGGTGACCCGCAAGAACCGATGCCGCACCGCGCGGGCTGACAACCCTTGCGGCTGGCCCCGCAACACGGCCTCCACGAGCGGGTCACGAACCAGCACGTCGTTACGCACGAGCCTTTCCACGAATATCTCCACGTTCTCGTCGTCGGGCAACTGCCAAGCGGAGCCTTTCAGCCAGAAGGATCGACTCGCCGCTTCGGGCAGGATCGTCTCCGCGTCCAGGAAGTTTCTCGCGGGCAGGTGGGGCATGAACGTGCCGAGCTTGAACCTAATCCAGAGTATCTCGGCGCCCGCGGCGTAGTACGTGAACCCAGCCGTCGTCCAGGGTCCGACGAACACCGCTCGCACCTCGCCATCCTTCCTTACAAACACCATGTGCCAATGGCACTCGGCGGGGCGGACAGGTGAGTCGTCGCTCAAGGTTCGACCGTGCATGATGCTCTCCACGTAAGGCGAGTCCGACGGTCTCTCCTCATGGATAATGCTGATGCTTCTGCTCCTTTTGTATCTGGCTTTACGATTTCGTCTCCCTCTTGCTTACAGATCGGAAACCGATTGCAGCTTGCGAGTCCTTAAATGCCCGGCCAACCCTATCGACGACTCCCTCCGACTCAGTAGCATGGCCAACATTCGGCAGACTGACAGCGGGTTGCACTGGTGCTGCGCCACTGGCTGTGCGTTTAAGAGTCTCAACTGACCTGGGTAGCGATCCACCAGGTGTTACCCGCCGGGTCTTTCACCCCGCCGCGGCGGTCGGGATCGCCCTCCCTTTGTTTCGGCTCCTCGACGGGGAGACCACCGGCGTCGAGGGCCCGCCGGTACGACGCGTCTACGTCGGGCACGTAGACGTGGAGCCAGATCGGGAAGGCGGGGTTGTCGGTTCCGCCATCGGCGATCATCACGACCGTGTCGTCTATCCGCACCTCGGCGTGCATGATCGAGCCGTCGGGCATGTCGTAGCGGCGTGTCTGCCTGGCATCGAATGACTCGATCAGGAAGTCGATGACACCCTGCGCGCCCTCGGCAACGACGTATGCCGAGACGCTCGAATACCCTTGTGGTTTGTACGATCGAGCCATGATGCTACCTCCCGGTGAAGTGACACTACCCTTCAAAGGAACCATGAGTATCCCTGCGGCACACCCTTTTGCACCGACGAACTTTCCGAAAACAACTCTCCCACGTCGTCGGGTTTATAAGGGTTTGGAGCTCGGTTCGCTCTCACGGCCTGGACTGTCCGAAAAGAAACCCTCCGGCACCGGCACGAGCACCTCGCGGGGCACGGTGTGCTCTTGGCCCTCCAGGACCCGGTGCCGCCCGTTGGGCATGGCGTCCGCTAGCCGCCTCCCTACGTCGATCATCCACGGGTAGTCCGCCCCGCCGGTGGGCACGAGGGCGGGGACCGTGACCCTGCTGGCCTGGTCGACCGGGACCGTTCCGTCCCTACCGATGTCGCCCATGACCTCCGAGTCATAGGCCAGCGTGGGCGCCGACATGGGATCGGGGAAGATCTCCTCCTCATCTTTCTCCACTCCGTCGAAGATGGCTCGTGCGACGGACTCCAGAGAGGCCTTCGGTATGTCGGCGTCTCAGACCTCGCCAAACCCTGCCACGCCCGCGCGGAGCCGGGAATGGCAGAACGACCCGGGGCCATCGCACGGAACCGGCGATGGAACGCGAGCCCAAGCGGCGAAGGCCCCGCGGCCCCGAGACGCCGTCGCCACGGACGCGGCGCGTCCCTCGTGGCTAGGCTCGGTACCCGAAAAACTCTCCGAGCACGGGGGCGAGTGCCTCCGGGGCCACGGCGTGCGTTTGGCCTTCCAAGAAGCGGGCCCGGGCGTCGGGCATGGCTTCGGCGAGCTTCCGCGCCGCCTCGCGCATGAACGGGAAGCTCTCCCCGCCAGCGAGCGCGAGCGTCGGGGCCTCCACGGCCGCCGCCCGCTCCATCGGCAACGAGTAGTCGCCCATGATGATCGTGTCGTAGACGAGCGTGTGGGCCAAGGCCTCCTGGTCCTGCCAGTACGGCCCTCTTCGCGCCTGGGCGACGAACTCGGGTGGGAGGCCCACCACGTTCGCCATGAAGTACTCGATGACATCCCCCCGGCGGCCCTCCGCGATCATCCTTTCGTACCGTTCCGCCAGGTCTCGCGGCGGTCGGCGGCCCTCGTCGGGGTCGAAGGGCGGCTCCCAGAGCGCCAGCTTGTCGACGGCGAGGCCGCTCGCCGCCGCTTCGAGGGCCAAGGCTGCGCCCGAGGACACGCCGAACACGGACGCCGACCCGCCGGCCTCTCCGATGAGGGCCCCGATGTCCTCGACCTCTCGCTCGACGGCGTAGGGGAGCGTATCGCCGCTGTCGCCGCGGCCCCGGCGATCGTAGTTGAACACGGCGAAGTGCTCCGCCAGGAGCGCCGCAAGGGGCGAGTTCGAGGACCTGTCGGTGGATTGGCCGCAGACCAAGACGATCGGCGCCCCTTCCCCAAACCGGTCGAACGCGATGCGGGTGCCGTCACTCGAAGTCACCGTCTCCATAATAAGTACCTCCTCCGCTCGCCTTCCGTCACCGTCTAGTCGCACCATGTTGCCCACCAGGTGAATCGCTGGGTCGGTGGGATCACCGAAGGTCTCGGCGCACAGGTCGACCCCGTTCGTCCGGACGATCCTGCCGCCGCCACAGATCGAACGTCGGTATCCGGTGTGGGCAATTGCTCTGGGACCCGGGTATCGTCGCTGTTTGGAAACGGAGTGCTCATCTGGCTCCTCTCATTCGGTTCGTGATTTCGGGAACTCCTGCCGCCCTCTCCGGGCTCGCAGTACCACCGCGTACGCCACCGCACCAGCGGTAAGGACCAGCGCGAATAGAGCGCCGAGCGTCGCGGCGTCGGGCGAGGCCAGCGGCTGGCCTCGCAGCGCCTGCCACGTAAGAAGCACGACGAGCCCCAGGTACGAGAGGCCGGCCGTCCACACCAGCGCGATCCGGTGCCCCGCGCGGAGCCAGGCCGGGGCGAAGAGGGCCAACAGGTATCCGAAAAGGGGCAGCGCCTGCAACCCGTGCAGCCCGACGAAGTGCGCTACGCGCTGGTCGCCGCCGGTGGTGCTCCACCCGGTCACGGGCAGCCCGGGCCCGCCGTCTTCGACCCCCACAGCGTGGGCGCCCTGTATCGGGGCATCGATCCCGGCCGCCTCGGCTGCCCGCTCCTGCACTGGGGTCTCCTGGGTCATCGGGAAAGCGACCGCCATGCCTACCAGCGACACGACCAGTCCGAGCCTCAGAGCCCAGGCGAAGGCGGGGTCCTGCATGCGCTGGATCACCAGCAGCACCGCGGCGAGCAGGTTCATCGTCCAGACTAGCGCTATGGAGGCGGCCATCGTGTACCACACGGCGGCGTGGAACGGCGTGCTCACGTTGTAGTGGCTGGTCGTGCCGAGCGCCGCAGCTCCTGCGATCAGGGCCATCTCGACGAAGAGCGCGACCACCGTGACCCACGAAATGAGGTCAACGAGGCGCCGACGGCCCTGCACGAAGGTCAGCATCCAGAGCAGCGTGAAGCAGTAGATGGAGATGGAGATGGCGAACTTCATCGGCTTGAGCCAGGCGGGTGCGCCGGTTATGACGCGTGGGTCGAGCAGCAGCCCGGCCAGGGACACCACCAGGACCAGCAGCATCGTCGCGCCGACGAAAGCGAGCGGCCGGCTCGAAGACCAGGCGCGTACCAGCAGGTCACGCGGCCCGGACGCCCTTACAGGTTGCGCGGTCATGCCGCACCCTCTTCTGGCACCCTTGTGGGTGTGTCCACCATCTTCCCCTTTTCCGCTTCTTGGGGAGCCTCTCTAGCTAGGGGATTGGTCCTGCTATGCGTTCGTTCATGATTCGTCCCTTTGCCGTGAGCCCCTCCTTCAGATCCCACCGTGGCTGGCGCTCCACAGCCGTACCCCGCATGGGATTCTCACCCACTACCGGTATCTGTGGAACGGCACGGGGAGCGTACCGAACAAAGAGAGCACCCTACGCCAGCCGCCCGCGGCCGCATCTCCGGCTTCTCGGGCCTGAGTGGCGCCCAGGTGCCAGTCGCGCCCCCGCCGCCGGTACCCGGTCTCCCCCGGATAGCCCTCCCGCGACACCGAGGCGACGACCTCCCCGACGCCCAGCTCCCGCGCCAGATCTCCGGCTCCGGCATAGAGCGCCCGCGCCAGCCGCTCCTCGCCGGCCCACGGGTCCACGACGAGCAGCCCGAGCAGCAGCCGCTTGGACTCAGTCCGGTAGCGCAGCGCCCCCAGCACCTTTCCGTCACTCTCCGCGACGATGAACCGCTCCTCGAAAGCGACCCACCGTGGCATACCGTTCAACTCGAGAAGGTCCGCGACCGCCGCCTCGTCGGCTGGCAGGCCCCATCGGACCTCGATCGTCCCCGGCCTCTCCTCCGCGGCCGCGAAGGCTGCCCGTACCCTGGCCGTCTCCCGCGCAAGCGCCCGCTCCTGCTTCTCCCGCAGTAGTGTCCTGCGGCGCTCGCGCCAGCCCCGGAACCTGAACCACGCGTCGGTCCACGTATTCACTCGCGACGCCCGCGCGAGTCGCCGCTCCTCCGCTTCGCGCAAAAACCCCTCTCGCCGCTCTCTCGCCAGCTCCAGATCGAATGGATCGCCCACCACTTACCTCCACACTTGCCGATTGCGCTATAATTGCCTCATCGAGCTAGGACAATTATAATCGGCTTAGTGTCATAGGACAATAGGATACTCATGGATCTACGAATAAATTCGAAAAGCCACGTCCCGATACACGTGCAGTTGGAGGGGCAGATCAAGCACCTCATCCTGGCGGGTCGATTCGAGGTCGGCAGTCGGTTGCCGAGCATCCGGGCGTTGGCGGGATACCTGCGGGTCAACCGCAACACCGTGGCGCGCGTGATCTCCGACCTCGAGGGCGAGGGCTACGTGGAGAGCCGGCGGGGAAGCGGCGTCTACGTGGTGAGACCGCCGGTGGACGAGGAAGAGGCCAAGCGCCACGAGGTACTGGAACGCGTGATGGATTTGACGGCGGCGCGGGGCATCCCGATGGAGGAGTTGGCGTACGCGCTACTGGCGCGGGGTGGGGTCAGGCCCCAGGAGAAGACGCCTATCCTGTTCGTCGAGTGTACGCGGGAGGAACTGGATCAGTTCTCCGACGAGCTCGAAGAGCAGCTCCCCGTCGAGGTCGAGAGTGTCTTGCTAGAGGACCTCGCGGAGAGGGTTTCGGGCGAGCAGGACTTGCCGTGGCGGATGGCGGTGACGACCTTCTTCCACGTCCACGAGGTGCAGGACATCGTGGAGCCGCGGGGAATAGAAGCGGTCGCGCTCCTCGCCGAGGCGAACATCGAGAGCCTACGGCGCCTCACGGAGCTCCCGGAGGGGACGCCGGTCGCGGTGGTGGGATGGGGCCGGACGTGCATGGAGAACCTCTCGCGCTCTATAGAGGGCGCCGGCCTGGATCATCTGCGCTTCGTCCAGGTCTACGTGGACGAGCAGACAGACGATGTGCTGGAGACCCTGGAAGGGGTCGATGCCGTGGTGTGCGCCAGCATCACGGCGAGGAAGCTCCGCGAGATCGGCATTTCCAGAGCCCTGGATATCATCGAAGAAGACCGCGTCCTGGACCAGGGCGGCATCGAGATGCTAGGCCGGATGCTCCGCGAACGGCAGTCGAACGCGGCCGGCTAACCTTTCCCCGACTACTGGCGGTAAGGGGATGTTCCTGCTATAGGGGGCATCGCCCTTCGCCGCCTCGAGGTAGGGGTAAAGGAATTGTGACGACCGTGACGGTGGCCGGAGACCTATTCACCGGAGTGCGTGGAAGGGGGATTCTCAGAAGTTCGCGCCGAACACGTGCGGCTGGCATCATGCAGACGTGGGGCAAGACTCAAGCGAGGAGGACACCGATGGAGCGTAAGACATGGCGGTGGCTTGTTGTGGTGGTGACGCTGATCTCGATGGTCGGGACGTCCGCAGCATTGGCTCAGAAGGCGCCGGGGCCGGACGGAGCGCCGGCGTCGGCCCCGGCGCCGGGTCAGGTTACGCCGCTCGCGGTCGACACCTTCGAAGGGAGGGTCGAGCCCGTGGTTGGCACCGACGACCGGGCACACCTCGCCTACGAGCTGCGGCTGATCAACATCACGGCCACCGACCTTACGGTCGAGCGCGTGCGGGTGCTCGACCCGAGCCGCGGTGGCCGGGTAGTCGACGAGCTGTCCGGGGACGAGCTCGCCTCGAGGCTCGTCGTCTTCGGCAACCCGCCTGGCGCCCCCGACAAGCGCTTCGGACCGGGCGTGGCAGGGTTCCTGTTCATGGACGTCACCTACCGCAGCGGCGCGAGGCTGCCAGATCGGCTCGAGTACCGCTTCGAAGTCTCGACCAGCAAGCCCACCGGGCTGGACGACAGCTTCAGGGCAGGACCTACTCGCGTGGGCAAGGAAGAGCCAGCCCAGATCGGATCACCGCTCTCCGGGAAGAGGTGGCTGACGGGCGAGGGGTGCTGCGACACGCTCACCTCCCACCGCGCGGCGATCTTCCCCATCGATGGGGAATTCCACGCGCCCGAACGCTTCGCCATAGACTGGGTGCAGGTCGGTAAGAACGGCAAGCTCTACGATGGGCCGAAGGACGAGCTCTCCAGCTACCCCTACTACGGGGCCAAGATCCACGCGGTGGCCGCAGGCCGCGTGGTCGGAACGCGCGACACCGAGCCCGAGCAGACCCCAGGCCAGTTCCCGAACGGCCTTGCCCTAAACGACTTCGGCGGCAACTACGTGGTCGTCGATATCGGCGAGGGGCGCTACGCCTATTACGCCCACCTGCAAAAGGGGGCCAAAGGCGTCCTGGTCGAGCCCGGCGATCGGGTCCGCAAGGGACAGGTCATCGGCAAGCTGGGCAACACCGGCAACACTGACGCCCCCCACCTGCACTTCATGGTCATCGACGGTAAGGAGCCGCTCACTTCGGGCGCCGTGCCCTTCGAGATCGACTCGTTTTACACTAGGGGTGTCCTGACCAACTACGAGGCCTTCCTGAGCGGCGCAAAGGCGGAGATTTCGCCAAAGCAGTCGGGCAAGCAGCGCGACCGGTTGCCGCTGCACCGTACCGTGAACGACTTCCGGTGAGTCCAAGATACTCTGCCATGAGAGCCGGCCGCACGGCCGGCTCTCATGCTGGTGCCCTGGAGAGGGGTGTCGGCAGCCACGGGAGGTCGAACGAGGGCCGGAGCGTGGCGACCACCTTGGCCCCCTATTCAACCGAGTGCGTGGAAGGAGGATTAGGCGAACTTCGCGTGTACCCAGGTCTAAGAAGATGGGATGAGAAGGCCGACCCCCCGTACGCAGTACCCTTAGAGGGTCTGCAAATGCTCGACGGGCTCCGAGGCCCATTATGGAAGGAGGATCGGCCCACCATGGATGGTAGCAGGGAACGAGAGAAGATCACGGCCGGGCTGGACTTGGGCGACAAGTATAGCTATCTGGGCCTCATCGACACCGAAAGCGGCGAGGTTATGGAGGAGGGCAGGCTGCGCACCACCCCAGAGACCCTAAAGCGGCGCTTCGCCTCCGAGCGGCCCATGCGCATCGCAGTCGAGGCCGGTACCCACTCGCCCTGGGCGAGCAGGGTGCTAGAGGAGTGCGCCCACGAGGTGCTGGTGGCCAACGCCCGCAAACTGAGATTGATCTACGCCAACAAGCGCAAAACCGACGAAGTAGATGCCTTAAGAACCTCGCTCGACTGGCTAGAGTGGACCCGAAGCTGTTGTACCCGCTCAAGCACCGGGGCGAGCAGAGCCAGGCTCATATGGCCCTAATCCGCTCTCGACAGGCGCTGGTCAGTTGCCGCACCCAGCTGGTGAACCACGTCCCTAAGGAGCGCTCAAATCCTTCGGTCATCGCTTGCCGAAGTGCCCCGCAAGGAGCTTCCACAAGAGGGCCCTCTAGAGCACATCCC
>CADCVF010000047.1 GCA_902806095.1 uncultured Rubrobacteraceae bacterium
AAGACGGCCACAAAGATCTCGAATCCATAGAACACCACGGACAGTGGTACTGAGATTATCGCAACGAAGGTACCGAAGTACAGGATGAGCCCGAGGAAGACGTAGATGATCAGGTGCCCAGCCAGGATGTTGGCGTAGAGCCGCATCCCGAGCGTGAGTGGCTTGGTGAACTCGCCGAGAACTTCGATCCCCCACATGAAAGGCACCATGACCGGCTTTAGCGGCAACCCTGGAGGCGCGAAGCTCTTGAGATAGGTCCCTGCGCCGTTGCGCCTGAAGCCTTCGTACTGGGTTAGGATGAACGTGAGCAGCGCCAGCATCAGCGTAAACGAGATGTTCGCTGTAACCGGGTAGGTATTGGGGATGAGTCCGATCAGGTTGAGCACGAGGATGAATACGAAGAGGGAGAGGGTGTAAGGGAACCACTTCCTCCCCTCCTCACCGACCTGCCCGCCGAGGTTGCGCCCGAAACCGTAGACTTCCTCGACGATCACCTGGTAGGCGCCCGGCCTGTCCTTGAGCAACCGGCTGCCCACGAACAGTATAAGGAACGTCACGGCCGCCCCGAACCACAAAAACCAGATGCTCTTGTTGATCGAGATGTCTACCGGCCCTATGTGCAGCGGTATCTCCCAGGCGTGCTTGGCGGCCTCGAAGGTGTGCAGAATCTTCGTTCGTAGCGCGTCCTGACTTACCTGCGCCAGAGTAGGGGTCAAGCCTCCGTCCTCCGTTCTACTGTTTCGTGTGTCGCCTCACGCCTTATGCTCGCGTGGCTGATCTTCAACGCCCCTGGCATGAGCACGATGTTCTCGGCCAGATAGACTCCGGCGAAGCCCCCAAGCATCGGCAGCACGGGCCAAAGTCCGAGATAGGCGGGAACGCCAAGCGCGCCGGCCGCGAGAAGGCACCGTCCTGCGAAGGAGAAGGCACCTACCATCATACCGACCGTCATGCTCGGTCCCCACAACAACGAGACCGTAAGCGCCGTAGAGATCAGGCTAACGAGTCCTATTCCTACCCCGTAAGCGAAGGCTTCGGCATGGGCGACGCTGTAGAGATACAAGAGCAGCACCGCAACGGGGACCATCAAAGCGGAGATCCAGGCCGCACATCGGAAAGCCAGCCGCCAGTGGTCGCCCATCAGTTGCCCAACTTCTGGAGCGCCCTGTACACGTAGTACATACCCCCGACGAAACCTGCCGCGAGCCCGATCAGGAGGAACAAAGGAAGCGTGCCCGCTATCTTGTCCAAGAAGAAACCTACGACGGTAGGCACGGCGAAAATCAAGATGAGCGTAACTCCAAGACCTACGAAACGCGCATAGTTGCCGTCCGCGTCGTTCCGTTGAGATCTGGTGTCGGGCATCATCCGAACTATACCTTATGCGCCAGATTGTTGCAATCAGTTTCAATCTCCGGAATACGCCTCTTCCCAAGAACCGCCACGGACCGTCCAAGGCGGGTTCGCGTCGCTGAAGCCGAACCTCCCTCGTCTCACTGCCGTCCACGGATCTCTCCTCTCGGGACTCCTGCTAAGATAATAGCCTGTTATTGACATTACGTCAATAGACACGATGTCAATAACGCGGTACATTGTCTCTCATTAAAGGAGAAAGTGGGCTAAAGAGTGGTGATGAGGTGAGCGGGGATCGGGGGCCGCGGCGGCGGCGCAGGCCGGAGGAGGCCGAGCGGGCGATACTGGCTGCGGCGCGGGCGTTTCTGGAGGAGCGCCCTTTCAGGGAGATGACCGTGGAGGGGGTTATGGTCCGTACCGGGTTATCCAGGCCGGCCTTCTACGCGTATTTCCGGGACCGTTACGACCTCATCACGCGATTGCTCGAGGGTATTGGCGGTCTGCTGTTCGCGCTGGACTGGCGCTGGCTATCTGGTGGGGCTGACGGGGGCGAAGCCAGGGAGGTTCTGGTCGACGCGTTGCGAGCGGGTTCCCAGACCTTCGTTGATTACGGGCCTGTGTTGCGGGCGATAGCCGACGCGGCGGGCTACGATGCCAGAGTCGAAGAGGTCTACAGGTACGGTCTGATCGAACGCCTCGTCGTCGCCGTTGGGAGCCGCATCTCGCGCGATGTCGAGGCCGGCATCTCGCCGGGCGAGCTCGACCCCGAGCAGACGGCACGGGCGCTGGTGCTCATGACCGAGCGTTACCTGCTAGATGCCTTCGGGCGTCCCGAGCGCCGGCCTTCGCGCCGGGAGCGCGCGGTGGTCTTCGGTACGCTGGAGGAGATCTGGGTCAGGACGTTGTATGGTCGGGCGTGAACCGGATCATGGCGAGCCCGCCCTCGGTGGCGAGTTCCATCGCCAGGGGGTCGGGGTAGCCGCCTGCGTAGTGCACTTCGTCGATACCGGCGTTCATGATCATCTTCACGCACATCAGGCACGGCTGGTGGGTGCAGTAGATCGAAGCGCCTGTTACGGAGACCCCGTGGTAGGCGGCCTGGATGATGGCGTTCTGCTCAGCGTGGAGCGTACGCTGGCAGCTCTCGCGGCCGTCAACGATCCGGATCAGGCATCCGACGTCTTCGCAGTGCGGCATCCCGGACGGGCTGCCGTTGTAGCCCGTGGTCAGGATACGTTTGTCGCGCACGATCAAGGCGCCGACGGCGAGCCGCGGGCATGTCGAGCGGGTCGCGACCTCGTGCGCTATGCGCATAAAGTACTCGTCCCAGGAAGGACGGACCTTCTTCAGCGTCTCGTGAGAGTTCGAGGTGTCAGCCGTTGGGTCTCTAAAGCGTTCCATAGAGCCTGTCTCCGGCGTCGCCGAGGCCTGGGACGATGAACGAGTTGTCGTCCAGCTCGGGGTCGACGGCGGCTGCGTAGAAAGTTACGTCGGGGTGCTCGCTGGTGACGCGTTCGACGCCAGGCACTGCTGCGACCGCGTGGAGGCAGGAGATCCAGGTCGCCCCCTCCTCCTTGAGCTTGTCTATAGTGGCCGAGAGGCTCCCCCCCGTCGCGAGCATCGGGTCGAGGACGAGGACCAGGTACTCGTCCAGGTTGCGCGGGAGATTGACGTAGTACTCGATAGGCTGGGCCGTCTCCTCGTCGCGCTGGAGGCCCATAAAGCCGACCGTCGCCGTCGGCAGGAGGGCGAGTGCCCCGTCGAGCATACCGAGCCCGGCGCGCAGGACCGGGACGAGGCAGACTGGACCGGAGATCTCCTCGACCTCTGTCTCGGTCAAGGGCGTACGGATCTGGACCGGACGGGTCGGCATGTTCCCTGTGGCCTCGGCGACCATGATCAGGGCGAGCTCTTTCATGGCCTGCCTGAAGTCGGCGGTACGGGTACGCTCGTCGCGGAGTACCGCGAGCTTGTTGCGGCTCAGGGGGTCGTCTACGACGTGGAGGTTCTTTATGTCTGGACTCGTCTCACTCATACAGCGGGTAAGCCTCCGTAAGGGACTTTACCCTGTCGCGCAAGCCATCCGTCTCGCCGCGGGTGGTTGCGACGACGATCTCGGCGATCTCCTGCATCTCGTCCTCACCCATGCCCCTGGTCGTCATCGCCGCTGTGCCTAGCCTGATACCGCTTGTTACGGTCGGCGGCTCCGGATCGTTAGGGACCATGTTCTTGTTGCAGGTGACGCCGACGGCCTCGAGCGAATCTTCCAGTTCCTTGCCAGTGACGTCGGTACCTTTGAGGTCGACCAGGATCAGGTGGTTGTCCGTCCCTCCGGAGACGAGATCCAGGCCCCCTTCCAACAGCCCCCCGGCCAGGGCCTTACAGTTCTCGACGATCTGGCGGGCGTACTCTTCGAACTCGGGTTGCAGCGCTTCACCCAAGGCGACGGCCTTGCCGGCGATAGCGTGCATCAGCGGGCCGCCCTGCATACCTGGGAAGACGCGGCTGTTGACCTTTTTGGCGAACTCTTCGCGGCAGAGGATCATACCCCCGCGGGCTCCGCGCAGTGTCTTGTGGGTCGTTGTTGTTACGATCTCGGAGTAGGGTATCGGGGAGGGGTGGACGCCTGCGGCGATAAGGCCTGCGATGTGGGCCATGTCCGTCAAGAAGAAAGCCCTGACCTCGTCGGAGATCTCACGGAACCTCTCGAAGTCGAAGATGCGCGGGTATGCGCTGGCCCCGGCCAGGATCATGCGCGGCCTCTCGCGGAGGGCGATGTCGCGGACCTGATCGTAGTCGATATACCCGTCCTCGCCGACGCCATAATGGACGAAGTCATATGTTCGGCCTGAGAAGTTGATCTTCATCCCGTGCGTAAGGTGTCCGCCGTGGGCTAGGTCCATGGATAGGACCTTGTCGCCGGGTTCGACGAGCGCCGCGTAGGCGGCCTCGTTGGCCTGGCTCCCCGAGTGGGGCTGCACGTTGACGTGCTCGGCCCCGAAGAGCTGTTTCGCCCGTTCGATGGCGATGTTCTCGACCTTGTCTACCTGCTCGCAGCCGCCGTAGTAGCGCTTGCCTGGATAGCCCTCGGCGTACTTGTTCGTAAGGACCGAGCCTTGGGCCGCGAGGACCGCGGGCGAGGTGAAGTTCTCGCTCGCGATGAGCTCGATAGTCGTGCGCTGGCGTTCCAGTTCGCCGTCGAGCGCGTCCTGAACCTCAGAATCAATGACCTCGGTGTACGGTCCGATCAAGATCTACCTCCGCTCCGGGTTAGAGAAGTGTCCGGCGATGCGCCGGGAAAGATGGTGGTTGAGCGATCCTGTGGGGCTTCGATCCCCCGCGTCCTCCCTACCAGCCCTGCAACTTGACTGAGTATAGACCTTCGCCGCGAGGTGCTCAAATTGAGGTTTCAGGCTGAAGCCAACAGATTGCAGCGCTTCAGAGCTGCGCGGACGCAACTTCCAGGCTCTCGCTCCCAGCATGAGACCGCCAGTCATGCCCTTTACGGGCACAACCCGAGCCTGACCAGATTCTATTCCCACTAGTTTTTCTGGCCGCTATCTCGGTTTATGTCCAATACATGATGAATGCACTGGATATGGCGTTGTGACATACCGCCAGCGCGCGGCACGCGGATAGGAGATAATCGGCGAGTATGGAACACTGGCACGGTTTCGAGACGGCCCGCAGCATCGTGCAGACACACGAGACGACGATCGCGGACATCGGGTCTGACCTCTCCGCCCACTTCATCACGGTCCCGGCGCGTTCGCTCGGAGGTAGCTCTTACCTTTTTCAGGGCTCGGAGGGACCCATCGAAACTTTGGGCCTGCTACCCATCGCGGATGTGCCATTCGGTGGCGTAGCTCGCAGCCTGGCCGCGTGCCTGGTCTCCGATGACGTCGAGACGTTCGTGCGAAAGTTTCACCAGGGCTTCGAAGAAGAGACCAGCCACTCCAGCGTGCAACTACCCGAGCCCTTCGTGTTCGCCGAGTACCTCACGTTCGCCAGGGTAGTTCCATTCGAGCAGCCTTCGCTCTCGGCCGATTCCCTGGGCAATATCCTGACCGCACAGGGCCAAGGCGAAGCGGGCTATATGTACCACGAAGAGACACGAACCCCGGTCTTGGCCGTCTCGATCCCGGCCGGCATAGTGATCTGCGGTTCGGCGCCGGGGATGATCAGAGCCCTCGATTCGGGCCTCAGACAAAGGCTCCTGGAGCTTGTGAAAAGCCGCTCCGGCGAGCGCCAGGAAGGAGAGGGGACCCTCTAGAATCGGCCCGCGCTGCTCGGGACGTTAGGCGAATGCCGACATCCCTTGGGTCAGCAGAAAGTAGGTAACGTACAGCGTCGGGAGGAGGTAGGACAAGGCGACGAAGACCATCACCGGTGATCGCCAGTCATACAGGACACGCCCGGCTTGTGGACCGGAAGTCTCAAATCAGTAGTATAAGATCTGTCGCAGCAGTCACGAAGGGAGGTAAAGGTGGATGAGCCAACCACAGCGTCTGGTGAGGACTCTGCACTGCCGGGACTGCGCGGTGTTGATCACATCGGCATCACCGTACCCGACATGGAGCAGGCAACCGCCTTCTTCGTCGATGTGCTCGGCTGCGAGCTGCTCTACGAGCGTGAACCTCCGGGGGATGATGCCCCACGCCATAGGCTCGGCGTGCCAGCGGGCAGCCGCATCCAAGGCGTTCGCTTCTTGCGCTGTGCCAACGGCGCGAACATCGAGCTCTTCGAATTCTACTCACCTGACCAGCGCGAGGAGTTCCCGATGCCGAGCGACGTCGGGATACAGCACCTGGCAGTCTATGTCGACGACCTGGACGCCGCGGTGGAACATCTGCGCCGCCACGGAGTGAGACTCATGTCCGGCCCTAATCCGCTACCAGGACCCGAGGCCGGAGAGGGGAATCGGTTCATCTACGCGCGGACGCCATGGGGCTTGACCCTCGAACTCATCAGCTACCCGGCGTCGATGAACTATGAGCAGCAAAGCGACACCCGCCGTTGGAGGCCCATGCCAACCGACCGATAGATGGGCACCTCTTACAGCGGTTTCCGGAAGGGTCAACCCTTCTTGAAACCGCGCTAGTCAGCACTTCAGCTCGTCAGCCAGTCAGCTTTTTGGTTGCTGAGGGCTGCTGGCTCGTCGTGTTTGAGGATCAAGCCTTATGCACGGCGCTGTTACTCACTTGCAGAGCAGGACAGTGAGCGTGCCTGACGAAGGAGTCAGAGTCGCTCTACCTGCTGGCGGCTTGTCAGCCTCTTGTTACAGCAACCCGCACTCATCCGCGAGACTCTTTAGCTTCTGTGCGGAGAGTTCGCTGTCGGCGCGCACGAGCCGCACGTTGCTGCCCGAAAGATCGACTACCGCCGAGGCTTGGCCACTTCCCTTTTCCCCCTTTACGACGACGTCCACTGCTTCGAGGACGCACGGGTTCACTTCGTCGAGCGCCGCGGGAGCAGGCTCGCCGGCGAGGTTCGCGCTCGTGGCGTAGAGTGGGCCGCCGTAGGCTGCGAGCAGCTCCCTCACGGCTCTGCCGGCAGGCACTCTTACACCGATGGTCTCACCTGAGGGGAGATCCAAGACCAGCGTGAGTGCACCCGGCCAGTAGAGCTCTGCCAGATCCTCGGCGAGCGAGGGCACGTTCGCCGCCATTGCAAAAGCCTCCTCCGCCGAGGCACAGAGCAGGGCTATGGGTTTGTTAGCCTCTCTGCCCTTGATCTCACGCACCCTGGGTAGGCCCGACCCGGCGGCGACGAGGCCGACTACCGTCTCTGTAGGGACGAGGGCGACGTTGCCTGCCCTCAGGGCGGCTACGGCCTCGTGGGGCGAGACGGTCTTCATTCCCACTTCAGCAGCACGGCCCGGGGAGTGCCTGCCAGGTCGTTGCGAACTCCGAGCGGTACGAATCCTGACCTGTCACCCAGATCCTGCACCTTCTCGGCCTGCTTTTCGCCGATCTCGAGTACCACATCGGCGCCACGTTTAAGCAGCGGGGACGTCTCACTGAAGATACGCCTGAAGAACGCGAGCTCGTCAGTACCGCTGTAGAGTGCTGCGGGCGGGTCCCACTCCCTCACTTCCGGGGCGAGGCGGCGAGGGGCGCTGACCTCATCCACGTACGGCGGGTTGGAGATAAGGAGGTCGACTCTGCCCTCTAGAAACCCGAGACCAGTGGCCACATCCGCGCGGTGAAAACGCACGTCGGTCTCGTTGCGGCCTGCGTTGCTGCGGGCGACTTCGATGGCGGTCTCTGAGACATCCGTGGCGTGGACCTCACAGCGAGGGCGTTCCTGGGCGATGGAGATCGCGATGGCACCCGAGCCCGTTCCGACGTCGAGCACGACGCACGGGTAGTCTCGGGAGTCTATGAGCCCGAGGGCAGCGTCGACGACGCTCTCGGTGTCGGGGCGTGGTATGAGGGTCTCCTCGTTAAGGTCGAGGATGAGGTTCCTGAAGTATGCGTATCCGAGGATACGCTGCACGGGCTCACGCTTTATGCGGCGGGAGATCCAGGCGTCGTACACCGAAGCCTGCTCGGCGGTCAAGGGCGCTTCCGAGGCGGCCAACTCGGCGCGCCCCATGCCGAGTAGCTCGGAGAGCAGTACTTCGGCCGATGCGACGGGCTCGGGGACGCCGGCACGCTCCAATCTCACTGCTGCGCGACGCGCGGTTTCTCGGGCGCTGGCTTCGCCTGCGCCGGCACGCACCGTTCTAGCCCGGGGTTCCCGCCGCTTCGGCGGCGAGCTTCTCTGCCCTCTCTTTGGCGGCGAGGGCATGTGTGAACTCCTCGAGTTCGCCGCCGAGGGTGGCCTCGAGGTTGTGGGAGGTGACGCCGACGCGATGGTCGGTTATTCGTCCCTGCGGGAAATTGTAGGTACGGACCTTCGCCGAGCGGTCGCCGGTCCCGACCTGCGCCTGGCGGAGGGCGCCTTCCTGCTCGGCCCTTTCGCGCATCTCGCGTTCAAGGAGCCTGGACTTGAGGATCCTCATGGCCTGCTCCTTGTTCTGCAGCTGGCTCTTCTCGTTCTGGCAGGTCACGACCAGGCCGGTTGGCTTGTGCGTGATCCTGACCGCAGAGTCCGTGGTGTTCACGCTCTGGCCGCCAGGACCGCTGGAGCGGTACACGTCGACCTCGAGGTCTCCTGGACTGATCTGGACCTCCACATCCTCGGCCTCGGGCAAAACGGCCACCGTCGCGGTCGAGGTATGTATGCGGCCCTGACTCTCGGTCTTGGGCACCCGCTGGACCCTGTGCGTCCCGCCTTCGTGCTTGAAGACCGAGTAGGCGCGGTCGCCGCTTATCTCCAAGGCGACCTCTTTGTAGCCACCGACTTCGGCCGGGCTAGAGGAGAGGGTGCGGTGCTTGAAGCCGAGCCGGTCGGCGTAGCGGGTGTACATGTCGTGGAGCTCACCTGCGAAAAGGGCTGCCTCGTCGCCGCCTGCACCACCCCGGATCTCGATGATGACGTCCTTGTCGTCGTTCGGATCGCGGTCGATGAGTTCGGCCCTGATGCGCTCGGAGAGGTCTTCGATTCGCTCTTCGGCGTCCCTCGCTTCGGCGGCGAAGAACTCGCGCTCCTCCGCGTTCTCGGCCTGGGGGATGAGTTCCCTGGCGTCGCGCTCGGCCCCAACGGCTGTGAGCAACTCCCTTGAGAGCTCGGCCCCGCGCCGCATTCGCGCGTGCTCTTTGGCGACCCCTGCGTAGCGCCGCTGGTCACCGAAGATATTCGGGTCCGAGAGTTCTTGCGTCAACGCGTCGTAGCGGCCGAGCGTCTCCTCGGCCAGCTTCACTACCTGACTATCCAATCTAAATCACCAGTTTGCTCGTAGCCTCGTTCGGCTCGATCTCGGATTCTTTCTCCATAGAGAGGACCTTCTTGAGGGAGGCCATCGCGACCTCGACCATGTCGTCTGTAGGCTCTCGTGTGGTCAGCTTCTGCATCTGCAGGCCGGGCCACACGAGGGCCCGCACCAGCGCGCTGTCCTGGTGTCGCGCGCTCCACATAATGAACTCGAACGCTATGCCCGCCACGAGCGGGATGACGACCACCCGGCTCGCCAGCATGTACAACCATCCCTCGACCCCCAGCAAAGAGAAGACCAGGATGGAGAGCACGAGCACGTAGAGCACGAAGCTCGTCCCGCAGCGGACGTGGCTCGTGTCGAGCTTGCGCGCGTTCTCAGGCACCAGCTCCTCGCCCCGTTCGAAGACCTTTATCGCCTTGTGCTCCGCGCCGTGGTAGCCGAAAAAGCGCTTGATGTCCTTGCTCAGGAGTGTGATCACAAGCAGATAAGCAATGAAGATCACGATTCTTATGAACCCCTCGACCAGGTTGAAGAGCACGGGGTTCTCGATGCTAGCACCTAGCAATGAGCCGAGACCCTTGGTCCCTAGTACGGGGGCGACGAGGAAGAGCCCGAAACCGAGCACCAGCGCGAAGGCAAGGGTGCCTGCTATCTCCTTTTTGGAGAGCTCCTGCTCCTCGCCGAGCGCGATGTTAGTGGACAGGGTCAGCGCCTTCATACCGAGCCAGAGGGTCTCTCCCAGGGAGAGGGCGCCCCTGATAATGGGGAGGCGGAAAAGCTTGCTGCGACGGGTGATAGAACGGAACCGCTCGGCCCGCAGGTCCGTATCCCCCGAGGGCGCGCGGACGGCCATCGCCCAGAAGTTGGGAGAGCGCATCAAGACGCCCTCCATTATGGCCTGTCCGCCGACCCTCACTGCGTCTGGTCTTACTGCCTGTTCTGGCGAGCCTGGCGGCGGTTCTGGAAGCGCTGCACCCTACCGCCGGTGTCCACTATGCGCTGCTTGCCGGTGTAGAACGGATGGCACTCGGAGCAGAGGTCCACCGTAATGGTGTCCCCAGCCGTCGATCGCGTCTCGAACTCGTTGCCGCACATACAGCGCACGAGCGTCTTCGTGTACTCTGGATGTATACCAGTCTTCATCGTAAACCTCCGTCTCTCAAATACCGTCTCTCATAGTGTATTACCTCTGTAAAGGATGCGGGGGCGGGTGCTGTGTTTCGTGTTCGCACCCGTCCTAATCTATTCGCTAACCGCGGACGCGCTGGAGCTCGCGCAGGAACTCGGGGTTCGTGCGTGTCTCCTTGAGCTTCTGGATCAGGAGCTCTATCTTCTGCGCGCTGTCAAGGGCGTTGAGGATGCTGCGGACCTGCCAGACCCGCTGGGCCTCGGCCGGCTCCATGAGCAGCTCCTCCTTGCGCGTCGATGAGTCCTCGATGTTGATGGCAGGGTAGATCCTGCGGTTCGCCAGCTTCCTATCGAGCCTGAGCTCCATGTTACCTGTGCCCTTGAACTCCTCGAAGATGACCTCGTCCATCCTGCTGCCCGTCTCGACGAGCGCGGTAGCCAGGATAGTCAGAGAGCCGCCGTTCTCGATGTTGCGCGCCGCCCCGAAGAATTTCTTGGGCGGGTAGAGCGCCGCCGAATCGACACCACCGGAGAGGATCCTTCCCGAAGCGGGAGCGGCGAGGTTGTAGGCCCGCGAGAGCCTGGTTATGCCGTCGAGCAGGACGACGACGTCCTCTCCCTCCTCGACCAGGCGCTTGACGCGCTCGAGGACGAGTTCGGCGACGGCGATGTGGTTATCGGCGGGCTGGTCGAAGGTCGAGGCGACGACCTCGGCCTCCTCTACGCTGCGCTGCCAGTCTGTGACCTCCTCGGGGCGCTCATCGGCGAGCACCACGAACAGTTTGGTCTCGGGGTAATTGGCCGCGATGGACTGGGCTATCTGCTTGAGGATCGTCGTCTTACCGGCCTTCGGTGGAGAGACGACCATGCCGCGCTGGCCTTTACCTATAGGTGCGACAAGGTCTATGACGCGCGGGGCGATGTCGTTCGGCTTCCACTCCAGGCGCAGCCGCTCCATCGGATACAGCGGCGTCAGGTCGTCGAAGTTTGGGCGCCAGCGGCCCTTCTGGGGCTCCTGGCCGTTCACCGTCTCTATACGCACCATAGCAGGGTACTTCTCGCCCTCGCGGGCTGGACGGATCTGACCGACTATCTGGTCGCCACGCCTCAGGCTGAAGCGTTTGATCTGGCTGGTCGAGACGTAGACGTCGCCCTTGCTCTGGCTGTAGCCTCCGGTCCTCAGGAAGCCGAAACCGTCGGGCAAAACGTCGAGGATTCCGCTCTGCACGTTCTCCTCGCCGCCCTTGCCGTCCCTGTCGCCCCGCTGCTCCTGGCGGCGGTTCTGACGGCCGTTCTTGCGGTCTGTGCGGCTCCGGTCCTGACGCTGGTGTTCGACCTGTTCTGTGGTGGCGAGGTTCGAGTCAGCCTCGCCGAAGCCGTCGACGGGCGCGGCGACTGGCGTCTCCGTCGCGCCATTGGGCTCTTCCGTCGTTACTGGGACTTCCTGGGTTGCGGTCGTCGTGGCGTCTCCGTTGGTCGTGCTGTCGTTCTGCTGGCTCGCGGCCTGCTCGGTTGCGACCTTGTAGATCATCTCTGCCAGCTCCGGCTTGCGGTACTTACGGTACTGCTTTATACCTAGCTGCGAGGCGATCTGGTGCAGGTCGCTCAGGCGCTTGCGCTCCAGGGTAGATCTTTCGGTCATGTTGATACTCCACCTCTCCTGTTTACGATGCGGAAATGTCTTTCATCGGGTTTCTGCACGGGTTTGTCAAAGTTGGAAGCCCCGCCGCCCTGCTTCGGGCTCTAGGGCATGGATGGTGTCCATGAATCTTACCACACGGGGCTCCGTCGACATGACGACCGTATGCGTCCTTGCGCCGCCCCGGAAATACCTGACGCCGCTCAGCGTCTCGCCGGGAGTGATCCCCGTCGCTGCGAAGAGTACGTCGGTGCCCCGGATCAGGTCGTCCAGCGTAAGCTTCCGCTCGGAGTCTGTGAAGCCGTACTCTTCGAGCTTCTCGACTTGCGAGCGTTGTGTCGGCCACATTCTGGCCTGCATCTCCCCTCCGAGGCACTTCATGACCGCGGCTGCGAGGATACCCTCGGGGGCCCCTCCTATACCGATGATCGCGTGCAGGTCGGCCCCATGCATCCCCACGGCGATGGCCGGGGTGAGGTCGCCCTCCGGCCTTATCTGGATGCGCGCACCCGTCTTTCGGATCTCCTCTATGAGGCTCTCGTGCCTGTCGCGGTCGAGTACGGCTACGGTGATCTCCTGAGGCCTGCGGCCGAGCGCACCTGCAATGGCCTCTATATTCTCCGATACGGGGGCGTCTATGTCTATGTACCCCTTCGCTCCCGGGCCGACGATCAGCTTGCTCATGTACATATCCGGGGTCCTTAGCATGCTCCCCCTGGGGGCAGCCGCGACCGCCGAGATCGAACCCTCCTGCCCCTTTACGAGCAACTGCAAGCCCTCGATGGGCTCGACCGCGAGGTCGGCTTCCGGGCCTGTTTTCCCTAGCGAGTCGTCCACGCTGACTATCCCCGGATGGCTCTTTGGCGCCCTGACCCGACCTTTCTCGTCGAGGCGCTGCTCGCGCAGCACGGTTACCCTTCCGGAGACTGGGACTCTCTGCAACTCCTCGCGGAAAGCTTCCGTGGCCAGCGTGTAGGCGCGCTCCGAGTCTCCCGAACCTTCGAGACGCGCCACCTCGAGCGCGACCCGCTCGGTCACGGCGGCATATTCTACCGCGGCTGAAGCTATGGACCCCGAGTGGGAATCAGTAACGTTAATGGGCTCTCACCGAACCTCCTATGACCCACCAAGATAGACCGCACGCCACAAAGATCTCTCGAGGCTGGGTCTGCGTCGAAACGGTGCGGGTGGTTCCAGGGAACCAGCGTACCTGACACCTTGATTATACACCAGCGCCGGTAAGTCGACTACCGGCTCACGGCGTCTTGTTTGCCACCGCCTCCTGTGCGAGCCCGAGAAGCGCCTGCTCGAGGTTCTCGCCCACAGGGTCGTTGTCGCAGTAGAGGACGGGTTTACCTTCCTCAGAACCCTGGCGCGTAACTACGTCAACCGCCGCCGCCTTTATCTCGGTGAGGTAAGCCTCGACCCCTGACATCCTTGCGAGGTCCACGGCAAGACGCTTTCTGTCGGAGAGGTTCCCCGAGGAGGCCACGACTTCGCAACCGTAGTGTTCTTCGAGGTGCCTGGCGAGCGTATCAAGGACGGCGGGTGGCGCCGTGGAGACGTAGCCTATCCGCATTCCCTCGACCTTACCGACCGGACGAGGCCTGAAGACCGTCGGGATCACGACCAGATCACGACGTATCTTGTGGACCGACCGTACGAGACCGCCGACCTTCTCGGGGCTTGCCAGCGGCTCCTCGCTCATGGTGAGGAGGAGCAGGTCCGAGAGTAGCAGGCGGTAGGTGCCCAGAAATCCGACAATGTACTCGGGGTCCTGGTTGGCCCCTGCGACGAGGACGCGCCTCTCGACCGTGACCGGGGGCATGGCCGCCCCCGAGCCGTCGAAGACCGTAACGCGGGTGGCGAGGCCGTTGGCAATCTCGGCCCCCTCCAGGACGTTCGAGACGAACGGTTCCCCAGCGAGACCGCCGCCGCACCTGCGGCATCCGACGGTCGTCACCCTGCTCAGGGCCGCTGTCTCGTAGTAGTCGCTTGCGGCGTGCGCCCCGCGCCCGAGGGCCTCGAGCAGGTATTCGCTCCCGACCTCCATCCTGTGTCCCTCGATGACCTCAGGGTGCTCGGGTCCTCCGCGGCCCATCGAGACCACCCCAGGGTCGAAGCCCTCACGGGCGAGCAGACGCGCCAGGTAGCCCGAGATCGCCGTCTTCCCGACCCTCTTTCCCGTCCCGATCACGGCGAGCGAAGGCTTGGTCGAGACGGGGCGAAGTTCCGGCGGCTTCAGCTCGAAGTCGCTGCCGAGGTAGCGCGCCCCGGCGTAGAGGGCGAGCGAGGCTATCCTCATCCGCTCTCTATAGCCGATTACGGGCTCGTCTGAGAGGTCGACGACGACGTCGACCTCGTACTCGGCGAGCGCCTTCCCTACCGCGGAGACTGGGTCCGTGTCCTCGACCAGCGGCACGCCGTAGTCGGTGCCGTCCTTGATCTTCTCCGTGCCGCCAAGGAAGGCCGCTGCTACGCCTTCGGCTTGCAGGGACTGCTGCACGCTTTGCATCGCGTCGATGACGACCGGAGGATAGTGCTCGCCGTCGATCAGGAACAGCGCACGCACGCGACTTTAGCTCAGCGTTCGCCGCTGGCGGCGGTCTCCCGGCCTGCCGTCGCCCGTGACCTCTTCGTAATGCAGATACTGGTGGGTCGCTGAGTCGAAGTCCACTATCAGCTCGCGGTCTTTGAACGGGTACTTGCGGAAGACCTTCACCCGCCCGTCCTCGATCTCTATGATGTTGTAGCAGGGGCGCGTGTTACCCCTGAGGCGGGTAGTCGAGGCCGTACCTGCGTTGACGATAAACATGTTCTCGAGCTTCCAGGAGTAGGGCACATGCTTGTGCCCGGAGAGGACGAGGTCGACCTCCGTATCGGCGAGTAGCTCGAGCACGTCCCCAGCATCGTAGATGATGTTGCGCTCCCTTCCCGTTCCAGGGATGGGGATCAGGTGGTGGTGGATAACGAAGATCTTGAGCTTGTCTTCGGCCATGGCGAAGGTCTCGTGGATAAACTCGTAGTGCTCGCGACCAACCCGTCCGTCGTCGAGGTCGGGTTCGGATGAGTCCACGGCGACCATGACGGCTTCTTCGAAATCGAGGGTCGAGTACCGCTCCCCGAAGAGCCGCTCGAAGTGAATATAACCGACGTTGCGGGAATCGTGGTTGCCCGGTATCAGCATGACCCGCTCGCACTGGATGCGCTGGATGTACTCGGCCGCCTCCTCGAACTCCTGGCGGTAACCCGCGTTCGTCAGGTCACCCGACACAACGACAGCGGTAGGATCGAGGTCGTTTATCTCGAGGATCGAACGCTCCAGCAAGTCGGGTATGAAGTAAGGACTGCCGCAGTGGATATCGCTGATCTGACAGATAACCATCCTGCCGTGCGTGCCCATGCACTCCCCGATTCTATTCGATAGAGACGCCGGAAGTATAGCAGAGCGTGTTTTGAGGCATCAGGTTTCAGGTAGCTGTAGCAGCCGCTCATTGAGCACGCGACGTTGTACACCGGCAAGGCTCCTTCGGGCACCTTACATCTTCTCTGGCGCGTTCACCCCGAGCAGGTCGAGGCCGCTTGCGAGCACGACCTTAGTGGCGGCGCAAAGTGCGAGGCGGCGGGCGCGAACGTCTGCATCTTCGACCAGGATGCGATGAACGGTATAGAACTGGTGGAAGCGTGTGGCGAGGGTTTCGAGGTAGGTCGGGATCGGATGTACCTCGCGCTTTTGGGCTGCGTTCTGTATGACGCGGGGGAAGTCGAGCAGCTCCAGCACAAGCAGACGCTCCTCTGGCGCGAGATCTCCAGCCGGGATCTCACCTAGTTCCTCCGGGCTAGTTTCGGCCCGCCCGAAGATGCTGGATATGCGGGCGTGGGCGTACTGCACGTAGAAGACGGGGTTCTCGTCTGAGTGCTTTATGGCGAGATCCAGGTCGAAGTTCATCTCGGTTTTGTGGGAGGAGCGCACGTAGAAGTAGCGGGCTACGTCCTCCCCCACCTCGTCGAGCAGTTCGTCGAGCGTTACGATGTTGCCTGCCCGCTTACTGAACTTCACCTGCTCGCCTTCCTGCACGAGCTTCACTAGTCTTACCAGTTCCACGTCGAGGAACTCATGAGGCAATCCGAGTGCGACGAGGCCCGCCCTGATACGCGGCGGGTAGCCGGCGTGATCCGCGCCAAGCACGTCGGTCGCAGTCCGGAAACCGCGGTCCCACTTGTCGCGGTGGTAGGCGAGATCGGGTCCCATGTACGTGTATGACCCGTCGCTCTTGACCAGCACCCTGTCCTTGTCGTCCCCGAATCTCGAGGTCGCCAGCCACAGGGCGCCTTCACTCTCGTATACGTTATCCCCCTCCGCAAGCTCCCGGACGACCACATCTACTGCGCCGGACTCGTAGAGGCCCTTTTCGTTAAAGAAGCTATCGAAACGAACCCTTATGCGTGCCAGGGTGCGCTTGATATCGCCCATGCACCAGCTGGTCGCAAAAGCGGTGATCTCATGCAAGGCTACTTCGGGGTCCATCTCCAACAAGCGGCTGTCATGCTCCCTGGCGATGTCCTCCGCTATCTCAACGGTGTAATCTCCCTTGTAAGCCGTTTCCGACCCGGAGACGGGCCACGTCTCCCCGTAGAGCCCGCCGTAACGCACGGCGACAGACTCGCCGAAGAGTCGGATCTGATTCCCTCCGTCATTGAAGTAGTACTCTCGTTGGACGTTCCTACCGGCGGCACCCATGATCCTGGCCAGAGAGTCTCCGTAGGCTGCCTGACGTCCGTGCCCGACATGCATTGGCCCGGTCGGGTTGACACTCACGAACTCAAGCAAGACAGGGTCTCCGGAAGGCTCGCGCCGCCCGTACCCCTCACCCTCGCCGAGCAAATAGCCAAGCTCTTCCCAAAGCGCCTCGGGAGAGAGCCTGAAGTTGACGAAGCCGGGTCCTGCGACCTCGGCCTCCCTCACAAACGGGGCGTCCAGTGCGCCCACGAGGTTCTCAGCGACCTCTCTCGGGTTCCGCCGCAATACCTTTGCATTGGCCAGGGCTACGTTGGTCGCGAAGTCGCCGTGAGTGGGGTCGTTGGGCCGCTCGACGTGGATGCCGTCAAGCTCGACCCCGTAACTCCTCTGAACGGCCTTCCGAACAGCGCCCGCAAGCCTCTCCTCGAAACTCATTCTCCACCCCCGAGAAGCTCGTCCAAGAGCCGCCGGTTCTCCTCGGCGATTCGCAGGGTCTCATCCCTGTCGTACTCGAAGCGGACGTCGAAGACGTCCCCAGCGGAGACCCCTTCAGGCAATAACTCCCGCGGCATGTCGAAGCTACTACGTCCGTCAGGGTAGGGCAGGAGTACGGCCCACCCATTGTCCTCGAACCTTTCTATCTGCACGCGCATATATGTGTATGTTAGCACGCCGCCTTTGGCGGCTAGTCAGCATTTCAGCACGGCGGCAGTGCCGCCTTGTCAGCACGCTCCGCCCTTCGGGCTTCGCTTGTCAGCCTGCGTCCTCTCAGCCAGGGCTTGTGCGGGCGAAAGCTGAAATGCTGACTAGCTGACAAGCGGAGGCGAAGCCTTCGCGTGCTGACATGCTGCGACGTGAAGTGTCGCTACCAATGATACTTTTCGTTGCGGTGTATTTTTGCTGCGCGGTAGAGCTGTTCGAGGAGGAGGACCCTGGCCAGGGCGTGCGGGAGGGTGATGCTGCCGAAGGACCAGTGTTCGTCGGATCTCTGCAATACCTCGGGAGAGAGGCCCAGTGGTCCTCCGATCACGAAGGCCACCTGACTCCGGCCCGAGAGGCCGAGGGCTTCGAGCTTGAGGGCGAGTTCTTCCGACGGGTATTGCTTACCCTTCTCCCTGTCGAGGGAGATCACGTACGCCTCTTTCGGAAGGCGCTTTAGGATGCGCTTTCCTTCCGCGGAGAGCACCTCGTAGTGGGAGCGGCGGTTCATGTCTTCCTCGGCGACCTCGACGATGTCAACCGCGAAAAAGCGGCGCAGTCGTTTTGCGTAGTCTTCCGAGCCTGTGGCGGCCCAGCCTTTCAGTTTTCCGACGGAGACGAGGGTGCAGCGTCGTATCACTCGATACCAAAGAGTTGGCCTGCGGTGTCCTTCTCGTCGTAATGGTAGACGTGATCGGTGACTCGCAGGGGCGTTCCTACCTCGATCCATGGTGTCGGATGGCCGGCGATCGCCGCTCGAACCCTGACGCCGCCGTGGCCTGCTTCCCTTAGCGCCCCGCTCACGGTGCCACAAGCCCTGGTCGGAGAGTTGTTGGTCTTGGAGAGGTGGGCGAGGATGAGGTCTTTGAGCCCGAGCGGGGCAAGCGCCACGGCGGCATCGGCCGCCTGCCGGTTCGAGAGGTGGCCGCGCCTCGAGGAGATCCGACGCTTCAAGTTCGCCGAGTATGGGCCCCGCCTGAGCCAGTCGGGATCGTGGTTCGCTTCGAGGACTACCGCCTCGGCACCGCGCATGCTCCGCAGTACCTCGACACTGGCCTCTCCGAGGTCCGTCGCCATCGCCACGGCGCTACCCCCGTCAGATACCCGAACCCCGTAGGTCATGGAGTCGTGCGGGACTTCGAAGAAGGTCACTGTAAGGCCGCCGACGGCGCAGGACTCTCCGGGGGCTACCGTGTTGGCGCCGAGGGACTTGCCGACGCCGGGCGCGGCGAAGACCTCGATATCGATCTCACGCACCAAGGAGGGGACGCCGCAAGTGTGGTCGGAGTGCCCGTGGGTCAGCAGGACGGCTTTTACGTCGGAAAGGTGCTTGCCGATACCGGCGAGGAGGGCACCTATGCGCCGGGGCGGGAGGCCGGCGTCGACCAGGAGGCCGCCTGAGTCCGTCTCCATATACGTTGCATTGCCCGAGCTTCCGCTCGAAAGAACACTCAGCCGCAAACCAGTCCTCTATCAGGTTGGGCGTTTGATCGGCGGGAACGAAACCCTCCCAGATCTTAGCACGCCCGATTCAGGTGCTCTTGTCGATTGATTCTACTTGGGTTGTGAGGAATGGGCTTTGGGCTGATCCGGGGCGACGCCGTTGTCGTAGAATCAGGGTATGGCTGACAGGGGACGACAGTATCTTATACTTGCTGACGAGGATTTGATCTCCCTTGTCGAGGCGGCCGACGCCGATGCTTTCGCCACGCTCTATGACCGCCACAGCCGCGCCGCCTTCTCCCTGGCATACAGGATGATGGGGGAGCGTCAGGCCTCCGAGGATCTGGCGCAGGACGCGTTCTTGAAGGTCTGGCGTGGTGCTAGCAGCTATCGCGCGGAGAGAGGCAGCGTGCGGACCTGGATCCTCTCTATTGTCCACAACCGCGGAATAGACCAGCTCCGCTCCCATGCGAGCCGACGCAGGACACAAGACAGGATCGAAGCTTCGGCCCCACGCTCCCAACCGAGCGAGGCCTTTGCGGAGACCTGGCGGAACTCGCAGCGCGACCAGGTCAGGGAGGCACTCAATACCCTCCCGTCCGAGCAGCTCAAGATACTCGAGCTGGCGTACTTTTCGGGGTACACACACGTCGAGATATCCGAGCTTCTGGGCCTGCCCCTCGGGACGGTCAAGGGCCGGATGCGTTTGGGACTGAAAAAGATCAGAGACTACTTCGGATCGAGAGACGCGACGGTGCCCAGATGAGTGAGATGAACAACGAACGCTTCGAAGATCTCAGAGATGCCTATGTCCTCGGCGCCCTTCCCGAGGAAGAAAGGCGGAGCTTCGAGGATCACCTCGCTGCCCACCCGGAGCGGCAGGCCGAGATAGACGATCTCAGCGCCGTCGCCGGCCTGCTCGCGTTCTCCCCGCACGAACAGGAACCATCTCCCGAGCTTCGCAACAGGGTCATGGAGATGGTCGAGGCGGAGGCTGAGCCCCGCCACGTCAGTCGCCGGTCCGTGTTCGCACGAATCGGAGACTATCTCGATGTGAGGAGCCTCGCGCTCGGCGCTGCGACCCTGCTCGTGATCGGCCTGCTGTCGTGGAACGTGCTGTTGCAAGGCCAGGTGCAGGACCTGCAAGGCCAGGTCCAGGAGGCACAGGACCAGCGCCAGAACCTACAAGCCCAGATCGAGGAAGCGCAGGACCAGCGGCAGGTCCAGCAAAGCCAGACGATCGAGCTGGAGGGATCATGGGCGGATCAGGGCGCCAATGCCGAAGTGGCTTCCATCCACGAGAACAAGATCATCCTCGTGGCCAAGAACATGCCTTCGGTGCCCGAGGACCGGACGTGCCAGATCTGGGTCATAAACGACGACGTGCCCAAACCCAGCGGTCTCTTCCAACCCGACGGGAACATGACCGCAGCGCCGGTCACGAACTCCATAACGAAAGCCGACGTGATAGCGGTGACCGTCGAGCCGGCCGGGGGCTCGGAGAAGCCGACGAGCGACCCGGTATTGTCGGCAGAACTCTGAATGCGGGATGCAGGAGGGGCTAGCCCTTCCTGCATCCCGCGCTGGTCAGCACTTCAGCCAGTCAGCTCTTGGTTGCTGAGGGATGCGAGGCTACGCCTAGTCGGGCGTAACGCTTGAGCCCTACACCCGGTTCTCTAAGCCGATCTTGCGCACATCTGTGGGGCTTGTTCCTCGGCCTTGGTGCCTCAGTTGCGAAGGGTTTATTTTCCGCGGGCGCGGGTAGTAAATGCCCAGGGAAGCAGACAGCAAACTAGGGCGAAGGAGAGCTTATGTCCGTAGCCAGAGTAACCGAACTGAGCGCCACATCCGAGACGGGTTTCGAGGACGCCATCAGGCAAGGCGTCAACCGTGCTACCTCAACGCTACGCGGCGTCGAGGGGGCCTGGATCAAGGACATGAACGTCCTGATCGAGGACGGCAACGTTACGGGCTATAAGGTGAACCTGGAGGTCACCTTCGTCCTGGAAGACTCGTAGGAACGGAGATTAACTGCAGGGTTTTGCCCCGGCTCTCGAGCCGGGGCTTCTTTCTGGCGTAGGGGTGGTTTCGGGGGCGGTTCGCAAACTACCCCTACAAGCAAACCGCGGGGTCAGGAGCTTGTTACTGGGCTGCATGATCTGGGCGCCGATGTTGTCGGTGGGAAGGCGAACACATCGGCTTCTTCACCAGCGTTGTATACCGGGGCCGTGATACGTCTCGGCTATCCGACCCAGAACCTAACGATCCCGGCCAGCACGAACCGCACGCTGCGGCTCGCGAGCCTGGCAGATGTGGCGAGAGTCAGGGAGCTCGTCAGGGACAACGTCGCCGATCTGAAGATTATCTTGCGGTGGAACGCGGAGCATGGGGTCGGGCTCTTCAGGATGGGACAGAACCTGATCCCCTTCGCCTCCCACCCGGCCTTTGCTTACGATTGGGAGGCGGAGCACGGTGAGGATCTGCGCGAGGCCGGAGAACTGGCCCGAAATCTTGGCATCCGACTCTCGATGCATCCTGGCCAGTACATCAACCCTGGAAGCCTGAATCCCGAGGTGGTCGAGCGTAGTTTGACGGAGTTGCGTTACGTCGCCAGGGTGTTCGACTTCCTTGGCAACCCTGACGGGGTGGCCGTGTTGCATATGGGCGGGGCCTATGAGGACAGACAAGCGAGCGCAGCGCGCTTTATCGAAGTGATGCGCTCTGAGGCGGGGACCCTCCGCTACCTCGCCCTAGAGAACGACGAGCGCGTGTGGACCGTGGCTGAGGTTGTCCGGACGGCCGTCGCCCTTGGCATCCCGGCGATCACGGACGCCTTTCACCACGATCTCAATCCCGGCAGTCTGACGCTGAATGAGGCGTTGGACCTCTCACTGCCTACGTGGGAACATCGGGGTGTGCGTCCCAAGCTACACCTCTCCAGCCAGGACCCCACCAAGCAGGCCGGTGCGCACGCATACTCCGTGGAAGGTAGGGACTGGCAAGCGCTGCTCGGAGCCCTTGGCAGCAGGGAGGCTGACGTGATGGTCGAGGCAAAGGGCAAAGAGTACGCCCTTGCCCCGATGGGTGTTGAGATCGGGTAACATCGTGGCCTGATGTCCCCGAGGAGAGAGCGACATGCACGCAAATCCTGAAACGCGAGAGATAAGAGACCTGCTGCACCGGGCGCGGACAGTGGCGGTCGTCGGGCTGTCGGACAGGCCCTACCGTACCAGCCACGCAATCGCTAGCGCACTACAAGGCTTCGGTTTCGAGATCTTCCCCGTCAACCCAAACCTCCATGGTCCGGTCCTTGGCGAAGAGCCTTACGAATCGGTAGAAGACATCCCCGCGCCTGTGGACATAGTGGACGTGTTCCGGCGCAGCGAGAAAGTCATGCCGGTGGCCG
Organism: uncultured Rubrobacteraceae bacterium; assembly: GCA_902806095.1. Lineage (GTDB taxonomy): Bacteria > Actinomycetota > Rubrobacteria > Rubrobacterales > Rubrobacteraceae > Rubrobacter_D. The sequence continues at coordinate 22,232 of CADCVF010000047.1, forward strand.
AGGATGCAGTAGCTGCCGGCGCGAAGGTACTGTGGATGCAATCCGGTGTGATCAACGAGGAGGCGGCCGCCTACGCCGAAGAGCACGGCCTCACCGTCATCATGGACCGCTGTATAAAGGTCGATTACGCGACGCTTGTAGGTGTCAGATAGTCAGCATTTCAGCACTTCAGCACGCCGCCCTGCGGGCGGAGCGTGCTTATTTTGGGTGATGGGTTGCCGCTGCTGATGTTTTTCTACGGTACTCTGAAGCGTGGCGAGCGTAACCACGAGCGTTATTGCAGTGGTTTCCTACGCGTCGAGGAGGCGGTGGTGCGTGGCAATGTGTACGATCTTCCGTTTGGCTATCCTGCGCTGGTCGTCCCTGAAGAGTCCATTTATGCTTTCGGGACCGGCGACCCTACGAAGGATGCGCAGGAGCAGTGGCGGCTGGGCCGTGAGCCGGTACCATCGCCTGAGGGTCCGCGCGTCTTCGGTGAGATCTTCGCTTTCGACGATCCGGAGTCGCGCCTACCGGCCCTCGACCGCCTGGAAGGCTTTGATCCCGCCGATGCGTCGAGCCACTACAGGCGCGCGCTTCTGCCTATCGAGACGAACGAGGGCTCGGGCCTTCTGGCGTGGGCCTACGTGGTCGAGGAATCCTCGGGAACGTACCTGCCTGGAGGCAGGTGGCCGCCCTAGGAGCGGTTCGCGAACCGCCCCTACAGGCATACCTCTCTAGCTTCGTGTGTCCGGGGCGTCTTCTTCGATGATCTCCTCGCGTACCACGCGGCGGCGGATCTTCGTGCGTCCACCTTCCTGGAAGGTCTCGGTCTCCTCGGTGTGGCGCGTGGTCGGTACCTCCCTGGTAGCCTCGTCAGAGGAGGACCGCGTTTCACTGGTGAATGGACCATTCTCAGGGGACTCTTTCGTACCCCCGTACTCAGGTACGTCTCTGGAGCTCTCGCCTTCAGCGGTCGACCCCGCGCGTTCCCCGTACTCGGGTTCTGCGGAAGAACGGGCATCGTCTGTGGAATCGTGTTCTGTCTCGTAGTCCTGTGCCTCGCGCTGCCTGTCTGAGTACCCCCCGCCTTCGCTCGAGCCTGAGTATGGACCGTAGCCACCCTGGGAAGTCTTCAGTGATTCGAGACCGAAGTGGCTGCGGATACGGTCCTCGTAGTCGGGGGTGATGTCCTCGTCGTCGTCGAAGCTCGGGGCGTTCCTTACGTGATCCCTCGACTCCGAGACCTCTATGCTCCTCTCGCCCTCGTTCACGCGAGCGATATCCATGGGGATCAGGGTGGACTTGAGGCCGAGGAACCCCATCTTGACGCCGATGTATTCTTCGCGGTCTGTCTCGTCTACGAAGAGGTCATCGACTTTCCCGATCTTCTCTCCCTGGTTGTCGTAGACTTTGTAGTCCTCGTACTTCTCCTCGAGTTCCCTCAACCTGTCTTCGCTCGCCACGTTCTCCTCCTAGATATGCCTGCGGCTGTTAGTGATCTCGGTACCCGAGTCAGGGCCGCTGGTAAACATGGGACGCTCCGACAGAATAGTATGGGGCAGCGGCTTGCTAAACTACGGTGACGGGTAATCTGCCAGGGAGGAGGGAGCCATGGAATCTCAGGGCGGGAGGATTCTCTCCATAGACGTTGGCTCCTCGTCGGTGAGGGCCGAGCTCTACGACGGCTCTGGTGACGGCATAGAGGGTACCGAGGTCAAGCTCGACTACGAGTTCGAGTACACCCCGGACGGCGGCGCGGAGAAAGACGCCGACGAACTACTCGACCTCGTGGTACGCGCCGTAGACAGCACGCTATCCGAGGCCGGTGGAGCGGAGATCTCCGGCGTCGCCATGAGCACCTTCTGGCACTCGGTCCTCGGCCTGGACCGGGATGGTCGTCCTACGACCCCGATCCTGACCTGGGCCGACCGCCGTGCGGCAGAGTCCGTCCCAGACCTGCTCGAACGACTGGAAGAGAGGGCTTACCATCGGCGCACGGGTTGCGTGCCCCACTCAAGCTACTGGCCCGCCAAGCTGCTGTGGTCGAGCCACGCTATGCCCGAGGCCTTCGAGAAGACGGAGATCTGGGTCTCCCCGGCCGACTACTTCTACACCCGTTTCTTCGGAGAGCCTTATCAGGTGGGGACCTCGCTGGCCTCTGGGACCGGCCTCTTCGATCAGAATCGGCGGCGGTGGGACCGCGAGACACTGGAGGCGCTATCCGCCGAAGAGGCGCAACTCTCTGCCATCTCGGATGAGCCTCGAAAGGGATTGACCGGGGAGTGGGCGAAGCGGTGGCCGGCCCTACGGGAGACGCCCTGGCTCCCCGCGGTGGGCGACGGCGCCTGCTCTAACGTCGGGAGCGGATGCACGGGTAGTGGCCGGCTCGCGATCATGGTCGGCACGAGCGGTGCGATGCGGGTACTGTGGAAGGCGGAGTCCGTCGAGATACCCGACGGTCCCTGGTGCTACAGGGCCGACGCGGAGCGCTTTGTCATGGGCGGTGCGCTCTCCGACGGTGGAAACCTGATCGAATGGCTGCGCAATACGCTGCGTCTCCCCGACCCGGAGGAGACCGAGAGACTGCTGTCCGATATGGAGCCTGACTCCCACGGCCTCACGTTTTTGCCGCTGCTTGCCGGGGAGCGTGGACCAGGATGGGCCGACCGGGCCAACGGGACCGTGTCAGGCCTCTCGATGAGCAGCAAGCCCGCGGAGATCCTGCGCGCCGCGATGGAGGCCGTGGCCTTCAGGTTCGCCATTATCGCGGAGATGCTCGAAACCGCTTCCCCTGGTGAAAAGGAAGTCGTCGCCAGCGGCGGCGGCCTCCTCCACTCGCCGACGTGGACTAGGATCATGGCCGACACCCTGGGCAGACCGGTAACGCTCTCGGGCGTAAAGGAAGCTTCCAGCAGGGGCGCGGCCCTGATCGCCCTCGAAGCGCTCGGAGGGCCCGAGATCGAGGCCGCAAGAGCGCCACTCGGCGAGACCTTCGAGCCTGATCCCGCCCGCCACGAAATCTACCGAAAGGCCCTCGAACGCCAGCGCCGGTTCTACGACGCCGTACTTGGCGGCTCGTAGAGCCGCCAGCACTTCAGCACGTCAGCGCTCGTCTATAGGCATGTAGTCTGCGTCGCGGGGGCCGGTGTAGATCTGGCGCGGACGGGCGATCTTGAGCTCGGGATCGTCCATCATCTCCATCCACTGGGCCATCCAGCCCGAGGTTCGGGGTATGGCGAACATGACGGTGAAGGCGTCCGTCGGGATTCCTAAGGCTTCGTAGATGAGGCCGGAGTAGAAGTCGACGTTGGGGTAGAGCTTGCGACTCGTGAAGTAGTCGTCGTCGAGCGCCCGCTTCTCGAGCTCGATCGCGATGTCGAGCAGCGGGCTCTCCTTGTTCGTTGCCTCGAGCACCTCGTCGACGTGGCTGCGGATGATCCTGGCCCGCGGGTCGTAGTTCTTGTACACCCTGTGGCCGAAGCCCATGAGACGCTCGTCGCCCTGCTTGACGCCTTCGAGGAAGTCGGGGACGTTGTCGATGGTACCTACACGCTGGAGCATCCTGAGCACCGCGACGTTGGCCCCGCCATGCAACGGGCCGTAGAGTCCGGCGCAGCCGGCTGTTATGGCGGAGAAGGGGTCGACCCTCGAAGACCCGACTACCCTCACGGCCGCGGCAGAACAGTTCTGCTCGTGGTCGGCGTGCAATATAAAGAGGACGTCGAGCGCCTTCTCGAGGCGCGGGTCGGGCTCGTACTTGGGCTCGGCCATCTTGAAGAGCATGGACAGGAAGTTGCCCGCGTAGGAGAGGTCGTTGTCCGGGTAGACGTAGGGCAACCCGAGGCTGTGACGGTACGCGAACGCAGCGAGGGTCGGCATCTTGGCGATCAGCCGCACCGCCGCAACGTGGCGCTGGTACTCATCGTCGATGTCCTGGGCCTCAGGGTAGAACGTGGAGAGGGCTCCGACGGAGGCCTGCAGCATCCCCATCGGGTTGGCGTCGTGCCTGAAGCCGTTCATGAAGTTCTTGATGTTCTCGTGGACGTAGGTGTGATGGGTTATCTCGTAGGTCCAACGGTTCAGCTCGTCCTCGGTAGGGAGCCTGCCGTAGTTGAGCAGGTAGGCCACCTCGAGGTAGGAAGAATGCTCGCAAAGCTTCTCGATGGGGATGCCACGATGCTCCAGGATCCCCTTCTCCCCATCTATATAGGTAATGGCGCTCCTGCAACTCGCCGTGTTGGAGTAACCGGGGTCGTAGGTCATAAGGCCGAAGTCATCCTCGTCGACCTTGATCTGCCTGAAATCCATCGCGCGGACCGTGCCGTCTTCTATCTCGACTTCGTAACTCTGGCCCGTCCGATTGTCCGTGACCGATAGACTCTCGGCCCCCGCGGCTGTCATACCCCGCCCGTTACCCGTGCTCTGCGACTCTTCGGTCAACCTGCGCCCCTTTCTCTTGCACGTGCGTTGATTATATATGCTCGCGCCACATATGTGTCCGCGCCGAAACGCAGTGTGAAGTACTGCTATTATCACGCACTAGAGAGGAAACGAAAAGTGATGGGCGCGAACTTGCCACGTCGGGTTCGAGACCTTCGTCTCGAGCCATCAGCATGCCAGCACTTCAGCTTGTCACTTTTGATGGCTGAGGGCTGACAGGCTGGTGGCTCGTCGTGCTGGGGCAAAGTGCAGGCCCGGGGCTCGATGCGATGTTGGAGTCGCCCCACACAGACAGGGGAACGAGCGAAAAGAGCCGGAGCCCGAAAGCCCCGGCCCGAGCGTGAGATCAGGTAGATATCCGCTCCGGGACTAATCCTCCAGCTGGAAGGTTACCTCCAGGTTGACTCTGTAGCCCTTGATCTTCCCATCCTCTATGCTGACGTTCATATCCTTGACCCATGCACCCTCTACGCCCCTAAGCGTCTTGGTGGCACGGGCGACGGCTTCGTTGATGGCATCCTCAAAGCTCGTCTCGGACGTGGCGCTCAACTCGGTGACTCGGGCAATACTCATTGTGTTCGCCTCCCTGAACCCTAGCTTGCTGCTTTTCTATCCCATATGTGACCTACTGGGCACATATCAAACATCAGAGCCAGAGGACTCCAGCCAATCTATTACGACCTGGGTTAGCTGAGCCCCCACAGGGGTACAGAACGGGCGTAGTAGGAGGCCACCGGATGCGAGGACTGAGATGCCCTACAAGCAGATCACGCAGCTACCAGACAGTGTGAAGGACAACCTCCCCAAGCACGCGTAGGAGATCTACAAAGAGGCCTTCAAATCCGCGGAGGACCAGTACGGGGAAGAAGATCGCGCCCACCGCGTCGCCTGGAGCGCCGTCGAGCAGAAGTACGAGAAGAACGAGAACGGCAACTGGGTTTCCAAACAGGACTAATACAGGCTGAGATGCTTCCCTCGTACGCTAGCAACGGCGAGGCGGCGAGATCCGACGAGCCTTCCGAAGCCTCCGGTCTATCTTGCGCTTTGGTCCCGATCGGCATGATGTGCCATGCGTTGCACGCTTGAGATCGAGACACCTCAGACGCTATTCCTTGAGAGTATCGTGGCCCCAGTTCATCAGCGTGTACTTGTCAAACTCATGATTCCACCGTCGAGGTTGAGGTCCAGCTTCAGCGTGAGTTCCCCTTCGCCGTCGATCTCGAAGCGGGCGCCATAGCGCCTATAGGCGCGGCGTCTGTCCTCAGGACCCGCGCCGTGGGTGAGCACCTCCCACGGCATCACCGCGTCGGGGTCCTCGTACCATTCGGTGTGTACCGGAGTGTAGCTTGAGATGGGCCCCCGCGCCGCCTCGATCCGGCGCGCAGCCGTGGCCTCGTCCTCCACGGCCGCCAGCTCGTCCTCCCCAACCTGGGCGTCGGTCTTCCTGTTGATGAGGATAGTCGCTTCCAGCGGCACTCCCATCGTCCACATGTGGTGCCCGTCGGCGCGGTACATGGTGTAGTCCGTCCCCCACCACCTCTGCTGGTAGTCGAATTCCCTGGTGTGCAGCACGATCTTCTGGAACATGATGAGATCGGTGTGGCGCCTGAGGGTGTAGCTGTGCGGATTGTCTGGTCTCGTGACCGCAAAGCGCCACTGCACGCTGCGGCACCATTCTTCGACCTCCAAATGATGGAGAGGCTACTCGCCCGGTCGTTCCAAGCTCAACTGAGTCTCCGGCAGTCGATGGTATTGGTTCCCTTACGGCTATTGCATGGCTGGCACAACGGCTGGATGTTGCTGATCCAATTACTGCCTCCCTGTACAAGTGGGACGACATGGTCAGCCGTCAGATCTTCGGTCGAGCCACAGCTTAAACGCTTGGTGTGAGTTATCTGGCGAAGATTTGAGAGGAAGGTGCCCATTCGCTAGAGTCGGCTTGCTCACCGATCCCCAAGGGAAAGGAACCGACCCATGCACGATGTGGACACCTTCCTCACCACACTTTACGTTATGGTCGACGACTTCTGCCACTCTCAGCCGCCAAAAAGAAGGCCCGGTCCCAAAGCCTCCCTCTCAAGGAGCGAGGTCATTACCCTGGCCGTCTTTGCCCGTTGGAGCCGTTTCGACGGCGAGAGGGACTTCTATCGCTACGCCCACACCAAACTGCGCAATGCCTTTCCCACCCTCCCCGAGCGTTCGCAGTTCAACCGCTTGGTGCGCTCCCACGCCGACCTCATCGAGGCTTTCGTCTTGCATCTGGTGGCTGTGCTGCAGACCCCAAGATGTCCTTACCAAGCCCTGGACAGCTCGGCAATGCCCGTCCGGGACGCCAAGCGCCGGGGACATGGATGGCTCGCAGGACAAGCTGACATCGGTTGGTCCAACAGCATAGGATGGTACGAGGGCTTCTCTTTGCTCACCGCTACAGATCCTACGGGGGTGATAACCGGCTTCTGTTTCGGCTGTGCCTCCAGCGCCGACCAACTTCTGGCCGAGACCTTCTTCAACGTCAGGGCCGATCCGAACCCCAGGCTCAAGAGCGTGGGCTTGGCCTTCTTAGGGGCTTACGTTGCTGACAAGGGCTTCGAGGGCGAAGAAAACCACCGGCGCTGGTCGGAGAGCTACGGTGCAGATGTCATCCATCCGCCCAAACGCAACTCCCGCCAGGGAAGCTGGTCCAGACGCTTGAGGCGGTGGATCGCGGGCATCCGCCAGATAGGGGAGAGCGTCTACGACAAGCTCTTCAACACCTTCGGCCTCTGGCGGGAGCGGCCCCATGAGCTTGAGGGTTTGCGTGCCCGATTGGCTGCGAGGGTGGCTCTGCACAACTTCTGCATCTGCCTCAACGATCAACTCGGTCGACCTCGTCTGGTCTTCGCCGACTTATTGGGATGGTGAGCTCACAATTCACACCAAGCGTTTAACCTTCCACGCACTCCGGTGAATAAAGCCGAAGTCGAGGCAGTGCCGGCCCTACGACACCACCCAGCGGTTGACGACCTCCACCAGGTCCCCCTGCCTGGCCTCCGCGTCCCGCAGCGCCACAACGGCCCTGTCTTGGGCGACCCACCGCAACAGCCCGGTGGCGTCCTCGAAGGCGAACTCCGCGGCGTCGCCCTTGACCTTGACGCCCCGGTGGAAGACCAGCTGGGCGCGCTCGGCGGGGTGGAGCCTGAACGTCACCCGGTCTTCGCCCGCGTAGCGGAAGCTGGGCGCCTTCCACTTTATGTGCTCGGTGATGCGGTCGTTGGAGTCCAGGATGGCCTCCCTCAGCCGCCCGATCTCCTCCTTCAGGGGATGGTCCAGCCCCTCCATGAAGCGCTCGACCTCTCGTGACCTGTTCGGCATACGCCTCCCTTCCTCGGACCGCGAAAACCCAACCCGAGCATAGCGGACCTCACCGGGGAGGACATCGCTCAAGTTCCGAGAACCCCCTCTAGGCGAAGTTCGCAGAATCATCCTTCTACGAGGTTGGGTGAATAGAGTTCAGATGCCCTTGATATGACACGCCTCCTTCAGGTGCTCCTTAAGCCTCTGGCCCTGCTCCTTGGCGAAGTGCTCCAGCAGAGCGCGGCCCGCCTCGGCCGTGGCCGTTCCTTCGTCCGTGGCGGGGTCGTAGCTGCCCCAGCTGCCGTCGGGGGTGATGCTCTCCCACCCTACGTAGTCTGCGTAGGCTTGCAGCCCCTCGGGTATCCGAGCGCCGTATGCGCCCTCTGTGACCGACCCCGAGGCCAGGTAGAGTGCCAGTGCGCGGGACACCGCGCCGCCGTGTACCTCTCCTCTGCCTGCCAGGCCGCTCTTGCGCAGCGCCTCCTCCCAGATCGGACCGGCTCCCCGGTGGGCGTCTACCACCACCACGTCCCCGAACCGGCGGTTGACATGCTTGACGAACGCTCCCACCCAGAGCGAGCCACCGTGTCCGACGGTGAGAACCTGCTTGCGGAAGTCCTGGGCCCGCAGCCCCTCCACGACCTCCTCTAGTACCAGCATCAAAGTGGAAGGGCTCAGCGAAACGGTGCCTTTGAAGGAGGCATGCTCCTCTGAAGTGTTGAAGGGCAAGGTGGGCAGCACGTAGGCGTCCAGTACCTCGCCCCACGCTCGGGCGTAGTACCCGGCCACGAGGGTATCGAGGTGCAAGGGCAGATGAGGACCGCACTGCTCGGTCGCCCCCACGCTTATGATCGCGGTGTCGATCCCCGCCTCGGAGAGCTCCTTGGTTGAGTTGTTGACCGAGAACACGCCTTCACACCTCGCCAGGGATTCTCCCATACCATTGACGAGCTTCGCAGAACGCACCCTACAGCATCACTTACGCGCAAAGACCTGCCAACCGCTGCTCGGCGCGTGTACCAGGGAGTGAGAATGCCCAAAGAGCTGGGCGAAACGTACCCTAAATCAAGGCCGCTGAGTAAATCGGAGTTAAGTGATGCTGTAGGGCACCTTTTACGCACTAGAATGAATAGGAAAGGGGATCATCCACTGACCTTGGCCATCACCATCCATCTGCCTGCGAACAGGATTCGTCCATCGAGTTCCTCGGCGAACGCATCGGCCGTGAAGTACCTCCTGTAGATCTCATACCGCGAGCCATCCGAAAGGCCGCGTTCTTCCCACCCTTCCACCCGGCCGCTCGGCGTCCATTCGGGCGTGGGCTCGACCAGGATCAGCTCTTGGCCCACCCTACTAGCCTCCTCTAGGAAGCGCCCTCGGTCTTCGAGCGGAAGCAGACCGTAGAAGAAGGAAGCGAAGACCGTATCGAAGGAATGATCCGCAAAAGGCATCCGAAAGGCATCCCCGCGCACGAACTCAGCCCAAGGCACGCGCCTGCGGGCAGCCTCCAGCATCGCCTTGCTCTGGTCTAGCCCCGTCAGATTCGATCCAAGATGCTGCGTAAGGAACCCCGTCCCGCAAGCGACGTCGAGCACCCTTGCCGGTGGCAGTAGCGAGATCGCGTGGAGGAGACCGGGTAGGTCTTCGGACGGTTCTTCTCGGAAGGACTCGTTGTGTTCGTATTCGGAAGCCCTCCGGTCGTAGTATTGCTTCATGTGCTCGTGATAGTCCATCATCAGAGCATTGTCTCACTCTTACAAGCTCTTTCGTCGATCCAACCGACATCCACTGGCACTTCGCTACCGAACTTCTATGAGAAGGCACTGTTTGTCAAGGTCGACTTGGCGACCGCTGTGTGGTGGACGATACCGCTCTGTGCCCTTCGCGCTATGCTTCTATCCGCGCTCTCGGGGAGCTATCATTCGTTGGTAGCTCGGCGCATTATGGGATCCGTCTTTTCGGGCTCTACCGAGGCGCTGCAATCTTCTTAGCGGCCTTCCCGGAAGGGTGGACCGAGTTCGCTCGCGCAGTCGCCTTGTGTGCTAGATCCGAAGCG
>CADCVF010000048.1 GCA_902806095.1 uncultured Rubrobacteraceae bacterium
CAACGCGCCTCACTGAGAGCAACGGCATTCCTAAATCACGCACTTTCTTGAGCAAGCCATACAGCGCGGCCTGATCGACCACCGGGCCGGACAAACTCGTGTCGCCGTTGTCTTCCAATGTGATGGTCATGCCCTCGAACCAGTCCGACCGTCGGCGATCCAGATGGCCCTTGACCCTGATCTGATAGATCGCCGGTCGACCGGATCCGGCTCCCGGATTTGGTTTGTTCGACAATGCGTTCCTTTCGTGGCCGGTGACTCGAGCACGACGTCCGCGAGCGGGGCGCGGTCTGCGAAGTGCGAGAACGTCTCGAGCGTGACCTCCTCGCTGTCGTCGGCCGTCCGCACGCGCGGGCGGCTGACCGGGACCCTGCGAGCGCCGAGGCATACCGAGGTCTGCTCGTGGCCGTGGCGCTTGGCGCTGCGGTCGCGATCGTGCTTGCCCTTCGGGCCGACGACCTCGTCGACCTCGGCGGCCATCAACTCGTGCAGGACACCGAGCCCGACGCCGACCGACAGCGCCATCAGGCCCTCCTTCGCTGCGCCGGCCAGCTCGCCGAGAGCCCCCTCGATGCGGTCGGGCAGCTCGCCTCGCCGGTGCTGCTCAGCCATGGCGACCTGCTCGGGCGTTACGTTCCTCCTGGCGGTTCCTCCTGTCCTCGTTGCTGGACTTCGACACCCCGCACGCTCTCAGCGAGAGCGGACGAGGCGGGAGGACCGGCGTCTCACGTTCTACGGGCTACGGGGCATGCTCGGCTGCCTTTACTCCAGCTCCCATTCCAACCTCCTTTCTTTCGCTTCAACGAGCGCCACCATAGAGCGACGTCAGCCCTGTCCACGGATGAGCCGTAGGCCGGTGGCAACGAGCCAGACGAGCCACGCAGCGAGGCCCGCAACCCCGACGAACAGCAGTGGCGAGCCATCCGCGATGGCGAGGTTTCCGGCCCCGGCCAAGATGAGCAAGCTGCCGCTCGCCACGCCGAGCAGCCGCTGCCACGGCCGCGTCAAACCGCTGGCGTGGGTGGCCAACGCCGCGCCGATGAAGGTCGCCCCGAGCGCGGGCATCGCGAGCGCGAAGGCCGCGGCATGGAGCTGCCAGACCATCT
>CADCVF010000049.1 GCA_902806095.1 uncultured Rubrobacteraceae bacterium
TAGCGGTCTGGATTCGCGCTTTCGCGGGAATGACGGTAGCGCCTGGAGCAAAGGGCGATGTATGAGTTGCACCCTTCCTGGTTGTACTCACTCAGGCAGTGTTTATGCGGATTCCGTATCACAGGCTTCGGCGAGCGGGTGCTTGGGGCGGAGCTTGCAAGGCTTGAGAAGGTGGTAAGGACCGCACAGCAGAAGGGGCTATTTCCACCCTCAGGACGCGGCGTGTCCTTTCCCGGGGAGGCCTGAGGTGGACTCTGGCGACGGGCGCGATCGGGGCGTTTGGGCTTCAGAGCGCATCTACCGGGCGCTGATCCGTCTTTACCCCGAAGAGGTGCGCCGGCGCTACGCAGAGGAGATGGTCGGCTATTTCGGTGACCTTTGCAGGGAGGAGTGGCACAGTAGGGGTGCTAAGGGGATGGTGTTGTTGTGGGCCCGCACGCTGCCCGATCTACTCTTCAGCGTCCTCAAGGAAAGGGGCACCACCTTTCTCAGGGGTGCCTACCTTCCCGTGGCACCAGGGACCGCGGCGAGGTGGGGCGCGCTTTCGGCGCTCCTGGGCGGCTCGCTGGGGGCAGCCTACAGCCTGGCATACCCCCTGGCTATCTCTGCTCAACTGGATTGGTTGTCGGGCGGGTGGGTCTACTTGCCCGTCTTCATCTTCGCTACGCTTCTCTCCATCCTGGGGACGTTCGGCCTGTACGCTGCGCTGGTCGCGCGTTCGGGCCGCCCGGACGTGCTCACCCTCTCTGGCGCGACGCTCGTCGCTCTCTCTGCGGTCTCCTTCTTGGCGCTATACGCCTACACAACTGCCGAGATGCTTGGCTGGGTGTGGATGCCTGGTGAGGGCATGTCCTGGTGGGAGATGTACAGAACCGTACTCTTCCAGCAGATTGGCATGGGCGCTTACGCGCTGGGGTTGCTGCTACTTGGGGTGAGCGCCTTCAGGGCGCGCCTGTTCGGGCGCCTGCGCGCCCTGCCGCTGGTCGTCGCTCCGCTGTGGCCGGCGAGCTTCGGACTTCTCAGACTGTTGAACAGGTCCGGGTTGGGATACTTCGCAGAGCTCAGCGGGGCCATGCCTTTCTTGGGTGCGGCGCTCTTAGGCTGGGTAATGCTCAAGTACCACCCCACCGAACGTGCCGCAGCGGCCGGCGGCGCGCCGGGCGGCGTCTCTGAGGTAGGGATCCACACATCCACGTCAGGGGAGCGAGCGACGGCCCGACCCCACCGTCCGCGGCGCCAGTGGAGTGTGCCCAGAGCGGGTGCGGACTGGCTTCTCGTGGCCTTTTCGGCCTTGCTGATGTGCGTGGGGGCTTACGCCGTTCGCGACACGCTTCACCAGATCTTCCGGAGCACGGCACCCCTTCCCAACGCGGGAGCCCTCTCCGACGAAAGCCAGAGGCTCGGCCCGCAGAAGACAGCGGGCGGGGCTAGGGTCACCTTGAAGCGGGCATACGCCGAAGAGAAGGCAGTCGTCGTTGGCGTCGTGGTTGAGGATCTCGAAGGAGATCGCAGCATCGCGGGACACCCCGCCGATCTCCAGTCCGACCCCCACGACGAGGGCGCCACCGACGAGTGGTCCGGCTTCCAACTCACCGCCGAGAGCGGCATCCAATTCAGGCTGAACAGCCTCGAAATGCAGGAAGGCGCGATGGACGCGCCCAAGTCCTTCGAGGCGGGGTTCAACGTAGAGGAAGGACTCGAGCCTGCCGAAAAGCACCGCTTCCGCCTCGTGGTCTCCCTCGTCGAAGCGGTGCTGCCCTCGCGAGAGTTCTGGGGACCGCACGGAGAGGAGCGACCGCCGTCCGAACCGGTCGGCAAACCCTTCGTCTTCGACTTTCAGATCCCTGTGCGGGATGCTTCCGTCGTCGAGGTCGACCAAAAGGAGACGGCCAGCGGCGTCACGCTCACGCTGGATCGGGTGATCAACTCCCCGGGGAAGCCCGAGGCGATCGTCTGTTACGAGGCCCCCGACAACGAGCACACCTGGGCTATCTCCGGCGGAGAGGGTACGTACGCGGTGGGTGACTGGGGTACGGAGATGCAGAGCGTCCCTCCTGCCAAGTGCCAGACGCTGCAGTTGGAAGGTCCGCTGCAGGGCCGCGCGTTGGTAGAAGTGGCGACGCTCGAGGGCATGCCGGATTGCCGTGCGGCAAAAGCCGAGACCTTAAAGGCATGCGACAAGAAGATCGGAGACAAGACTATCCGTGGCCCCTGGAGGTTCGAGTTTGAGGTTCCCGATCCTGCTGGAGGTGATCCAGCGCCGCGGGATGCTCCTCCTGTGCCGCGGGAAGCTGACGGCGTCAGGGGCGGCGCTTGAGAGCTCGCTTTCGGTGGAGGAGGCCGAGCGGATGCCTACAGGCGCCTTCGGCCGAGGGCCACCTCGAGGTCACAGTCGAGCACGGCAGGCTGCTCTACGCCCTTTGGGATCGTGACGCTCCCCCAAAAGGGGTTTGGCGCTCTGGCGTAGGCGAGCTGGCTTTAGGGAGCAGAGGTTGTGCTCTTAGGAAACGCATAATGGTGTTGTTATAGAAGCGCTCTCTCTGTAAGCAATGGACTAGGGATGAAAGGGAGGAGTATCTACATGAGGATACGTGCACTACTGATCTTAGCGACGGCTTTGCTGGGGGTGATGGCGCTAAGCGGGGCGGCATGGGCCGCCGTGGCGACGTTCGCTGCTACCAAGAACTATCCTGCGGGAGACGGTTCGGAGGCCGTCTCTGCGGGTGACCTGGACGGCGACGGGGATACGGATCTTGTCACTGCCAACCGCTACTCCGACAACGTCTCGGTGCTCATAAGGCGCTCCGATGGCACCTTCCGCGCCCAACAGAAGTACGCCGCAGGCGACAGTCCCGAGGACGTGATCGTCCGGGAGGATCTCGACGGCGACCGAGACCGCGACCTCGCCGCGGCAAACTACGGCTCCGACGACGTCTCGGTGCGTCTCGGGCGCGGGGATGGCACCTTCGGGGCCCAGATCAGGTACGCTGCCGGCCCATCGGGGCCCATAGCCATCGAGAGCGGGGACCTGGACGGCGACGGCGACAAGGACCTCGTGACGGCCAACTCCGGCGGAGGCCACGGGAGCAAACCAAACTACTCCATCTTTGGTAACGTTGCGGTTTTCAAGAATAGGGGCGACGGCACCTTCCGGGCGGCTCGCAACTACACTGCGGGCGAGGCCTACGAGCCCACCGACGTGGACAGGAGCGACCTGGACGGCGACGGGGACGAGGACCTGGTCGTGTCCCTGGACTCCACGCGCGCGGGCGACGGGGGGGTTGCGGTGCTCTTCAACGACGGTAACGGCGCCTTCGGGTCCCCCAAGAGGTACGGCGGCTTTTGCCCTAAGGGCGTCCTCGCCCACGACCTCGACGGCGACGGCGATCCCGACCTGGCGGCGGCGGACTTTTGCGAAGACGCCGTAACAGTCTACGAGAACGGCGGCGATGGTCGGTTCGCCTACCAAGGCAGCTACCCCGTCGGGGAGGAGACCCCCCAAGGCGACACCGCGAGTACCCCATACGCTCTGACCGAGTTTGACTTCGACAGCGACGGCGACACGGACATAGCCACGGCCAACCCCGGCTCCTGGAACGGCTTCCCCGACAACATTTCGGTGCTCGAGAACGCGGGCGACGGCACCCTGGGTAACCCGCGGGTATTCGGCGCGGGGGTCTCCCCCATCGCCATAACGCGCGCGCGCATGGACGCGGACCGCAAGCCCGACTTGGTCGTGGCTAACTTCTACTCCGACAACGTTTCGGTGCTGCGTAACACCACCCAGTAAAGCAACGCTTTACCTTCCTCGACCCGGCGGGGGGTCCCTTTGGGGCCTCCTGCCCCTCTATTCACTCAACCTCATAGCAAGGGGCTTCTCCGAAGTCCGTCAAGAAATGTCCTTGTCTAGCCCTTGTGCGGGATGCGTCCCGCTTCGCACCCCTCGATACTAAAGGAGCTCTACAGGCACGGGACGTCCACATCGATGAAGACGACGAAAGGGCGCTCGGGTCAACCCTCCGGCCCTGTGCCCGCGGGAGGCAAATGCTCCCGTCCAGCATTCCGAAACAGCAACGCCGATCCGACAAACAGCGCGACGAAGAACCCATTTAGGATCAAGATCTCTGCCGGCCCGCTCCACGGCAAACCCAACCCGAAGATCAGCGCGATCCCGGCGACCAACGCCTGAGCGAGCGCCGTCGCAAACAACGCGCGCGCCATTCCAGGTGGCCGCAAGCGCGCGACGATGGCACCGATGATTCCGACAGCGATCACCCCGAAATACATCCGGTTGGCGGGGTCGCCATCCGCCCCGATGATGCCAACGCCAAAGCTCAGCCAGACGAGGATGAATGCTGCCGCGAGTGCAACGCCTACGGCAGCTCGGTACGCGTACCTGGCAAACATAGTGCTCCTCTCCTTGAGCGCGGTGTAGAACAACTCCGGCAGGGTGTTGGCCCAAAGCGCTGCCAGACCCAAGCCGCCCCTCTCCTCCAGCTCCTCGCGGCACAGCTCCCCAAAACAGCGCGCCATCTCCTCACCGTACTCGTCTCGAAGCTCGCGCGGGTAGGCCCGCAGGAGCGAGCGGTAGGCCCGCTCCGAGGTCACTACAGCGCGTTGGCGCCCCCTCGGACGCGGTCCCCCAGGAGAGGCCATCACGCCCCCTCCGGGCTCGGCTTCGGCGCGGGGAAGGCGCCCTTCCGGCGCGCGGCGCGCACCAGGCCGTCGAGCCTTTCGACCTCTGCCGCAAGGACCTCGCCGCCGAAGCCGCTGAGGCGGTAGTAGCGGCGCCGCTCGTCGTCCGGGGCTTCGCCGGGGTCGGGCCTCTGCCCTGACTCCTCGATAACGCCGCCCTCCTTCAGGCGCTTGATCGCCCCGTAGAGCGTGCCAGGCCCTAGCCGTACCCTCCCGCCGGTCCTCTCCCTCACCTCCAGCATGATCCCATAGCCGTGACGTTCCCCGTCGGCCAGCGCAAGAAGGATGTTGAGCGCGACAGGCGTCAGGGGCAGAAGGTCTGCCGGATCGCTCGATCTTCCCCCTGGCACGTCCTCACCGCCCATGACACCACTCCTCTACGTCGCTCTGCCTATCGCTGCATCGTCGCGCGATGTATTATCCTACGGCATAGTAAGCCGCTTCGGGACGTTTGTCAAGACGAGTTGAGCGCTAACAAGGCGTCTGATCTCTTTTCGGCCAAGCACTGCTGCGCTTCGGCTCCTACGATCCAGGCGCCACAGCCCAATCGCGCTCCCATTCAAACGGATTCGCAATTACACATTTGACAGGACACATACTCCGGACCTGGTTTTACAAGCTGAAATGCTGACAAGCCGCGAAGCGGCGTGCTGACTGGCTGACAAGCGAAGCCCGAAGGGCGTAGCGTGCTGACCTGCTCTATACCTTCCACGCGACGAGTATCCAGGCGATGACCAGTGCGAGGGCTAGCCAGTCTGAGGGGCTTGCGCGCATCTGACGGAGCTTGGTGCGGTGGCGGCCGCCGCGGTAGCTGCGGGTGTTCATAGCGATGGTGAGGGTGTCGGCGCGGGCGAAGCCGCTGATGAAGATGGGGACGAGCAGGCGTCCGATGCGGCGGGCCCGGGTTATTGCGCCGCCCTCGTCGAAAGGGAGGCCGCGGGCCGTCTGGGCGCGGGCGAGGCGCTCCATCTCCTCGATAAAGATCGGGACGAACTTTATCGCGATCACGAAGACGAGTACCAGCTCGTTGACAGGTATCCTGAGCCGTTGTAGCGGGCCGAAGATGAGTTCCAACCCGTTCGTCAGGTCCACTAGCGAGGTCGTGAGCATCAGCATGGTCGTGACGTAGTACAGAAGTATGACGCGCAGCGCGATGATGCCGGCCGTGTGTAGACCCTCGGTCGAGACCGAGAGTATTCCCCAACGCCACAGGTAGCTCGATTCGGGCACGTCTGCCGGGTAGAAGAGCACCTGGAAGGCGAGGATAAATGCGAGGAAAGCGAGGAAGATCTGCGAGCCCCTCAGTACGTACCCTGGAGGTATCTTCGAGACGACGCCTATAGCGACGAGCAGCGGCAGCACGACGGCGAAGCCGAGGAAGTCGTCTATGAGGAACGAGGCGACGATGAGTACGAACGTCGCGGCGATCTTTACGCGGGCGTCCATGCGGTGGACTACCGATCCCGTCTCGACGAACTGCCCGAAGATGACGTTACGCTGCAGCTCGAGCACTACGTTGTCACTCCAAGCCTCTCGAGTAGCTCGGACTCGAGCTCGCCTTCGGTCAGCAGGTCGGTGGGAAAGTCGGGGAAGAGCTTCTGCATCTCGCGGGCTCCGACGACCGGCTCGGGCAGGGTTATGTCCAGCTCGGCGAGTCTGTCGGCCTCGCCCAGGATCTCGCGCACGGGGCCGTCCATGACGACCGTTCCCCGATCAAGGACAATGAAACGATCGCAAAGCAGGCTGGCGTCGGTGAGGCTTGCGGAGCAGACGATAAGGGTCAACTCGCGATCCCGCTGCAGTTTGATGAGGAGTTCGAGAAGCTCTTTGCGGCCCCGCGGGTCGAGCCCTGCCATCGGCTCGTCGAGGACAAGCACGGGCGTGTGCATGGCGAGCACCCCGGCAATTGCGACCCGCCTGCGCTGGCCGCCCGAGACCGCGTGGACGTAACGCAGGCGATAATCCTGATAGGGTAGCCCGAGGGTGTTCAGGCTCTCCTCGACACGCTCGCGGGTCTCGGCGGCGGAGAGGCCCGCAGCTGTCGGGCCGAATGCGACGTCGGCACCGACCACGTCTTCTATTATCTGTGAATCAGGCTGCTGGAACACGATCCCGATCTCACGCCGCAGCCTGCCCCTATCGTAGCCGGGATCGGCCACATCCTCACCCTCGTAGAAGACCTGTCCCTGCCCGAGGCGCAGCAGGTGTGCGAAAGAGTCGACGACGGTGGACTTGCCTGATTGGGTGGCACCGACTATCCCGACGCGCTCGCCGTGATGGATCCGGAAAGATACGTCCCTTACCGCCTCGCTCGCCCTCGGGGTACCCTCCAGGTAGGTGTAGGAAAACCCCTTCAACTCGAGGACCGGGGGCGTTCCGTCAGGCTGCATCAGCCAGAGGGCGAGGACTTCAAGGCGGCATCAAGTGCTTCGCGCAGGTCGGCCGTGTTCAGGATATCTCCTTCGATCGGAATGCCGCGGGCGCGCAGACGGTGGGCGAGGCTCGCGGCAAGCGGTACGTCAAGGCCGACCTCCCGCAGCTTATCGACGTCGCGGAAGACTTCGGCGGGGGGGGCGTCGAGGATCACACGTCCTGCGTCCATGACCACGACCCTCTCGAAGAGTACGGCTTCGTACATGGAGTGGGTGACGTGCAGAACGCCCATGTTCTCGCGGAGGCTCAGGTCTCTGACGGTAGAGATCAGCCGCATCGCGACAGGTACCGGCAGCAGCGAGGTCGGTTCGTCCAGGATCAAATACAGAGGACTCATCGCAAGGGCGCCTGCTATCGCGACCCTCTGTTTCTGTCCGGACGAAAGGTCTTCGATGAGGCGACTGCCGATGTCCTCGAGGCCGAGCATACTTACCGATGAGTGCACTCTCTCTGCGATCTCATCCCGCGGCAGACCAAGGTTCTCAGGGCCGAAAGCCACGTCGTCTATCACGCGGTTCATTATCAGCTGGTCGTCGGGGTCCTGGAAGACGACGGATACCTTGCGCCGCACGTCCCACTGGTGCTCCCTGTCAACGGGTACGCCGTCGATCCTGATCTCACCCTCAGTCGGGTAGAGGACAGCGGTAAGCAACTTTACCAGGGTGCTCTTGCCCGAGCCGTTTTGGCCGATTATCGCGACGAGCTGCCCCGATTCTATCTTCAGGTCGAGGTTCCTTAGCGCGGGAACAACGTCGGGCTCGCCCCTACGGTAGGAGAAAGAGACGTTGTCCAGTTCGATCATAGCGCCCGCGCCGCACCCTGACTAGTAGCGGCGTTCTTCGTCCGACTCGTCCTCCGGGGCCGTCGTCCTCCCGCTGCGGAACAGCATCACACCCCTGACGATAACGACGGTAACGACCGCGGCCAGAACGGCCTCGGCTATGGCCTGCGGCAAGATGGCCGGGATGACGGCAACAGGCAACAATCCGAAGAGTATGGCGAGACCGACCACCCCTACCGTATTGGCGAAGGATCCCAGCAGTCCGGCCACGGCCGCGGCGAGGTCCACGCTCCAGCGCCGAAGCCCCACGAAGACGGCCCACGCGACCACCCCGATCAGCAGGCGCGGCAAAATGGCGACGACAGGGTTGAGGAAGACCGGGTTCTCCGCCTGCAGAAAGGAGAATATCCCGAAGATCGCGCCAGCCAGAAGCCCAACGATGGGTCCCTCGAGCGCCCCACCCACGATCGCAGGTATGTGCATTATGGTGGCGTTGCCTATGAGCGGTATCGGTACTGGTATAAAGCCCAGGCGCGTGAACCCGAGAAACAGCGCGATGCCGCCTATTATGCCGGCCACCACTATCTGCCTGGTGTCGAAGCGGAAGATGGAGCCCCGCCCTTCGCTCCCCGAACCCATCGACATAACCTCTCCTCCTTGTCAGTACCGGCTACGGACGAGACTATGTGCCGGGTTCATCTAGTATCCGTGCGTGTACGCATTCTGTCAAACTGCTAGAGTGGCGGCGTAAAGCGTCCGTCTGCGGCCGTCCAGCCGCCGTCGACGAGCATAAAGGCGCCTGTGACGTAGGAACTTGCTTCCGAGGCGAGGTAGAGAACCATCCCTACCATCTCTTGCGGCGTGGCCCAGCGCCCTAGGATGCTCTTGGCCGCGTAGGAGTCGTACCAGTCTGGGGAGTCTTTGATCTGTGCCGTGAGCGGCGTTTCGACGATGCCTGGGGCGATAGCATTGACCCTGACGCCGCGGGGTCCTACTTCGGAAGCGAGGGCCCGCAGCATCTGCACCGTCCCCGCCTTCGTCGCAGCGTAGACTCCCTGTCCCGGTTCGACGACCTGTCCGCGGATGCTTGAGAAGGCGATAATGCTGCCTGAGCCGCGCTCGGCCATGCCGCGTCCGAAGTCCCGGATCAGGCGGAAAGTCCCCTTCAGGTTCAGCTCGACGATCTGGTCGAACTCATCGTCCGTAATCTCCAGCACAGGCTTCCTGACGTTGACTGACGGCGTACTCACCAGTACGTCGGGAGTTCCCACGGACCCGACTGCCTTGCTTACGCTCTCCTGGTCGGTCATGTCGAGCCGTATGGCCTCGGCCTCTCCTCCCTCCGAAGTTATCTCGCTAGCCGTGTTGTCCGCAGCCTCTGTGCTCACGTCGGCGCACACGACGCGTGCGCCGAAGGCCGCGAGACCTTGCGCGCTGGCCTCGCCGATACCGCTGCCGGCGCCGACAACGAGCGCGGTCTTGCCTGTAAGGTCGAACATGGAACGGTAATCAAACATGGGCTTTCCTTCCGTAGGCGTAGTACATAGCCGTCGCGGCGTAGAGCTTGCAGGTGGTGAGGAGTTCTTCCTCGTCCACCCACTCGTCTGCATGGTGTGGGATCTCACGGTCCCCAGCCCCAGTCGTGACGATCGGGACGGAGGCCAACGCATGCAGGAAAGTGCCGTCGGTCGCGCCAGGCACCCCGTTGTAAGTCGGCTCCTTACCGGTAAGGCGCTCGTGGGCCTTCGCCATCGCCGTGACCAGCGGCTCGTCTTTCGGGGTTTCGGTTGGCGGGCGCTCTTCGATCACCTCGAGCGACGCGTCGAAGTCTGGGTCTTCCGAGGCCAACCGCGCGAGGATGCCTTCCAGACACTCGATGAGAACTTTGTGAGACTGCGCCGGCACCGTACGGATATCCAGGGCGACGTAGGCGCTCGCCGGTATGACGTTGATCTGGGGTTCACCGCAATTCGGACCCATCAGGATAGTCGGTGTGAGGCTCGGATATCCGAGGAACGGGTCTTCGCCGTGGCGCTCGATCTCTTCTCTTTCGAGTTTCTCGACCGCGACGACGAACCTCGCGGCCCGCGTAACAGGGTTGACACCGCTCAGAGGCATTGCCCCGTGCGCCATCGTTCCGCGCACGGTGACTTCAACCCTGAGCGCGCCTTTCTGCTTTATGCAGAGCTGGTTCTCCTCGGGCTCGCAGATAATGGCGGCGTTTACACCTTCCGCGTGGCCTCGCTCGATGAACGCCTTTATCCCGGCCATCATCCCCTCCTCGTCCACAGGATGACAGAGTATCAGCCTGCCAGGGAAACGGACACCGGAGTCCCTTATGGCACGCACAGCCATCACGGCTGCCGCCAGATTCCCCTTGGTGTCGCATGCCCCACGCCCGTAGATACGGCCTCCATCTCTCTCGGCCTCGAACGGCGGGTGGTCCCAGTCCTCCTCGCTTCCCTCCGTCACCACGTCCGTGTGCGCCTCGAAGAGCAGGGTCTTCCCCGAATGGGCTCCCTCCCACACAGCCCATACGTTGGGACGGCCAGGGGCGACTTCTTCAGAACTCACCCCGAAGCCGGACTGTTGCAGGTAGTCGGCCACGAACCGGGCGATACGCGCCTCATTCCCATTCTCTTCTTCCGGACGATAGACGCTAGGGATACGGACGAGTTCCTGCGTCAGGCGAACGAGTTCCTCGCGGTCGATCCTATTCAGTACACCATCGAGCGCACGTTGGAATGTAGCGTTTGCACCCGTTTCGACGTCAGGCTCCGTCAACCTAAACCCGCCTGCAGCCCATCATCAGTGCTCTCAAGTCCTCGCTTTCACCGTCTAAGTTTAACCGCGGTTTGCCCTCCTGGAGCAATCGCCGGACGGCGACCCGTGTGTTGCGCGGGCCTCTGTGTTGCCTTATGGTTTGGACGATGCTCTTTGGACCGGGCTTGGAGAATGAGGAGGAGCACTGGGTGACAAGTTCCGTTCTTACCGGTCGGCCATCTGCCTGTGGGGAGACCTGAGCCGTGCGAGTCTCCGAAACGATCGGACGGGTGCTGGTCGACAGTGGTATCGAAGCGTTCTTCGGGCTCGCCGGAAGCGGCAACTTCGCCGTCCTGAATGCGTTGCACGCGGAGGGCGCAGCGTTCTACTCCTCCCGCCACGAGTGCGGCGCGGTCATGATGGCGGACGGCTACACCCGCGCCTCTGGAAAGGTCGGCGTTGTAAGCGTCCATCAGGGCCCCGGCTTTACGAACACGCTCACGGGGTTGACGGAGGCCGCAAAGGCCCGCACGCCGCTCCTCGTGCTGGCCGCCGATATACCGACAGGGACACTCTGGTCCAACTTCAAAGTGGATCAAGCCGCCCTGACGGCGACGGTCGGCGCGATTCCCGAGCGCGTGCGCGGGCCTTCGACCGCTGCCGCCGATGCTGCCAGGGCGCTCAGGCGCGCACAGACCGAGCGCCGCCCTGTCGTCCTTAGCGTTCCGATCGACCTGGTCGAAGAGCACTTCCCCGAAGGCCCACCGCCCTTTCCGCACTGGCCACCGCTGGAGCCACCGGGACCATCTGAGGTTTCCGTCGCCGCGGTCGCTGACCTGCTCGCCCTCTCGCACCGGCCTGCCATCGTCGCGGGGCAGGGCGCCGCCCTTGCAGGCGCACGCGAGGCACTCGAGGCCCTGGGAGACCGGGTGGGAGCCGTGCTCGCGACGAGCGCGATGGGACACGGGCTCTTTACCGGTAATCCATACTGCGTCGGGATAGCCGGCGGTTTCTCGTCCTCGCTCGCCGCAAGGCTGCTGGGGAGGGCTGATATCGTGCTCGCGTTCGGCGCTTCACTGAACCACTGGACCGTGCGCCACGGCAGCCAGTTCTCGACTGAAGCGCAAGTGGTACAGGTCGATCTGGACGAGGAGGCGATCGGCCGCCTCTATCACGCCGACATCGGTGTCGTCGGAGACGCGGCAAGGGCTGCCCGGGCCATCGTCGCCGAGCTCGAACGACGAGGCGTGGGCGGAGAGGGGTTCAGGAGCGAAAGACTCGAGCGCGAGATCTCCGAGGGTCGCTCCCGCGACGAGCCTTACGAGGATCTCGGTACCGCCGAATACGTAGACCCGCGCACCTTGACCATCGCGCTGGACGACCTGTTGCCAGAAGAACGCACGATCTGCACCGACTCGGGGCATTTTCTCGGCTACCCTGCGATGTACCTCGAGGTGCCCGACCAGCAAGGTTTCGTGTTCCCCAACGCCTTCCAGTCGGTGGGGTTGGGGCTCGCGAGCGGTATCGGGGCCGCGGTAGCGCGACCGGAGAGGCTCTCTGTCGCCGCTGTAGGCGACGGCGGAGCGCTCATGGCCCTCGGGGAGCTGGAGACGGCCGCCCGCTACCGCCTGCCGATGCTCATCGTTATCTACAACGACTCAGCCTACGGCGCTGAGGTACACCACTTCGGCCCCATGGGACGCCCGGTAGACGTGGCGCGCTTCCCGGATACCGACTTCGGCGCGCTCGCGCGGGCGGTGGGGGCTGAGGGTATCACGGTCAGAAACAAAGGAGATCTGTCGCCGGTTCGGGACTGGTTGGAGAGGCGGGATCTCCCGCTGGTGATCGACGCCAAGGTCAACCCGGAGGTACGAGCCGAGTGGCTCGCAGAGGCGTTCCGCGCCCATTGAGAGGAGGCAACAGATGACGCCGCAAGACCCTGTCGCGTCACTCGTCGAGGCGCTCGGTAGCGGCGCCGTCGAGGTCGTTGACCTGACCCAACCGTTGAACGAGCGCACTCCGGTGATCCAGCTGCCCGAGCAGTTCGCGCAAACACCGGGGGTGAAGCGGCATGAGATCAGCCGCTACGACGAGCGGGGGCCCGCATGGGCCTGGTACTGGCTCGAGATTGGCGAGCACACGGGCACGCACTTCGACGCGCCTATACACTGGATCAGCGGCCGCGACGGCAAAGACGTCTCGCAGGTGCCGGGGCGGCACCTTATCGCCCCTGCTGTAGTGATCGACCGTTCCGAAGAGAGCGCCGAGAACCCCGACTACTTGCTCACCGCCGATGACGTGCGCGCGTTCGAAGATGAACACGGACCGCTGCCCGAAGGCGGCTGGCTGCTGCTCCGAACGGGATGGGACGCTCGCGCACAGGACGCCGAAACGTTCCTTGGCGCGCAAGACGGCAATCCGCACTCGCCCGGTTTCGACGTCGAGTGCGCACGTTGGATCGCCGAGGAGAGCCCTCTAGTCGGCGTCGGGGTGGAGACCGTCGGCATCGACGCGGGTAGCGCGGCCGAGTTCGATCCTCCTTTCCCGGCCCACTTCTATCTCATGGGCGCGGGAAAATACGGCGTTACGCAGCTCGCAAATCTTGGCGCCCTGCCGCACACCGGAGCACTATTCTTCGTGGCTCCGCTGAAGCTGACCGGCGGTACCGGCAGCCCCGTGCGGGCGCTCGCGCTCGTGCCGCAAGGGTAGCCCCTTGAAGGGGCACCTTCTCCCTATTGCGACGTCCGGCTCCGTCAACTCAAACGTCTGGAGAGTAGGCTGAAGAGCCTGTTTCGGTGGGTTCGATGACGACAAGGTACGTCATCTCTCACTCTCTGGCGCTACGGTAGGAGGTCACGTACCGGCATGGTCCATCCTGGCAAGGCCAGTTCTGCTTCTGCCACGTCATCGCTCCGATAGGTCGTTGGCCGGTTCGGTTCGTCAGCGCGGTAAACGCGCTCGCGCAGTACGTCGACGTCCCACACCACCAGGGTGCCAGCGGCGAAGTAGTCGGGCCGTTTTTCTGCCATCTCCTGCTCGGCTCTCTCCCCATAATCGCTCTCGCTGCGGACTTCCGCGGCGAAGATCGGAGCGCCGTCCAGGAATTTCCCGCCTTGCAGGGGTCCCGCGTGGAAGGCTGCGTCCGGGCTGAACGAGCCGCGGTGCGGCAGGTCCACCGTAAATCCGACGTTGTCGGGGAAAGCATAGCCGCGCCCCGTGCGCCGCTCGTAGTCGCGCAGGCTGACGTAGATCTCGCCGCCCGCTCGACCAGTGATCCCACCGGTCGGCGCCATAAGCACTATCTCCCCGTTTATGAGCTCCGCCTTGCCGGTCCCCGGGACCCTGTACAGATCTTCAATCGTCGCTCTCGTGCGTGGGTTCATGAGATTTCACCCGACCTCTCCGCTCGTCGCCATTATACGTCCCAGTATGCTGTCCAACAGCAAAAATCCGCTTGCATCAGATGGCAGGACGGTTGACGCGAAGCAGCCGGTTTGTCAGCGCCGGCTGCGCTTCCAGCGCCTGATGTATCCGTTGCGCCTAGCGCTCCAAATCCGCGTCGAACCTGCAAGCGATGATGCCCGCGTGCTGGAGACGCTCATTATGTAACCGGACGAAATGTTTGCGGTTCAGAGTCAGGACTGCTCGCTGATCGCCGCTGGCCTCCGCTAGGACCTCGGCATCAGGCATAGTCTGCTCCGCTCTACCCGTATTCTGGATCGCCAGCACGTCGTGGCCCAGACGCCTGAGGGTTTCGACTACGGGCAGAGGGAAGTTTTCGTTCGCGTACAGGCGCGCCACCTAAGCCTCTTCGTTATCCTGGATCTGGCACTCTATCTCCTCTCGGTGCGCTCGCGCGTACGCCCAGGCATGAACCAGGTCCTCGGCCCGCAGCGTCGGATAGCTGCGCAGCAAGTCCGCTTCGGTGACACCAAGACGCCTTGCCTGCTCAAGGACCCACACCGGAATGCGTGTGCGGATGATGCGCGCCTCCCCGCCGCAGACATCAGGTGTGCTCTCGATGCCCGGAAACGAATCGCCGAAGTCGCTCACAACCCACTGGAGCAATTGCGCCTTCTCCGCGCGCGTCATGGAGGATAGAACCTTCTCTGCTTCCCGAAGCGCATTCATCCCTGAATCCTCCACAACTTGAAGTTTACCGAGATTCGCAAACCAGACCAATTAAGTATCCATCGTCCGTCGAAAACCAGAAAACGCATACGTCCTTAAGCCGATGTCTCGACGTATGCCGACGAAGCGCACGGCTCGGGAACAGGGTAACCCTCCGCACGCAGCCCCTCCAGGTGCAACTCAATGGCCTCCCGCATGTTGCGCTCGATCTCTTCACAGTTCGCCCCGGTCGAGACACAGCCCGGCAGGTCCGGTGAGTAGGCCGAGCGTCCCGTGCCGGTCGGCTCGAAAACGACGAGGTACTTCATCTCCTACTCCTTCGACCCGTAATCTTCCAATCGGTGCTTGACGGCGTTCAGGAACTTGAGTGCGGCGCCGCCGTCGAGGACGCGGTGGTCGAAGGCGACCTCGAGGTTCATCATGCTGCGTACGGCGATGGCGTCGTCTATCACGACGGGACGCTTGACGATGGCTTCCGCAGAGAGGATCGCCGCCTGCGGGTGGTTGATGATGGGCGTCGAGACCACACTACCGAGGGCGCCGGGGTTGTTGACGGTGAAGGTGCCGCCAGAGACGTCTTCGGTGCCGAGCCGGCGGCCGCGGGCGCGCCGCACCAGGTCGTCGATCCTGCGTGCGAGCCCGACGAGGTTCAACTCGTCAGCGCCTGCGATGACGGGCACGATGAGGGCGTCTTCGAGGTCGACGGCTACGCCCACGTTTATGCGCTTTCTGAGGATAATGCGGTCTTCATCCCAGGCGGAGTTGAGGACAGGATTCTCCCTGAGGCTCTCGACGACCGCCTTTACAATGAACGGCAGGTAGGTCAGGTTTATACCTTCGCGCTCGGCGAAGGCTGCCTTCTCCCGCTCGCGCAAGGCGGCTAGCCCGCTAACGTCAACCTCGACCATGGTCCAGGCGTGCGGGGCCTCGCGCTTGCTCGCTGACATGCGGTTGGCTATGGCTCGCCTGATGCCGGTCAGCTCCTCGATACGGTCGCCCTCGTAGAGGGGTACGCGTTCGATCTCCGCGAAGGCTTCCCGTTCTTCCTGTAGTCCAGGCGGCTCGTATTCCTCGCGCTCCGTTCCGCGCTCCTCCTGTTCCTCTATGTAGCCTTCGATGTCCTTCCTGGTTACGCGTCCTCCCGTGCCTGTGCCAGGGATCTCCGTTATCTCGACACCGTGCTCCTCGGCGAGACGCCGGACAACCGGTGAGGAACGGGTGAGGCGCAGGGTCTCGGCATCTTCGATCCCACCTCGCCCGTTGCCCTCGCTGTCTGCGCGGGCGAAGGCTCGCTGTCTCTCGGTATCCTGCGCAACGGGCTGGGCTTCCGTGCCTGCGGCCGGGAATTCTTCCGTGGGAGCGTCGGCGGCTGTGTTCTCCTGAAGCGGGGCGTCGGTGGCGGAGGAATCGCCCTCGACCGCGACGAGCGCGATCTCGGTCCCCACGTCGACCGTCGAGCCTTCGGTGACGAGGAACTTCTCGATCTTGCCTGCCACCGGAGAAGGTAGTTCGGCGTTGACCTTGTCAGTGTCCACCTCGGCCAGGGGCTCGTCCATCTCCACCTCGTCGCCCTCTGCCTTGAGCCAACGGGTTATGGTGCCCTCAGTCACGCTCTCACCGAGCTGCGGCATCGTTACCGGTTTCGCCAAGGCACCCTCCTCTAGTAGCGCGCCAGCTCGAGCATGGCCGCCTCTATCTTCTCTGCCGAAGGCACGAAGTAGTCCATCATCGGCTTCGCGAAAGCCGCCGCTGGCACGTCGGGCGCGCCGAGGCGCATCACGGGCCCGTCGAGCCACTCGAACGCCTCTCGCGCCACGATGGCCGCCATCTCTCCCGAGACCGATCCCGTCAGGTTGGCCTCGGAGATCACCAGAACCTTGCCAGTCTTCTTCGCCGAGTCGAGGATCGACTCCCTGTCCAGCGGATACAGAGTTCTTGGCTCTACGACCTCGGTCTCTATGCCGTGTTCCTCGGAGAGCTTCTCGGCTACTTCCAGGGCCATGTAGAGCATGAGGCCGTAGGCGACGACCGTGATATCCGCGCCCTCGCGGTGGACCCTGGCCTCCCCGAGTGGGACATCGTAGTCTTCTTCCGGCACTTCCTCTTTTATGAGGCGGTAGGTACGCTTGTGTTCGAGGAAGAGTACAGGGTTGGGATCGCGGATGGAGCTCTTTATCATTGCCTTGGCATCTGCGGGGAACGTAGGCGCGACCACCTTGAGGCCTGGTGTATTGCAGAACCAGGCTTCGATGCTCTGGGAGTGGTAGAGGGCGCCGCCAGGCACGACGCCGTACGGCGCCCTGATGGTGATGGGGCAACTCCAGTCGCCGTTCGAGCGGTAGTAGAATTTGGCCGCCTCGTTGACGATCTGGTCGAACGCCGGCGGGATAAAGTCAGCGAACTGTATCTCGGCTACGGGGCGCATCCCGTTTACCGAGAGGCCTATGGCCGAGCCAACGATCAGGCTCTCTGCCAGCGGCGTATCCATCACCCTCGCGTCCCCGAACTCCTCCTGTAACCCCTGCGTAACCCTGAAAACACCGCCGGCCCGGCCCACGTCCTCGCCTAGCACCATTACCGACTCGTCCGAGCGCATCTCCTCGGCGAGCCCCTCGTGGATGGCCTGGAGCAGATTCTTCGTCGCCATAAGTATCCCTAAGCCTCAGCGTAGACGCCGAGTAGTACGTCTTCGGGGTCTGCGAATGGGGCGTTCTCCGCGTACTCGCTCGCCTCGGCGACCTCAGCCTTTATGCGATCCGAGATCTCATCCCGCTCTGACTGCTCAAGGAGGCCGTTCTCCATGAGGTACTTCTCGAAGCGGACGATCGGGTCCTTCTTGCGCCACTCCTCAATCTCCTCACGCTCGCGGTACCTCCGGTCGTCGTCGTCGGAGGAGTGGGCGGTCATGCGGTAGGTCTTGGCCTCGATCAGGGTCGGCCCTTCGCCCGCGCGGGCGCGCCCGAAGGCCTCCCTGGCCGCCTCGTAGACGGCGAGCACGTCGTTGCCGTCTACCTCGTGGCCTGGGAAGCCGTAGCCCTCGGCCCGCTTCGCTATAGAGCCTGCGACCTGGAACGAAGCGTGTACGGAGATGGCGTAGACGTTGTTCTCAACGAGGAAGACCAGGGGCAGGTCGTGGATCCCGGCGAAGTTCATCGCCTCGTGCCAGTCTCCGCCGCTGGTCGACGCCTCGCCGCCGCAAACGAGCACGACGCCGTCCTCGCCGCGCATCTTGTACGCGAGGGCCGAGCCTGCGGCCTGCGGGTACTGGATCCCGACCGGGGCGGAGGATGTCACGATGTTCAGTCTCCGGCTGCTGTAGTGGCCAGGCATCTGGCGTCCGCCGCTGTTCGGATCTTCCTTTTTGCCGAGGAGGCTAAGGAACTGGTCGCGGGGCGTCTGACCGAGGAGCATGGTCATCCCCGAGTCGCGGTAGTAGGGGTACAGGAAATCGTTGCCTGGGCGCAGGTTGAAGGCGGCTCCGACCTGGGCGGCCTCCTGTCCCTGGCAGGAGATCACGAACGCGGCCTTGCCCTGACGGTTGAGGATCCAGGACCGCTCATCGACCCGCCGCGCGAGAAGCATATGGTAGTGCATCCTGCGCAGGTCGTGCTCGTCCAGCCCCAGCGCCTCGTGGCCGGCACTGGTCTCTCGGATGGCCATAGACCTCCTCCTTACTAAAAGGTCCCCACGCGAGGAGCAGTAATCACTCCTCCGTCCCCCGGATTCTAGCAGACGGCAGGAGCCCCTAGAGCGGTGCGTGGAAGGATTTGACCTTCCGCGCGCCGCAGCTTCAGGCATCAGGTTTCAGGCTTCAGGATTGGTGCCCTGGGGCCATACCACGGTTCCGAGTCGGTCCGCCGGCTCCAGCAACACGAGCGCTTTCTCGGAGAGACGACGGGCCGTCTTGGTTCTGGCCTCGGACAGGTATCTGCGCATGACGAAGGTCGGATCGGCATCTGCGCCGACCTCGAGCGAACGGCCGAGCAGGTCGACGTGGCGACCCACGAAGTCCGGTTTGTCCGGCGAGCTTCCGAATTTAGGATCACCGAAGTCTCTGGCTTTGCGGCGTCGCCATGGAAAGGCGGGGGCGTCTGGGTGTGCGGCGAAGAACGTCCAGACGTCGAAGTCTTTGACGCCGTTCTTACCATCGACGAAATGCAGGGCTGCGCCCTGGCACAGGGCTATGCAGATGAGCCGCTCGGCGAGCACCGAATAGCGGGGCTTTCTCCCGAAGAAATCTACGAGATCAGCACACGCGATCTCAGCCAGACGGACCAGATCTTCACGGTCGATCCGCTCGTATGAGCGGCCTGGCCGCGATGCCTTTCTCGCCTCTGAAGTCACCAGAGTCTCGTAGTAGCCACCGAATGCCTCACTTCAGCTTCTGTAGGCGTCCGACGGTGACGGGCAATGGCTGCTCCGCGCCCGCCCACTCCAAGCTGGCCAGCTCTAAATCACCGGCGTTTCACGGTAGTCGCCGAATACGTCTTGCATCGCGGCACTGATCTCCCCGACCGTTGCGTATGCCCGTACGGCTTCGAGGATCGGATACATAGTGTTCTCATCACCCCGGCACGCCTGCTCGAGCTCTTCGAGGCACTGTTCGACCCTGTCGTTGTCGCGGCGTTCCTTCAACTCCTCGAGGCGTTCGACCTGTCCCCCCGAGACCTCGGGGTCTATACGGTGGAGCTCCATGTCCTGTTCGTCCTGCGGTTCGTAGACGTTGACGTTGACCATGTAGCGTTTCTTCTCTTCGAGTTCGCGCTGGTAGCGGGCTGAGGCATCGGAGATCTCACGCATCGGGAAGCCCTGCTCTATGGCCTGGATCATGCCCCCCATCTCGTCTATCTGCCTGAAGTAATCGTAGGCCTGCCGCTCGAGCTCATCCGTCAACGCCTCGACGAAGTAAGAGCCGCCAAGCGGGTCTATGGTGTTCGCCACCCCGGTCTCCAGGGCGGCTATCTGCTGGGTCCGCACGGCGATCCTGACGGCCTCCTCCGTCGGGAGGGCGAGGGCTTCGTCCAGGGAGTTGGTATGCAGGCTCTGCGTCCCACCCAGGATGGCAGCAAGCGCCTCGAAAGCGGTGCGGGCGACGTTGTTGTAAGGCTCCTGGGCAGTCAGGGAGACGCCCGCGGTCTGGGTGTGGAAGCGCATCCTCAAGGACCGTTCGTCTTTGGCGCCGTACTTCTCTCTCAAGACCGTAGCCCAGATGCGGCGCGCGGCCCTGAACTTGCAGATCTCCTCGAAAAAATCTACGTGCGAGTTGAAGAAGAAGCTGAGGCGAGGGGCGAAGTCGTCCACGTCGAGACCCGCCTCTATACCGGCCTCGATGTACGCGAAGCCGTCGGCCAGGGTAAAAGCGAGCTCCTGGGCAGCGGTGCTCCCCGCTTCGCGGATGTGGTAACCGCTTATGGAGACGGTGTTCCACTTCGGCATGTGCTCCGTGGCGTAGACGAGCATGTCCTTGAAGACGCGCATCGAAGGCTCAGGGGGGAAGAGCCACTCCTTCTGGGCGATGTACTCCTTGAGGATGTCGTTCTGGTTGGTCCCCTTCAGCTCCTTTGGTGCGACCCCCTGCTTCTCGGCGGCGACGACGTACATCGCGAGCAGGACCATCGCGGGGGCGTTGATGGTCATGGAAGTCGAGACCGCGCCCATAGGGATTCCGTCGAAGAGACGCTCCATGTCTTCGAGGGAATCAACGGCGACGCCCTCGGTACCGACCTCGCCTAGGGAGAGAGGCGAGTCGGAGTCAAGGCCCATGAGGGTCGGCATGTCGAAGGCAACAGAGAGTCCGTTCTGGCCGTGCTCGAGAAGGTATCTGAACCGCGCGTTTGTCTCTGCGGCCGTCCCGTAACCGGCGAACTGGCGCACCGTCCAGAGCCTTCCACGGTACATGTTCGGGTAGACGCCGCGGGTGTACGGATACTCTCCCGGATAGCCGAGTCTCTCGTCGTAGTCGCCATCGACATCCTCAGGGGTGTAGAGCGGTTTGATCGGCACGCCCGACATGGTCGAGAACTCGGCGTCGCGCTCGGGCCCCTTCGAGTACGCTTCCTCCCAGCGGTCCTTCGCGCTCTTCCTGGTATCCAAGGCATGCTCCTCCTGCGTCTCTAACCCCTTCGATTAGACTGTAGCATAAGCAGTTGCTTAGCCGACGATAGACCGCGACTGTTCGATGCCGCCAGGGGCTTCGGCCTGTTCTTTCATGATGGCGCGGGAGATGACGAGGCGTTGAATCTCACTGGTCCCCTCGTAGATCTCCGTTACCCTTGCGTCCCTGTAGTATCTCTCGACCGGATGGTCTTTCATGTATCCCCTGCCGCCGAGGACCTGAATCGCCTCGTAGGCTACCTCGTTCGCGACCTGCGAGGCGTAGAGCTTGGCGCGGGCTCCCGACTCGGCGTGGCGCTCCCCACGGTCCTTCATCCAGGCCGCCTCATAGACGAGCAGACGGGCCGCCCTGATCCTGGTCTGCATATCTGCCAGCTTGAAGGCTATCGCCTGGTGCTCGGCTATTGGCTTCCCGAACGTGGTTCGTCCCGCGGCGTATTGCGTGGCGTAGCGGAAGGCCGCCTCGGCGATACCCGTGGCCTGGGCGGCTATCCCGATCCTGCCCGCATCCAGCGTCCCGAGGGCGACGCGAAGACCTCTCCCCTCTTCCCCGAGCCGCTCTTCTTCGGGGACGAAGACGTTATCGAAGTGCACGTCGTCGGTGGTGGCCGAGATGACGCCCATCTTCTCCGCATGTTTGCCGAAGGAGATTCCTTCCGCGTCCATTCCGAGGACGAAGGCAGTAACGCCTTCGGGGGCGCGGGCGAAGAGGATCATGGTCCCTGCGACGCGCCCGTTCGTGACCCACTGCTTGTGCCCCGAGATGCGGTAGCCGCCATCGACCCGTTCGGCCCGCGCCTGGATCGCGGAGGCGTCTGAGCCCGTCTCTGGTTCCGTCAGGGCGAAGCATCCGATCCTCTCGCCGCGGGCTAGCGGCGGCACCCACCGCGCTTTCTGCTCCTCGGTGCCGAACATCACGATAGGCAGGGTGCCGGCGCTGGTGTGGACCGCGAGCGTTACACCAACCCCGGCGTCCGCGCGGCTGATCTCCTCGATCAGAAGACAGTAAGAGAGGAAGTCTGCCCCGGCCCCACCGTACTCCTCTGGTACGCATAGCCCCATGAACCCGACATCGGCCATCTTCTCCAGCGTCCCGAAAGGGACACGGCCCTCCCTGTCGAGATCTGCTGCATGGGGCGCTACATTCCCTTCGGCAAACTCCGACGCGCGATCTTTGATCTCGTGCTGTTCCGGGCTTAGGCTGAAGTTCATTGAATCCTCCGGAGTCTGAGTGTTTGTGCTTATGACTATAGCAAGCACGGCGGTGAACCGGGATCGTCGAAGGCGAGCGGGGCGGTTGGTTGGGCTACAATGATTCCCACCACAAGGGAAGCGTTGGAGGAGTGTGCTGATGCTGGTGAAAGACGAGCTTCTGGACAAGGTCGTGGCCCGAATCAGGGAGCAGATGCCGGAGGATCAGGCACCGCGGGTCGAGGAGTTCGCGCGCCAGTACTACGGGTGGGTCGACGCGGCAGACCTCGAGGACCGCTCCCCGATAGACGCCTATGGGGCCGCACTCTCCCACTGGAGCTTCGCGGGACAGCGCGAGCCGGGTGAGTGGAAGATCCGGGTCTACAACCCCCATTTCGAGGAACACGGCTGGCAGTCGACCCATACCGTTCTAGAGATGGTGAACGACGACATGCCCTTCCTCGTTGACTCGGCGAGGATGGAGATAAACCGCCAGGGCTACGCCATACACATGATCCTGCACCCCGTAATGAACGTGCGCCGCGACGAGGAGGGCCGGCTCCTCGACATCCTACCTCCCGATACGGAGGAGGAAGACGCCATCTCCGAGTCGGTGATCCACGTCGAGGTAGACCGCCAGACGGAGCCTGAAGTACTCGAGGACCTGAAGCAATCCATCCAGAAGACCCTCGATGACGTGAAGGCCGCCGTCGAGGACTGGCCCGAGATGCGCGGGAGGGTCGGGGAGATAGTCTCCGGGCTCGAAGAGAATCCGCCCGACTTCGAGCCTGATGACCTGGCCGAGACGCGAGCGTTTCTGGAGTGGGTCGACGCCGATAACTTCACGTTCTTAGGCTATCGCGAGTACGACCTGACTACACAGAATGGCGAAGAAGCCCTCCGCGCCGTGCAGGGGTCCGGACTCGGCATCTTGAGGGAGACAGAGTCAGAGCCGGTCTCCCGCAGCTTCGCCGAACTTCCGCCAGGGGTGAGGAGGCTCGCCCGCACGCCCAAGTTGCTGAACCTGACGAAGGCGAACTCGCGGGCGACGGTGCACAGGCCCTCCTACCTCGACTACATCGGCATCAAGAAGTTCGATGAGTCGGGCGAGGTCACGGGAGAGCGGCGCTTCCTCGGGCTATATACCTTCTCCGCCTACATCGCCAGCGTCTTCGACATCCCGCTCGTCAGGCGCAAGGTGCGTTACGTTCTCGAGAGGTCGGGTTTCCCCGAGGGGAGCCATAACGAGAAAGACCTGGTCGAGATCCTGGAGACCTACCCGCGCGACGAACTGTTCCAGATCTCCAAGGAGGAGCTCTTCGATATAGCGATGGGCATACTCCACCTGCAGGAGCGCCACCGCGTCAGGTTCTTCGTCAGGCGCGACACCTATGGGCGCTTTTTCTCCTGTCTCGTCTTCGTTCCTCGCGACCGCTACACGACCGTGATCCGGGAACGCATGCAGGAGATACTCCTCAAGGCTTTCGACGGCGCGAACGTGGAGTACAACGTCAGGCTCTCTGAGTCCGTGCTCGCGCGCGTCCACTTCATAATCTACACCAGGCCAGGGGAGACACCGGAATACGATGAGGAGGAGATCGAAGGCCGCATCGTCGAGACTACCCGCTCCTGGACGGACAGTCTCTACGACGCCATGATCGAACAGTGCGGCGAAGAGCAGGGCATAGAGCTGTTCCGTAGGTACCGCGACGCCTTCTCTCCCGGCTACCGCGCAGGCTTTTTGCCCCGCACGGCCGTCTCCGACATCCAGCGGATGGAGACTCTGAGATCCGACGACGACCTTGGGATGAGCCTCTACCACCCGATCGAAGAGCCCGAGGACTTCCTCGGGTTCAAGTTGTTCAGGCTCGGCGAGCAGGTCTCGCTCTCGGAGATCCTGCCGCTGCTGGAGGACATGGGCGTCGAGGTCGTCGACGAGCGCCCGCACGAGGTGAAGCCGGCGGGCTCCCCTCCGGTCTGGATCTACGACTTCGGCCTCGTCCACGAGGCCGGCGGTGAGCTGCAGACCGGTGAGGTCAAGGAGATCTTCCAGGACGCCTTCGTCCGCGCGTGGCGCGGGGCCGTCGAGAACGACGGCTTCAACCGTCTCGTGCTGCGCGCCGGGTTGACCTGGCGTGAGATCTCGATCCTCAGGGCCTACTGCAAGTACCTGCGCCAGACCGGCTCGACCTTCTCCCAAGACTACATGGAGGACGCACTCGTCACCAACCAGCACATAGCGAGGCTCATCGTGGATCTCTTCGAGGCCCGCCTCGACCCTTCGCGCCAGGACGAGGCAGAGAGCGAGCGGTTGAAAGTGGAGATCGAAGAGGCCCTCGAAGCTGTCGTGAGCCTTGACGAGGACCGCATACTGCGTTCGTTCCTAGATATCACGCTGGCGACGCTGCGGACGAACTACTACCAGAGCACGCCTGATGGGGATCCCAAAGGGCACCTCTCTTTCAAGCTCGACCCAGAGAGGATCCCCGGCCTGCCACTACCGCGACCCCGCTTCGAGATCTTCGTCTACTCCCCTCGCACCGAGGGGGTTCACCTGCGCGGCGGAGAGGTCGCCCGCGGCGGCATCCGCTGGTCGGACAGGCGCGAGGACTTCAGGACCGAGATCCTCGGCCTCATGAAGGCCCAGACGGTAAAGAACGCCGTCATAGTCCCCGTCGGGGCGAAGGGCGGCTTCGTCGTCAAGCGCCCGCCCTCAGAAGAGGGCCGCGATGCCCTGCAGCAGGAGGTCGTCGCCTGTTACAAGACCCTGATCCGGGGCATGCTAGATATAACTGACAACATCTCTGGTGATGAGATCGTCCCTCCGCCCGACGTTACGCGCTACGACGATGACGACCCATACCTCGTCGTCGCAGCGGACAAAGGCACGGCGACCTTCTCTGACATAGCCAACGGCATCTCTGAGGAGTACGGCTTCTGGCTCGGTGACGCCTTCGCCTCGGGTGGCTCCGTCGGCTACGACCACAAGGAGATGGGCATAACGGCGAGGGGCGCCTGGGAGTCTGTGAGTCGCCACTTTCGGGAGCTCGGCCACGACACCCAGAGCGAGGACTTCTCCGTGATCGGTATCGGGGACATGTCCGGCGACGTCTTCGGCAACGGTATGCTCCTCAGCCGCCACATAAAGCTCGTCGGGGCCTTCAACCACATGCACATCTTCCTCGACCCCGACCCCGACCCTGAGAAGAGCTTCGATGAGCGCGAACGCCTCTTCGGACTGCCGCGCTCATCCTGGACAAACTACGACGAGGACCTCATCTCCGAGGGCGGCGGCATCTTCCCCCGCACGGCCAAGTCCATCCCCCTCTCCCAACAGGTGCGCGAGATGCTCGACGTCGAGGCCGAGTCCATGACGCCGACCGAGCTAATAAGCGCGATGCTCAAAGCTGAGGTCGACCTGCTATGGAACGGCGGCATTGGCACCTACGTCAAGGCGAGTTCGGAGAGCAATGCCGAGGTTGGCGACAGGGCGAACGATGTTCTAAGGGTGGACGGGGCCGAGCTCCGATGCAGGGTAGTCGGGGAGGGTGGGAACCTCGGGTTCACGCAGATGGGGCGCATAGAGTACGCGCTCTCGGGCGGCAGGATCTATATGGACGCCATCGATAACTCCGCCGGGGTTGACTGCTCCGACC
Organism: uncultured Rubrobacteraceae bacterium; assembly: GCA_902806095.1. Lineage (GTDB taxonomy): Bacteria > Actinomycetota > Rubrobacteria > Rubrobacterales > Rubrobacteraceae > Rubrobacter_D. The sequence continues at coordinate 25,765 of CADCVF010000049.1, forward strand.
ACGAAGTGAATATCAAGATCCTGCTCGACGCCATCGTCGAGGCCGGCGACATGACCGAGAAGCAGCGCAACGAGCTGCTCGCCAGCATGACCGATGAGGTTGGGGACCTTGTTTTGCGCGACAACTACCAGCAGACCCAGGCGATAAGCCAGGCCGCAGCCCTCGCGCACCCTATGGTCGACGTGCACGCCCGCTACATCCACACCCTGGAGCATGAGGGCAGGCTCGACCGCACGCTGGAGTTCTTGCCCGGCGATGAGGAGCTCGGCGAGCGGCGTTCCGAGAACAAGGGCCTCACGGCACCCGAACTCGCCATACTGTTGTCCTACAGCAAGATCACGACCTACCAGGACCTGCTGAACTCGGACGCCCCCGAAGACCCCTATCTCTCGCAAGAGCTGGAGAGGTACTTCCCAGAACCCTTGAGAGACCGCTTTTCGGACCAGATCCACGAGCACAGGCTGCACCGGCAGATCACGGCCACCCACATCACGAACAGCCTGGTGAACCGCAACGGCCCTTCCTTCGTTTTTAGGCTCGGCGAGGAGACGGGGGCTGCGGCGCCAGACATCGCGCGCGCTTACATGGCGGCGCGTGAGATCTTCTCCATGCGCGCCCTGTGGGACGGCGTCGAAGCCCTGGACAACACGGTCGAGGCGAGGGTACAGACCAGGATAACGCTCGACGCCCGCAGGCTCGTCGAGCGCGCGACCCGCTGGTTGCTGCGTTACCGTCGCGCTCCGCTGAACGTCGTGGCGACGATCTCGCACTTCTCAGAAGGTGCTGCGGAGCTCTCCGAGAGCATCCCCGGGATCCTGCTCGACGGCGACCGCGAAGCGGTGGCGAACGCGGCCCAGCGCCTGACGGACGCGAACGTGCCGCAGGATCTGGCACAGCGGGCCGCGAACCTGGGCCCTATGTTCTCCGCGCTGGATATCACCGACGTGGCAAACTCAACGGGAGAATCTCTCGATACGACCGCGGCCGTCTACTTCATCCTGGGCGACAGGCTGAGGCTCCACTGGCTACGCCGCCACATCGAGGCGCTCCCCCGCGACAACCGCTGGCGCACGCTCGCACGCTCGGCCCTGCGCGACGACATCTACAACCAGCAGGCCGCCCTCACCGCGGAGGTACTCACCGACACCCCGGACGACAAACCCGTCGACGAACGCATAGAAGAATGGGTCGAAGCCAACGAGGGACCCGCCGAGCGCACCCTGCAGGTCCTCACCGACATAAACTCCAGCGGCACCTTCGACCTCTCTACCCTCTCGGTCGCGCTGCGGGAGATCCGGAACCTCATAACGACCCCCGAAACCCCACCAGAGGAGGTAGAGACCACCGCCCGAACCTAGGCCCCGCCTCCCAACGACTCCCGGTGCGCCTTGGCGCGCTCGACGTACTCGCTGGCGCCGCGGGCTATGTCCGCGGCCTGCTCCTCGCTCACGTCGCCGACGCGTTTGGCGGGAAGTCCGACGATGAGGCTCTGGGACGGAAACTCGCGGCCCTCGGGGACGACGGCGCCAGCGGCGACGATGGAGCCCTCACCGATCTTCGCGCCGTTGAGGATAGTACACCCCATCCCTACGAGACAGTTGTCCTCGATCTCGCACCCGTGCACGACCGCGTTGTGGCCGAGGACGCATCCCTCGCCTACGACCGCGGGGTAGCCGGGGTCGGCGTGGAGGATGCAGCCGTCCTGGACGTTGGTCCTGGCCCCGATACGGATGGGCTCCGTGTCGCCGCGCAGCACGGCCCCGTACCAGACGCTCGACTCTTCGCCCAGGTGGACGTCCCCGATGACGCAGGCCCCAGGCGCGACCCAGGCAGACTGGGCGACCTGCGGGAAGGTGTCGCCGTGCGGAAGCAGGTTTCCTCTCTCGTTCAGATCCAACGCGGCGCCTTTACCCTGTACTCGATGTACTCGTCACCGAACTTTCGTTCCAGGTAGCGTTCCTCGCGCTCGATGACGCCGCGCCGCATCAGGCGCAGGACTATGGGGAGTAACAGTACGGGCAGGAGCGCGTTGGCAAGGGTCGAGATGCCGCCGTAGATCATGGTCATGCTCAGGTAGAGGGGGTTGCGGGTAAACCGGAAAGGACCCCCGGTAACGATGGTCGTCGCTGGCTTGTACGGGTCCATGTTCGTCTCGGCCCGGCGCATCTCGCGGGCTCCGAGGAGCCCGACAGCGAGCCCACAGGCGACCAGCGGCCATCCGAGCGTCCGTGCGACTCTACGCGGCAGGAAGGGTATCTGGTAGCGCCGGTTGGCCAGCAAGCCGGTGACGAGGGCGCCGGCGTAGATCAGGGGCGGAGGTGCGATCACACCCGGATTGTCCGCGTTGTCTCTCTCGTCTTCGCCCATCCCTACGGCTCCTTTCGGTCGCCTTACACCCGCTTACGTCTACCCCGGAGCACTCTACCTGTTGGGGTGGTTCGCGTAGTAAGGGCGGTTCGCGACCCCCTACGTACAACGTTGCTCACACTTCTACCAGCACGGCGTCGCCCTGGCCGCCGCCAGAGCAGATGGCGGCGAGGCCTTTTCCGCCTCCCCTGCGTCGCAGCTCGTAGAGGAGCGTCGTCAGGATACGCGCGCCTGACGCGCCTACGGGATGACCGAGCGCCAGGGCGCCGCCGTTGACGTTGACGATATCGGGGTCGACACCGAGTATGCGAGGGGAGTGGATCGCGACGCCGGCAAAAGCTTCGTTTATCTCGACGAGGTCCAGGTCATCAGCGTTCCATCTGGCTTTCTCGAGCGCGAGCTTTCCGGCGTTTGCGGGAACGGTCAACAGGTTGGGCGGCTCCTCGGCGACCTTCGCATGGGCCACGACAGTACCGAGCGGTTCGAGGTTGCGCTTCTCGGCGAAGCTCTGGCTTGCGAGCACGAGGGCGCCGGCGCCGTCGGTCACGCCGGGGGCGTTGCCGGCGGTCACGGTGCCGCCTTCGTCTATGGGCTCGAGGGCGGCGAGCTTCTCCAGGTTGGTGTCGCGCCGGATCGGCTCGTCGGCATCGACGTAGTTCGTCTTTCCTTTCTTACCAGGGACTTTGATGCCGACTATCTCTTCGGGAAGCCGCCCTTCGTCGGTCGCTGCGGCGGCACGCTGATGGCTCCTGAGCGCCCACTCGTCCTGCTCTTCGCGGGAGATATCGAACTTGCTCGCTCCTCGTGTGCCGAAGCGGACCATGTTGACGTGCTCGAAGGCGTCGAGCAGGCCGTCGTGCATCATGGCGTCGAGTGCGGGCATGTCCCCCATGCGCGCACCCCAACGGGCTTTCGGCAACAGGTAAGGGACATTCGACATACTCTCCATACCGCCGGCCAGGATCACATCGTAGTCGCCGGCACGGATCATGGTCTCAGCGAGCGTTGCGCTTCTCAGTCCAGAGGCGCAAACCTGGTTCAGGGTCTCCGTCGTCAGCGAGAAAGAGAGCCCTGCGTGAAAGTTGGCCTGGCGGGATGGGATCTGTCCTACCCCGGCTTGCACTACGATACCGAAGATGGAGTGCTGCAGGTCTCCGTCTTCGACGCCGGAGCGCTCTATGGCGTCCCTGATCGCCGCCCCACCGAGCTCGGGGGCGCCAAGGGGGGACAGTGCGCCCCCGAACCTGCCGAAGGGTGTGCGCGCCGCCCCGAGGATTACCGTACGTTCCAATGCGACTCCTCTGTCTGGAGAACCAACGACCATAGTCTAAGCCATTCTGTGGCGGGGCGAGCTTCCCGTCAGCGGGCGGGCCCGCCGCAAGGTTGCAACCGAGAAGACTTTACATGCTATCTTCTCGGTGGAAAGCACACCAAAAGGAGAATCCATGAAAGTGAAGAGGTTGGATCACATAGCACTCTACATGGGCGATAGGGAGGCAGCCGCCGGGTTCTTGACGACGCACCTCGGGTTCCACGTCGTGGATCACACGGAACGTTACACCCTGGTGGGGGCCGGTGGCAGGCTCGGCAAGCTCACCCTGTTCGACGCCCCGCAGGGTACGACACCCTCTCCGGGGGAGATCGAACGCATAACCATACGCGTGGCCGACCCGGAGGCCGCCGCATCGGGACTCCCGCGAGAAGCCGGGGCCGAACCCCGCGACGGAGGGTACTCTTTTACAGGCCCTGAAGGGCTCCCACTCGCCCTGGTTCCTGGCGAAGGAGAGTACGTAGATTATGACCTCGATGGCTTCGTCCTGCGATCGGGATCGCCCGAGGAGTCCGCGCGCACTTTCGTCGAGATGGGCTTCGCCCCGGGGGACGAGGCTACCACCGTAAAGGCTGGCGATTACCTGATACGCCTCACCGGCTCCTCGCCTGAGGAGAACGGTGGAGGCATGCTCTTCCACGTCGGCTGCCTTGTAGATTCGGCGGAGGATCACCGCAAGGAGGCCGAGGAGCGGGGGCTTGAGGTCCAGGACTTCGTCGACGGTCCGAATACCCTCGCCGTCTTCGTTCGAGGGCCCAAGGGTGTGAGCGTGGAGTACGTCGAGCACAAGCCTAAGTTCTCCCTGATCTAGAGGACCCGCCGGTGCGCGTCGTCATCGCCGGCGGTGGGCTCGCCGGCCTGAGCGCCGCCCTGAGGGCAACGGAACTGGACGCGCAGGTAACCCTGCTGGAGAAGGGTGCCAGCCCTGGCGGGTCATTCGTCTACTCCAGCGGCTATATCTGGTCGTATGTGGATCTGCCGACCTTCCGCAGGGAGGCGCCCGGCGGGGACGCCGCCCTGCAGAGGCTTATCCTCGAGCGCCTCGGGCCCGGCCTGGCCTGGCTGGAGGACGCAGGGGGCGCGCTCCTCTCGCGCGAGACGGGCAATCCCCTCACGTTCGGCGCCCGTTTCGACCCCGAACGCACGGTCTCGGCTCTGGTTGACCGCATAGAGACCTCAGGAGGCGAGATACTCGCAGGCACCGCGTTCGAGACGCTACTCGAGGACCCGGCGGGGCGCGTTACAGGCGTTCGGGTTCCATCCGCCGGAGGGACGCACGCTGCGGACGCCGTGATCCTCGCGTCCGGGGGCTTCGCCAGCGACGCCGAGCTGGTCGGGCACCACATAATCGGGGGACCTGGAAGGATGCGGGTGCGGGCGCACCCGAGGAGTACGGGTGACGGGTTTCGGGCGGCGCTGCAGAAGGGCGCGCTCGCAAGCGCGGGTCTCGACGAGTTCTACGGCCGCAACCTGCCCGCTGCCCCGGCCGATTTTCATCCCGAACGGTTCGTAGAGGTCTCCCAGCTCTACGGCCGGTACGCCGTGGCTGTCAACGCCAACGGCGAACGCTACGCCGATGAGGGCGCAGACTGGTCTGAGACGGCCCTGACACGGGCCACGGCACACCAGCCCGGGCTCTACGCCTGGTATGTCCTTGACGCCAGTGGGCTAAAAGGTCGCGTGCGCGAGCTGACCGCGAAAGAGATGGTCGAGACAGCAAAGAGCACGGGCGGACCCGTTATCGCGGCTGCGAGCCTCCCGGAGCTTGCGGACAGGCTCGCCGAACGTGGCTTGCCCCGCGAGACCTTCCTCCGCACCCTGGAGGAGTACAATGCTGCCGTCGCCGCGGGTAGAAGTCCCTCTCCCCCAAGGAGCGGGCAGGTCTGGCCCTTGCTCGTTCCTCCCTTTGTGGCCGTAAAGGTCGCGCCTTCCATAACGCACACGGTGGGCGGGCTCGCAGTAGACGCGGGCTGCAGGGTGCTGCGCGGGACGGACGGACAGCCTATCCCAGGCCTCTACGCCGCGGGGGTCGAGGTCGGCGGGGTCTCTGTCGGCGGGTACACGAGCGGCCTGGCCTCCGCCCTCGTCTTCGGCTGCACCGCCGCGGAGTCGGCGGTCGCAGACGGATAGGAGCATGCCAGCTAGTCAGCACTTCAGCCAGGGTCTGTCTAATGGAACGATTGACACAAGATTTGGGATCCCAGGGGGGCCTGCTTTTGCCTATTCGCGTGCTCGAACTGCCCATTTCGCACGGTTTCCAGCCTTCTGGATGAGTCATCAGACACATCCTAGTTGCTGGGTACCGAATGGACGATT
>CADCVF010000050.1 GCA_902806095.1 uncultured Rubrobacteraceae bacterium
CCACACTCAGGCTGAACCTGGACAAACGCATCTACTGTCCCAGAGACGGTGAGATCATGATGCGCCACTTCCACAGCGTCAAACGCGGGGTCCTGGTGGACGAGTGCCCGAGGTGCGCCGGGTTCTGGCTGGATGCCGGCGAACTGGCCGGAATAAGGAGCGAGTTCGCCACGCAGGAGGAGCGCAAGCAGGCCGCGCAGGAGTACTTCTCCGAGCTCTTCGACCCCGACCTTGCCGTAGAGCGGGCGAAGACCATGGAGGACCTGCGAAAAGCGCGAAGGATCGCCCACACTTTCCGCTTTATCTGCCCGAGTTACTATATTCCAGGCGAGCAGGACTGGGGGGCGTTTTAAGCATTTCAGCACGCTCAGGCTTCGCCTTCGCTTGTCAGCATTTCAGCTTGTCACTTTAATTTCGCGCCGACTAGGGCTGCGGCCAGAGTAGAGGCAGGCGTCCGTCCCTGCCGGGTGGCCGCTGTGGGCGTAGAATGGGGATCATGGATAGCTTCCAAGGATCAGAAGAGCGGATCGTGCCCCGCGGCCGAGAGATCTACGAGCGCCGCGTTCGTCCTGGGTTGAGGCAGGAGGATGAGGGCGCCTTTGTGGTTATCGACGTCGAGAGCGGCGACTATGAGGTTGCCGCGGATGAAGAGGAGGCGTTCGCGCGCGTGGAGGCGAGGCGCCAGGGCGCCATGTTCTTCTTCTCCCGCGTCGGGCCGGAGGGCGAAGCAGTGCCCGCCCACCGCATTGGCGCCGGTGCTCACCGATAGCGTGTGGGGGCCCATGCTGACGTCGCCGTGGTGATGCGGGGGCGAGTGGACGGCGGTGGGCGCGAGGCGACCCTACCACTGACGGTGATCGGCCGCTCCGGGGTCCAGGTCGAAGTCGAAGCCACCGTGGACACCGGTTTCACAGGTTCTCTGTGCCTGCCGCTCGACATCGTTAGGTCCCTCTCGGTGCCCTTCGTTGGAAGGGGAGTCGCCGTGCTCGCTGACGGGAGTACCGTGGAGACCAGCTACCACCGAGCAGGCGTCCTCTGGCACGGGCGCGAGCGTGCGGTTCAGGTGCTCGTGACGGAGGGCGGCCCACTCGTTGGCATGACGCTCTTGCGCGGGAGCGTCCTCACCGTGGCGGTGTCACCCGGCGGTGAGGTCACCATAGAGGAGGCGTAGTGTGCAGCTCGGCGTGCCAACCACAACTCATCGTTACGCTCGCAAGACAGAGAGCGTGACTTCAGACAGTCATACCAAGTCAGAGTGAATGCTAACGCCACGACAGAGCCAGCCGTTGCTTACGGGCCTACGCGTAGTGGATTCCCGCTTTCGCGGGAATGACGTATGGGAGGGCTCCCGTGTGTGCCCGCGGGCCGGACGCGCTACCGTTCGAACAGACTCGGTATTTCCTTGGGGCGATATACTCTGTTGCAAGGATGAGCCGACGATACGAGCAACCATGAATTGCGTGTAACGGTCGGATAACAGGCGAATTGGTATGAGATCAAACACACTACAGAGAGGTTCCAAGAAGCGAGACGCGAACACCATGAGTAGGCAGGAGGCTGCCTGGCTCGCCTGGTATATGTGTGCCGTTTCCCTAACGCTGACGGCTCTTGGACTCCTCTTTCTGGTGGCTAGCCAGTCCCGTGAGGGCGCCCCGGTCTTCGACTACTGGCTACTGAATACTGTGATGGCGGTGAGCTTCTCGCCGGTGGGGGCCGTGATCGCTCCTCGCCTGCCTCCCCGGAACCCCATAGGCTGGCTGTTCTGTGCCGTAGGCCTGTTCGGGGCCATACGCGTCTTCTCCGCCGAGTACGCCATCGCCACGTTGCTGGCTGAGCCGGGCTCGTGGCTGGGCGCGTTGCCTGGTGGTGAGGCGATTGCCTGGATCTCTTCGTGGGTGTGGGTAGTACACTTCGGGCCTTTCATATTCCTGGCGTTGCTGTTCCCCGACGGCAGGCTTCCCACACCCCGATGGCGGCCATTCGCGTGGCTCGTCGCCCTGGTGGTCGCAGGAGGCACCGTTGCGGTGGCGATCTGGCCGGAGACGGCCGCACGGTTCAACCCCGTCAACAGTCCTCTCGGCATAGAGGTCGCCGCGAACGTGGTAAATCCGGTCGAGGCGATCGTTTACGCCCTGGCGCTCGCAGCGGCGGCATCACTGTTGGTCCGGCTGCTCCGTTCCAGGGGGATAGAACGCCAGCAGGTCGAGTGGTTCGCCTACGCTATAGTCCTTTTGGCCATCAGCACCACCCTGGCGTTTGTGGTCTCTGAAGCGCTGAACGCGCGGTTATTAGGCTGGATCAGCTCCATCCTGGTCATCGCTAGCATCGTGGCCCTGCCGGTCGCGATGAGCATAGCGATCCTGCGCTACAGGCTCTACCAGATAGACAGCCTCATAAACCGCACCCTCGTCTACGGTTCACTCACGGCGGTCTTGGCGCTGGTGTACTTCCTCACCATCGTAGTATTGGACCGCACTTTGATCGCTCTCACCGGCCAGGAGTCCACCCTGGCGGTAGTGGCTTCGACCCTCCTGATCGCGGCGTTGTTTACTCCCTTGAGGCGCGCCATACAATCCTTTATAGACAGGCGCTTCTATCGCAAAAAGTACGACGCGAGGAAGACCCTGGAAGCCTTCTCGGCACAGTTGCGCAATGAAACAGACCTGGACGCACTCAGCGACGACCTGGTGGGCGTCGTAAGGGAGACGATGCAGCCAGCCCACGTCTCACTGTGGCTGCGTACGCCGAAAGACCGATGATCCCCTACAGCGTAGTGCCTGAGGGGTCTCAACCCTTCCGCAATCCGCTGTGAGATCTTGTTTACGTGTAGGTTACGTCGTATCATTTGTTAACGATAGCTAACGCAACGAATTTGCGATAGCCACACGTTGGTAGGAGACGGCGATGAAGGTAACGAAGGAACAGTTGAGAGAGCGGGGTTTCGAGAGGAGCTTCGAGGAGATCGAGGGTGAGGCCAGAGAGCTTGCGGCCAGGGCCATCCTGGCGATGCCGAGGGGTCGTTTTGGGGCGGAGCCGAGCAGGGAGTTCTCGCCGGGAGAGGCGGCCGCCCTTCGGAGGGGAGGAGTAGACCTCTCGCCTCCAAAGCCTGAAGAACCGGATCCTCTAGCGCGAAGCGCCGCCCGCTACGCGGCTATGCTCGCCACCTCCTACACCACTTATGAGGTCGCGCGGATGCTTGGGAAGACCGAGGGACGTGTCAGACAAAGGGTGGCCGGGAAGACACTCTACGGGCTGCAAACGGCGGGTCGTGGGCACAGGCTGCCAGCCTTTCAGTTCGAGGGCGGTGGAGAAGTCCCCAACATAGGGAAGGTAATAAGGGTGCTGCCCGAAGACCTGCATCCGGTCGAAGTGTTGAACTGGTTCACCCTTCCCAATCCCGATCTCTACCTCGACGAGGAGGAAGAGCATCCTGTCTCGCCCAAAGAGTGGCTGCTCTCTGGTGGTGGCCCGGAGGTCCTCATTCCCCTGGCCGAGGGTCTCTAGGGAACCTCCCAGAAACCCTACTCGCGGAAGGTCTGTAGAAAGCTGTGGTCAAACTCCCGGAACCTCCACACGTGGACGTGTTGCGGCGAACCTCCCCCGAAGTGACGATCTTGCCCGTGGGCACCGAGCTTTGGCGCATTTACTTCCGCGGCGGGCGTCATCCCACCACGTGGGAGAGGATGAGAGACTTCGGACCATCCGCGGGCGCCCGCTTCGACCATCACCAAGAGCCACCAGGAGTGCAAAACCGTAAGATCCTTTACGCGACAACCGGTGAGCAAGCCGTGGCTACCTGCGTTGCGGAGGTCTTTCAGGAGAGACGCGCGATAAACACACGCCGCGACGAGCCGTGGCTCGCCTGTTTCGTCCTCGCCGAGGAGGTGCCTCTCCTCGACCTCACCGGCAAGTGGCCGACCAGGGCCGGCGCTTCCATGACGATAAACTCAGGACCCCGCCCGCGAGCCAGGCGCTGGTCGAGAGCGATCTACGAGGCTTACCCCGACGTTCAGGGGCTACTCTACGCCTCCTCTATGAACGCAGGGGAGCGGGCGGTGGCCCTCTACGAACGCGCCACGCACGCCCTGCCCGCGCTGCCGACCTTCAACGAGCCGCTGTCCCACCCCGCGCTGCTTTCAGGGCTGAGGCGCTTTGCCGCGAACCTCGGCTACGAGCTGGTCATCTAGCCAGAAAGCAGGATCGCTTGTGGTCGCATGCGTGTAGGATAGTAGGATGGCATCCTGTGCGGCGCGGCAATTTGCCCGGCAAAAACCTCGAAGGCGGTACCGGATACAGCGAGTGCGGTGTCGAGCAGACGTGATCTGCTCCTCGGAAAATAGCCACCTGACCTATACACTGAGCCCCGGCAGCCGGGTATGCTACTTGCGCTGTGCCAGAGGGTGGCTAGCGTGACCAACACACTTTCCTACAACAGAGAGCTGACCGGCTGAAATGCTGACCAGCTGAGATGCTGATTGGAGGGGTAATCATACAAGGAAGTCGGGTCGAGAGTCCGGTAGAGGTTCGGGAGGTTTATCAGCGGCTGCTCGGCTCTATCCGACGCGTGATCGTAGGCAAGGACAGGGTCGTCGACTTGTGCCTGATCTCCCTCCTCGCGGGAGGGCACGTTCTCCTTACGGACATACCGGGGGTCGGGAAGACGACGCTAGCGAGGGCCATCTCATCCTCGCTGGCGGCCGACTTCTCGCGCATCCAGTTCACCCCTGACCTTCTGCCCTCGGATATCACGGGCACGAGCATCTACAACCCCAGGGAGGCCCACTTTTTGTGGGTACCTGGTCCCGTGTTCGCGCCGGTGTTGCTCGCCGATGAGATCAACCGCGCCACCCCACGCACGCAGAGCGCGCTTCTGGAGGCGATGGCTGAGGGGCAGGTGACGGTCGAGGGGGCGACGCGGCCCCTGCCCGAGCCTTTCTTCGTCGTCGCGACCCAGAACCCGCACCAGTTCCACGGGACCTACCCGCTGCCCGAGGGCCAGCTCGACCGGTTTATGCTCGCGACGAGCATGGGCTACCCGGAGAACCACGCCGAACGCGGGATAGTGCGCGCGCAGGTCGAGCGGCGTCCTCTCGAAGAGGTCGTGCCCGTCGTCGAGCTAAGGGAGATCCTGGAGGCAAGGAGGCTCGTGAAGGCGGTCCAGGTCCACGACGAGGTGCTCGCCTACGCGGTCGCGCTCGCCGAGGCTACGCGTAACCACCCCGCGGTCTCTCTGGGGGCCTCGCCGCGCGGTTCGATAGCCCTGGTCAGGGTGGCCCAGGCGCGCGCCGCCACGCGGGCCCGCGACTTCGTCGGGCCCGAGGACGTCAAGGAGCTGGCTCCCGACACCCTGGCGCACAGGCTCTCCATACGCGGCGGTACGTCGGGGGCGACGGCGGAGACCGTGCTACGGGAGATCCTCGACTCCGTACGGCCTCCGGCCTAGGCGTATGGGTGTGAGGAGCATCGCGAAACCGGCCCTCGTGGTCTTCCTCGGCCTCGTGCTGTACGTGATCGCCTCGAACGTCGGCGCGGGCTGGCTCTACGTCATCGTGGCCGTACTGGTAGGTATGGTGCTCGTCTCCGTACCCCTGCCGTGGCTCGCTGTGCGCGGCGTCGGGGTCACGAGGCGCGCCCCTGTCGTTGCGACGGCCGGCGAGCCTTTCGAGTGCTCCCTACAGATAGAGAACGGGGGCCGCCTCCCCAGGTACATGCTGGAGGTTGAGGACCGCTTCGCCGGCGACACGGGAAGGACCATTGCGATGCGGGTCCGCCGCGGTGCGACCGAGACCGTCGGGTACACGGTCGAGAACCCGCGCAGGGGCATCTACGCCGGCGGGTACGTCGTCGTCGAGTCGAGGGCGCCTTTCGGGCTGTTCTACGGACGCAGCAGGACGCGGGCGGCCTCGGATACCGTGGTCTACCCGAGGACCTTCGACGTGGCCGGACTCCCTCCTTCCGCGGTGACGGACGCCGAGTGGGGTGACAAGAGCGAGTCTTCGACGCTCCACAGGGGCCACGGGGGCGAGTTCTGGGGCGTCAGGGATTACCGTCCGGGAGACCCGGCCCGCCTGGTCGCCTGGAAGAAGAGCGCCCGCGGCCTGACCTCTGGGAAGCTCGCCGTCATCGAGCTTGCCCAGGAGACGCACCCCCCGTTCGTGCTCGCGATGAGCCTCGACGCAGGAGCACCGCCCGAGGCCAGGGAGATGGTCGTCTCGGCCGGCGCCTCGCTGCTCCTCTACGCCATCGGCGACGGCCGAGAGGTCAGGGCCGACGCCGGGCCGGAAAACGCGCCCTTCCCTGAGGAGCCGACCCGCGACAGCGCCCTCACCTGGTGCGCCGGCCTGCGGGCGTCCAGGCCGCCGGCCACGGGAGGGGCCAGCGTCGAGCTACGCCCTTCGACGAGGAGGCCAGGGCCCACAGGGAAGACGAAGGTAGCAGAGCAGCCAGGCGCCTCCGAGGTGCGGGCCGTCGTGCTCGTATCGTGCCACGAGTTTGCGGGGCCTGGGCCGTGGATGTCGCAGGGAGAAGAGCAGGAGTTCATGCAGGGCGTGGAGGCTAGGGGCCGTAGGGTGGCGCGGCTCGGGGCCGAAGTTTCGGAACCGTGGAGGATCTGATGTCATTCCGTTGGCCGGAGATCAAATTTTCAGGGCGCCCGAAACGCCCGCCCGAAGACTCTATAGAGTTGCGGGCGTGGGTGCTCGCCGCCGTGCTCGTAGGGGAGGCCGCCGTCCTGACGAGCGGGTATTTCGGGCCTGTGACCGGCGTCCTCGTGCCTTTCCTGACGGTCGTCGCTTTTGTGGTCAGCCATCACAGGAGGCGGGAGAGGAACCTCCTCATAAAGGTGATGCTCGCTTTCGGCGCCCTGGCGGCGCTCGCGATGTTCTTCAGGGAGGTCTTGTCCTCGCTCTACGACACGAGGGTGCCGCTCGCGAGGCTCTTCCTCTGGGTGCAGGTCATACACGCCTTCGACCTGCCGGCCCGCAAGGACCTCTCGTACTCGCTGGTGAGCGGCCTGATCCTGGCCGCCGTCGGCGCTGTTCTTACAACGAGCCTGTGGTACGGCATATTCGTGCTCGCCTTCTTGCTCTGCGCCATGGGCGCGATGGCCCAGATGAACCTCTCCGAGGCCCGCCAGCGGGCCGGGCTTGGCGCATCGAGAAGTCGTGGCCTCGTACTCGGCACTATCGTGCCCTGTTTCTTCGCCGTCGTCGCGGTCGGTCTGGTCTGCTTCTCCCTACTGCCCCAGCGGCAGGCGATGAACCTCACGATGATGCCGACCTCGGCCTTCAAGAACATTGCGGAGAACTTCACCGGCGGCGTGCAGAACCCTTACTACAGACCGCCTGGCGGCGACCCCTTCGCGGGTCCCCCAGTGAACATCTCCCCCAACTCGTACCACGGTTTCCTGCCTTACATGGACCTCCGCAGCCGCGGGCGGCTCTCCGATGAGGTCGTAATGAAGGTGCGAAGCGAGGAGACATTGCCCTACCGTGGGGTCGCCTTCGACGATTACAACGGGAAGGGGTGGGAGATCACGACCGGCGACGACGCACAGACCCTCACCTCTGATAGCATGCGCTTCGACACGTTCACGGCCACGAACACCGAGCCGGTGCAAGAAGGGCCGACCAGGGAGGTCGCCCAGGTCTTTCGCGTCGAGAAGGACTCCTCGAACATCATCTTCGGCGCCTATCGTCCCGAGACAGTGTTCTTCCCGACGAGCAATATCAAGATCGACCCCTACGGCTCCCTGAGGGCGCCTTACCAGATCCCCGAGGGCTCGGCTTACTCGGTCATCTCCCACGTCCCCAACGCCTCCCCCGAACAGCTCAGGTCCGCAGGCACGGCCTATCCCGAGGAGATAGCGGAGAGGTACACGCAGCTTCCCCCTACGGGCCTCGAACGCACCAGCGAGCTCGCCGGCAGGCTGACCGAGGGTACGACCAACCCTTACGACGCCGTGCTAAAGATGAACGAGCACCTCAAGACGACCTATCCTTACGACCTCTCCATACCGCCCCAGTACGAAGAGATGGACGCCGTCGAGTACTTCCTCTTCGAGCAGAAGCGCGGCTACTGCGAGCAGTTCAGCTCCTCGCTCGCCGTGATGGCCCGTTCCCAGGGAATACCGGCCAGGGTGGCGACGGGCTACGCCCCCGGCGAGTACAACCCGTTCACGGGCTACCACGACGTCCGCGCCTCCGACGCCCACGCCTGGGTCGAGGTCTACTTCCCCGGCTACGGCTGGTCGACCTTCGATCCCACACCTAGCTTCGACTCCACACCCTGGCAGTACAAAGCGGCGGGCAACCTGCAGGGCGGCAAGGTCTTCGGCTTCATGGCCAAGAGGGTGGGTGAGGCCGCAGGGCCCGTGGCCGAGACCGCAGGAACCCTCGTGCGCGGCGTGGCGCGCCTCGACCCTGCGAGCATAATCGTCGTAGGATTGCTCGTCGGAGGGGCCTACCTGGCCTTCTTCTACACCAGGAAACTAGTCGCCCACCGCAACCGCAAGACCGTGGTCGTGCGCCCGATCAAAGTCTCCGACGCCCGCCTGTACAGCAGGTACAACAAGGTCACGAACGCCCTCGAAGAGATCGGTCTCGTCCGCAGACCCCAGGAGACACCCGAGCAATACGCCCGCAGGGCGGCGCACGAGCTTGACCAGCCAGGGATGG
>CADCVF010000051.1 GCA_902806095.1 uncultured Rubrobacteraceae bacterium
GGTCGCCCCCGACGCCGGCTACTTCGTCGACCAGCGGTGGATGGATTTCGTGCACGGCGTCATGCCCGACTTCTACGTCCTGCGCGACCCCGCCTACAACGTGGCCTACTGGAATTTGCACGGCAGAGACCTGACCTATCACAAAGGCCGCTACTACGTCGACGGGAGGCCCCTGCGCTTCTTCCACTTTTCCGGCTTCGATCCCGACCACAGAAAACGGCTCAGCAAGCACCAGACCCGCATCGATATCAGGCGCGGTTCCGCGCTGGCCCGCGCCTGCAACGCTTACGCGGAGGAGTTGCTCGCCAATGGGTACAAGAGGGCGAAGAACTGGCCCTACTCCTACGGCGTGCTGCCGAATGGTGTAAAGCTCGATTCTGGTATGCACAGGCTCTATCGCAAAGGTGAGGATGAAGGGGCGCCGCGAGAGTCCATCTTCACCCAGAGAGGCGCCGACAGGTTCGTCGCCTGGCTCAACGAGCCTGCCCCCGTAGGCGGGGAGCACGGCGTCACCCGCTACCTCTACGAGATCTACTCGGGCCGTCCCGACCTCAGACAGACCTTCCCGAACCTCGACGGCCCGGACGCGATGCGCCTCATCGAGTGGCACCGCGTCCACGGGCAGGTGAAGCTGCCCTATCCCGTGCACCCCTCCGCAGAAGAGGACGGCCACGATGAGTCGCAGACTCCGGATTCCCCTGTCGGTGTCAACGTCGCAGGGTACTTCCGCGCCGAGCTCGGCGTCGGCGAGACCGCGAGGCAGGTCGTCGCTGCGCTGGAGAGTGCGGACATGCCCGTGGCCACGGTCGGCCTCTCCGCCTCGGCGAGCCGCCAGGAGCACGAGTACGAGACCGACACGATTCGGCCAACCTTCCCGGTCAACCTCATCTGCGTAAACGCCGACATGCTCCCGACTTTCGCAGACCAGACAGGGCCCGGCTTCTTCTTCGACCGCTACTCCATCGGGCTGTGGTGGTGGGAGATAAACGAGTTCCCCGAACGCTTCTTCAGGTCCTTCGAGCCCCTGGACGAAGTCTGGGTCGGCTCGCACTTCGTGGCCGACGCGATCTCGGCCGTCTCGCCGGTCCCCGTGGTGAAGGTGACGATGCCTGTATCCATGCCAGAGATAGATGAGTTCGACCGCGGAGAGCTTGGGCTCCCCCAGGGCTTCGTCTTCCTGTTCGTCTTCGACTACCACAGCGTCTTCGAGCGCAAGAACCCACTCGCCCTCGTCGACGCGTTCGAGCAGGCTTTCCCCGAGGGCTCGGGGGCCTCCCTCGTTCTAAAGTCCATCAACGGCGAACACTACCCGAAAGAGCACGGGAGGTTGATCGAGGCCGCAAGAGACCACAGGGACATCCACGTTATAGACCGTTACGTCACGGCGGCCGAGAAGAACGCGATGTTCGCCGGCTGCGACTGCTACGTCTCGCTTCACCGTTCGGAGGGCTTCGGCAACACCCTCGCAGAGGCTATGTACCTCGGCAAGCCTGTGATCGCAACGGGGTACTCGGGCAACATGGAGTTCATGACGCCGCAGAACAGCTACCCCGTCGACTTCACACTAAGACCCGTCGGCGACGAGGCCGGACCTTACCCGGCCGCAGGCGAGTGGGCCGAGCCCGACGTCGGTCACGCCGCACGCCTGATGCGCCACGTCTTCGAGGACCAGAGGGAGGCCGGCGAGCGTGGGCGATTGGCGTCGGAAGACCTCCACCGTAACCACTCCCCCGAGGTCGCAGGGCGGGCGATGGCGGCCCGCATCCGCCGTGTCAGGGCGCGGCGGGGCGCAGAACTCGACGAGGGTGGGCCACATGTGCACCCCCCGGCGGGACTCGATACGAACCCGCTTACGCACCGCATTGCGACCACCCCCCAGCCGGCGACTTCGGGCTCCGCCCTCGGCAGGGTCCTCGCCCCCTTTCGGCGCGTCTTGCTGAAGCTGATGTGGCCCTTCGCCCTGCAGCAGCGGATGGTTAACGAAGGGCTCCTCGCCACCACAAAGGAAGCGGACCAGAACCTGCGCGCCGCTCTCAACCAGCTCGAGTCGCGATACGCGAAGGAACGAGCTGATTTGCTCAACGCCGTAAACCACCACAGAGAGCTGGCCAGGACGCAGGGCGCACGGCTCGACCGCCTGGAGACGCGGTTGACCGAAAGCGGCAGAGACACGCCTGGTCCGGTAGGGAAGACCACCGCACAGGCCGGTAGTGTAGGAAAAGAAGCAGAAGGCTCGGGCCCGAAAGCGGCCGAGACAGGTAGCTTCTCCCGGCAGACGATATCCCGTTTCATTACCCCGTTCACGGCGCAGCAGCAGAAGATCAACGACCAGCTCTTCGCCGCGGTCAGTACGCTCGGCGAGAAGCTGGGCGGGTTCGTCCCCCGCGTAGAGGCCGCGGACCGGCTGGTGGCCGAGACTCGTGCTCTCCCCTACGTATCCGGTTCCCCGTTCGAGTTCTTCGAGGAGCCGGTGGCAGGGCGCGTCCAGGGCTATGGCCGCCGTAACGGTGATGAGGAGCGCATTGGAACCTATGACGCGTTCGAGGATATCTTCCGCGGTCCCGAGAACTTTATCCGCGACCGCCAGCGTCGCTACCTCGACCTCCTCGGAGACCGCGAGCCCGTTGTGGATGTCGGGTGCGGACGCGGTGAGTTTCTGGATCTGTTGCGCGAGCGGGGGCTCGAGTACGCCGGCATAGACCCTGACCCCGACATGGTCGGGCGGTGCAGGGCGAAAGGCCACGAGGTAGTGGAGATCGACGATGCAAACACCTACCTGGAGAAGTGCGCGGACGATTCCATAGGCGCCATCTTCTGCGCCCAGGTGATAGAGCACATGCCCTATGAGGACATCTTACGCTTCTATGACCTGGGCTTGCGGAAGCTCAGACCAGGAGGACTCTTTATCCTGGAGACCGTCAACCCGCACTCCGTTCCCGCGTTGAAGACCTTCTGGGTGGACCCCACCCACCAGCATCCACTCTTCCCCGAGGTGGCGCTCGCGCTCTGCGAGATCAACGGCTTCGAGAGCGCCTACGTGTTCCACCCCAACGGGACAGGGGATGTAGAGGTCGACCGCTACGAGACGGGCGAGTACGCTGCCGTCGCGACCAGGGCGGCGCGCGAATGAGGAGGGCGTAGGATGCCGGTCCTCAAGCAGCGCTTGGTCTTGGCGGTCCGAAACGTGAGGGCTTTCTTGAACCTGGAAGCTGGGGTCGTTCGCGGCACGATCCCTGAACCAGAGGCGGGTGCGTTGGGGTCTTCCGGCGGGGGCGCGGCTGCCGCAGCGAAGCCTTCAGCCGCCGGGCAGGACCAGAGGATAGAACTGCTGCGTCGAGAGCTCGGGGAGAAGGACAGGGAGAACGCCAGGTTGCGGTCGCGGCTGGCCGCAGGGACCTTCGGTCTGCCAGGCGGAGACGTAAAGCCTGAGAACATGATCTGGATGTTCGGTTCGGGGCGGACAGGGAGCAGTTGGCTAAGCACCATGATGGGAGACCTCGAAGGCCATGCCAGGTGGAACGAACCGTACGTCGGTGAGCTCTTCGGCACGGCCTACTACATCAGGGCCGGAGACAGGATGCGGGGCCGCAAAGACTACGCTCTCGGAGACGATTACAGGGAGGCCTGGATCCACTCCATTCGCAACTTCGTACTCGAGGGCGCCAACGCGCGCTTCTCGGAACTTGGCGAGAACGGCTACCTGGCGATCAAAGAACCCAACGGCTCCATCGGGGCGCCGCTGCTCGCCGAGGCTTTCCCGGAGAGCCGTATTATCCTGCTGGTCCGCGACCCGCGGGACGTGGTCTCCTCCGCCATGGCCGCCCAGAGGAAGGGTAGCTGGGGCGAAGGGTGGCGGGCGAAAGGGGACGGTGATTCGCTCGCCGACACCGACCCTGATGAGTTCGCGCGGCAATGGGCCAACATGTACACGGTGAGCCTCGGCAATGCCAGAGAGGCCTATGCGGCCCATAAAGGCCCCAAAATCGCTGTCCGCTACGAGGACCTGCGGGCTGACACCCTGAAGACCATAAGAGGACTCTACTTGACGCTGGGTATCCCGGTAGGCGAAGGGGAGCTTGCCAGAACCGTCGAGAGGCACGCCTGGGAGAACGTCCCCGAGAACAAGAAAGGGCCGGACAAGCCCCACCGCAAGGCCACCCCAGGAGGCTGGAAGCAAGACCTTACCCTAGAACAGGCCAGGATAGTAGAGGAGTTGACCGTTCCCATACTCGACGAGTTCTACCCCGAATGGGGAACTTCCTACGGGAGGGTGACGAATCTCGATCCATGATCGGGGCGAACCGGCGGGCGCGGGTCTTCGACTCTGAACGGAGAGACCATTGCCTATTCTGAAGAAGAAGATGACGCTCCGGCTCGGGCGAAAGACGAGCCTGTTCATCGACCTGGAGACGGGGGTGACGGGCCTCACGGGCGCCGCAAGAGAGCTAAGATCCCGCCTCGGCAAGGTACCCGCGCTGATAAAGGCACTCTCGCGCCTACGCAAAGGCGCTGCCAGGGTCGGTCCGGCAAGGCCGTCGGCCGGCAAGCCAGTACTTGGAGAACGGGATAGGGCGCGTCGGAAGCCGGTCCGAGGATCGAACACCCCGGTGTTCTTCGTCACGGGGTTGGGGAAGTCAGGCACCTCCTGGCTGATGAGGACGCTGGACGGTCACCCCGAGATACTCTGCAAGGGCGAGGGACGGTTTTTCGCCGCCGACTGGAGGCGGGCAAACTTCGACCCCGCAGGCACGCAGGCCCTGGCGAGTTCCCTCTACTACGCGCTGCTCGACTCCGAGTACCTCAGGCTTTGGGTCGAGCGTTCCGTCTGGGCCAGGGAGGGCGACGCCGCCACGCACCTCGACAACCTGACCCGCCTTGCGACCGAGCACTTTCTCCTGGGGCGACTCCGCAAGACGAACAAGAAGCTGGTCGGCGACAAATCACCCTTGCTCAACGCGGACTTTATCGAGGAGGTCGGCAGGATCTACCCCGAGGCCAAAGTCATCCACATCATAAGGGACGGTAGGGATCAGGCAGTCTCCATGCTGCACCACGTGTGGAACCGCTCCACGGACCAGGGCGGTGTCCAGACCCTGAAGCCCGGGGAGTTCGAGAGACGCGATATCTACCGCAAAAACCCCAAAAAGCTCCTGCAGACGGGTGAGGGTATGTTCACCGAGGAGCGGTTGCGCGGGGCGGCCAGGAGCTGGAACTCGAGGGTTGGCAAGACCGCGGAGGACGGCCCGGCCCTGCTCGGACGAAACTACACCGAGGTGCGTTACGAGGATCTGCTCGGGCGCCCCAACCAGGAGATAAATAGGCTGGCAGCGTTCCTCGGCGCCGATACCAGCGAGAAGGCCGTGCAGCAGGCCGTGGGCTCGGCGAGCTTCGAGAAGCTCTCCAAGGGGCGCGAGCGGGGCCAGGAGGATACCTCCTCCTTCTACCGTAAGGGCGTTGCAGGTGATTGGAACAACTACTTCACCGAGCGCGATAAGGAGATCTACAAAGAGGAGGCGGGGGAGCTCTTGATCCGACTCGGCTACGAGAGGGACCTGGATTGGTAGGCAAGACCCGCTAGCGAGAGCATAATGCTCGCTGAAACGACGACACACCGTAATAGGAAGGACCCCTGATGCCAGTCTTCAATAGTCGCACGGTCTTCGAGTTAGCGCGGGGTATGAAAGCGTTCTTGAGCCTGGAGGCCGGCCTTACCCGCGGCGAGATACCAGCAAAGGCGCCGGTCGCATCAGGACCACCAGCCGCCCAGATCGAAGAGCTCGCGCGCGTCCGCGAGCAACTCGAAGTGAGAGAGCAGGAGATCGCCGGGCTAAGGCAGAGGCTGTCGGCTCCGAGAGCCGGCGGGGTCGACCCGGGGAACGTGGTCTGGATATTCTGCTCCAACCGTAGCGGCAGCACCTGGCTGAGCCAGGTGATGGGCGAGATAGAGGGCCACGAGGTGTGGAACGAGCCGCTGGTAGGGAAGCTCTTCGGCGACCTGTACTACGTCGGGGCCGCCGGCCACCAGAACGTGAAGCACTACATTCTCGGGGACTATCACAAGGGGAGCTGGCTCGATTCCATCCAGGCTTTCGTTCTCAGCGAAGCGGGCGTGCGTTTTCCCGGGGTGGCCGAGAGAGGTTACCTGATAATCAAGGAGCCGAACGGCTCCATAGGGGCGCCGCTCCTCGCCGAGGCGATGCCGGCGAGCCGTGTGATCTTCCTCGTACGCGACCCCAGGGATGTCGCCGCGTCGGGCCTGGACGCCGCAAGGAAGGGTAGCTGGCAGTACGAGAACGCGGCGGATCGCGGCTGGAAGAGGGAGGCGCTGGCAGATAAGCAGCCTGATGTCTGGGTGAGGCGGAGGGCCCAGAATTACGTGCGCCACGCGGGGAAGGCCAAGGAGGCCTACGAGGCCCACAGGGGTCCCAAGGCCCTGGTCCGCTACGAGGAACTACGCGACGATACACTCGGTACCATGGAGAGTCTGTACTCGACGCTGGGGATCGAGGTCGGAAGGGCAAGCCTCGTGCGGGCGGTCGAGAAGCACGCCTGGGAGAACATCCCGGATGAGGAGAAGGGACAGGGGAAGTTCTACCGCAAGGCGACGCCGGGAAGCTGGCGGGAAGACCTCACCCCCGATCAGGTAGAGATAGTGGAGCAGATATCGGCCCCCCTTCTAAAGGAGCTCTACCCGGGCTGATCAGCATGTAAGCACGCTCCGGCCTTCGGCCTCCGCTTGTCAGCATGTCAGCCAGGTCTTGCGCAAGGTGACTTGCTGATTGCTCGTCGTGCGTAAGGCTCTCAAGCCTTACGCACGACGCTCACCCAGATCTCGGGACCTCGCCACCCTTGTTCGGAGAACCATGCGACGTTTGGGACGACCATATCCCACTGGAGGATGTAATCTCCCGGCTCCTGGGGGGAGCGTACCGGCGCGGGCAGCCTGGTCGTCTCACCAGGCCTCAGCGTGTGCGGTAGCCCTGTCCGTCGGCCCTTGTAGTCGTAGAGGTCTCCGTCGGCTGAGAGCCAATGATAGGATATTCTTACGTCAGGCGCACCCATATCGGGTATCGGCCATGCTGCGGGGCTATCATTGCGTAGATCGACGTCTACCTTGTACCACCGTCCCGCTTCCATCACCCGCGGGCAATCCACGCAATCCAGACGCGCCCTGAACAGCCCTGGGCTGTAGTCACACTCTCGGACGGCCGCCCGGTCTATCTCGGCCAGGTCTACGTCCCTGACCGGCTCGCGCGCAGCCGGCAGTCTGTTTGCGCCATAACCGTCCGCGGGTGCGTCATCGGCCGGGATCGGGCGCGTGATCAGCGAGTCTTCGTCGGGAAGGGAATAGTGATGACTGCCGCTCTTCTCGGGCGATATGATCTCGTACTGACGCACCTTCTCTCTCCGATGCTCCTCGCCGTGATACACGAAGTCGTAGTGGTAGATAGAACCCCTGTAGAGAAAGCGCGAGGCCCCCTGAACCTCGTATCCGGTGTGCAGGCGGCCGGGAATCCGCACGATCGAAGGGATGTTGCGGAACAACCTGAGCTTCCAATCGGGCCACCAGGGGCGCTGGGTTATCCATTCCGTTCTATCTTCCCCGATAATCGTGCGCCGTCTCAAATGGTAATGGGTCATCTCACGATCGTTCATAAGGGCCGGCAGGATCTCGATCAGACCCACGCTGGGCAGCTCGTCGTCGTCGAGGCGGAGGATCCAATCACCCGTGCACTGCTCGTTGAGCCAGGGGAGGATCCGCTCCACGTAGCCCGGCGACTCTACGCGAAAGACCTTGTCGGCGTGCTCGTTGCAGACTCTCTCGGTCAGGTCATTGCTCGAGGCATCGACGGCCACGACTACTTCGTCGGCGAAGCTCCTCCCGACCCGCAAGAGCTTCTCGACATACTCGGCCGAATTCTTCGTCGCTATACACAACGAGAGCTTCACCTGCGCCTCCCAACGGCAGATATCGTCGATTCGTGACAGTCTATCAAGATGTGCCGGCGGTACCGTTCGGTGTCGGAGGCAGGGACGACACCACTAGTAGGATTCGGGTTTTTGTGAGAGCATCGTACGTTGAGATAGCAACGTCCCTCGATAGGAGAAACGCCAGGTGCCGATCTTCAAGTACCGCACGGCCTTAGAGATAGCGTGGAACATTGGGGCGTTTTTGGACCTCGAGGTAGGACTCACCCGCAATGGAGGCCGGGGCTCTCCAGCGCCGAAAAGCCGCGATTCAGGGTCAGGGGGATCTCCGCGGCCGGTAGCGGGCGAAGAAGCCAAAGGGTCGGGGCCCACCCTTGCCCGAAGCGCCACGCGTCAGCCCGACTCCACGGACGAGGTCGTACCCGTGTTCTTCCTTATAGGGCGTTCGAAATCGGGGACGTCCTGGTTGATGAGGCTCTTCAACTCCCATCCCGAGATACTCTGCAGGGGGGAGGGTAAGTTCTTCGGCGAGGACACGGCCAACGCGTTGCACGGCGCCCTCGCCCGTTCGAAGGAGTTGAAGAGGTGGCTGGGCCACAATCCCTGGACTCTTCGGGACCAGGATCCGAACCTCGAAGACATCGTGGCCAACACCATAAACTACCTCATGCAAGAGAAGCTAAGGAAGTCGAACAAGAAGATCGTCGGGGACAAGAGCCCGTTCACCAGCCCAGGCGTCGTGGAGGAGATCGCCGCTATCTGCCCCGACGCGAAGGTCGTGCACATAGTCAGGGACGGCAGGGACGTGGCTGTGTCCTCGGTTCACCACCAGTGGAACAATGCGACCGACCAGGGCGGTCGCCGCAAGCTCTCCCGCGAGAAGGTTGCAAAGCGTGAAGCCTACCGCGACGATCCGGACGCCTTCGGGGCCTCGGGGGAGAGCATCTTCGCCGGCGAACACGTGGCTGAGATAGCAGGGAGCTGGAGTACATCGGTGAGTAGGGCGATGGCTGACGGTGCACTCCTCGGCGGCAACTACTACCAGGTGCGGTACGAGGACCTCCTTGCCGAGCCGGTCGGTGAGGTCGTGCGGCTGCTCGAGTTCCTGGAAGCTGACTCGGGCGAGGAGATCGCCCGCGCGTGCGTGGAGGCGGCGAGCTTCGAGCAGCTATCGGGCGGCAGGATCCAGGGCGAAGAAGACTCGTCTTCGTTCTACCGCAAGGGGATAGCAGGAGACTGGAAGAACCACTTTACCGAGGAGGACAGGCGAGCCTTCAAAGAAGAGGCCGGGGAGCTCTTGATCCGGCTCGGTTACGAGAAGGACCTCGACTGGTAGCAACTCCCCTTGACGCATGTTTGGAGAACCACATGACGGCACACCACGCCAGTGAACTCATTTCATCCCAGTCAGGAGCGCTGGGACGTGCGTACGCCAGGGTGAGCGATCTCGGGGAGGCGTGGCGTCGGAAGCTCGCCGGCAGGAAGGCGGACGTTGAGCGGTCGCGAAGCGATAGCACGCCCGTGTTCTTCGTCACGGGGCTCGGCAAATCGGGGACGAGGTGGCTGACCAGGATCCTGGACTCCCACCCCGAGGTGCTGTGCAAGGGCGAGGGGCGCTTTTTCTCCGCGGGCTGGAAGCGCGCTGACCTCGACCCCGCGAACGACAGGGCTATCGCGAGCTCCCTCTACTACGCCCTGACCCATTCTGAGCACTTGAGGCTGTGGGTCGAGCGCTCTGTGTGGAGCCGGGATGGAGATCCCGACGAGCACATAAACGCCCTGATGCGCCTGGCCACGGAGTACTTTCTCACCACAGGGCTCTCGAAGACCGGCAAGAGGCTCGTCGGAGACAAGTCGCCGCTCCTGGACGAAGCATTTATGCGGGAGGTCGGCGCCGTGTATCCAGGGGCCAGGATCATCCACATCATAAGGGACGGCAGGGACAGGACGGTCTCATCCATGCACCGCGGGTGGCGCCGCGCCAGCCAGGGCTACCTCCACAGGCTCTCGCCCGAGGAACTGGCGAAGGGCGAGGCGCTGCGCGAGGGCCAACGGGAGCGAACGGAGATGGGTGTGTTCACCGAGGTGTGGCTGCGGCAGGCAGCCCGCAACTGGAGACTCCTTGTGGGCAGGGCCGTAGAGGATGGACCAGCATTGCTCGGGTCGAATTACACCGAGGTACGCTACGAAGACCTGCTCGTGCGCCCCAACGAAGAGGTCGAGAGACTGCTAGGCTTCCTCGGGGTCGATACAGGCAAGACGCTGGTGGAGCACTGCGTTAGCCAGGCTAGCTTCGAGAAGCTCTCCAGGGGTCGTGAGCGGGGCGAGGAGGATCCCTCTTCCTTCTATCGTAAAGGCGTTGCGGGAGACTGGAGGAACTACTTCACTGAAGAGGATGGGCGCGTCTTCAAGGAGGAGGCCGGGGAGCTGTTGATCCGGCTCGGTTACGAGGAGGACTTCGACTGGTAGGACAGCGTGTGACGGCCCTCAGCATGAGTAAGGTTGGCAGGGTCTTGCTGTTGTTCGGGGCGTGCCTGGGGCTCGGGCTCGTACTACCTTCGGGAGAGGTGGAGCGTGGGTCAATCGGTGCAGCGGGCCGTCCCAACATCATCTTCATAATCACGGATGACCTCGACGCTGCGTCGGCCTCGAAGGTTCCGTCTCTTGAAGGGTACATGGCGGACCAGAGTCTGACTTTCGAAAACGCCTTCGTCACCTACCCGCTCTGCTGTCCATCGAGGGCCACGATCCTGACCGGACAGTACCCGCACAACCATCTTGTCAGGAGCAACGGTCCCCCACTAGGGGGTTTCAAGACCTTCCGCAAGCTGGGGCGCGAGAGATCCACGCTGGCCACCTGGCTCGACGAGGCAGGTTACGAGACGGCCCTGTTCGGCAAGTACCTCAACGGCTACGGCAACATTGGCCGCGGCCACATTCCGCCGGGGTGGGACGAATGGTACGGGACCGTAGGGGACACGCAGCTGAACCAGAACGGGCAGGTGGTCACCTACGAGTCGGACACCTACCTCGACGATGCGCTTTCGGGTCTCGCCCAGGACTTCGTGAGACGCCAGGAACGCAAGGATGCTCCTTTTTTCCTGTATCTCTCCGTCCACGCCCCCCACGCGCCCGCCAAGCCCGCCCTGAGACACGAGGATCTATACGAAGGCCTGCGGGCACCCCGTACGCCCTCCTTCGACGAAGCGAATGTCTCGGATAAGCCAGGGTGGGTCCGCAACCTATCGCTAGACTCATCAGAGGTAAGACACATCGATGCGCTTTATCGCAAAAGGCTAAAGACGACGGCCGGAGTGGGCGAGACGATCGGTGGGCTGCTCAGGACGCTCGAACAGACCGAGAAGCTAGACAACACTTACCTCGTCCTCACCAGCGACAACGGCTTTCATATGGGCCAGCATCGTCTCGGACTTGGCAAGCAAGCCGCCTACGAGGAGGATATAAGGGTACCTTTGATGATCCGCGGGCCAGGAGTGCCTGCGAGGATCAGTAGGGACGAGATGGTCCTGAACAACGACTTAGCCCCGACCTTCGCAGACCTGGCGGGCTTCCCGCCTCCGGCCTCCGTAGATGGTCGCTCGTTCGCGTCCCTGCTCGACAAACGGAAGGGCAACGATCCGGACACCTGGCGTACGGCTTTCGAGGTCCGCCACTGGGATGGCAAGAAGGACGACCCGACTTATGAGAGCGTAACGCCTGTACCTCCTTACCGGGCCGTAAGGACGAAGAGATACCTCTACGTCGAGTACGAGGCCGGGGAGCGCGAACTGTACGACCTCAGGAAAGACCCCTACGAGCTGCACAACCTGCACGATTCTGCGGCCCCGGATCTCATCTCAAAGCTCGACGCGCGCCTCGACGCGCTGCGCGACTGCGCCGGGGAAGGTTGCCGCGCCGCGGAGAACGGGCCGCCCTAGTGCGGTCTCTGGAAGGATCGAGCCTTCCAGAGACCGCGCATTTCAGCACTTCAGCATTTTGTTCTTGCTGAAATGCTTGCAAAGAGATCTCTGATTCCTTTGCAAACTGCTCTAAACAACCTTCTCGCGCAGGAGATAGTCCTCTAGGGCCTCGCGCCAGTTTCGCAGTTCCGGGCTCCCCAGGGTCGAGAGGATTCCGTTTGCGGGCCGCGCCGCGGGGAGAGGGTACTCCGATCCAGGGACGGGGACGACCTCGACCTCGAGGCCGGCCAGTTCGAAGATCTCCTTCGCGAACTCGTGCCAGGAGCAGGAGCCCGAGTTGGTGAGATGGTAGAGGCCGTAGTGTCCGCCTTCGATCACCTCCACGATCCCCTCCGCGAGGTCTGCGGCGTAGGTCGGCGAGATGAACTCGTCGTCTTTGACCTCGAGCACGTCCCTCTCCGCTCCCAGGCGCAGCATGGTCCGCACGAAGTTGTGCCCCCTTCCGTAGACGCCCGCGGACCGTACTACATACCAGTCGTTCGTTAGCTGCCTGACGTACTCCTCCCCGGCAAGCTTGGTGCGGCCGTAGGCGCTGATAGGGTTCGGCGTATCGAAGGGCTCGTAGGGTCGTTCTGAATCGCCGTCGAAGATGTAGTTCGTGCTGACGTGCAGGAGATCACAGCCTCGCTCCTCACAAAGCTGGGCAAAATTCCTTGGGCCGAGCGCGTTGACCCTGTACGCCAGATCGGTCTCCGTCTCACAGCCGTCGACGTTGGTGTAGGCGGCGGCGTTCACGACGACATCCGGCGAGTGCTCCTCCAGTGCCAGTCTCACGGCCCCGAAGTCAGCGATGTCGAGCTCTCCCTTCGAGAGCGTGACGACCTCGTGCCCGCGCCAGGGGAGGAGTGCGGCCAGCTCGAGGCCGAGCTGGCCGCCCGAGCCGGTCACGAGTATCTTCGGCAAGTATGCCCTCCCTAGACCTTAGTCAGCAATCCGCCGTATAGGACCTCGAGCTCGTCCACGTTCTCCTGGACGGTCTTGACGGGTTCGATCCCGGCGCGCAGCCTTTCGAGCAGGCCTGGTTCCTCGATCAGGCGCCTGAGCTGGCGCGCAAGGTCGCAATGGTCTTCCAGTCCGAAGAGCAACCCGTCCTTCTCGTGCCTCACGAACTCGGACATCCCGCCTAGGTGGGTCGCCACTACTGGGATGCCGGCGGCGAAGGCCTCGAAGATCACACCAGGACCGTTCTCGTACCAGCGGGAGGGCACGACGAGGACGTCCATCCCGGAGAGGACGTCGCCTACCTCTTCGCGCGCGAAGGGGCCCGCGAAGTCTATCCTCCCGTCTCCCTCGGCCAGGGCGCGCAACTCCTGCACAAACGGTTTGAACCTCTCCAGGTTCCCGTGGATGTCGAGGGTCACTTCTAGCTCGGGCGGGAGATCCCTGAAGGCCCGGATCAGGACATCGCAGCCCTTGTGCGGCGCGAGGGTGCCTACAAAGCCGACCCGGAGCGGCGGGGTGAAGGGCCTGTCCTCCCTGCGTATACCCGAGGTGTCTATACCATAGTGGGAGACTTCGATCTTCCCAACTCCTATGCCGTTGGCGAGCAATAACTCCCTCATGAGGTGGGTGTAGACGATGATGTGGTCGACAAGCTCCATCTTCTCCCTGATGCGTCCGGGGCGCTCCTTCAAGGCCCTCACCTGGCGCAGCGAGTGCGAGAGCCCCGAGAGCCTGGTCTCGGAGAGGGCACCGGCGACCCTTATGGCGGCCGGAGGTGTCAGGTCGACCGCCTGCTTCATCCTGGTGCCAGGGTATCTGCTCGCTATGCAACGGGTACAGTGGGAGATCTCGGGCCCTGTGCACATCACCCCGTCGTGGCGTCTGAGGTCGACGACGGGGCAGAACGTCCAGAAGTCCGTCGCCGTGTACACGAGCGGCACGCCGAACTCCTTGATGGCGGGGATCACACTCGCCGAGAGCCCCTGGAAGTGCTCGGCGTGAACGATGTCGGGAGCTACCTCGCGCATGTACTCGCTGGTCCTACCAGCCATGACCTCGTTCTCGTAATCCAGGCTGTAGGGACGGGAGACACCCTCTCTGGGACGGCCCACCCTGCGCACCGGTATGCCACCGAACTCGTAGTCCTCGACCTGTCCTGGCTCGATGTCGTTGACAGGGATGCTCCGCTTGGGGGCGAGCACGTAAGGGTCGTGGCCCCTCGCCCTGAACTCCTGCGCCAGCGAGAGCGTGACTGTCTCGACACCGGCGTAATGCTCGGGGAAGAACTGGTGTGCGGCGAAGAGGACCCTCACGCTCTACCAGGCATACCCGAACTCCACCAATCGTCCCCCTGCCAGATCTTTGTACAGTCCTCGATCTCGCTGCGTGAAGACGTCCCTCCAGTCACCGGCGACGCCTTTCCTGAAGAAGGAGGCCGAATCCTCCTCGCCCTGCTTGCGGCTCGAAGCCCGCTCGAAGCTGCTCGACCGCAGGCAGCGCTCAATAACCCGGTCCTCGCTACTGGCCCCGAGGAACTCGAGAATCCCCCCGAAGACGGCGGGCGTGTCGACGAGGAGGTCTTCGTAACGGACCTCCAGGTATCTGTCGCTGTAGAGCGTTCTCCCATCGTGGCTGCCCTTGCCCGTCCTGTAATCCCACCGGCTGGCCAGCTGGGCCAGCCGCTCCTGAGTGAAGATCGAACGCCCCTCGGACAGGAACCTCTCCCTGTCCTCGGCGTAATCGTCGCGAATCTGGAGCTCTTCCGGCGTGAGGTCGAAGACGCCCCCCTCCCTGTCCTTCGCCAGCCGCCACCAGTGGTGCATCGCCGAGACCGCCACATCCCTGCCGTCCCTGATGATGTGGATTATCCTGGCGTCGGGGTAGAACTCGTGTATCTCGTCCAGGTTCTCGGTGTGCTGGGGGCTCTTGTCCCCCACGATCCTGCGTCCCGTGCGGGCCACCTCCTTGGAGAGGAAGTAGTCGACCGAGAGCCGGCAGAGGTTCCTCAGGTCCTCCTCGTAGCCGTCCGACCACAGGTTCCAGGGCAACGCGTGCCAGGTCTTCAACTCCCTGGAGAGAGCAAGGGCGCGGGTGAGGCTGGAGACGGGCCCGGTATAGACGGGTATCTCCTCGTGGTCGTAGCCGCGGCCGAAGAAGCTGCCCTCCTGGCCGCAGGCGATCTCGGGGTGGTCGCTCAGGCTGTGCCGCAACCAGGACGTCCCGGAACGCATCTCTCCTGCCACGAAGAACACGGTGTCATAATCCCCTGCAGCGACGGTCTGGCCCCTGCGGGAGACAGAACGGGCCACTGATAAGGTGGCGCGTGCGGATCTCATGGCCATCTCGTTGGAGAGCACCGCCCCAACCAGGCGGTCGAACCGTTCGTTCTTCAGCCGGTAGTCGCGCAGACGCTCGACGACGCGTTCGAGGTTCATGGCGGAGATATTACACTCCTTTACCGAGGATGCGGTGAAGCTTTGCGTGGAGTTTCGGGCTCGGGCGGGAGAGGGAAGGTATCTTGCAACCCAGGTAGGCCCCGAGCTGGGAGGCGAGGGCGTAGGTCGCCGCGTCGAGCAGGTGTTTTGGCCTCTTCTCTGGTGCCGGTTCCTCGCGCCTGAGGAGACGATAGACGTGGCGGGCCGAGTAGGGTATGCCGAAGATCAGGCGCGGCAGACTCGGCACCATGCGGGCCCCGAAGAGCTCGTCGAGAACGAGCTGGTCTACGTAGTGGCGCCTGAGGTCGTAGAGGGCGCCGCGCTCGTGGGAGTGGACGACGACCGAGCGCGGCTCGTAGACGATCGTGTACCCTGCCTCGACCACCTTCTTGCCCCAACGCAGGTCCTCGGCGAAGTCCGCCACCCCGAACGGGAACTCCTCCCAGACCGAGCGGCGCACACAGGAGCTCACGTTGTCGAAGGCGGCTACGCGGCGCCTCTGGGCCGGCGGCAGCCCGCTGTAAATATCGGGGTCCTGGATCTCCTGCTCCCGCCTCTCGGAGCCTGCGACGGCGAGGTTGCCGACGAGCGCGCGGGTCAGGGGGGCGGCTTCGGACCTGGGGACATGACGGCCGTAGACAGCGGCGACACGCATGTCCTCGCGCAGGTTCTCGACCATGGTCGCCAGCCACCGTTCGTCGAGCGGCACGGCGTCCTGGACGGTAAGGGCCACGTATTCTCCTGATGATAATGAGATCCCGAGGTCACGCGTCGCGCCGTGGTCGAAACTAGCCTTCGAAACGCTGTGCAAGACTGCGCCGTGTCTTGCGGCAAGCTCCGTGGTGCCGTCGGTCGAGCCTGAGTCGACGACGACGACCTCCAACTCGAAGTCCCCACTCTGGGCGTCGAGCTGTAGCAGCAGTTCCTCGAAATCGGGACCCGCGTTGAAGGTGGGTATGACGACCGAGACCCGGTTGGCCAATATTACGGTGCTTCGCCGGAGTAAAATTCTTCGAGCAGGGGGGCCGTTATCCTCTCGACTTGCTTTATCTGCTTTGGGGTCAGGTCTTCCTCCCAGCCTCCCGGGGTGGCCTTGCGATAGAACTTGCCCCCACCCTTCTTCTTCTCAGGGATGTTCTCCCAGGAGTGCTTCTCGACGGCCCGTGCCAGCCCACCCTCGTCCACAGGGATACCGAGCGTCGAGTAGATGCGCCGCATGGTGCCGAGGGTGTCTGCCCTAAGGTCCTCGTAGCGGACCATGACCTTGGGACCCTTGTGGGCATCATAGGCTTTTTTGGCATTGCCCGCGTGTTGCATGTAGACGTTGGCCCAGCGCCTCGTGAACGCGTCAGGGTTGTCGTCTGGCAGCGAATCGCGCTTCCATCCACCTTTGTCCTTGCGCTCGTAGAGCCAGTTTCCCTTACGGGCTCCGTCGAGTGTAGAGGAAACCACGTCTCTCGGGTCCCGGATCAGGAGTATCATGCGGCTCTCGGGCAGGGCTTCCATGAGCAGGGGGGCCCCGACCGAGCCGTTAGGTTCCTTGACTATGAGGTAATGGTCGGTGCCGAGGCGGGGTCTTGCATAGCCCGCGCCGTCGAGCACGAAGTTCCTTATGGAGTGGATCCAACCCCTTCGGGTCGCGTCGGCCATGACGAAGTCGGGGCGGACGAGATTCGCAGTCTGCGCCCTACGGTGGAAGTTGCCGAAGAGCTGGCCAACCATAGGTTCCTCCCAGACCAGATGCCGGCTCGGATCTCCCATCATGCTCCTTAGCCACGTGCTGCCGCTGCGCCCCGAACCGAAGATCCAGACGATGTTCTCAGGCCTTACGCCGGTGGTGGTAGCGCCACCGATGCTCCTGCGCAACCCTGCGGCCCGCAGGGGGACCTCCCTGTACTTGCCAGCCAGCCAGCGGTGCCCCCTGCGCAGCACGCCGCGCGAGCCCTCGATCGTTCTCCTGATCCCGGTCCTCAACCCTACCAGCCGCCGTCCTTCTCGTAGCCGAGCCGGATCAACAGCTCCCCTGCCTCCTCTTTGTAGACCTGCCTGTCGATCTCGTCGAACAGGTTCTTCCAGTCGCCCGCGACACCCTTACGATAGAAGGAGGAGGGGTCCTCCCGGCCCCGCTCACGACCCCTGGAGAGCTTCTCGAAGCTAGCCTGGCTAACGCAGTGCTCCACCAGCGTCTCGTCCGTACCGACCCCGAGGAAGCCGAGCAATCTCTCTACCTCCTCGTTGGGGCGCACGAGCAGGTCTTCGTAGCGCACTTCCGTATAGCGATCTCCGAACAAGGCTGGTCCGTCCTCGACGGCCCTGCCCACCCTGAGGGTCCAGTTCTCGGCTGCTTTCCTGAGCGTCTTCTCGGCGAACATCCCCTCGCCGGCCTCAGCGAGCTCTCGGGGGTTCCTGCGGTAGGCCTCGCTCCTTGCCAGTTCCTCGGGTGAGAGCCTGTGGGTACGGCCCCGCTTGGCGCGGTTGCCCTGCTGATGCATGAAGGAGACCGCCTGGTCCCTACCGTCCCTTATTATGTGTATCACCCTCGCTTCCGGGTAGATCTCGTGAATCTCCTTGACGAACTTCGGGCCGAGCAGGGGTGTCTTGTCTCCAACCACCTTCTTGCCGCTCTTCGAGAGCTCTTGCGTGAGGAAGTAGTCCGTGGCAAGCCTGACGAGATCTCTGATATGCTCGTCTGGATCTCCATCCCGGCTCCACACGGAGCGTTCGATCCAGAGCCTCAGGTACTCGGAGCCGAGCAGCGCATTGTAGAGCGAGCTGGGCTGCTGTTTGGTCTGTGTCTGGACCAGGACCTCCCGCCTGTATTCCTCGCCGAAGAACCTGCCTTCGCCCTTGCAGAGTACCTCGGGATGGGCGTCGAGGGTCTTCATCAACCACGTGGTGCCTGACTTCGCGAGCCCGACGACGAAGAATACAGGCATCTCTTCACCGGGGTAGGATGCCCCGGCGGACGCCTGCGTCCTCAGCCGGGCCCTGAGCCGGTCGAGGGTCGATCCGAGGCGCGCTTTGTCCCGCAGCCACCTCATCCTTGCTCCTCCGTTGGTCCCGTGGGATAGAACTCCTCGAGCAGCGGCGCCGTTATTCGCTCGACGGTCTTTACCTGGCGGCGCGAAAGGTCCTCGCGCCACGCCTGAGGCGTGGCCTTGCGGTAGAACTTGCCCTGCCCCTTCTCCTCTTCCGGGATGTTCTCCCAGGCGTGCTTCTCGACGGCCCTGGCTAGCCTTGCCTCGTCTACGGGGACGTCCAGCTCCCCGTACATACGCTTCATCGTCCCTAAAGTGTCGGCCCTCAAGTCCTCGTAGCGGACCACCACCTTGCGGCCGTCGTGCGCCTCGTAGGCCCGCCTGGCACTCCCGACGTGCTGCAGGTAGGCGTCAGCGTGGCGCCTCACGAACGCGTTCGGGTTCGTCTCGGCCAGCGACTCCGCGCGGCGCCCCCCTTCGCCCCTGCGCCTGGTCTGCCAGCCACCCTTCCTGGTGGCGTCGAGCCAGGAGGCGACGACATCCCTCGGGTCACGGATCAGGAGCACCATCCCGCTCTCCGGCAGGGCCTCCATGATCAGGGCTGCACCAATCGAGCCACCGGGCTCCTTGACCGCGAGGTATCCGCCATCCAATTCAGGGAAACGTGCGCTGGCGCCGTCCAGGATGAAGTTCCTTATGGAACGGAGCCAGACGTCTCTGTACTGGGCCGCGAAGATGAAGTGCTTTCCAGCGTGGCGCTGGAACCTCTTGGGGTCGAAGACGGTACCGACCCTGGGTTCGAACCACACGTCATGACCCTCCGGCTCCTCCATCATCGCGGCGAGCCACGTGCTCCCGGTACGCCCCGTGCCGAAGATCCAGATCATGTTCTCGGGAGCGACACCACCTGCGGCCCCCCCGCCAGCGTTCGTTCTGGCCGGTTCGGGTAAGGCGCCGCGGGTGATTCCAGCCTCGAGACCCAGGACAGCCCTTACCTCACGCACCACACCGAAGACCGTACGATATCTGAAGACCGGCACCAGAAGCCTCCTACGCGGTGCTCCGGACGGGGTAGAGCTCCCTGAGGAGGGGGCCGGCCACGACTTCGACTATCTCGGCCTGTCTGGGGGTCAGGTCCTCCCTCCAGCCGCCCGGCTTCGCCTTGCGGTGGAACTTGCCCTCGCCCTTCTCCTCCTCCGGTATGTTCTCCCAGGAGTTCTTCTCGACCGAGCGCGCCAGTTCGCTTTCGTCTACAGGTATCTGTAGCGCCGAGTAGATGCGCTTCATCGTGCTCAGGGTGTCGGCCCTCAGGTCCTCGTAGCGGACGAGGACCTTGAGCCCCTTGTGGGCATCGTAGGCCAGCTTGGCGTTCCCGACGTCTCGCACGTACCTCCTGGCCTGGCCCTTCACGAAGTCATCCGGCCTGCTCTCGACCAGCGAAGGCGGCTTCTCCCTGCCACCCTTCTTCATCAGGTCGGCGGTCCAGGTACCTTTCTTGTGGGCGTCGAGGTTTGAGGCGACAACGTCCCTCGGGTCGCGGACGAGCAGGATCATACGACTCTCTGGCAGTGCCTCCATAAGCAGCGGAGCCCCCATCGAGCCCTGCGGCTCCTTGATGATCAGGTACCTTCCGCCTGCTGCTTCGGGGAAACGCGCGGCGGCCGAGTCGAGTACGAACCTCCTGACCGTCTCCAGCCAGAGCTCCCTGTAGCGGGCCCCGAGGATGAAATGCTCGTCCTCACTGCGGTGGCCCGCCCGCACGTAGTAGAGGTTGCCGAACAGATGTCCCACGAGCGGCTCATGCCACCTGCTGTATCCTTGTATCTCTCCCATGATGGCGCTGAGCCAGGAGCTTCCTGTCCTCGCCGTACCGAACATCCAGACGAGGTTCTCAGGCCTCACTCCGCGGGCCAGTTCTCCTACTGGCGACGCTCCCTTTATCTTGTGCCAGGCGTCCCGGATCAAAGCGAATCCCGTGCGGTCGCCATAGGATAGAACTCGCTCAGCAGTGGCGCCGTAATGTCCTCGACTATCTCGATCTGCCTGGGGGTCAGGTCCTCCCTCCACCCGCCCGGCTTCGCCTTGCGCCGCTTCTTGCCCTCGCCCTTCTCCTCCTCCGGTATGTTCTCCCAGGAGTTCTTCTCGACCGAGCGCGCCAGTTCGCTTTCGTCTACAGGTATCTGTAGCGCCGAGTAGATGCGCTTCATCGTGCTCAGGGTGTCGGCCCTCAGGTCCTCGTAGCGGA
Source organism: uncultured Rubrobacteraceae bacterium (assembly GCA_902806095.1). Taxonomy (GTDB): domain Bacteria; phylum Actinomycetota; class Rubrobacteria; order Rubrobacterales; family Rubrobacteraceae; genus Rubrobacter_D. The sequence continues at coordinate 20,510 of CADCVF010000051.1, forward strand.
CGAGAACCTTGTGTCCTCCGTGGGCATCGTAGGCCTGTCTGGTCTTCTCTATCTGTTGCACGTAGGAGTTCGCGCGCGTCCTCGCGTAGGCGCTGGCGTTCCTGCCGGGCTTCGACGTGTGTCTCTGGGCTTCCCTTCGCTCAGAGAGCCAGCTCCCCTCGCTCCGCGCATCTATACTCGAGGCAACGACATCCCTGGGGTCACGAATCAGGAAGATCATACGACTCTCTGGTAGGGCTTCCATCAAGAGCGGCGAGCCTATGGAGCCGTTCGGCTCTTTTATGACGAGGTATCCGCCCCCGATCTGCTCGGGGAACCTGGCGGCCGCCCCGCCCAGAACCAGATCTCTCATCGGCCCGAGCCAGGTCTCTTTGTAGGGTTCTCCCAGGATATATTGCCTGCCCGACTTGCGGCCCTCGCCCCTGAAGTAGTGGAAGTTGCCGAAGAGGTTTCCCACAAGCGGCTCGTTCCACATGGCGCATCCGTCGAGGCTCTCCATCATGGAGCCGAGCCACGTGCTGCCGCTACGGCCCGTGCCGAAGATCCAGACGATGTTCTCAGGCCTTACGCCGCACGGCTCGCCGGCACGCGACGGTCGTTGGGCTCGCGACCGGAGAAACTTGCCCCTGGTCACCGCGTGCCGCCAGGCCCGCTTGAACCTCGGCGTCAATATTGTTCCTCCCTCAAGAGGGCTTGTCGGCCACAAGGTGGTTGCAACGGTCTACTCCCATAAGCCTAATCTACACGCAGTGGGCCATTATACTCTCACAGGATCCTGTTTTAGTGGCGCCAGAGTACCCGGTCTCGGCGCCGACCGTCACGGAACCCGAGCATTTTTCGCGCAATGGAGCACAAAGCCCTTAACAACTCTGCGTCCTTGTAAGATAATGTGGTCCTTCACAACATTATGGTCTTCTTGTAGGGGGACGTTTGCGGGTCAAAACTATGGTAGTCGGTAACGGTCGTCTACAAGGGTATGCCTTCGCCGCTGCTCTACTGTGGGCGGTCCTCCTACTAATCCTCGCTCCTGGGTCGAAGGGGGAACCTGCCGCGCAGCCTGGGGTGGACCACGACCCCAAGGGCGCGCCTTACGTCGCCGGGGAGCTACTCGTCGCCTATGAGCCCGGAACCTCAGAAGAGGCCGAAGGGACCGTCGTCAGGCGGTCGGGAGCACGGACCCTGGAGGATCTGCCGGGGGAGGCGAGGCTCGTCTCCTTCCCGGAGATCAGGCGCGTCGCATCCGAGGCGGTGCGGGAGCGAGCCCTCGCACGGGAGCTGAGGGACCTCGGGCAAAGAGCGGGGGTCGAGGCCGCAGACTACAACTACTTGCGCGAGCCTTCCTTCATGCCAGACGACCTGAGGCTCGGGGACCAGTGGGGCCTCACCAGGACGAAGTTCCCTGGCGCCTGGAACGACGCAAAGGGCGGTGGGGCGAAGGTCGCCATCGTGGACTCGGGTGTCTACGTGAATCATCCCGATATAGGCAGGATCATAGCCCAGAGAGACTTCATCGAGGGCGACGCGGTGGCCGACGACGACTATGGGCACGGCACCCACGTAACAGGCATAGCAGGCGCGATAACGGGCAACGGCAAGGGCGTGGCGGGGGGATGCTACGAGTGCGGGCTACTCATAGCCAAGGTCATGGGCGTGAGAGGGTTCACCACAGACTCGAGGATAGTGGAGGGCATCGACTGGAGCGTGAAGCAGGGTGCCGACGTCGTGAACCTCTCGCTCGGCGGGCCGGGAGACTCCAGCGTGCTAAGGACGGCGGTCAACCGAGCGTATGGCCGGGGCGCGGTCGTGGTGGCGGCGGCCGGCAACGGTGGGACGAGGGTGCCGAACTACCCGGCTGCGTATTCGAGGGCGATCGCCGTGAGCGCCACCAGCGCGGATGGCAGGCTCGCCAGCTTCTCCAGCCGCGGCGGCTGGGTGGATCTGGCCGCGCCGGGGACGAACATACTCTCCACCAGCAAGCCGGAGACGAACATACTCTCCACCAGCAAGCCGTACGTCAAGCAAAGCGGGACCAGCATGTCGGCGCCCTTCGTGTCCGGCCTCGCCGGGCTGCTCGCTTCCCAGGGTATGTCAGCGGACGCAATCCGTCAGCGCATGCAGGGGTCCGCCAAGGACCTCGGTCCCGCGGGGTACGATCCCTTCTACGGGTACGGCAGGATCGACGCTGACAACGCCGTGAGGTAAGTCCCTGGCCGCGGCCCGGCAAGTACATCTCGCTTATGAAAACATTGCCGCTGCCCACATTCTCGGGCACATGGCTTACACTACTGGCGGCGCTGCCGGCAAGGCGAGGAACGTAATTGGCCACGTACACGTATAACGGTAAGAAAAGCTTCGCGGGGGAGTTCTTCGACTCCCTGGCTTCTTTCTATCGCAAGCGATGGTTGCTGAGGTACTTTGTACGCCGCCAGGTAACCCGCAGCTACAAGAGATCCTATCTGGGTCTCGCGTGGGCGGTACTTGGACCCCTGATCTGGGTCTTCTTCCTGACGATCATCTTCTCCGAGGTGGTCGGCCTGAGGTTCAGGGAGGTAGAGAGCGATCCAACGCTCAACTTCGGCCTGTTCCTGTATTGCGGTTTGCTCCCTTTCATGGCTTACTCAGAGGCGCTGAGCAAGGGCCTCAACAGCATCAGGAACAACGCCGGGTTGGTGCAGAAGGTGGTCTTCCCCCTTGAGTTGCTCCCTTTCACCAACGCGGTCGCCTCGCTGGTTGACAAGCTCTTCGGCGTAGGGGCGCTCGTGTTGTTCGTCTTTGTCCTACAAAACAGGCTGCACTGGCAGGTCTTGCTGCTGCCCCTGATCATAGTGCTCCAGTTGTTGTTCACCCTTGGGCTGACCTACTTCATGGCGGTCATAGGGACCTACGTGCCTGACATGGGCGAGGTCCTCCGACCCATCATAAGGGGGACTTTCTTCATCACACCGATCCTCTGGCCGCCTGAGACGTTGCCGGAGAACCTGCAATTCATTAACGACTACAATCCGCTGGCCTACCTGGTTAGCGCATACAGGGCTATGATCCTCGAGGGCACGCTTCCTGGCGGGCTGGCGACCCTCTACTTCTCCCTGTTCTCCCTGGCCCTGTTCCTCGCTGGCTTCGCGCTGTTCGTCAAGGTGAAGCCTGGGTTTGCGGACCACCTATGACGCCGGCAATCTCCCTGAGGGGAATAGGCAAGAAGTACAGGATCTCCCCGAGCCGCTCCTCGAGGCTGGGCGAGATCCTGAGCTTCGGCAAGGCCAAACGAAGCCACGAGTTCTGGGCGCTGCAGGACTTCAGCCTGGACGTTGAGCCTGGTACCACACTGGGCGTCGTTGGCCGCAACGGGGCTGGGAAGAGTACGCTTCTGAGCATAATCTCGGGCGTACTGCGGCCGACGACGGGAGAGGTCGAGGTCGAAGGCCGGCTGTCGGCGATCTTCGGGATCGGGACGGGGTTCAACCCGCTGTTTACGGGGCGCGAGAACGCCATGCTCAGCGGCCTGATCCTCGGCATAGAGCACGACGAGATGGTGGCGCGCTTCGACGACATCGAGGCTTTCGCGGACATCGGGGAGTTCATGGACCAGCCGATCAAGACCTACTCCAGCGGGATGCGCAGCCGCCTTGGCTTCGCGGTCGCGATCAACGTCGAGCCTGACGTACTTGTCATAGACGAGGCTCTCTCCGCGGGCGACTCGGCATTCAAGAAGAAGGCGATCCAGAGAATGTACGACCTCAAGGACTCGGGGTCAACGGTCCTTTTCGTCTCCCACAGCATGGGTATGGTAAAGCGGTTCTGCACGGAGGCCGTGCTGCTCCACAAGGGGAGGCTGGTAACGACCGGCAGCCCCGAGGAGGTGGTCGACTACTACGAGGAGATGCTCGCGAAGTCTCAGGAGATGAAGGACGCCGGCCACAGCGAGCTTGACAAGCAACTGGACTACGAGATAGAGCACGAAGACGAGGAGGACACGCCGACCAAAGACGACGGCCTCGGGACCCCGAACACCAGCAGGATCGTTGGAGGGGCCGAGATCCTTGGCCTCGAACTGCTCGACGAGAACGGGCGAGCGGCCGACGCGCTGTCCTCGGGCGCGACCCTGACCGTGCGGGTGCGCCTGCGCTACGACGAAGCCATGGAGGAAAGCACCCTGCGCATTACACTGCAGAGCGAGAGAGCCGGTCTGGAGGTCTTCTCGACGGATACGGATCTCGAGGGGGTTCCGATCGGGCGGAAGGACGAAGGCGAGCGGGCGACGGTCGACTTCACGTTCGCGATTCCGCTCGGACCCGGCATCTACAAGGTGGACGCTTCCCTGAAGGACCCGCACGCTGAGGACTCGGATGTGGCCCGCACACAGAACGCGGCGACCTTCGAGATAACCAGGGAAGGGGCTCTCGTCCCGGTCAGAGGCCTGGTGCGACTGCCCACGGAAGTCGAGATCCACGGCGGTCCGGAAGGCCAGCAGGAGAGGCTAGCCTGAAGCCGTGACTCCCCGCGTCACGGTCGTCATCCCAAACTGGAACGGCGAGCGGTTCCTGAGGCTGTGCCTTGGCTCCCTGCAAGATCAGTCTTTCCGAGCCTTCGAGACCATTATGGTGGATAACGGCTCCGTTGACGGCTCGATAGCCTTTGTAAAGGAACATTTCCCTGGGGTACACGTAGTCCCGCTCGGAGAGAACCGGGGCATCGCAGCTGCGTTCAACGCCGGGATCGAGGCGTCCACGGCGGAGTACGTGGTACTCCTCAACAACGACACCGAGCAGGACCCTGGCTGGCTCGATGCGCTGGTGCGCGCGGCGGAGGATCACCCCGAGTCGGGTCTGTTCGCCAGCAAGCTTGTCGACTTCCACGACCGCAGGGTGCTCGACGGGGCCGGGGACGCCATGCGCCTGAGCGGTCTACCTTACCGCCTCGGACACGGCGAGCGCGACCGGGTCAGGTTCGATAAACCTGGCTACGTCTTTGGGGCGTGTGCAGCGGCAGCGCTCTACCGCAGGAGCATGCTCGACGAGGTAGGGCTCTTCGACGAGGACTTCGTCTCCTACTGCGAGGATGGGGACCTGAACTTCCGCGCCCAGCTTGTCGGCTATCGTTGCTTCTATGTCCCCGACGCCGTCGTCTACCACATGGGAAGCGCCTCGACCGGCGGCAAGCGTAGCCCGACGGCGACCAGGTTCGGTAGCCGCAACTCCTTTAGCCTGCTGGTCAAGAACCTACCTCTCTCCGCAGTACCGCACGTATTGCCTTTCTTCGTCACTGGACAGCTAGTGCGTCTACTCACTGCCGCGGCGACGGGCTCTTTGCGGGCGCACCTCGAGGGACTTGCGGGCGCGTGGCGCCACCTGCCGCTCATGATCGAGAAGCGGGCCGAGATCCAGAGAAGGAAGAAGCTCTCCGACGCCGAGGTCCGCAGGCTGCTCAGGGAGTCATCGCTCGCCGCGACGACGAGCATCGCGCGCCGGCTGCGAGATAGGGTCGTATCGCGATGAAGTTCTCGGTTCTCATCGTCAACTACGCCTCCTGGCCCCTGACCCTCCGCTGCATTGCGTCCCTGCAACAGACGCGCTACGGGGACTTCGAGACTTTCGTCGTCGATAATGACAGTGTGGAGCCGCCAGAGCTTCCATCCTGGGTGCGTCTGATCCGTAACGAAGAGAACGTCGGCTTCGCCCGCGCCCACAACAGGGGCATCGCCGCGTCGAACGGAGATCCGGTTGTCCTCATAAACCCCGACACACTCGTGAAGGGGGACTTCTTCAAGCATCTGGAAGAATTCGTCACAGATAACCCAAGGGTGGGCATAGCAGGACCAAGAATTCTGGACTCGGAAGGGGGGCTCCAGCTCTCGGCGCGGCGGGAGATCAGCGCCCTCTCGGGCTTCCTGGGGCGCACCTCCCTCTTGACCCGCCTCTTCCCCAAGAGCTCGCTCGTAAAGAGCCAGTTCCCCGCCGTCACGGACCAGTCCCGCCCGACCTCGGTCGACTGGGTCTCAGGCGCCTGCATGGTCGTCCGCAGGGAGACATTGCGAGACATAGGCCCTCTCGACGAACGCTTCTTCATGTACTTCGAAGACGCCGACCTCTGTAGGCGCGCCCGGGCTGCGGGGTGGCTCGTCTACTACCTGCCGCACGTCGAAATAGTCCACCAGACCGGCGCAAGCAGCCGCAGCCGGCCCAAGGCGATCTGGCTCCTCCACAAGAGCGCGTTCCTCTACCACCGCAAGTACGGCACCCACGGCCCCTTTGGCGTCTACAGCGCAGCGGTTCTGGCCGGGCTCACCCTCCGCGCCCTGGCGAAGCTCGGTACCTCACTGTTCGGGAATAACGTACAGCAGGAATACAGCGGCACCGACCGATAGACGACATGGCCGAAACCGGAGGCCAGCCGTCTGAAGGATCTGCACCCACCCTCCATTGAGACGAAGGGCACACGGACGTATGGTCTAGCCCTTTCCCGCCACCAGGAATTCTCACGCGCTTTCACTCTTGCTCCTTCTTACTGCCTGGTTACCCGCATTCTCCTCCGCCGGGACCACAAGCATTCACCGGTCGGAGGACGTTCCTTCGGAGGGTGTCCCTGGCGGCATAGACGCTCGCCTTTCAGACGTCGAGGGGCCGCGGGCAGTTCGGGTGCGGAATCTGCGCCCGAGGATAAGGAGGGCCACGAACTCCTCCCGGCCGAGGCTAAAGACCTCGTAGAATCTGGCGAAGCCAATCTCCGGGAAGGGGTCCAAGACGACGCGTATGACGCCGCGGTGCGCGCCAGTCAGCGTCGAGGCGAGATCGGCGGCGCCCGTCTCGCCCACCCGCCAGCGCCCTTCTAGGCCGCCGAGGCGTAAGAACAGCATGGCCTCTTCCTCGAAGCTGAAAACGGGCAGCATCCTCGTCCCTTTGTCAGCTCCGAGCTCGAAGACCTCCGGCCGGTCCCCATCGCCCCCGACTATCAGCCAGAAGGTTCTGAAACCCGCCCGCTCCGCATCCATCCTAAGATCCCTTCTGCTCTTCCCCGCGGGTCAGGTCCCGGGAGGATATCCAGCCCTCCGCCAAGGCCTTGCTCGTAGCCTCCCCCCTGGAGTGCACCCCCATCTTCTCGTAGACGTTGGAGAGGTGGCGCTTGACGGTCGTCTCCGAGAGGTGGAGGGTTTCGCCTATCTCCCGATTGGCTTTGCCCTTGGCCGCATGGAGCAGGATCTGCGTCTCCCTGCGGGAGAGCCCGCCTTCCGGGTGAGCCTCGCCGCGCCCGACCTCCTCGAGCGTCCCCCGCGGGAGGGAGAGGATCACGTTGCCCTCGTCCTGACCTAGGGCGACGGAGCGCACGGTGGAGATCAGGTCGTTCATGGGGGCGTTCTTGGAGAGATAGGCGCTCGCCCCCAGGCCCAAGAGCTCACGCACGTGAGACTCGTCGGCGAAGACGGTCACGATCACGACCCTCGGCGGGGAGGAGAGGGCGAGCAGTCTCTTCAGGGCCGCCTGCCCGCCCATGAGCGGCATCTCCACGTCCAGGATCACCACGTCGGGCTTGGTCCGCCCGGCGACGGCGACGGCCTCGCGGCCGTTCGCGGCCTCCCCGACGATCTCAATACCAGGGTCCGTGGAGAGCATCTCGGCCATGCCCTGGCGCACCATGGCGTGGTCGTCGGCCAAGAGGACCTTAACGGGGTGGGCGTCTATCGGCCCTTCTCCCGCGTCAGGGGCAGGCGCACCTCGGCACTCGCGCCGCCGCCCTCCTCCGCTACCAGCTCGAAGGAGCCGTCTAGTAGCGAGACGCGCTCCTCCATTGAGCTGAGTCCCAGGCCATGGGTGGTGCCGTCCTCGGGGTCGAAGCCCGTCCCGTGGTCTCTGACGCGGGCCGTGACGCGCCTTGGGGTTATCGAGACCTCGACCTCGATCCGATCGCTGCCCGAGTGGGCGACGGCGTTGCGGACCCCCTCCCTCAAAACCATGTAGAGTTGGTCGCGTACGTAATCGGGCAGGTGCGCCTCCTCACCCTCGACGCGGACCTCGTAGTGCACGTCGCCGGGGACGCTGATCCTCATGAGATTCTCCAGGGCTATCCTCAGGCCGTCGGAGGTCTCCGAAAGCCTCAGCTCCTTGGAGAACTCGTGCATCAAATCAAGCGCCTCTCCGGCCGACTCCCGGGCGAGGACGAGCCTCACCTTCGCCCGCCCCGCGTCGCTCTCCCTGAAGGCCTCGTATAGATCTAGGCTCTGGGTCACGACCGTCATGTGGTGGGCCAGCCTGTCGTGCAGCTCGCGCGAGAAGCGCCGCCGCTCCTCGTCTTGCGTCTCCTTGACCTTGGTTAGCAGGTAGTCCACATAGGACGCCATCACCATCCTGGAGACGCGGTCCATGACGATCTCCTGCACGGCTAGGGCTATCCCAGCGATCTTCTCCGGGGGCGCACCTGGCACGAGGTTCTTCACCACGACAGTGACGGCCGCCTTGCACAGGGCGACGCCGGCCCTGAAGGACTCGTCCGGGTGGGGGTTTAGGGGTTCCTCTGAGGACTCTATGTTACGGTAGATCTCCTCCTCCACCGCGAGCAGGGACCGTTCCTCGCCCCTAAGAACCTTTGCCGCCCGGCCCAGAACGGAGCGCGCGTTGGTCTCGAGTTGCTCGGACGTCGTGCCGTCACCTACGATAAGAAGGCTATTCATCTCGCGCAGACGGCGCTCGTAGTCCCCAAAGATCTCCCAGAAGCGCTCCTCGAGTATCCGGGCCGCCTCCGGGTACTGCTCGAAACTCCTCTCTGCGCCTTCCAAAGGTTCTCCCTGCTACTTCCAAGGTGTTGATTTATAGATTCTCGGCACCGACATCGCCGCCGGTCTTGCAGGATACCATGCGCCCTCAGAGCCTCGGAACCCCCGATTGCCGCGGACCGGGGCCGAAAGGCACGAGAACCGGCGAACCGCCGGGGACCACGAAAACGGCCTGCAGGCGCGGGAAAAGGCGCCATCGGTGCGCCCTGAAGCCTCGCGTTTGCGTGCCCCACGCGGTGGGTTTACACGGATTTTACAGCCGCTACACCATTCGGACCAAAAGCCTGCACCTTCCGTACCGACCTTCCTCAAAACGGCCGAATTGGCGTTCACGGTGACCGGAAGAAGGGTAGGGTCTGTGGTGTGAATCGGCGTCCGTTCCTCCTTTCCCTTACCCTTTGGGCGCCGGGCCCTGAAGTGCGGGGACCGACGCAACACACGCCGGTGGGAACGAGCCAGAAGCGACGGACGCGCGGAACGCAGAGTAGGAAGAGACGAGCAAAGGAGAGTGCATGACGGAATACGAGCAGAGAAGCGATAGGTTCACGGCGATCGAGGACCAATATGCAGGCTACACCGTGGTGGACGAGAGCGGCTCGAAGATCGGCAAGGTAGACGATCTGTTCCTCGACGAGAGCGACCAGCCGGAGTACTTCGGCGTGAAGATGGGCTTCCTAGGCACCAGCTCCACCCTGATCCCGGCGGACATCGCCACCATAAACAACGAGCAGGGCTTCATCGAGGTCTCCCAGACCAAGGACGCCGTCAAGGACGGCCCCGCCTTCGACGACGACAGGGAGATCACCCCCGAGTACGAGAACGAGGTGCGCTCTTACTACGGCCTGGGCGCCGTAGACAGCACCGAGGATCGCGGCACTTACGGCGACTACGATGGTGGCGAGCACTCCGGCGCAGGTACCACCGACTCCGAGAGCGCCGGCACGGTTGGCTCGGGCATGAGCATGGGCGACACCGAGTCTGGCGAGTTCCGCGAGCACGAGCGCAACCAGGAGGGCCTCAGCCAGCCGGGGAGTGACCTCCAAGACGAGGACGAGCTCAGGGTCCAGCGCAGCGAAGAAGAGTTGCGCGCAGGGACCAGGGAGCGCGAGGCCGGCGCCATGAAGGTCAGAAAGCGCGTCCGCACCGACCGCGAGCAGATCGAGGTGCCGGTCAAGCACGAGGAGGTAACGGTCGAGCGGGTGCCGGTCGAAGGCGAGGCCACCGAGGCCCAGATCGGTGAGGACGAGGTGTCCGTGCCCGTCACCGAGGAAGAGGTCGTGGTCGACAAGCGCGCCGTGGCCAAGGAAGAGGTCAGGCTGCGCAAGGACACGGTGGAGGACACCGAGGTCGTCGAAGAGGACGTAAGGCGCGAGGAGATCGACGTGGAGGACGCCACCGAGCGGGGCAGCCGCACCGGACTGTAAGGGCAAACCCTCGGGGGACGCGTCCGCTTATGCGGCGTGTCCCCTTTGCTTTGGTTCGTTCGGAGCAGAGGCTCCCAGTTCAGAAAGGTCCGTTTTGGCTTACGAGGGACGCGATGAACAACCGCCGGATAGCCCTATGGGGTCGTCTGCCGAGGAGCGCGGTGTCCTCCAAGAAGACTTGAGGGTCCAACGTTCGGAGGAGGAACTCCGCGCTGGCGTCCGCGAGCGTGAGGCCGGCCAGGTGAACGTCAAGAAGAGTGTGCGAACCGAGCGCGAGGTGGTGCGGGTCCCGAAGCGGCGCGAGGAGGTAGACATCGAGCGGGTGGCGGTAGCGGGCGAGGCCAGACAGGCCAGCGGAGCTACCGAGGCGGACATCGGAGAGGACGAGGTGGTGGTGCAGGTCTTCGAAGAGGAGGTCGTGGTCACCAAGCGCGTCGTGCTAAAGGAG
>CADCVF010000052.1 GCA_902806095.1 uncultured Rubrobacteraceae bacterium
TCGCGAAGCTCAAGCAGGGGGAGGGTGGGGACATCGTGATCTCCGGAAGTGGCGCGCTGGCCCGTTCGCTTCTGCGGTACAGCTTGCTCGATGAGCTGAAGTTGATGATCCATCCTATATTGGTGGGAAGCGGCAAGCGCCTTTTTGAGGAGGGAGAAGAGCAGACAAAGCTGGAGTTGGTGGACTCGAAGACGTTCAGCACGGGCGTCCTCTACCTCACCTACCGGCCCTCACCCCAAGGTCCGCCATCCGCTGGTAGCCCCACCTGACCACACCCCTCTCCTGGCGCCCGGCATTGGCGATCCAGCGGTGACTCAGCCCATTTGTTTGCGCAAGTGCCTGCCTCGCGTCGCCATCGGATCCCACGACGCCGGCGAGGACTGCGGAGTGCTCTTCGTCCTCACCGGCGGGTGTTCTCGGGGAACACTCCCGCCAGGTACTCTTCCAGACGGCCCTCCACCAGGGAGCGCGACCTCACCGAGTCAAGCGAGGCATTGGTATCTACCTTGGTGGCATCGAAGTACAGTTCCTCGCCACACACTAGCCTGGCCTCCACGCACTCCTCTACGATCCTCTCGAAGAAGCTCCGGAAGACCTCCAAACCGAAGCGTTCCCTGATGCGGGTGAGTGAGGAATGCTCGGGCAACGGTTCGTGCAGATCGTAGTAGGGGAGGCCGCCGACGAGTTGCCCGGTTACGGGCTCTTTTCCGACGGCCTCCCTCCGAACCGGACGTGAAACTTTCGCTTCATCCGGCTCTCTGGTGTCCAACGTTCCGCTTTACGCTCTTCCCGGAGTGCCTTCCGTCATGGATGCGTTTGTGGCACTTCCGGCAGACGACCAGGGTCTTGCATCGGCGCGCGGCCACCTGCTTGATCCACTGCCGGGGGTCATCACCCCTTTGTTGCGGTAGATCTTGGCGTAGGCTTTCAGGTAGAGGTTAGGGTTGAACAGTAGCCGGTAGAGGAGTCTCTGCAGTATGGTCATCTCGTAGCCAACACCCTGTTCGCGTCCGGTTTCGGCAAGCGACTCACGACTCTTCCAGCTCGTTCTTGAACGCCCTGCCGCCCTTCATGATCAACTTGAGGTTGGTCTTCTTCTGCAGCACAGCAATGTTTTCCAGGGGGTTGCCTTCGACCACCAAAAGGTCGGCGAGCTTGCCCTCTTCGACGGTGCCGATCTCCTCTTCCATACCGAAGAGGGAGGCGTTGGTCTTCGTCGCCGAGAGGAGGCTCTCCATCGGGCTCAGGACCTCGGTCTTGATCTCGAGCTCCCGAGCTTTGCGGTCCTGCAAAGGCCCCAGAAGGTCGGAGCCCGAGGCGATCCTGACGCCCGCCTCGTAGGCATATCGGAGGGCCCTGATGCCGAGCTCGCGCGCCTCCTCTATCTTGCGTATGACGTCCTCGGGCACGTTGTAGCTCTTCCCCTCCTCCGAGAGCGCCTCATAAGTGACGAGGGTGGGCACGAGGTAGGCGCCGGCTTGCGCGATGAGCCGCGCCGTCTCTTCATCTATGAGATTGCCGTGCTCGATGGAGCGCACACCGGACTCGAGGCAGTTTCTCACGCTCTCATCGTTGTAGGCGTGGGCCATTACGTAGGTTCGGGCGGCCTCGGCCTCCTCGACGGCGGCCCTGAGCTCCTCCAGGGCATACTGGGTCGCCGAGAGCTCATCCGCTGGGGACATCGCGCCGCCTGAGGCCATCACCTTGATCTGGTCAGCCCCAAGCCTTAGCTGCTCTCTGGCTGCGCGCCTCACCTCATCGACCCCGTCGCACACCACCGAGCGCATCCCCGCGGTGGGGCAGAAGATCTCCGGCGACTCGGTCTCGGTCGCCCGGCGCCAGTCCCCGTGCCCCCCGGTCTGCGAGAGTGGACGGTCGCTGACCAGCAGTCTCGGGCCATCGACTATCCCACGCTCGATGGCCGCTTTGAAGCTCCAGTCCGTGCCGCCGGCGTCTCTCACTGTGGTGAACCCTTGCTGGAGGGTGTCCTCGAGGATCCTGGCCATCATCAAGGCGACCAGGTTGGAGGGGTGCTCCCTGTGCTGATCTAGGATGTTGACGTCGACCGCGCCTATGTGGACGTGGGCGTCGGTCAGCCCAGGCATGAGCGTCATCCCCGCGCAGTCTAGAATCGCATCGTGCCAGCCTGTCGGAGGCGGCGCTCCGAAGCGTACCTCCCCTATCCTCTCTCCCTCGACCACGACGGAAGCCCGCTCTCGCGGCTCGTTCCCGGTACAGTCTACGAGTAAAGCGTTGGTAAGAAGCGTAGTCCTGGCCACCCTACTTTATTCCCTCCTCTGGAACCGTTACGCCCGGCACCTACATCACTCCCACGCGTAAGTTCCCGCAATATCCGCGTACCACGAGCCGTGCGCCGTACACCGCCGGTGGCAAGCTGTTCCACAGAGATCGGTGTCGTCGAAGGACGCCTGTCCGATGGGCGTCGATGCTTTACCTGCAAATTGGTGTTTTCCAGAGTGGCGGGACCCCGGATTCGGTGGGAGGCAGAACCAGGGACAGTCCTGAAAAATCATGGCCCCGGTTCGTCGTCAGGCGCCGCGGGTCGGATATAGGGTGCCTGCGGACCTCGAGTTCGGATGCTTCCGGCTGCTGCGACGTGGCAGGAAGCTTGATGTCCGGGCGCCAACTCTTCGAGAGCCGGGACCTCTCCCAGGCATCGGGGTTCCTGGGAGCCTGCCTCTCCCGAGCGCAGCACTGGACAGCGGGGATGGAAGCGGCAGCCGGGTGGGATGTGAGTCGGGTCCGGCGGCTCGCCGGTCAGGATCTCATGAGTACTGCGGCGACCGACCTCGGGGGCGACGGCGAGCAGGGATTTCGTGTAGGGGTGCAAGGGCTTGGTGAGCACCGTCTGCGCCGGTCCGAGCTCGACGATCTTGCCCAGATACATGATCGCAACCCGGTCTGCAAGCGCCCAGGCGAAGGCGAGGTCGTGCGTTATGAGAACCAATGTCATGCCGATCTCATCCTTGAGCCCGACCAACAGCTCGAGGATCTCACCCCGCACAGAAGCGTCGAGCATGGAGACGGGCTCGTCGGCGACGAGTACCCTGGGCTCGAGCGCTATGGCGGCCGCGATAACGACCCGCTGACGCTGCCCTCCGGAGAGCTCGTGCGGGTAGCTGAGGAAGAAGCGCTCGGGTGGTCTCAGGCCGGCCCGCGCCAGGGCGCGGGCCACGATCTCCTTCTCATCCCCCTGCAACCGGTGGATTCGCACTCCCTCGGCGACTGCCTCGTAGATGCTCTGGCGCGGGTTTAGCGAGCCCATCGGGTCCTGGAACACCACCTGGACCTGACGCCGGAACTTCCTCAGCTCCTCACGCCTCAGACGCGCCGGGTCAAGACCGGAGATCGAGACCTTCCCCGAGTGGGGCTTGAGAAGGCCGAGCAGCGCGCGTCCGAGGGTGGTCTTCCCGCAGCCGGATTCCCCGGCGATGCAGAAGACTTCGCCGGGATCGACGTGGAAGGAGACGCCATCCACAGCCCGCACCTCACCCCCGGAGCCGTAGAGACGCCGTGAGGCGAAGCGGACCTCCAGGTCCAGCACCTCCAGCACCGCCCGCGCTTCTTCCGCCATCACGCTTCCTCCCTAGCGACGAGGTGGCAGGCTGCCAGGCGCGAGCCGTGCCGCTTCAGGACCGGGTCTATACTGGCGCAGGGTTCGAAGGCGGCTGGACAGCGGGGATGGAAGGCGCAGCCGCGGGGCCTGGCCGCGGGGTCTGGCGGGTCGCCAGGCAGGCCTGCGGGGATGCCGCGGGAAGCAGGATCTCCGATTACGGGAAAGGCGCCGACCAGGGACTTCGAGTAAGGGTGGCGAGGCGTGGTGAGGAGCTCGGATGCGGAGCCTTCCTCGACGATACGGCCTGCGTACATGATGGCCACCCGGTCGGCGACCTGGGCGAGGACCGAGAGGTCGTGGGTGATAACGAGCAGGGCGATGTTCCTCTCTTCGCGGAGCTGTGCCAGGAGGTTAAGGATCTGGGCCTGTATCATGACGTCGAGCGCCGTCGTTGGCTCGTCGGCGATCACCAGCGGCGGGTTGCACGCAAGGGCCATGGCGATCATGACCCGCTGGCGCATGCCGCCGGAGAACTCATGGGGGTAATCTCCCGCCCTGCGCGACGCGATGCCGACGTGCTCGAAGAGCTCGCGCATCCGAGCTCGGGCTTCGCTCCTGGAGACGTCTTCGTGAATCACGATCGCCTCCACCACCTGGTCCCCGACCCGCTTTACCGGGTTGAACGCGTTCATGGCCCCCTGGAAGACCATGGATATCCCGGCCCAGCGCAGCGCCCGCAGCCGACCCGGCTTCGCGCCGATCACCTCCGTGTCCAAAAAACGGATAGATCCCTCGATCGTCGCGTTGCTGGGAAGCAACCCAAGACAGGCCAGCGCGAGCGTGCTCTTGCCGCACCCAGACTCCCCCGCGAGCCCGAGGGCGTCCCCAGCCCGCAGCGAGAGGTCAACGCCGTCTACCGCAGGGGCTTTCGTTCCCCTTACCTCATACAAGACGCGCAGGTCCTTTATTTCGAGTAGAGTCGCGCCAGGATCATTCATCTCTTTCGCAGCCTGGGGTCGAGGATCTCATCGAAAGCGTAGCCGCACATCGTGAAGCCGAGCACCACGAGTACGATGCAGAGACCTGGCGGGACCAGGTACCACCAGGCGCCGAGGGAGATGGCGCCTTCAGCGAAGGCCGACTCCAGGATGCTGCCCCAGGACACGCTGAAAGGGTCGCCAAGCCCAAGGAATGACAGCGTGGTCTCGGTGAGGATGGCGATGGCCACGACCAGGATGGTGTTGGCGAAGATCAGGGGGAAAACGTTGGGGAGGATGTGACGGGTGATGATCTGGCGGTCTCCGGCCCCGAGGGCCCTCGCCCGTTCCACGTAAGGACGTTCCTTGAGGGTCAGGACCTGGGCCCGCACCACCCGTGCGGTCGCAGGCCAGGTGGTGAGCCCGATAACCAAAGCGATCACGAACAGGCTCCGGCCCAGGATGGCAGCGAGCACTATGGCCAGGGGCAGGAAAGGGATGACCAGGAACCAGTCGGTCAGGCGCATCAGGATCACATCGGCCCAACCACCGAAGTAGCCGGCCATTATGCCGACAAGAGCCCCGATCAGCATCGAGATAGCGGTAGCCAGGAAGCCGACGAGCAAAGATATCTGGGACCCCTGGATGACGAGGTCGAGCACCGACCGCCCAAGCTCATCCGTACCGAGCCAGAATTGCGCCGAGGGCGGTTCCAACGGAGATCCTGGCGCGTTCGTCACCGAGAGACGCGCTTCTGGGGCGAGCGCATCGGCGAAGACGGCCATGAAGACGAACATGACCAGAATAGCCATCCCCGCGACCCCCATTTTGTTTCCGGCAAAGAGTCTCGCCGAGGACTTGAACGCCTGAACCCTGCGCGCCCGGCGCACTGCTCGGCCGCTGCGCGTGGCCTCGGGCGTGACCTGGGCGCTCACGCGCGTCCGATCCTGGGGTCGAGCAACCCGAGCAGCAAGTCTGCAGCCAGGTTGGCGAAGATCACCACCACCGAGAACAGCAGGAACAGCCCCTGCAATAATGGATAATCCGGCCCCCCGTTGATGGCCCTGAACGTGAGCTGTCCGAGCCCAGGCCAGGAGAAAACGGTCTCGACCGTGATGGCGCCGGAGACGATGAACCCGAGGTTCAACGCGGCGAGTGTGACCACCGGCAACAAGGCGTTCGGGACGACGTGTTTTCTAAGCACCAGGGCCTCACGCATTCCCTTGGCGCGGGCGGTCTTTACGTAGTCCTCGTTCATCGCCTCGATGACGCTGGAACGCATGATCAGAGCGTACTCCCCGAGCAGCGCCAGGACCAGCGTGAGCGCCGGCAAGAACAGGTGCTCCAGCGTGTCAACTAGCAGCAAGCCGGCGGAGGCGTCCGTCAGGCCAGGGGTACTCATGAACGAGGTCGGGAACCAGTCCAGGGAGACTGCGAACCCAAGTATCAACAGCATCCCCAGCCAGAACTCGGGCATGGCGTAGGTGACGAGGCCGAAGCCTAAAGAGGCCGTATCGACCGGGCTCCCACGGCGCCACGCGCCCCAGATGCCGATGAGAGTTCCGATCACCGTCGCGCCGATGGTGGCTACGCCTACGAGCAGGATCGTCGGCCAGAGGGCGTTCCCGATCACCTCGGAGACCGGCCGGGAGAATACGTAGGAGATGCCGAGCTCTCCCCTGGCGGTATCCCCCAGGTAGTCGAAGAACTGGACGGGGAGCGGACGGTCCAACCCGAGCTCCCGTTTGACCTCGTCGACGGTGGAGGGCGACACGCGCTGCAACCTGGTGAGCGTGCGCTCGGGGTCCCCCGGCAGGATGCGGAAAAGGAAGAAGTTCAGGACCAGCACGAAGAACAGGGTGCCCAAGGCCCCGACCAGCTTGCCGCCTACGTAGCGGGCACGGCTCAGGCTCTGTCCTCCGCGCTCCCCCGCCGAAGGAAGGCAACGACGCCCGCGATGAGGGCAATCGCGACGCCCGCCAGCAAAATATACAGCAGCGGGGACGTACCGCCGCCCTCACCTCCTCCCGCGCCATCCGAGCTCAGGGGCTGCAGGTTCAGGTACGTCTTGGTCGTAAACGTGAAGGCTACCTGGCCGGGATCGGCGGCCGTCGGAGTCTTGGTCCAGCCCTCGAACTCGTCAGTACGCCAGGCCTCGGTCTGATTGTCGTAGTAGAAGATGACGTAAGGGTTCTCCTCGTAGGCGATGCGCTGCATCTCCTTGATGGTGGCGGCACGTTCCTCGATATCCAGCTGCGTCTTCTGTTCCTGGTACATCCGCGAGTAGTCCTCGTTGCACCAGAAGGTGTCCGACCAGCCCATGAACTGGTCGCAGGTAAGCACCGAGAGAATGAAATCCGGGTCGGGATCAGAGCCCCACCCCCAGATGAACATGTCGTAGTCGGCCGCGTAGATGGCATCGGTGAGGGCCGTGTCGCTTATCGCCTTGGTCTCGAGGCCGATCCCTGCCTCCTCGAACCAGTCCTCGATGAACTGGCCCGCTGTCACGGAGTCCTTGTCCTCCGAGCGCACGAACAGGCGCAGTTCCAGCTCTTCGCCGTCTTTGTCAACGGTCCCGTCGCCGTTCGTGTCCCTCCATCCCGCCTGCTCCAGAAGCTCTTTGGAGCGCTCGATGTCGAAGCCCTGGATCTCGGACTCGTCCAGCTTGAGGTGGTACCTGGCCAGGGCCGGGGGGACCAGGGTGGAGCCGGGGATGCCCTCGCCCTGCAGGATCTTCCGGTTGAGGTCTTCCTCGTCGATGGACCAGTTGATCGCCTCTCGCACCAGGGGGTCGAGCAGGGCGGGGTTTCCTGTGCTCGTCTTGGGCGCGCCGAATTCCTCGATCGCCTCCGGTGAAGGCTCGTAGAGGTTGAAGCCGAGCTCGGTGAACCCCGGGTCAGGGGCCGAGTTGGTCTCTATTCCCTCCTGGTTCTCGAGAGACTTGAAGAGGTTGATAGGAATCCCCTGGATGTAATCTACCTCGCCGTTCTTGAGTGCCTGTACCATGGTGTCGTCGTTGTCGTAGAGCTGGAAGATGATCTCGTCGATGTGGGGGGCGCCCCGGAAATAGTCGGGGTTGGCCTCCAGGCGCACGGACTGGCCTTCTTTCCACTCCACGGCCTGGAACGGACCAGAACCGATCGCGGGCGAGTTCTCGAAGCTCTTGGTCTCCTCGGCGGGCACGTCCTCCCAGATGTGCTTGGGTAGTATATAAACCAACATGGAGAGCATCTGCACCGAGGGGTCTTTCGTCTCGAACACGACCGTGTGCTTATCGGGGGTCTCTATCTTCTCTATCTGCCTGACATAATCGATGTACAGGCCCTGCTCCTCGTCCAAAATACGCCTGAAGGTGTATGCTACATCCTCGGAGGTTACGGGCTTGCCGTCGTGCCACCTGGCATCTTTGTTGAGGTGGAAGGTCCAGGTGAGGCCGTCGTCGGAAGTCTCCCAGGAGTCCGCCAGGCCAGGCGCCGGGCTCGAGTCCTTCGGGGAGAAGTCCACCAGCAGATCGTAGGTGAGGCTCATCACCTCGTAAGAGGGGATCTCCACGATCTTGAACGGGTTGAACCCATCGATGTCGTTAGAGCTCCCGATGCGGAAGACGACCTTCTCGTCTTCTCCTGATTCACCCTGCGCGCCCGCGCTAGTGGCACCGGTGAGCCCGACGATCAAGACCACTAACACCGCAGCCGCAGCGATCTTTCGCATATTCCTCTTTCCCCTCTGCCCCTTGATTCCAGCAACGCTGGCCTATTCCAGTAACGCTGGTTCCTCGATTGTAAGGCTTCGCTGGTCCCCGTTCAAGACGACGGAGACTCCCAAGGGTATGGTACACAGGCGCTCGCCGTGGCCCAGCGGATAGCCGTAGAGGGCAGGCACGCCGAGGGGTTCGATGTAGCGCTCCAGCACGTCCTCGATGGAGAGCGATTGGGGAAACTCTGGGCGCTCCTCGCTCCAGTCGCACTTCTCGAGCTCCCCGACGACCACCCCTACGACCTCGTCCAGCATCCCGGCCTGGCGCATCTGGTTGAGAAAACCGTCTATGTACCACGGCGGCGCCTCCACGTCCTCGAAGAAGAACACCTTGCCAGCGAAGTCAGGCTGCCACGGCGTCCCTATAGCCTGGCACAGCAGCCACAGGCAACCCCCCACCATCGGAGCCTTCACCGTCCCGCCCCCGAACGACCTTATGTAATCGTTCTCCGGGTCGCGCGGCACCTCGCCAAGGGGCCCCTCCGTGGTGAGCGCCTCGAGCAGGCGCTCCTGGGTGAATTTCTTGGTCTCCTTGTCGTTGACGCCGGCCAGGCCAGGCCCGTAGAAGGTTACGAGCTCTGTGTAGTGTCGCAGGGCCGTGTGCAGCGCAGTGATGTCCGAGTAGCCGATGAGAGCCTTGGGGTTGGCCCTGATGGCGTCGAAGTCCAGGTGTTCGATGGTCTGGGCTGAGCCGTAGCCGCCCTGGAAGCAGTGCACCACGTCCACCTCGTCATCGGTGAACATATCCATCAGATCCTGCGCCCGGCCCTCGGGGGAGCCGGCCACATAGGCGTCGCGCGCGAAGATGTTGCGGCCAAGCTTCACCTTGTAGCCGTGGCTCTCCCACCACTCGACCCCGCGCAGCACCTCGCTTCGGTTGTGGTAGGCGCTAGCCGGGGCGGGGACTCCGATCGTGCCGCCGGGACGCAGGACGTGGCCTTTGAGCGTCAATGATGATCCTTTCTCTCGGGCATCGGCATGCTCCGTAACTCCGTGACGTAGGAGGCTATTTCCTCCGTTGCAGCCTCGAAGAGAGCCTGGCCCTTGGCGGTGGTCGCCTTGCTGGCATCGCCCTGGACACCCGACTCGGAGAAAGAGGACCACCACGGCATGATCTTCAACGGTCCGTCGGACCAGTCCATCCAGGCGTGCTCGGTCTCGGCGTAGCCGCGCTCGTCGACCGCCTGGGACATGTCTACGGCTTCGGGATGCAGGTGCAGGTACATGGAGGTCTCCAGCTCGCAGGCGTGGGCTATACCGCCCCTGCCCGAGTCGCGGACCTCCTCGATCACGGCCGCGCTTTGCTCCGAGACGAGATAGAAGCTTGCGGCGACCAGAGATCCCGGCTCCTCCACCATCGCCAGCCTGGCCGCGGTCTCGACCAGGTTCTGGTTGGAGCCGTGGCCGTTGACCATGAGCACCCGCCCGAAGCCGTGGCGCACCAGCGAGAGGGCGACGTCCGTGCAGTAGCGACAGAAGGTGTCCCAGCGAATCGAGACGGTGCCGGGAAAATCCATGTGGTGCGGCGAATAACCGTGCACTATCGGCGGCAAGAGCACCGTCTGTGCGGGCAGACGCTCTGCGGCGCCCCGGCATACCGCCTCGACCAGCGTGACGTCCGTGTCGATGGGCAGATGATACCCGTGGTCCTCGAGCGTCCCGATGGGCACTATGGGGACTCGTCCTTCACCGGCCGCCCGCACCACCTCAGGCCACGTCAGCTTCCCAAACTCCAGGGGTTCAGTCCACACCGTATGCCTCCTCTCGCGGCCCTAGCTCTCCGCTCGGGCAGCCCTCGCGTAGTGGTGCAGGAAAGCTATAGACTGGCGCATGTGCGTCCTCAAGCCGGCGATGGTCGCGTACTCGTCGGCGGCGTGCGCGCGGCCAGCGTGTCCCGCGCCTCCGGACGCGAAGGGAAGTCGAAGTACCTGCTCGAAGAGGTAGAAGGGCGCCCACCAGGGGGCTGAAGGCCACACCTGCGGCGGCGGCCCAACGTCGCGCTGGGACTCGACCATAGCGTGCGCAACAGGCGAGTTCGCGGTCGTCCTGGACGGAGGGCAGAGTTGCACCCCCTCTACTAGCACCTCGGGAGCCGCCTCTGCGACGATCCGCTCGATCCCGGCCACTACTGACTCGACGTCCGTACCGTAGGGAATACGCAGGTCGAGCGCGGCCCTGGCCTCGTGAGGCACGATCGTCTTCCCCGTGACGCTGCCGGCGGAGAACCCGTTGAGGTTGAGGGCCGGCTCGTACATGAGATCCTTCAGGACCGAATGCGCGTCGTTCGGTCCCAGGTAGGCCAGGGCGCCCACTTCTTCCAGGTGTGCGGCCGGGTCGAAGTCTCGTACCAGGGCGTCGAGCAATCTCTCGTCCTCTTGAGGAACCGAGGCGGGCCCGAGGCCGTCGATGGCGTTTCGCCCGGCGGCGTCCTTTAGCGCACTCAAGGCACGCACCAGGGACCAGGCAGGGGATGAGATCACCACCCCTTCGCTCGAGTGAAGCGCCCTCTCAATAGGACCGCCCCACTCCCCACCCGAGCAGCTCAAAACGAAGGACACGATACCCTTGCACCCGAGGTAGACCTCTGCAACGCTGCGCCTGTCGGCTGTCAGGTCCATGTCGAAGGCGGCCTCGGCCGCGAGGTCGGCGCGCCGGTCATGCATTACCCGTGGCAGGTTCGGGCTTCCCAGCTCCTCCTCGCCGTCCACGAGAAAGAGGATCTCCGCGGGCAGATCCGAGACCCGGCGGGCCGAGGCCAGCGCCAGCAAGAAGGAGGCGAGCGAACCCTTGGAATTGGCGGCACCCCGCGCCACGATGCTGGGTCCCGCTCCTGGCACATCGGCCGTAACCGCGGCAAAAGGAGGCGAGGACCATCCGGGTTCATCGGCCGGCTGCACGTCGTACATCCCGTAGCGCAGGAGCCTGGGGCCGTCACCTTCGATGCGGCCCAAAACCGCGGGGTGTCCTGACGTGGGTATTATGTCGGCGGTCCCACCGGCGCCCTCGATCAGGCCCGCCACATACTCGGCGCCCGCGAGCATGTCGTCGTCCGAAGCGGAGACGGTGGGACACCGCAGGAAGTTACGGACCTCCTCCAGATGCTCGTCGAAGTCGTCGTCGATCTGGTCCCAGGTCTGGGACCATGGGACTTCCGATCCGGCACTATTCATGACGAGAATAGACGCTGGATCTTGTTGTACCGAGATGGCTGATAACGCGCTCCATGGCCCGAGAGCAGGCTTCGAGCGCGTCATCTATCGTCTGCTCGTCCATCGCCGTTGACGTGTTCATGAAGCCGCGTGGCGCGAAGTAGACTCCCTCGTCGAGCGCCGCGAGATGGAATCTGGCCCCCACGGGGCCGTCGAGGTTCAGGTCGGAGTACTTGCGGACTTCACCCCCCGTCCCGAAGTTCACGTGCAGTAGAGACCCGCAGTTGTTCACGACACCGTGGAGATCCTGGCTCTCGGCCAGCAATCGGCGCAGCCCGTCGGCGAGCCGCTCGCCAAGGGCGTTGATGCGCTCTATCTCCCTTTGCGTAAGGAGGTCCAGCGTCACGCAGCCTGCGGCCATGGTCATGAGGTTGCCGTTGAAGGTTCCTGAATGGTGGAGGTGGCGTGGAGAGCGGGGGTCGAAGACCTCCATTACATCCGCGCGTCCGCCGAAAGCACCGACAGGGAGGCCGCCGCCGATGATCTTACCCATCGTCGTCAGGTCAGGACGAACGCCCATGATCTCCTGGAAGCCGCCGATGCCGAGCCTGAGGGTTATTACCTCGTCACAGATGAGGAGCGCCCCGTGCTCGTCGGCCAGGCGTCGCGCCGCAGCGAAGTATTCAGGGGTCCCGGCGAAGACCCCCGTCCCAGTTACCGGCTCCAGGATTATCGCCGCCACCTCGTCACCTTCCTCTTCCATCGCAGCTTCGAGCTGGCCCACGTCGTTGTAGTCGACCATGCGCACCAGCTCGCGGACCCCCTCCGGCATCGCAGCCCTGTACGGGTCCTGTCCCCTGGAGATCGGCACCTGCTCCCACATGCCGTTGTAGCCACCTTCCGCCTTGATGATCTTCTCCCGCCCGGTAAATGCCCTGGCACCGCGCAAGGCCATCATGACGGCCTCGGTGCCTGAGTTCGTGAAGCGCACCTTCTCAACGGACGCCACCCGGCCGACGATACGTTCCGCGAGCTCGGCCTGCAGCTCGCCGGGGGCAGCGAAGACGGTCCCCAGAGCGGCCTGCTCTCTCATGGCCTCGTTTATGGCCGGCAGAGCGTGGCCGTGGACCGAAGCGGTGTAGTTGTTGAGGAGGTCGATGAACTCGTTGCCGTCTGCGTCCCTGATACGACAGCCAAAGCCGTAGGAGATCACCAACGGATAAGGAGGAAAGAATGCGAGGGAGCGGGTGTTGCCGCCCGGAATCGATCGTTCGAGCCGCTCCACGATCTCGCGCGACCTTTCGGTCCTGATACCGTATCCGGCTTCCGTGATATCCACCTTGCTATCCACCTACGGCCGCTACATTAGTACATAAGATCATAGACCTTTATTAGGTCTCCCAAGAATCGTATTCTACGGCATCGATCCGACTAGCGGGCGGCCGAGCTACTCTGTCCTCAGCCCCCTTGTGGCAGATGGCCTGACCACGGGACTGAGGGCGACGGAGATGCCGTTGGGACATGAGGAGCCTTTCCTGCGAAGCATCTTTCTTATCGTTACTCTGGGACGCTGAAGAAGTGAGCGAGGCGCTACCATCTGCCGCTCTATCTGGGGCGAAAGATACCGCCAGGGTCGACACCATTCTCTCGCGATGAGATCGCTCTTCACTCCTCCTCGCTAAAGGCCAGTTCCAGGTCCGTCGCCGCCGCGGCCAGGCGTCTGTCCCGGGTCCACAGACGCCCATCGCCTGATAGAGCTATAGAAGCCAGCAAGTGCACGTCTATGTAGCCGACACCCCGGCCCATCAGGGACCGGCGTTCGACGAAATCCAGGGCTTCGGGGTCCGTAGCGGTCGGCGCGGCAGGCAGATTGCCCAGTAACTCGAGCACCTCGCTCCGATTTGCGAGGTTGCCGCAGGCCAACTCGCCGAGCACAAAGGGGTGCATCATCACCCAACCAGCTTCCAGAGCCGCGGCCAGCGACGGTTCTCCCGAGCGCAGGTGGTCGATCCAGACGGAGGTATCGACCAGGATCACGCCGACTCGGGACGCCGCCGGAGAATCGGACGCAACCGATCCTCGCTGCCACCGAGCCGAGCCAGACGACGGGCGCTCTCGCGCTCGATCAGTGCCCGCAGCCCCTCGTGGATCAGAACGGTTCGTCCCTCCACGCCGGTGATCCGCCGGGATTGGTCCAGCAGTTCGTCGTCGAGGTTGATGGTGGTTCGCACGACACCGACCTCCTTCGAGTGTGCACGGATTGTACATTGTATGGTGCTTGTATCTATGCACAAATCGAAGCCTGCAAACCTGAGTGGAGGAGAGCGTGGGGAGCAAGCCTGTTGCGCGGGGCGACGACTCCGGCGGCGGAACTCGTACCGGGGCTTCAACGGGCAGATCAAGTGCGACTACCTGGATGTCGGCCGGAAGAACAACAAGTAATAGGGAGCCTAGCTCCGAATCCGAAATCCGTCTCGGTCGCCAACCGGACCCCAGCAGACCGAAGCGGAGCGGGGTGGCCCTCAAGAACCTGCGGGCCGCATCCCGGTCGGAGAAGAGAGGTAGCGTCTTGATGCCGAAGGCAGGAGTCACGCAGAGCACTCTCGATCCGTCCTCAGAGGTTTTTCCGAGCACGTAGA
This sequence comes from uncultured Rubrobacteraceae bacterium, assembly GCA_902806095.1. GTDB lineage: Bacteria > Actinomycetota > Rubrobacteria > Rubrobacterales > Rubrobacteraceae > Rubrobacter_D. Next base: position 14,099 of record CADCVF010000052.1, read on the forward strand.
GATCGTTCTTGTTTCCCCTTGATCGTCGGATGTAGACAGCTGTGCTCACGTTCCGTTCCTTTCTCACAATACTGTCCCCACGATAGGTAGCAGGCAAGACACCTGCCGGGTATGCGAGAAGCTCTGTTGACGGGCACGTGGTAAAGCCCGGGGCGCCCTCGGGAGCTTCCGGACCACGAAAAGCGGGACCGCAGTGCCGCGGCCCCGCCGACCTTCGCCTTCTCGACGAGGCCCTAGCCGCTCGAGCCCTCTATCTCGATGCGCTTCGGGGCCTGCTCGATGGCGGCGCCCTCCACGGTCACCTCCAGCACTCCGTCCTCGAAGCGGGCGTGGACCTTGCTCTCGTCGGTGCCCTCAGGCAGCGTCATGCTGCGACGGAAGGAACCGTAGCGTCGCTCCCTAATATGGTAACCGCCGCGTTCCTCTTCTTCGTCGACTTTGTGCTTACCGGAAATGGTCAAGACCCCGTTCTGCAGGGTGATGTCCACATCCTCCTGCTTGAGCCCGGGAAGCTCGGCACGGATCACCAGGTCGTCGTCCTTGGTGAGCACGTCCACGGCCGGCGCCCACTGGGCGAACTGACGATCTCCCTGGCGCCCCCGTCCGCGGCTCAGGCCCCCCAACATCTCGTTGAAGAGGCGATCGGCCTCACTCTGTGCATCGTAAAACCCACGGAAAGGACTCAACATGATCCTTACACCTCCTTCTCTTTTGGCCCCTCAATCCGGGACCGATCTTCCTCACTACGCGACCATTATATACCTTCTAATACAGTTTTCAAACAGTTTTGCCGGAATATTTACAGATTTTCCGTGGATACACACAGTAATTATCGAGCTTTGATACAGTTTATGGTATTCTCTTCTTGGTAGTCAGAGAAGAGGTGCGAGCGTGTCCAATATAGGCGAGCGTGTGCAAAATACCCGTCTCATGCGGATGTGGACCCAGGCGAGGTTGGCCAAGGAGGCTGGTGTAAGTCCCACTACCGTCTCTGCGATCGAGACCGGCAAGGTAGGGCGTCCGCACTTTGGCACGCTCGGTAAACTGGCTCGAGCTCTTCGGGTGGCGCCGGAAGAACTCCTCGATTCGGGGGAATCCATCAAGCAGCAAGGTCCGGTGCCCCTGTCGCTGGGATGGGCCCGAGAAACCGGGGAGAGCGAGTTTGAGCACGGGCTTGAGGGTGCTTCCCTCAAAAGCCTCGACTCCCTCACTCACGGACTGGATGTCGAGCAAGAGCGCCTTCAGAGGCTTTACGGGGAGTTTCCCGAGGGCAGTGAGCAAGCACGGTTCATAAAGCGTCAGGTTCGCGAGGTGGCGGGGCGGTCGGGGTCGGTGAAAGCTTCGGCGATAGTTCGCCGCAACCAGGATGACGCAAAGCGTACAGACGAGCACGGCAGGGTCGCCGAATCCTCGAATCAGAGTACAAATTAGCCGAAACGTGGACTGGAACGTCCTAGAACCCCGTGGAGGTGAAGTTCGCAGATAGCAACAAAGCGGGAGTACAACTTTTACCCGCCTCGCCGCTCCGTCCCGACCTTTTCTCCAAGCGCCACAGTACCTCCTCGTAGGGTATCTCCAGCGCCTCGGCCTCGAGTTCCGCTTGGCGTTGGACCTCGCTCCTGGAGCGCCACCTTCTTGCCTCGGCCTTCACCATTGCACTTGCTCTATCCATCCTTCTACTCCCGGGGCCGCCCTCAGCACCCTCCTGCCGCGACCGACCATCTTGCGCACGGTCGGGTCGTCGGGCGGTCTCCCGATCCTTTCGGCCCCTGCCTCCGCGAGCAGGCTCAGCGGCCCGTAGGAGCCGTAAGCAGTAGGATGTGCAACGAACCGGTGCGGGAGGCGAACCCAGGTGGACGCGTGCGCCGAGGCATGGCAGCCCCTTGTAGCTACAGATTCTTGAAGTATCTGGCTATCGGCAGGTGGAGGTAGCCGGCCTTCTCGTACGTGCGGCGCGCTGCGGCGTGCCCTGGGTCGCCCCCCGTCTCGACCATCGCGATCGCCATCCCGGCGTCTTTGATCCGCGCGAGCGCGAACTCGGTCAAGGCGGTCCCGATGCCGTTGCCCTGGTGGTCGGGGTCGACGGCCAGCATGTGGATCTCGCCCAAACTGCTTTCGGGGTGGAGTTCTACCGCCACGAAGCCGACAGGGGTTCCGTCCACCTCGGCTACCCACACCCGCTTCTCTTGCGAAGCACAGACGGCTCTTACCGCCTGCCGCTGACTCGCTCGCCAGCCGTCAGGATAGAGGCGCCCGTAGATCTCGGAACCCAGCGCCTGCTCGATGGAGGCGAAGACCGGCGCCCACGCCAGCAGCGAGAGGCCGATTACCGCCTCGGCGTCTCGATCGTCTAACGGTCGAAACTGCGGCCGCATGTATTGCACCTCCTATTAACAACGGAAAGCGAACCCGTCCGCACGATACGCGTGCCACGATTGCACGCGCAGAAGATTGCATCCGGTAGGACAGCCATCGCGCGGACCGGACTTGACGTACGCAGTTCTGCGTAGGGTGCATCCCTGTAACCCTTTTCGCGCCGTCCGAACGGATAGGATCCGCCGCCCATACCGCGGTACCAGATCCTCACGGTACATCCTCGATGGACCTGACGTTTATCGAACCCTGGAGTAGCGTGCGAAGGGCGGGCTGCTAGCGCGCCGCGCTGGCGGCCATCTCGCCCCACTCGAGGGCGCCGTCATCCAGCGCGAGCTCGGCCGCCCTCAGCGCGCCCGCCACGCTCGCGCCCATCAGGAAGCCCTCCTCCCCCACCCAGTCCCCCGCCACGTAGATCCCCGGTACCCTGGGCCCAGGGCGACCCGCGAAGCCGCCTCCCGCAGCGGTCGGGAGCGTGCCTAAGGCCTCGATGCACGGCAAGTACTGATGCCTGATGAGCACGTCGCGCCAGCCGGATTGCGTCGTGTCGAGGAGGTCTTCGAGATCTCGCACGTCCTCGCGCGGATCGCCGGGGCGCCTGGGGTCTGATGAGACTCTCAAAGAACAGGGCATCGAGATGATCGCTCCTTACGGAAGGAATCGCAAGAAGAGAAAGACTCAAGATGGACGCAAGCTGCGTCGCTACAAGAGGAGATGGAACATAGAGCGTCTATTTGCCTGGTTGCAGAACTTCAGGAGATTGGTGGTCCGCTACGAGTACAAGGACGAGAACTTCCTGGGTATGGCGCAGCTTGGATGTATCGTGATTCTGCTCAGAAAATGTTTATGAGATGGCTTCTCGTCACACCCGCGGACAGGGGCATTTTCCCAGACGCCGCCGAGTGCGTCACCCGCCAGAACGGTTAGGTTGCGACCGGCGGCCCTAGAGCACGGCCAGGTACGGGAACGGCACCTCCTGCAGGGCCAGCGTTTCTCGGTACCGGCGGGATGCGCACCCCCAACACTCAAGGGATGAGAGCAGCCAGGTTAACTCGGCCCGACCTTCTCGCGAGCAGCGGTTGAATCCTCGTCGCGGAGCAGGGTGCAGTCCTCGAGGCGCAGGCAATCGCAACGAAGCCCTCGCTCGAGGAGACGCTTCATACCAAGGGTGTGCTCTACCTGAGCCTCGATCTCGGGTAGTTTCTCGGCGGCGAGCGAGTGATCCTGCCACTCAATCTGGAAAGGACCCACGGAAAGGTAGGTACATCATGAGGTTTATAGTAGCTTCGGAGGTCTTCACGCTGTTTCCTGGCTTGTGGCTACCGGTTGCCGTGGCGGAAGGGATTTACCCTACCGTTGACGCACCTGGTATCGAGACACTGTGGCTACAGATCACATCCCCGGGTCGCTCCCTGGCGCGAGGCCATGACCGCAATGGGAGTCTCCGGTAGGAGATTCCCAAGCTCCATAGAGGCTCTCCTGCGACGAGCCTTCAAGGGCGGCGAGCCTCCGCGCATCAACCCGCTGGTGGACTTCCACAACTCCGTCTCTTTACGGCACGTCGTCCCTGCGGGAGGTTTCGATCTGGAGGATATTGACGGGCCGCTCGAGTTGAGGCTCACCCGCCAGAAAGACACCTTTCAACCATTGGACGGCTCGTCCGAAGTAGGCGTCGAGCCCGGCGAGGTGGCTTACGCCTGCGGCAACGAGATTCTGACCCGCTACTTCATCTCACTGTAGCATTCATCGCCTCCTCGAGTCTTTCCTCCCGAATGATCCCAGCCGGGGACTCGTCGTCGAGCCGTTTTCGTGCTCGAGGTTGCCGGCCGTTCGCTGAATGTAGCGCTCTGAGCGGTGTCGGTAACAGCGCGTTCGGCACTGCTCTGCCCGCCCAAGTTAGGACCCTGGTCCCATGACAGCGGGACTCCTCCTACCTTATCGTGATCACGATAAGGTAGGAGATCAGCAAGCGGGTGGTGGAGGTGCTGCAGGTCGTGGACAGGGGCTCCCCCTCGACACCGATCATGCGTAGGTAGGGGAGATCAACATAGAGGTGCCCGCCGACAAAGAGTTCGCTCCTGAGCTTTTCTAGAGTGTTGTGGGGATGTAAGCACCATGAGACCTGAAGAAGCGCACATCGGAAGGAAGGTAAGGGTGTGTGAGCACCATCGGATCTCGGCGCGGCGGGGCATGGTCGGTAGGATCATGGGCCGCTACGGCGGAGAAAAGGGCGTGGCCGTAGACGTGCGCTTTCCGGACCGACACTATCAGCTGTTCTGGCCGGAGGACCTGGAGGAGATCTCCTCCCCTCAACCCTGGTGGCGCACTCTTCTGGGTCGCGGGAGTAGGAGCTAGAGATGGACGAGTTCTGGTTTCCCAAGTTCGACTACTACGTCGACGAGTCGGATCCAGACATAATGATCCTGCGCCGCCAAGACGACTCGTTCGTGGCAGCCTTCAGCGCATGTGGTGCCACCAATGAGGGCATCGTTGAAGCCGCCAGGGAGGACTATTGGGAGCTTATCCAGGCCCATACCAACGCGCTTGGTCGGGAGAACCAGGAGCGCTTGAGCTCTTGATCTGACGACCCTGCCTGTTCACCCGACGCCCGATAACCACAATTCTCATGGAAGTCCAGCCTCGCCGAAGGCCGTGGTCGCCGGCTCGATCTCATAGGTGACGCGGATCAACGACATGGCGTGGTCAGCCTACTCCTGCGTCTCGGCGAGCACGACGGTGGAGGAGGCATCCTGCCCCGACGCGCCAGGCGGCTGGCTTGGGACGGTCAACCGCTGAAGAGCTCAGGCGCGGGCATGCGGGCTCCCCCTCTTTCCGATTTTCCGGACCCACGATGGAGTGCATGCCGATCGGGCATTTCGTCCTCTACCCAACGAAGGTCATGACTGCGGTGTACCGCTCTTATTGCCGTGCAGCCGCGAAAGCGGGGCCGTTTCTGGGAGCCCCGCCGTTCGCGCCACCAACGTCGGTCGTCGCGGGTTCTGGCCTCGCGTGTGATAGGCCGTCGGTCGTAGTCGTCCTAATGGGTCATGACCTCCCGGGTCCTCGGGCTTGCACCCGCGGCGGTGGTGATGGTCTTTGGGTTTACGATGTCTAGCGCGTACGGGATTCTGACAAGGCGCCCAGGGACGTGAAGACGAGGCCGGCCAAGTTCAAGACGTTGCGGGCGGCGTGCAGGCGGGTCCAGCGCTGCCTCAGCTCCTCGAACTCCTCGATGTACGCCTCCTCCATGGGCAACTCCTCGATGCGAGCGTTGATCGGGAGGTTCCCGGTTCGGGTGAGGACGACCATCGCCACGAAGCACATCAGGCCGGCGAGGGTGAAGCGGAAGGCGGAGGAGCCGGGCCTGCGCTGCAAGATAAGGACGGGCAGGAAGGAGAACATGGTGGAGATCATGTAGACGGGCATGATCCCGCCCATCCGGCGGTAGACTGCCTGCAGCGCCTCCAGCCGGGCCATGGGGGATATCCGGTCCAGGGCCGGGTAGATCCCCGCCCACGTGCCGAACTCGTTGCCCGCTAGCATCCCCGCCAGCACCAGGTTCACGAGCCGCGCCATTCTCAAAGACAACCTCATCTCTGCCTCCTCTCTCCGCGTGAACATCCGTCCGTTTGTATCGTCCCTCTAAGTTTCATGCGTGCCCGGCGGATCCGACCCTGGCGTTGCTCCGGCCCATTGGCGCCGGCCGCCAGGAGTAGGCGCCGGGCACAAGGCGTTCGAGACGCAAGGACCCGACGACGACGAAACGCTCGATCGACTCCTTGATCCGCACGGCCGACCGGCCGGTGACGACCCACCCGAAGGGCTTGTCGTTCCCGTCGGTGAACTGCGAGAGCGCGTCCTTGCGCCCGAGGCTTATCGACTGCACCAGATATCCGAAGCGCAGCGGCTTCACTGGCTTGCCTGCGAGATCCCGCGCGACGTTACCCCCCGCCTGAGCGCCCATAATGGTCGAGGCGTAGGCGCTTGACCGCACCGGCCCGGAGCCGACCGCTTCCGTTGGCCAGGACGAGTCCCCGGCTGCGAACACGTTAGGGTGCGAGACCGCGCGCAGCGACGCGTCCACGAGCACCCTGCCGCGCTCGTCCGTGGCGAGGCCCGAGCGGCGCGCGAGGTCGGGCACGGCGAACCCGGCGGCCCAGACGACGACGTCCGCGGGGATCTCCTCGCCGTCGGCGGTCTTCAGCGCTCCACTACTCACCTCATCGACCCTCGTCTCCTCTCTAAGTTCTACCCCGTGCAGCCCCAGGGCCTTCAGCAGATACTCGCGTCCGCGGGCAGAGAGGCCCCCGCCGACCGCTCCTGACGAGAGGAGCACGACTGAGAGGTTGGGGTACCTCTCGGCGATCTCGGTCGACGCCTCGATCCCGGTCAGCCCGCCTCCAACGACCGCCACGCGGCCCCCCGAACGGTTCCCCGAAGCGCCCGAGGACGCCGCGGCTTCGAGTGCGCGCCGCAAATCTTCGGCCGTCGAGGTGCTGTCCAGGACGAAGGCGTGCTCTCGCGCCCCGGGCACGCTGGACGTGTCGGACGTGCTTCCAAGAGCGTACACAAGCCGGTCGAACGCCAGGCGCGAGGTTCCGGCCCCGGTCTCCACCACCGCCTCACCGCCCTCCGGGTCGATCTCAGTTACCCTGCCGCCCACGATATGCACACCCGTGCCGCGGAAGAGTCCTGCCAACGGGTACCTCTTCACAGAAGCGTCCCCGGCCGCAACCTGGTGCAGGCGTGTGCGCTCCACCCATTCGGGCGCCGGATCTACGACGGTCACCTCGACCCCGCCGCGCCGGCTCCCCCTCGAGGCGCGCCTCGCGGCGAACAGCCCCGCGTAGCCACCACCCACGATGACGACCCGCTCGGGACCATCGTCCGAACCGCCGCCTCCCACCGCGCTAGCGCTTGTCTTTAATGTTCCTGTTTCTTCACGGTTCATTTCGACTTCTCCTTTTCTCGCCCTTTACTGAACGTCTCGTTTGCGAACCAGCAGACTCTCCACCACGCCGCGCACAGTCGCCGCGAACACGCGCCTGGTCTCCTCCTCGTCGGGCAGGTGCCCCGTAAGATGCAGGCTTGCCACGCCGTGCGCCGCCGACCATAGCGACAGCGCCGCCTCCCGCGTCTCCCCCGCCACCTCCCGGGCGAACAGGCCGGCCCGCGCACACGCGCGTACCGCCTCCACCACCGTGTCGAAAGTCCGCCAGGCCTTGTTGATCGTCTCTTCGGACGGCCTGAAGCCCGGGATGGCGTCGGAGAACATCACCCTGTAGTAGTTGGGGTTCGCCAGCGCGTTCTCGAAGTAGGCCTCTAACAGATCTTGGAGGTACCGCAATGGGTCTTCCGAACGCGGTACCGCCCTGTGCGCCCCCGCCAGCCTCCGAAAGCCTTCCAAGAAAAGCTCGTTCGCCAGGCCATCCTTGCCTCCGAACATCGTGTAGAGGACCTGGGTGGAGGCGTTCACCTCCCTGGCGACGCGGCGCATCGAGAGCGCCTCAGGCCCCTCCTCGACTAGCAGGCGCCCCGCAGCGTCCAGAATACCGAGCCTGAGGGCCTCCCTGCCCCTCTCCCGGGCCCGCCGGTAGTCGGTCACCGCCTCTGGTTTTGAAACGTCGTCATTATATATAACGTTGTTATTATTCATGGCACTATTATAGTCCCTGTGAAGCGGGACGTCAAGCGCGAAGTGGCGCGGTTGCGAGACGGCCGGGTGCGTGCCGAACAGCCTTGGGCGACCGACCGCAGCTTACTGGTGTCGGCCTCGCTGGTGTCGCCTCCGCCGTAAAATCTGTGGTTCAGTCAGTCGGTGTAGCGATTGGTGTCGGCGCCATAGCGGTGGCGTACGCGGGCGCCGGCGAGGATCTCCGGGGGCATGAGGCGCACGTTGACACCCATCCGGTTGCGCCTGCGCCTTGCAGCCCAATGCGAGACACAGCCGCAGTTCCGGCAGCGGTGGAACTCGATGGACCTGCCGTTCCACATGTAGACGTCGGTGGGGGGATCGGGGGGCAACATGCGCACTTGATGAGGCGGGTAGTAGGCCCACAAGACGCCGTAGCGGCGGCATATCGAGCAGTTGCACTCCGTAACCTCCGAAGGCGGAGCGTCGACCTCCAGGCGGAGGGAACCGCAATGGCAAGAAGCGCTTATCATCGCACCGCCCGACCGCGGCACCGCGTCCCGGCAGATCTGACGAGGGCGCCGCTTGGTCTTCCGTTCGATGGTCGTGTAAGGGTTAGATAATGCTCCTCCCGGAACCGCTCGCCCGGGCTGCCGCCACCCTCGCCGTGAAGCTCATCGTTCATCGTCGGCCTTCCTTTCTTTGCCTGACTCGTCCGCCGTGCTGGGCAGCTGTGGGCCCACGAAGGCGAGGCCTCGGTCAATATGGCCAAAGGGATTTGTCAAGATCGCCTCGTTCCCACGGTGGACGACAGAAGATCCCGACGGGCGGCGACGGCCTCTCGCGTGTCCTCGGCCATTAGATCTGCGTTGATGGCCGCCCCGGCCATCACGCCGGCATTGGCGGAAGCGAGGACCTGCGCGGTGGGGTCGGTTACGTTCCCGGCCACCCACACCCCTGGCACGGCGGTGAGACCCATAGCGTCGGCCTCGATGTACTCGCCCATGCCTGAGGGATGGGTGGTCGTCTCCAGTCCGAGGCCTGCGAGCATTCCGGCACGGGCGACGAAGCGCGGTCCGACCACCACAACACTACGTGAGGTGACCTCGCCGTTTTGCAGCCGGACCCCCGTGAGCCGGTCTTCGTCGACTTCGAGCGAAGCGACCTCACCTTCCACGACCGTGATGCCGCGCGCCGCGAGCTGCTCGGCCTCTTTGTCAGTGGGCTCGGGCGCAGTGTGCAGGAAAAGCGTCAGGTCCGCCGTCAACTGCCGGAACAATAGCGCCTGATGCACGGCTATGGGACCCGATGCCAGGACACCGATCGGCTGATCGCGGACCTCCCATCCGTGGCAGTACGGGCAATGCAGCACGTCGCGCCCCCAGCGCTCCCGAACCCCCGGAACGTCCGGCAACTCGTCTACTAGCCCCGTGGTGATGAGCAGCCGCCTTGCGTCGACCCGGCGGCCGTCCTTCAGCGTAACGGTGAAGCCGCCGTCGAAAGACTCAGCCGAGACGACGCGTCCTTCGAGCACCCGCGCGCCGTAGCCGCGGACCTCCTCCCGCCCGACCTGCAGCAGCGCGGCCGGGTCGGTGCCGTCCCTGGTGAGGAACCCGTGGACCCCGGACGCGGGCGCGTTGCGCGGCTCGCCAGCGTCGACGACCAGCACCGAGCGCCGGGATCTACCAAGCATCAGCGCGCCGCCGAGGCCGGCGGCGCCACCACCGACCACCACGACGTCGTACGTTACGAGATCTTGGGTATCAGTCACCTGCATCTTGTTCTCCTTCTTCCAGAAATATCCGTTCCGTAGTTGCCACTCGACGCGCTTCTCAAAGTCACGTCAAAGCCACCCGATACGTCTCAAGTTTCGCGCCGCCCGCGTCTACTTCTCCTAACCCGCGACGAGCCTCCCCGAACGGGTGGGGCCCCCTCCATGGGTACACGGCACGCACGAGACCATCAGGACTTCCGCGCCCTACCCGATCCTCTGCAGGCCTCTCGTCCGCCGTGCCTAAACTCTCCATGCCGCCACTGTACCACAATGACAATTTATTGGCGCAAATTTTTTGTCACTACACTGTGAACTGTCTGTCCCTGTTGCCAATGCGAGCCATTGGATGCCGCACAGCACGCCCCTTGAGTGTAGTAAAGGACCCTTATGGAGACCGAAAAGCAGCGCGAGGTCGTAGTTCATCTGGAGAAGTTCACTTCTTGTGGGGTACTAACCCATGCCGCTGACCTTCTCGGGCTCGATGGTGATGATGACCCTCACCTGGTCGCGGCCCCCGAACCAGGGGTATGGCCCGCCCAAGTACTTCTGGGAGAGCTTCTCGATGTGCTCCGCCGCGCCCTCTGTGGTGACGTCGACTACCCGGCCGCGCACCTGGAAGTAGCGCCTGGGTTCGTCGGGGTCGGAGACGGCGACGGCTACGCGCGGGTCGCGCTGTATATTCCTGACCTTGAGGAAGCCCCGCACGCTGTTTATGAGGACGCGCTCGCCGTCGGTGTCGACCCAGGTCTGGGTGAGCTGGGGCGAGCCGTCGACCATCGTGGTGGCGACGTAGCATGTGCTCGGACGGTTCAGCAACTCTAGAAGATCTTTGGATAGTTCCGCTCTTCGACGCCTCCAGCAGCACCGTTCCTCGGGCAGCTCGATGCCGCCGGCATCCCGCTAGATAGAGTGCGCCACCTCTTCGTAACCCACAGCCACTTCGACCACGTCGGCGGGCTCGCTCCCCTCCTGACCGCCCTCGCGACGTCACCCGAAACCTCCCTCACCGTCCACGCCACCCCGCAGACGCTCGGTGCCCTCCGGGACCTACTGTCCCTCACCATCCCGGGCGTCGCGGACTGGCTCGGCGACCGCCTCCGCTGGGCCGAACTTATTCCCGGCAAGCCGAGCATCGCGGGTAACGCCGAAGTCACACCCTTTCTGGTGGACCACAGCGTGGAGTGCGTCGGTTTCCGCCTCAAGCAAGGGGGCTCGACGATGGTCCACGCCGCCGACACCCGCCCGTGCCCGAACGTGGTCGAGTACGCGAGGGACGCCGACCTCCTCCTCCACGAAGCCTACGGGTTAGAAGACGTCGCCAAGCAAGCGCACGCCTTCGGACACTCCACCGCGGCAGAGGCTCAGGCTGTTTTCGACGGCCCGGTGGAGGTCTCGCGCGACCTCGACGCCTTCGACTTCTGAGGGAGCGTTGCCGGTGCTATAGTGTCGCTTGAGGAGAAGGAGGACGCGTAAGCAGATGGCGGCCCCGCCCAGCGGCACGGTGACCTTCCTGTTCACCGACATCGAGGGTTCGAGCAGGATGTGGGAGAAGAGCCCGGAGAGGATGCGTACCGTCCTCGCCCGCCACGACGGGATCCTGCGGAGCGCCATCGAAGCCCACGGCGGCCACGTCTTCAAGACGGTCGGAGATGCCTTCTGCGCCGCATTCCCCACCGCCCCCGAGGCCCTGGAGGCAGCCCTCTCTGCCCAGCGAGCACTGCTGGTAAACGAAGACTGGGGTGGGGCCGGAGCCCCGCTGGTGCGCATGGCCTTGCACACGGGGAGCGCCGAGGAGAGGGACGGGGACTACTTCGGCCCTCCCCTGAACCGGGTCGCCAGGCTCCTGTCTGCGGGGCACGGGGGACAGACAGTCCTCTCTCTGCCGGCCCAGGAGCTGGTGCGTGATCAACTGCCGGTGGGTGCACAACTGCGGGGTCTGGGGGAACACCGCCTGAAGGACCTCGCCCGCCCCGAGCGCGTCTTCGAGCTCCTGGCGCCGGATTTGCCCGCCGATTTTCCTCCTTTGAGGACGCTCGAGAGCCGCCCGAACAACCTGCCCATGCAGCCCACCCCGCTCGTCGGGCGCGAGAGGGAGGTTGAGGAGATCCGAGGGCGGCTTCTGGCTCCCGAGGTGCGCCTGCTTACCCTCACCGGTCCAGGGGGCACGGGCAAGACCCGCTTAGCCTTGCAGGCGGCGGCGGACCTCCTGGATGAGTGCGAGGACGGCGTCTTCTTCGTGGCGCTCGCCACCATCACCGACCCCACGCTGGTCGCATCGGCGGTCGCGCAGGCGCTCGGTGTGAGGGAGAGCGGGGACCAACCGCTCATCGAGGGCGTGAAGGACTACCTCAAGGACAAACGGCTGCTGCTGGTGCTGGACAACTTCGAGCAGGTCCTGGAGGCCGCCCCGCTGGTGGGCGAGTTGCTGTCCGCACCCCGACTCATGGTGCTCGCCACCAGCCGCATCTCGCTCGGGGTCTACGGCGAGCACGAGTACGCGGTGTCGCCGCTTGCGGTCCCTGACCCGAAGAGGTTACCCGGCGTCGAGACCCTCTCCCAGTACGAGGCGGTCAGGCTCTTCATAGAGAGGGCGAGGGCCGCGAAGGCGGACTTCGCCGTCACCAACGAGAATGCCCCGGCGGTAGCCGAGATCTGCGCCCGTCTCGACGGCCTGCCGCTCGCCATAGAACTGGCAGCGGCGAGAGTCAAGCTCCTGCCGCCCAATGCCATGCTCGGCAGGCTGGGGCGGCGCCTGAAGCTTCTGACCGGGGGAGCGCGCGACCTGCCCGAGAGGCAGAGGACCCTGAGGGGGGCCATAGAGTGGAGCCACACGCTGCTCGACGAAGGCGAGAAGACGCTCTTCGCCCGGATGACCATCTTCTCCGGGGGCCGCACGCTCGAGGCCGTTGAGGCCGTCTGCGACGCGGCGGGAGATCTGCCCGTGGATGCCTTCGAAGGCGTCTCCTCCCTCCTGGACAAGAGCCTCATAAGGCAGGAGGAAGGGCCGGAGGGCGAGCCCCGGTTCGTCATGCTCGAAACCATCCACGAATACGCCCGCGAGAAACTCCAAGAGAGCGGGGAAGCCGAAGAGATCGGGCGCGCGCACACAGAGTACTTCCTGGCCCTGGCGGAAGAGGCCGAGCCCGAGTTGACGGGTCCTGATCCGGCGGAGTGGATGGAGCGGCTGGAGGCCGAGCACGACAACCTAAGGGCGGCTCTCTCGCGCTCGCTCGAAGGCGAAGACCTGGAGGAGCTGGGACTCAGGCTGGCAAACGCGCTCTCGTACTTTTGGTTCGTGCGCGGGTACTGGAGCGAGGGACGCGGATGGCTGGAGGAGGCGCTGGCAGGGAACGCCGGGGATCAGGCCGAAGCGCGGGCGAAGGCGCTCAGGGTACTGGCGAACCTGGCGGTGGAGCAGGGCGACTACGAACGGGCTGAAACGTCCGCCGAAGAGGCGCTGGCGCTCTTCAGAGAGCTGGGGGACGAAAAGGGCGTCTCTGACTCCCTCGGCGAATTGGGATGGGTGTCCCTGTTCCGGGGCGACTACGAGCGGGCGGAGGCGCCCCTTGAACAAAGCCTGGCGGCTGCCAGGGAGTCGGATGACGCCTGGAGCACAGCCCGCGCACTGAACGCCCTCGCGGTCCTTGTTGGCTACCGGGACGACTTCGAGCGGGCCGAGGCGTTGTGGGAGGAGTCCCTGGCGTTGGGCCGGAAGCTGGGAGACAGCGAACGGGTGAGGGCCGTGCTACTGAACATGGGGTACGCCCGAGCGGATCGGGGTGACTTGGAGCTGGCCGGGGCCCTCTTCGAGGAGGGCCTGGCAATGTCCAGGGAGTCGAAAGACCCGAATGCCAACGCGCTGGCCTTGCTTTGTCTCGGGATCGTGGAGACGCGCCGGGGCGAGTTCGGGCGGGCCAAGACCCTGCTGGAGGAGTGCCTGGTGCTGAGCAGGAAGTTGGGGGGCATGGTCATCGTCGCCGAGGGCCTGGAGACGCTGGCGGAGATGGCCTGGGCTTCAGGAGGCGGACCGCGGGCGGCGCGACTGTGGGGTGCTGCCGACGCCCTGCGCGAACTCACCGGCTCTCCCTGGATGCCCTTGGAAAGAAGGCTGCACGAGCCCTACCTGGCCGATGCCCGCACCGGGATGGAAGAAGGGGACTGGAGTGCGGCGTGGGGAGAGGGACGAGCGATGACTTTGGAGGATGCCATCGCCTACGCCCTGCAGGACACGGAGGAACAGGATCGGCCTGGCACCGGGTAATCCCAACCCTGCCACCCTCTCCGGGATGGCCCTTTTCCGGGGGTGCTCGCGCAGGAGCTCGAACGGCTCGCTCCCCTGCTGCACGAGAGGGGCTTCCCAGCAGGGGCGACCGTCCTGAGCGCCGAGCAGTCCGGCGAAGCCGTCTACGTGTTGCTCCGCAGCTCCGTCAAGGTCCATCTCCTCACGCCCGACGGGGCGGAGGTGATCCTGGCCATCCTGGGTCGCGGCGAGGTGGTGGGCGAGATGAGCCTCGCCGACAGCCTCGGCCGCTCGGCCAGCGTCACGACGTTGGAAGAGAGCGCTTTCCTGTGGATCGACCGCGCGACCTTCCGCTCCGGCATCGAAAGGTCCCCGGTCCTGGCCCGCAACCTCGCCGACATCCTCTCCAGGCGGATGAGGCTCGCCAACGCCCACCTGCTCTCCCTGGCCGCCCTCGAGGTGCCGGGGAGAGTAGCCGCCCAGGTCCTGTCTCTCTCCCGAGAGTACGGGGAGGAGACTGAAGAGGGCGTGCGGATACCCATAAGGTTCACCCAATCCGACCTGGCCGCGCTGGTGGGCGCCTCGCGGGTGAGGATCAACCAGGCCTTGGGCTACCTGCGCAAGCGCGGTCTGATCCCCATCGACAGCGAAGGACACTTCACCGTCCACGACGAGAACGCCCTCGCCCGGCGCGCCAAGTAGGCGAGCCGAGGAGGTCGAGCCGGTCAACCAGAGCAGCGTCGGGGACTTTCGGACCCCCGCTTTTCACCGGCGCAGGAGTAGCCTGTTCTAGGTCTCCACGTAGCGGGCGTCGCTGGCGCCGGTCATCGCACTCTTCAGCTCCTCGGAGCGCTCCATGAGCTCCCGGAAGTCCTCTCGGCCCAGGGAGTAGAGCTCCACGGGACCGCGGGAGCGCACGGTGGCGGTACAGGGAACCTCCGTGAGGAGCGCTATCTCCCCGAAGTAGTCGTTCTTGGAGAGCGTCGCCACCTCCCTCTCCCCCTCGCTGCGGGCGACCACCTCGGCCTCCCCTTCCTCTTGAGGATGTAGAGCCGGTCGCCGACATCCCCTTCGCGCACGATGTCCGTGCCCTCCGGGATCTTCTGTAGCTCCATGCGCGAGGCGAGGTCGTCCAGGGCGCGGTGCGGCAGGTTGGAGAGCACCGGCACGCGCCGCACGAACACCCCCACCGCGTCCTCGAACCTCCTCAGGCGCGGCAAGCAGACCAGGAGCAGCGCGAGGCCGGCTACGGCGAAGACGACCGTGGCGGCGCGTACGCCGAGGGCGGCGATCAGGGGCCCAACGACAAGAGCGCCCACAAGCATCGAGGAGATTAGCGTGGCATCGAAGGCGCCGAAGACGCGCCCTAAGAGGTCGTCGAGGGTGGCGGTCTGCAGGATCGTGGTCCCGTTCACGTCCGCGACTATGTCGATCGCGCCGACGATCACCAGGATGGCGAACGGCAAGAGGCCGGCGGGGCTCAGGCCCAAAAAGAGGAAGAGCAGCGAGCTCGCGGTGGCGCTCCAGAGGAAGGCGGGGGCGAGCCTGACCCTGGAGGACAGGGGTCCGGCCGCGAAGCCGCCCAGGAGTCCGCCTGAGCCTCTCCGAACCCCAGGCTCTCGAGCGTGGGTCCAGTTTCTTCGGGACCCTATATAACCGACAAGAGCTTCGAGGAGGCCGAAATCCACCTCAGGTGGCTTGAGTGCTACGGGGCGCGGCTTATCTGTCCACCCAAACGCAACGCCCGCAAGCGAAGCTGGCCAAAGCGCTTGAGGCGGTGGGTAGCCTCCATCCGCCAGATCATCGAGAGCGTCTACGACAAGCTCTTCAACGCCTTCGGTCTGTGGCGGGAGCGGCCCCATGAGCTTCAGGGATTGCGAGCACGTCTGGCGGCGAGGGTCGCTCTTCACAATTTCTGCATGTGGCTCAACAAGCAACTCGGTCGCCCCCTGCTATCCTTCGTTGACTTGTTGGGATGGTGATCCAAAAACTCACACCAAACGTTTAAACGCTTGGTGTGAGCTTGCGTTTTAACCATGAAGGGTTTTGCGATGAATCTTATGTCCATCGCAAAACCCCCGCGTTCGCCCTCTTCTCCTACGCTCAGGCAGCCGTTTTGATGGCCGTGTAGCGTTTCGCTCGGCCCGAGAGGCGCCCTTTGGGCCTTCCAGGCGACCTCCCGCAGGGTTTCGGCGCGCTCGCCGGCGTCCCTAGTTCCATCAAAAGCGCCGAAACTACCCGTTGCACCCGTACGGGCGTCAGCCTGCCCCTATCGTAGGGGCGTTCCCACGGCAGCCTGAGATCCGCAACACGCTCGCGCGCCAACCTTAGCTGGGTGTAGGCTGCCACGACCAGCCAACTCCAAAGGTCGGCCTGCTCGGGGTGGCGAACCCTAGGCGTGGTCCATCCCATGCTCTGCTTTAGGAAGCGGAAGGTGTGCTCCAGGTCGAAGCGCCGTACGTAAGCGCGCCAGAGCAAACCCAGATCCGGCGCCGTCCCCTCCGGCCCGTGCCACCACAGCCACAAAACCCTCGGCTCGCGCCGCCTTTCGCCCCGGGGCAGACGCTCGACCTCCACCAGGATGAGCGTGCCTACCACGATGGGCAGGGGTCCTCGAGTGCCCTTTCCTGCGTGGTTGTGGACTTTCGGGTGCAGCTCGGCCCACGCCCGTACGCGCACGGATCCGTAGCCGGCGTCCTCGCAGTGATGCTCGGCGGAAGGTTCGGGCCAGCTCGAGGGGTCTGAGCACTTCATCTTCGGTCCGTGCCGACGAGGGCGTCCGATGTTCTCCGGTGGGTCGCACAGGCTCGGGTCGGCGTAGAAGCCTC
>CADCVF010000053.1 GCA_902806095.1 uncultured Rubrobacteraceae bacterium
CTCTTGCCCGGACCCGAGGCGCAGCAGGTCGCGACCTACATCGGGTGGAGGCTGCACGGGACGCTCGGTGGGATCGTGGCCGGCTCCTTCTTCGTCGTACCCTCCATCTTCGTTCTGTGGCTGCTCTCGTACCTGGCCGTGGCCCACTCCGACGTGTCCGCGATCACTGGCCTCCTCTACGGCATCCAGCCGGTGGTGATAGCCATAGTGGTAGAGGCGGTCTTGAGGATAGGCAAGCGCACCATCAACCACCGCGTTCTCGTTGGCTTCGCCGTTCTGGCCTTCGTCGCCCTCTACTTCCTCTCGGTCCCCTTCCCGCTGGTCGTCCTGGCCGCCGCCGTCGCAGGGCTCGTCCTCAGCCGCACCAGCTTCGCCGGGGATGCCTTCGGGGGAGGGGGGCACGACCCTTCGGAGGATGAGGAGGAGGAGTCTGCCGTCGGCCGGACGGCCTCGAACGGGACGCGCTCGATGCTGCGCAACCTGAGGCTGTTGGGGATCTTCGTCCTGCTGTGGGCTCTGCCGATCGGGGCGCTCTACCTGTGGCGCGGTGGGGAGGACGTGCTGGTTCAGGAGGCCCTGTTCTTCACTGGGGCGGCCTTCCTGACCTTCGGCGGGGCCTACTCGGTTTTGAGCTACGTCGCGGACGTTGCGGTCAACCAGTTCGGGTGGCTCACCGCAGACCAGATGGTGCAGGGCCTGGGACTGGCCGAGTCCACACCGGGACCCTTGATCATGGTCACCCAGTACGTAGGATTTATCGGTGCCTGGAACGATCCGGGGCCGTTCGCGCCTTTGCTATACGGGACGCTCGGGGCCCTGATCACGACCTACGCCACCTTCCTGCCGTGCTTCTTGTTCATCTTCCTGCTGGCCCCTTACATAGAGCTCCTGGCCAACGACCGTAGGCTCAAGGCCATCCTCATAGGGGTCACGGCGGCTGTCGTCGGCGTGATCGCCAACCTGGCGGTCTACTTCGCCACGCAGGTCCTGTTCCCAGATAGCGTCTCGCTGGGTGGGCTCGACGTCTTCGCGCTGGTGGTCGCGGTCGTCTCCTTCGTGGTGTTGCAGCGCTACAAGGTGCCCATATACCTGATGGTGCCGGCTGGCGCGCTGGCGGGGATGGCGTGGACCCTGCTGTAGCGGTAGCCTGGGGGCGTGAGGGGAGCGGCGGTATGCGGCAAGGGCTGCGCGGGCCGGCCGGCGCCAGAACGGTCGTGGAGGACTAGAACGAGGAGCTGGATGGTCATGCAACGAAACGACATAGACGCGAGGACCTTGAGGGACATGCTGGAGCGCGGCGAGCGGGTCACGCTCGTGGACGTCCGCAAGTGGGAGCAACACGAGGCTGGAACGATACCCGGCAGCGTGAACTTCGACGCCTACGACGCCTTGAAGGCCGGCGAGGAGCGGGCCATGGAGGGGCTCGAGCTCCCCGAGGGCGCGCCGGTTGTCACCTTCTGCAACCGCGGGCACTCCGGCGCGGTCGCCGCGGAGCAGCTGCGACAGCAAGGTTACGAGGCGTACTCCTTGGAGGGCGGGTTGGAAGCCTGGAAGGGGCTCTGAGCCGTGCCCGTGCGTAGCCCGCGGTGGTCCGTATCGGCCGACGCGTTATCCTGAGGCCGTGGAGAGACCGCGCTGGGTGCTGCTCGTCTACCGGATCCCGAGGGAGCCCTCGCGCCACCGCGTGGCCGTGTGGCGCAAGCTCAGAGACCTCGGCGCTCTCTACCTCCAGGACGGGGTTGCGGCGCTCCCGGAGGACGCCGTAACCCGCGAGCAGCTGGAGTGGCTGCAGCTCAGGGTGAGGGAGGCCGGGGGCGAGGCGACCCTGTGGGAAGGCCGGCCGGGCACGGTGGCCGAGGAGGACGAGCTGGTGGGGGCCTTCCGCTCCTCGCGGGAGGAGGCCTACCGGTCCATCATCACCGGGGCGGAGCGCCTGCGGCGCAAGGCCCAGATGGGCGGAGGAAATGTGCTGGAGGAGCTGGGCAAGCTGGAGCGCGGGTTCAGGGTGGAGAGGCGTCGCGACTACTTCCGTTCCCCGCTTAGGGGCGAGGCGTCGGAGGCGCTAAAGGCCGCCCGCGAGGCCGCGAGGGCCGGCGGAGGGTCGGCCGGGGCTCTAGACAACGGGGGCGGGCCCTGATGCTGTGGGCCACTCGCCGGAGCTGCCACGTGGACCGCACCGCCTGCATTTGGCTGATAAAGCGCTTCCTGGACCCGGAGGCCACCTTCTCCTTCTTCGGCGATCCGGCGGAGGCCCCGGAGGGAGCGGAGCTCTTCGACGTGGTCGGGGCCAGGCTCTCCCACCGAGGGGAGGACTGCTCCTTCGAGACCTTCCTCAAAGAATACGGGTTGGGGGACCCCGTGCTGGACGAGATCGCCGAGATCGTCCACGACGCCGATCTCATGGACGACAGGTACGGCCGGCCCGAGTCCGACGGGCTGGACGCGGTGATCAGGGGCATGCAGCTCGCCCTCCCCGACGACGATGCTCTCATCCTACACACGGACGCCATCTTCGACGGCCTGTACGCGTACCTGCAGCGGGAGACGCTTTAGCGTGGCCCCGCTGAAGATAGAGATCTCAGGGCTCGGCTACGCGGTCGGCGGCACGGAGATCCTGAAAAGCGTCGATGCCGGGATACCTGACGGTGGGATCACCGCCGTCGTCGGGCCTTCGGGGGCTGGGAAGAGCACCCTGCTCCGCGCCATCAACCGTCTCGTAGAGCCGACGTCGGGGGAGGTCTATCTGGACGGGGAGCCGACGGTTGGGCTGGACCCGCTGGAGCTGCGGCGGCGGGTTGGGATGGTCTTCCAGGTCCCCGCTCTCTTCGGTGGATCGGTCGAGGAGGCGATTCTCTACGGGGCGCGCCTGGCCGGTAAGGACGCAGACCCGCGGCGGCTGCTGGAGATGGTGGGGCTGAGTGCCTCGCTGGCGGAACGCGACCCGCGGGCGCTCTCCGTAGGCCAGCAGCAGCGCGTCTCTATCGCCCGAGCCCTCGCCCTGGGGCCGGAGGCGCTCCTGCTCGACGAGCCGACGAGCGCGTTGGACGAGGCCGCGCGGCGCAGGATCGAAGAGCTCGTCACGGACCTGAACGCCAGGCTGGGACTCACGATGGTCTTCGTCAGCCACGACCTCTCCCAGGTCAGGCGGGTCGCCGACAAGGTGGTGTTGATAGCCGAAGGAAGCTGCGAGGGGGAGTGGAGCGGGGAGGATTTCTTCTCCGCGGCGGGTGAGCGGGCACGGCGCTACATCGCGGGGAGGCTCTAGCATGGCGGGATTGCAGACGGTTGGCTCGGCGCTTCCCACCCTCGGTCTCGTGGCCGTCGCGGTCCTCCTCAGCCTCTACGAGAGGCTTGACCTCGAGAAGGATATCGGCGTCGCCCTAATCCGCTCCTTCGTGCAGCTCGCCGCGGTAGGGTACGTCATAGACTACATCTTCGGGCTCGACACCCTCGGGGTGGTCGCTTTGCTCCTCGCAGGTATGGTCCTCTTCGCCGCCTGGACCTCGGCGCGCAGGGCCGGGGACGTTCGGAATGCCTTTCTCATCGCGGCCTTCGCCGTGGGGGTGGCCGCCGTGGCGACGTTGGGACTATTGCTCGCGCTCCGGATAGTGCCAGCCACGGCGCGGTACCTGATCCCGCTCGGCGGCATGGTGATAGGGAACTCCATGAACGCCGCCAGCCTTACGATGACCCGCATCCGCGACGACGTGGCGGAACAAGAGCTCAAGGTCGAGGCCGCCCTGGCCCTTGGCGCGACGAGCCGCCAGGCCGTCTCACCCATCCTCAAGACCGCGCTCCAACGCGCCCTCATCCCCCTGATCGACGCCACGAAGACGACGGGCATAATCTTCCTGCCAGGCGCGATGGTAGGCATGATCATCGCCGGCGCCGACCCGCTAGAAGCCGTGCGCCTCCAGATAGTCGTCCTCTACATGCTACTAGGAAGCGTCTCCATAGCCGCAATCCTGGTAGGAACTCTCTCCTACCGCTCCTTCTTCACCCCACATCACCAACTAAGAACAACCCAAAACAAAACCTGAAAGCGAGGCCGGAGGCCGAAGCGTGCCGACAAGCGAAGGCGAAGCCTGAGCGTGCTGACAAGCGGAAGCCGAAGGCTGCAGCGTGCCGACAAGCGAAGCCCGAAGGGCGTAGCGTGCTAAAACGGCCGGCTCGTGCCCCCGGTCGGGCGCACGACGAGGACCGGACAGTGGGCGTGACGGACCACGGAGTCGGCGACGTTGCCCATGAGGGCGCGCTTCATCCCGCCGAACCCGCGGCTGCCGATTACTATAAGGCCGGCGTCGATGTCCTCGGCAAGGTGGACGATCGCCTCATCCCTTTCCTCGTCCAGTTTCAGGTGGGCGACCGCGACGGTGCCTCCAGACTCTTCTATCCTTCTGACCTGCTCGTCGAGTATCTCCTGGGCCTCGCGCCTGAGATCCTCGCGGCGCGTTTCGGCGTACTCCTCGTAGACGGCTGCGGGAAAGGTGCGTCCGACCGCGACGACGTGGAGCCGCGAGTCGGTGGCCCCGGCAAGGTCTATAGCCGTCCTGGCTGCCAGATCCGCGTGCGGGGAGCCGTCGGTAGCCAGCAAAATGTGCGCGGGAAAGATACTCATATTGCCTTCCTTTCGTCGTAGTGCAGACCTCTAAAACCGCTGCTCCACCGCGTGTGAGAGATCTCGAACCATTCTAGTCGCGGTATACACAGCCCGTTTGCCGGCAGATCCTGAAGCCTGAAGCCGCGGTTTGCTTCGCAAACCGTTTTCAGACCGGCTCGTCGCTGGGCTCGACCAGGATCTCGTTTACGGCGACGTGCTCGGGCTGCATGAGAGCGTGCACCACCGAAGCCGCGACGTCCTCGGGATCTAGTACCCGCGCCTCACCCGATCCTCCGTACGCCTCCAGCGCCTCTTCGTCCGTGCTCATGGAGTGGAGGTTCGTGGCCACGTTGCCTGGCTGGACCGTGGTCACCTTCACCCCAGTGCCCGCTGTCTCGAGCCGCAGCCCTTGGGAGAGCGCCTCGACGAAGAACTTGCTCGCCGAATACACCGCGAGACCGGGGAAGACTTTGCGTCCGGCGTCTGAGGAGATGGTGACGATGTGCCCGCTTCCTCTCTCCAGCATCCCCGGTAGCACGGCGCCCACGCAGTTGATGGAGCCCTTGCAGTTGACCTCGACGGTCCGCTCCCACTCCTCCTCGCGGAGGTTCTTCATCATGGTGTAGTACATTACGCCGGCGCAGTTGACGAGCATCCTTACGGGTCCAAGCTCCCCGGCGCGCTTCACCAGAGTACGGACCTGCTCGACGTCCGTTACGTCGGTGGGCACGACGATGCTCTTCTGGCCGTCGCGGCTCTCGAGACCGGACTGGACTTCCAGCAGCGCCTCCTCACGGCGGGCCGCGAGCGCGACATGCGCCCCCCAGGCGTTCAGCGCCAGGGCTACGGCGGCGCCGATGCCACTCGAGGCCCCTGTTACCACGGCGACGTTGCCCCTGAGCCGGTCGGTGTTCAAGGGATAGAGACCCGGTGGTGACTAACCCTCAGGTGGAGCTCCAGTTGTACTCCGTCTCCCGGGCCTCCCTGGGCCACAGGTACCCGAAAAACTCGAGCTTCTCTATCACCCTGCTGGCGCTCTCCTCCGGCGATTCCTCGTCGGTCTTGAGGACGAGGTCGGGGGCGTTCGGCGGCTCGTAAGGGTCCGAGACGCCCGTGAACTGCTCTATCTCCCCGGAGAAAGCCTTCTTGTAGAGGCCCTTCACGTCCCTCTCGGCGCAGACCTCGAGGGGAGCGTCGACGAAGACCTCGACAAAGTCCACGATCCTGCGCCTGACCTGGTCGCGCGCCTCCTTGTAAGGCGAGATGGCCGAGACGATCACACCAACCCCGTTGCGCGTGAGCAGGTTCGCCACGAAGCCTATCCTCAAGACGTTTATGTTACGGTCGTCCCTTGAGAAGCTGAGGCCCTTGGAGAGGTTGGTCCTCACGATGTCCCCGTCGAGGACCTCAACGGGCCGCTCCCTCTCGCGCAGCTCGCGCTCGACGATCTCGGATATGGTCGTCTTGCCTGACCCCGAGAGGCCGGTGAACCACAGGGTGAATCCGCGTTCTTCGTTCATACACGTTCCTTTCGACTCTCCGAACTTCTCTTCGGCCGTAGTTTACATTCCTCTCCGGGCCTTGCTTACACCACTACCGTGGGATCGTTGGGGGAGAGCCCGTCGGGGTCGTTTAGCTCGGCGCCCTCAGGCGCGGGGACGTCCCCTTCGAGTAGCGGGTCTTTGGTCTGGACCATCCACGCCTCCAGCCTCCCGCGCAGGTTCTCCAGCGTATCAGCGTGGGCGGGGTCGTAGGCTAGGTTGTGCGCCTCGTTGGGATCGAGCACGATATCGTAGAGCTGCTCCTTGGGGATCTCACGCTCGCCCCACCCGTGGGCGAGGAGCAGGTCCTTGCTCGGGCCGTCGTCGGTGTTCGGCAGGACCGGTCTGACCCTGTCCCCAAAGCGCCGGATGTACTTCCAGCGGTGCGTGCGCAGGCACCGCTCCGGCTCGTAGGCGACGTGGTAGGTCTTCTCGGCGAAGATGGCGTCCCTGACCTCATCGGCCTCCCCGCTCGCGAGCGGTAGCAGCGACTCGCCCTGCAACCACTCCGGCGGGTCTACCCCGGCCAGTTCGCAGACCGTTGGAAACAAGTCTATGTGGGAGACGATGGCGTCGCTGGCCTTGCCGCCGGTGAAACCGCCGGGCCCGCGCAGGATGAGCATGACGCCGAGGCCCCTGTCGTAGAGGGTGGCCTTGGCGCCAGGGAAGGCGAGACCGTGGTCGGTCGTGCAGATCACGAGCGTGTCCTCGGCCAGCCCCTCGGCGTCGAGGGCATCCAGAACGGCCCCTATGCCCCGGTCCAGCGAGCGGGCGCTCTCCTGGAAGGCGGCCATGTCCAGGCGCGTCTCGGGCGCGTCAGGCAGATTGGGCGGGGGCATGACGTAGTTGGCCTTCCTCGGAGAGCTTGGCCGGAACCACTCGCGGTGGGTCTCGAAGAACCCGACGGAGAGGAAGAAGGGCCTGTCACTGGCACGTTCCAGAAGGTCGAGGGTGACGGGCACCACGTCGTCGGTGTGGCTGGTGCTGATCTTGACGACCTCGTCGTACCCGATTATGTCAGGCTCTTTGGAGATGTGCTGCTCCCCGATGAGGGCAGACCAGTACCCGAGCTCGCGCAGGGTGTGGACGATGTGGTGCCTGTAATCCTTGAGCGAGAAACCGCGGTGGGCGAGGCCGACCATCCCGTTTGAGTGGGCGTACTGGCCCGTGAGCAGACAGGCCCGGCTCCCCGAACACGTCGGGGCCGCGCAGAACGCCTTGCGAAACAGCACGCCCTCCTCCGCGAGACGCTGGATGTTGGGCGTCCTTACGGAGTAACCGTACGGCCTGACCCACCTTCCCGTGTCGTGGCTGTGGATGTAGAGGATGTTCGGAAGATCCGGCAACTTTATCCTTTCTGGACGGTTCTTACGGATGCTGCTTCATTGTACAGACGCACCCACTCCTCCGAGAGCTCGTCGGCCTGCCGCCGCATCCTGGGCTCGACGACGGCAAAGTCCCCAGGAATAGAGACCCCGATGCCATCGAGGAGCCACAGCACGGTACCCTCATAATCCTCGACGAGATCCTCGTACACGACCTCCATGGGCTCCACGCTACACCCATCGAAGAAGTCCTGCCAGGCGGCGTTGTGCTCGTCTATGCGCAGCTTGAGGTGGTCGACCGCCGCGAAGCTGAACCGCAAACCCCGCCCCCCGATGTCCTCGTCGGAGTCCCTGCGCCACTGCTGGGTCTGGAGCGCCTTCCACAACGAGACCGCCTGACGGGTGGTGTCCCTGCGATGTATCCAGAGGAAACGCCCCAGGTTGGGCAACACGGCGGCTGGCACCTCGCAAAGACGCACGTCCTGCAGTCCCCGCCTGCGCGCCAGGCGGACGAAGTCCCTGAAGTAAGCCCACATGATCTTGGTCCCCACCACGCCGTTCCCGGTCATGCCCTTGCTCAGCGCCCCCTCGACCAGCCTCTCGAAGTCCGGCGGGCTCCAGGATGGGTCCCTTTGCGCGGGGTGCTCGGAGTACCTGCCGCCGTACTCGCCCAGTACCTCCCTGAACTCGGGGTCGTCGAGAAGCGCCCATACCTCGGGGTCGTTGGAGCGCTGGAAGTAGTCTCGCGGCTGCCTGCGCTGCCCCGTCTCGAGCAAGACCTCGAAATGCTCCTCAGGATGACCCGCTATCCCCGTGCCGTCGAGCGCCGCACAAAGAAGCGTGCTCCCACTTCGCGGCGTCGCACAGATCAAATACGACAGCTCAGGCCCCCCGAGCCCGGATCTAGCACCCATAAAACCTCCCCAATATAGGGCCAATCTCTACTAAAGTAACTTTGTCTATTGCGATGGTAAAGAATACACGAAACCTTCTGCGGATCAGCTAGCCTGGATGCCGGACACCACGGTACCCCCGGCAGCGCGAGCGTCCGAGAGAGGCCACGGCTCTTGACGCCATACAGACGGTCATATACCATTTTGTATACTTATAAAATGAACAAACAAGAACAGGCTTGAGGTAGGGGTGATGAAGTGGGACCTGGATCTCTGGTACGAGCTTTGGGATAGGGCTGGTAGCCAGGGATTGGACAACTGGTACGACCTGCGGGGCGAGGCGCGCGAAGGAACCGGAAGCGGCCCTGACGCCACCGCGCTGGATAAGATCGAAGACGAGCCTCTAGAGGGGACCTGACCGGTCTCTGGTGCAAAGCGGGAGGGACGATAGGGGAGTTCTGCCTGCGGATGGCTCGGGCCCACGCTCGGTTCGGCCGTACTCGCTCTACTGCTCCTCTGCGAGACGGCTTCGGCGATGGTGGGAGCCGAGGCGGTTTACTTCTCGACCATCGCGGTCGCCATGAGCGTCGAACCCTACCGCCGTGGGCAACAGTTACCCTCGCGCCCCAGAGCGAGGCCGGAACAAAAAAGCTGAAAGCGAGGCCGAAGGCCGAAGCGTTGCCGACAAGCGAGGGCCAAAGGCCCGAGCGTGCTGACAAGGCGCGAAGCGCAGTGCTGACAAGCGGAGGCGAAGCCGGAGCGTGCTGACACGCTACCTGTTCTGCGTTCGCTGTCCCTGCATGAGTACTTCGATGACTTCGGGGCGGGAGAACTCGGGGGGCGGGTACTCGCCCTTGGAGAGCATCTCGCGCACCTTCGTGCCGCTAATAAACACGTGATTGACTTTATCGTGGGGGCAGGTCTTCGTAGTCCCCATCCCCTGGCATTGCAGGCAGAAGAAAGCGTGTTCGAAGAAGAGTGGGGTCAGGCCGATCTTCCCTTCCTCGAACTCATCGAAGATGTGTTGGGCGTCGTAGTCGCCGTAGAACGGCTTGCCGCTCGAGTCCTTGCCTGGTCCGGCGTGGTCGCGGCCCACGATAAAGTGTGTGCAGCCGTAGTTCTTGCGGCAGATCGCGTGGAAGATCGCCTCGCGGGGTCCCCCGTAGCGCATCGCCGCGGGGAAGACGGCAAGCATGGTCCGATCCTTCGGGTAGTAGCGCTCGAGGATCGTCTCGTAGGAGCGCATCCTGACGTCGGCGGGGATGTCCGCGGAGCGGGTCTCGCCGACGAGTGGGTTCAACAGTAGCCCGTCGACTATCTCGAGGGCGCTCTTCTGGATGTACTCGTGCGAGCGGTGCACGGGGTTACGGGTCTGAAAACCGACGACGCGCTTCCAGCCTTTCTCCGCGAAGACTTCGCGCAGTCGGCGGGGCTCGTAGTGGTAGGTCGGGAAAGGCTTCGGGTTAGGGTCGTCTACGAGCAACGTTACCTCACCGCCGAGGAGTACATCCTTCTGGCGGTAGACGGCGGCGACGCCGGGGTGCTCAGGGCTGGTAGTGCCGAAGACCTCGCCGGCCTCGTGCTCCTTGTCGTATGAGTAGCGGTCCTCGACGATCATGGTCGCAAGCACGCGTCCGGCCTCGTCTGCGAGGGAGATCTCCTCGCCCACCCTTATCCCGTTCGCCTCTTCCTCGCTCACGGGGAGTGTGATCGGCAGGCTCCAGACCAGACCGTTCTTCAGGTGCATAGTCTCGACGACGCTCTCGTAGTCCTCACTGACCATAAAGCCAGTCAGGGGAGAGAAGACGCCGGTCGAGATCATCTCCAGATCAGAGAGAGCCCTCGGTCCAAGGGTTACCCTGACGAAGCCCTCGGCCCTACTGAGTAGCTCATCGCGCTGCTCTTCGGGCGCCCTGCGGTCGACGAGCTCGCCGCCGTGGGGGGCGATAGTAGTGTATTCGGTGCTGACGTTCATCGGTTTACCTCCGCGAGAATAGTGTCCTGCCTGGCCGGGAGCCTACGCAACAAGCGGCCGGCGAGGCCGGTCGCGCAGTGGTTCCAGGGACGTTCGCCGACGACCCAGAGCCTGAATTCACCCGCGTAAGAGCGCGAGATCTCCAGGAAACGCCCGTAGCCTATGCCGGCTACTTCGAGGTCGGTCCCCCAATGTTCCCAGAGGAGATCCGAGACAAAAGCGGCGTCGGCGATGACGCCGCTCCCCTCCTCGGGCGCGTCCTCGAGTAGGGCACGGGTCTCGGCCTTTACCTCTGTAGGCTCATCTGGCACAGGGAACCTCTTTATGGCGCCTTCCAACTAGTACCTCACCGCTTCGTGCTCGACCGGGGCGCGGTCCGTCCCGGCGTAGTCGTTCAGGTGCTCCTCGTAGTCTATGAATAGCGGGGCGTCGGGGTCGAAGGCCCGCTTGAGACTATTGAAGGCCACCCGCTTGTCCAAACCGTTTAGCTTATCCAAAGCCTGCGGCTTGTCAAGGGGACGCAGTTCCAATCTATCCCTGACGCTGTCGAACGCGGCCAGGCCTTCTTCGCTCCTGAGGAGTACGCTTGAGTAACCGTCCGCGCTCCCGACGCTGCCCACGGAGATATCGGCCGCGTGCCCCATGAAGTCCGCGCACTCGTCGCAACCCTTCAAGGCAGCCCCGTGGAAGTCCCTTATCGGCTCCTCGAAGATCGTCGCGCCTTCGAGGTCCTGGACGATCATCTTCCCGCGTATGATGTCGACCCGCCCTACTTGGTCGAGGTCGACGTTCCTCTTGTCCCTGATCTCCTGGAGCATCAACTTCTCGTAGTTGAAGCTCTTGGTACACAGCAGGGCTATCGTGAGCGTTATGGCCCCGACCTGTGAGCTGCCCCAGGTCCATGGCCTCGCCTGCATCGCCTTTATGCCCTCGATCTCACACGGCGTCCCGACGACCGCAATCCTTGGGTTCGGCGGCAGGTCGTATCCTCCGAAGTCGACGTGCCCTAGCGCAAGCGTCTGGTTGTAGAAGCTCCCCGCGCAACCGCGCACCTCCTCGGGCGTCGTCGCCAGGAAAGCCTCACCCTTCCAACGTTCGGACGCACTCTCGCGCGCCAGTAGGGCGCCGTCGATCTCACCGGCCTCCAGCAGCGAGACCAGGAGCGCGCTGACGAAGCCACCGTCCTGCACGCCGTCTATCCTCTGCCTGACGCGGGCCGTGTAGCTCTCCTCGACACGCCCCACTCCTTCGATGCTCTCGCCCTCTGGGCCTCCCGTAATCTTCCAGGTCGACTCGTACTGCAGGCCGCCGCGGGGGCAGAAATCCCAGCACAGCGAGCAGCCGGTGCACATCTTGACGAGCTCGGGAAGGTCGTCCCCGCCTATGCCGATGGAATCGGTGGGGCAGGCCGCGACGCACACGCCGCACTGCACGCAACGGTCGGCGTCGATCACCGCCTTCTCCAGATCCCAGAACCAGACCTTGCCTGGAGCCTCGTCGATGTCGTTCATCATCTCCCTGATGTCGAA
This sequence comes from uncultured Rubrobacteraceae bacterium, assembly GCA_902806095.1. Lineage (GTDB taxonomy): Bacteria > Actinomycetota > Rubrobacteria > Rubrobacterales > Rubrobacteraceae > Rubrobacter_D. Next base: position 11,864 of record CADCVF010000053.1, read on the forward strand.
GCCGGCCACTATGGGCTCACCCCGCTCTCGACCGGCTTGCGCAGCGCCTTGCGCAGATCGGCGTTCTTCTTGCGTCTGGCCCACTCGTGGAAGCGCTCGCCCTCTCGCCGCTCTTCCTCGAACCGCTCGAAGACGGCAGCGAGGGCAGCGGGGACCTCCCCGGCCGGCTTCGCGCCCTCGACCCAGTCGATAAACGCAGCATCCTTGCCGAGAGAACCGCCGAGCCCTATGTCAACGCCCTCTACGATCGCGTCACGCGTCTTCGCGATCTCCCCGCGGAGGCCTATGTCCCCGATCTGGGGCTGCGCGCACGAGGCCGAGCAGCCCGAGAAGTGCATCCTCACGGCCTCCTGGCCGAGATCCCCAACCCTCTCGTCCATCTCGCGGGCCCACTCCAAGGCCCTGATCTTGGTCTCGACGATGCCAAAGCGGCAGAATTCGCTCCCCGTACAAGCCACGACACCGCGCTCGAACGCCCCAGGGTTTGGGGAGAACCGTGCCAGTAGAGACTCGGCCAGAAGTTCGTCGAGGCGGTCCTCAGAGACGCCAGTAACGATCAGGTTCTGGTCCGTGGCGAGACGGACTCCGTCCCCATACTCCCCTGCGAGCCTACCTGCCTCCTCGAAGTGCTCACCGCTCATCCTCCCCACAGGTACGTTGAGACCAACGTAGTAGAGGGCAGTTCGTGTAGGGGCGGTTCGCGAACCGCCCCTACGCTGGGCGTGGACCCCGATGTGATCCCCACGGTACCTCTTCGTCAGGTCCTCTCCGGCGGGCGTGAGCCCGACAGAGACGCGCTTCGCAAGTTCTTCGCGGAAGCCCTCGGGACCGAGTTCCTGGACCAGGTAGCGCATCCTCGCCGTCCAGCGGTTCTCCCTGTTCCCGAGCTCGCCGAAGACCTGGGCTATGCCGCGGGTGATCTCGACCGCATCTTCGGGCCTGACGAAAACGTCGATATCCGAGGCCATCCTCGGGCCGTCGGAGAGGCCGCCACCCACACGTAGATTGAAGCCTAGCGTGCCCTCTTCCAGGCGGGCGGGGAGCATGCCGACGTCGTTGATCTCGGCCTGCGCGCAGTCCTCAAGGCATCCCGTAACGCTCATCTTGAACTTCCTCGGCAGGTTCGCGTACTCGCGGTTGCCGGTAAAGTAGGCTGAGATAGCCTGCGCCACCGGGAGAGCGTCTATGGCCTCGTCGTGGCCGAGGCCCGAGACGGGGCAACACAGGACGTTGCGGGCCGAGTCGCCGCAAGCCTGCACGGTCGTGATGCCGACCTCCTCCAGGCGGCGCCAGATCTCGGGCACGTTCTCCATCTTGATCCAATGCATCTGCACGTCCTGGCGCGTGGTCAGATCGAGGAAATTGTTCCCGAAGTGAGGGTTCGGAATAGGGCCGCGCGCGAAGTCAGCAGCTATCTTCCCGACTACCCTCGTCTGCTCGGGTGTAAGGACGCCGCCGGGGACTTTGATCCGCATCATGAAGGCGTCGCCACCCTGCTTCTGCGGATAGATGCCGACCCACTTCAGCCGCTCGACCTCGCCGGGGACATCGTCCATGGCCGAGAGGTCCTTCGAGTAGGTGTCTAGAATTGCCCCATACACCTCGAGGGGATGGCGCTCCTGCTTTATCTTCTCGACCTTGTTCAAGGTCTGGTCGTTCTTGAGGAATCTCATATTGTGAAACCTGCTCTTTTTACGAGAGAATCTCTGAAGTTCAGGCGCCGGCGCGGCGGATCTGGCCGTCGTCGAAGTGGATGCCACACTCTGTCTTGTCGATTCCAGCCCACCGGCCGGCCCTGGGATCCTCGTCGTGGTGCACGGGCCTCGTCTGCGGCTCGCAGCCGATGCTCTTGTAGCCCTGATGCAGGAGCGGGTTGACGGGCACGTCGTGTGCCCTCACGTAGTCCCACACCTGCGCTTCCGTCCAGTCAGGCATGGGCGCTATCTTGGCGGCCTCGTAGCGCTCCTCCCAGGCAATGACCTTCGTGCCAGCCCTCTGAGGAGTCTGCTCCCTGCGGATGCCTGTCATCCAGGCGTCGTAGCGGTTCAGGGCTTTTTGCAGGGGTTCGATCTTGCGTATCTGGCAGCACAGGTGCGGGGTACAGGTTCGCATCTGCTCGCCGTAGATCTCTACCTGCTCCTCGATCGTAAGCTCGGGTTTCAAGACCTCGACCGGCAGCTTGTAGCGTCGCATGACTTCCTCGCGGAAGTCGGCAGTCTCTTTGAAGATAAAACCCGTGTCGATGGTCAGGACGGTGACCTTGTCTGTGACCTTGGAGATCATGTCGAGAAGCGCCATCCCCTCTCCCCCGCCGAACGAAGCAGAGAGAGCAAGACCCTCACCGTAAGTCTCGACAGCCCACTCTATTATCTCCCACGGTTCAGCACCCTCGAGTAGCTCGGACTCCCGCTCGAGCGCCACCAGCCCGGGTAATATTCTGTCGTTATGCTTCGAACGCAGGGATTCGTGCATCGCGCGATCCTCCAATGTAAATCGTGTAATCGAAAGTCAAGGGTTGAGATCAGACGCTCACGCTACATCGCGCGCCCGCACGAGGGGTAAAAGACATTCGCCCCGTCGCATCACCCTGCGTACTGTGTAACACCATGCGCCGGATACTAAGCGCCGAACAGCAATACGTCAACAAAAATCCGATAAATCTCGTCGGGATTAAACGAATTTGCTTCTCTTCCGGCTAAAAGGAGTCCTCCAGAGCCGGCTAATCTGCTCTCTTGGCATCGTTCGTTGCGGGATCGACCCCTCCGCGCCTCATAGCACGTCCGTAGAGCAAGAGGGTCGGTGAGAGGATGAGGGCGGCGGCGGTCAGGGCCGGCCTGACGCCGAAGACGTTGCCTATGGCCCCGATCACGGGCCCGGCCGAGGCTTCGCCCAGGGCGCCTGACTGGCTGCTCATCGAGATCACGGTGGCCCGCACTCCGGGGTCGAGTCCTTCGTTGATCCAGGTAAGGTAGACAGGCTCTGCGACCCTGCGGACCAGGGTGGCGAACCAGAACGTCCCTAGCGCGAGCGCGAAGCTGCCGGCCAGCGCGAAAGCGAGCATCCCTGCCATGGTGAGCGCGTCGAGTGCGAGAAGCAGCCGCGCGGCGACGGCCGGGCTGCTCACATCGAGGTTGCGGGCCACGATACCTGCCGCCACGTAGCTAAGCACGAGCCCTCCGGCCCCGATCACACCGAACCAGACCACGGGGTCGAGGCCGCCGATGGAAGGTAATCCAACCACGTCCAGGAACTGCTTGGGGTTAAGCCTGTCGAAACCTTCCTCGGACATGCCTGAGAACAGGGCGGCGGCGAGAAGCATCAGGAGGACCGGCCTGGATCGGACGATTCGCACGCCGCCGCGCGCCGTGGTAGCAGCGTGCTGCAGAGAGGAGCGTCCCTCGCGCGGGGAGGGGCGGAAGTTGCGCTCAGGCATTATTAGGAGGAGCGCGAGGCCGAGCGCGATGGTCAGGACGCCGCCGACGATGAGCGGCAGGTTCAACGCGACGAGACCGAGAAGCACTCCCGCCGGGATGCCGAGGAAGGAGCCGATATAGTCGGCCTGCTCGCCACGCAGGTACACCCTTCCCAGGTCTCGATCCGGATCTTCGTCCGCGATCCAGGCCTCGAGCGCGCCGCTGATAAACGTGTACCCGACACCCCACACGGCCTGGGCGGCGAGTACGGTTGCGAACTCGGGGATCGCACCCTCCAGGGCAAAACCACACCCCATCAACATGCAACCCGTAATGACCGACCTTCGCCGGCCGTAGGTATCGGCGAACACGCCCGTCGGGACCTCGAAGAGAAAGACCGCGACCTCCAGCGCCGTCCCCAGCAACACCAGCCGCAGTGGGTCGAGGTGCACGACCTCGATCCTGTAGACAGCCGCCACGGTTGCCCACAGCGTGAAGAACAGCGCGAACGACCCCTTGATACCCAGGTAGATCGGATAGGCTCTAAAGTTGTTCACGAAACGCCGGCGGCCTACCGAAACATGTCCCTATCGGGTGGCATGAGGAGCTCTGTGGCGCTGCCGGGAGCGGACGAGTACGCATACCCCCGCACGATGGCCAGCGGGATTCCGTCGGTCTTGCCCATTACCAGCTCGGCGGCGGCGGCGAGCTCGTCGGCCACGGCGAGTACGCTCGCCTCCATGGGGTAGCCGTGCGGGTCTGGCTGTCCTCTGTAGTCCGCGACAGGGTCCATGCCTGCGACACCGATGGCGACGTCTGTTATGCCGTGCCGCCAGGCCCGCCCGAACGAGTCCGAGATCACCACGGCCACCTCGACGCCGGGGTCTTCGGCGAGCGCGTCGCGGAGTCTCGCCGCGGAGGCATCAGGGTCCACGGGAAGCAGGCAGACGGTGTCGTCGCCGGGAACGTTCGAGGCGTCTACGCCGGCGTTGGCGCAGACGAAACCGTGGTGGGTCTCCGTGATGACTATGCCGCGGTCCATGCGTACGATGCGGCGACTCTCTCTCAACACGACCTCGATCTGGCGCGGGTCTTTCCCGTAGCGCGCCGCGTAACCTTTAGCGAGCGTGGAGGGCTCGACCGTGCGAAGGTCGACAAGACGGCCCTCGGCCTTGCTGACGATCTTGTGCGTCACGACGAGCACGTCGCGGGGACGCAGGTCTGTTGCTACTGCGCCCGAGATCATACGGTTTATGTCGTCATCGGTACGCACCTCGGGGAAGCCTTCGACGCCAAGAACCTCGATCCCCCTCACTGGCGTGCTACCCCGGTCTTCCTGAGGTGGGCGAGGTCCCCCGCCGTGTCCAGGTCGAAAGCTAGGTGGGGCCGCTTGCAGACACTGACGCCTATGCCACGCCTGCGGGCAGTTGCGAGGTGTGCCTCGAAGCTATCGGTCCCGAAGGCGAAGTGTAGGACGTCGGGGGGTTGGATCAGGAGCGCGTTCGTACCTGAACGCGCCCCGTCGGGAGAGATGGCTACAGAAGGCCCCTCACCCGCCTCCTTCAGTACCGCCAGTACGTCCTCCGCGTCGAGGAGCGGGAGGTCAGCGGGGAGCACGAGCAGCGCCTGGGCACCGAGCTCCAGCGCCCTTCTGCGTCCTTCTTCGAGGGCCGGATTGAGCCCGCGGCTCTCCTGGACTAGCGGCGTTGCGCCGCGTCTGCTTGCCTCTTCCAGAACCATTCGGTCTGGGCTGACCACGCAGACGTCCACGACCCCGGCATCCAGGATCGCACGCACGACCCGGCCCATCATGTACAGGGTGAGCCCGGCTCTGGCACCGGGATCGAGGACAGGCGCCAGGCGACTCTTGGTGTCTCGCAGGTCTTTGACTGGAACTACCGCGTATACGCCGGTAGCCTCGCTCAATGCACCACCATCCCAGCACCGAATTCCAGTGTTTCCGACGCGAGGCGCCTACGGTCTTCGGCGTCGCGCATCACCGACTCGGTCGCGAGGACGCGCATCCCGATGGCCTCGATGCCGACCCGCTCCCTCTCGTCGGTCAGGTCGACGACCATCCCATCCACCAGGCCTGTGTATATCCTGGCTACTCCCGTAGATGAGACCTCATGGCCGAGTGAGGCGAGCATCCTGTCCGCCGGACCCTTGAGCGCCCGTCCGCCGACGATCGGGCTGACAGCCACCTTCGGGGCTGAGGATGAGGTCAGGGCCTCCATCATCCCGGACAGGGCCAGGATCGGGCCGATGCTAACGATGGGGTTCGACGGACACAAGACAATGGTGTCTGCGCCACTGATCGCCGCAAGGACGCCTTCCGCTGGCCTGGCTTCCTCGATACCGCGCAGTTCTACCCCAAGCACCTCGTCCCTCTGCCGGCGGCGCACGAAGTATTCCTGGAACTCGAGCCGGCCTTCTGGGGTCTCGAGTACCGTCGAGACAGGCTCGTCGCTCATCGGCAGTACAACGCTCTCCACGCCCAGAGCGCCAGCTAGTCCCGCTGTTACCTCCGTCAACGTCTCCCCTGAGATCATGCGGTGCGTTCTGAGTACATGGGTGCCAATGTCCCTGTCGCCGAGCTTGAACCAGATATTCTCACCGTAGCGTTCGAGCATGTTCAAGGTCTCGAAGGACTCGTCTGCGATGCCCCAGCCGGTCTCGGGATTGGAGATCCCGGCCAGCGTGTACATGACCGTGTCGAGGTCGGGGCAGATGTGCAGACCCCAGAGGTCGAAGTCGTCGGCGGTGTTGACTACCACAGAGAGATCCCCCGGTGGCAGCACGTCCTGCAGACCACTCGCAAGTTTCGCGCCGCCTACCCCGCCAGCGAGGGCACAGACCTTCATCGCGCCCCCCTAGCAGGCTGCGGCATCGTGACCATTGGAGCGCTCGAGTGCGTAGGTCGTTAGGGCGAGGGCGCTGAGGGCGTCGGTGATTCTGCCGTCCACGACCATGGCGATTGCCTCGCCCACCGGAACGCGCCGCAAACCGATAACCTCAGTCCCCTCTGGCTGCTGCTCCCCTGGTATGAGGTTCGTGGCGAGGTACCACACAGCATATTCATCAGCGACCGAGTTGGAGAGGTAAGCCTCACCGAGCATCCGCCAGTCTCTGGCTTCGAAGCCCGTCTCCTCCCTTAGCTCGCGCTGGGCCGCACGCAGGGGTTCCTCGTCCTTTGGGCAACCGCCCTCGGGTATCTCCCACGAGTAGCGTTCGAGTGGGTAGCGGTACTGGCCTACAAGGTAGACGTGATCCTGTTCCACGGGCAGGACGCCTACGGCGGTGTTCTTGTAGTGGACTACGCCGTAGATACCAGGCTCGCCGTCAGGCCTAATCACCCTGTCCTCGCGAACCGAGATCCAGGGATTCTCGTAGACGTTCCTCGAACCCAGCGTCCGCCACGGGCTCCGTGTCTCTTCCTGTCTCAAGGTCCCTCCAGGCCAGGAGCGCTGAAGGTCTCGGCGAAGCGCCGGTCCAGTCGCCTGAGGAGCGTCGCTGGTAGGGTGACGCCGTGCCTCTCCCCGAGCGACGACATCAACTCCCTCCCCCACTCCCAGGCCGAGAGGTAAGCCTGCCGCAGCTCATCCCTGTCAAGGCCGGCGGTGCAGGCCACGTACCGGGTGTAGGAGGTCTCGGAGATCTCCGTCTCCAAAAGCTTCGAGGAGTTGAACCAGTGCAACGTCGACCCTTCGAGCACCCTGACCATCTGTAACAGGCGGTCGCGCACGATCCCGAGGAGGTCCAGCGAACGCGCCAACTCGCCCCTGGCGAAAAGGTTCGAGCCGAAGACGAACCAGTTCACGAAGCAGTCGCAGACGAAGCGTATCTGTCTGGGCGTATCGCGCTCCGGCGGCGGACCGACGATCTCTCGCAGGCGTGGGGCCAGCTCTCCTGTGCGATCGAGGACGAGGGTGCCTTCGAGCGAGGGAAGCCAGTCCGCGTCCCTCATCGACTCGCCGACGACACTCTCGATCTCCGAGGCACGGTCGAAATGGAACTCGCCCCTGACGAGGTTCTCGAAGATCGCCGTCCCGTTGCCGTACTCGTTCACGAAGTAAAGCCCGACGGGTGAGATCCTGGAGACCCACTCCTCCTGGTCGAGGTTCTCCAACTCCTCATCCCTGAAAAAGAGGATGAACTCGATGTCCGAGAACCCGTCCCCTTCGCCCTGGGCGAAGGAACCGTACATCATCGCCGCAGCGAGCCGTTCATCCTCCCTGCAAACGCGGCGCGTGCGTTCGATCATGACTTCCTGTTGGAGCATCGTCCTCCGTACTATCCGACCCTGTATCCGGGCTGCTATCTTAGCACCATAGATGTCGCGGCCAGCCATGGGCCGATAGATGCCCGACCAGGAGGCAGAGCGTGACGTACTCGGAGATCCACATGACCAAAGACACTGGGCTGTTCATTGCCCGCAAGTGAGAGTGTGGAGATCCTGGTCGCGGGGACTTTCGATGACCCCGAAGACGGATTCGGGCTGCAACAGGCCGTGCTAGAGGAGGTCGCGGCACGAGAACGTGGTCCCACGGCCCTGATGTGGTCCTCCTCGCGTTACGTCGGGGCGACGCGGCAGGAGACGCGTCTACCAGGCTTTGCGGCAGCGACGGAGGCTGCCTCGGGTCTCGGCTTCCCTGTGCTGGTGCGGAACTCCGGCGGCGGGGCCGTCGCGGCGAACAGGGGCTCTCTGTCGTTCTCCCTGACCTTCCCCGTCGAGGATTTGCGCCACGGCCTCTACGAGCGCTACTCGGAGGGTCTGGATCTCATCGCCTTGGCGCTGCGCCGTGTCGGGGTCGAAGCGGAGGGCGGCGAGGTCGAAGGCGAGTTCTGTCCTGGGGCTTACTCCGTGCGCTCGGGTGGACCGTGGGGTGTCAAGCACGCCGGGCTGGCGCAGCGCGTCACGCGCCGGTCAGCGCGCCTCGAAGCCCTCGTGCTGGTCTCGGAGACGGATGAGATCAGGGCCGTACTGGAGCGCGTCTACGGCCTCCTTGAACTGCCGTTCCGGCCCGAGAGCATCGAGGACCTGCCGGCGGACATACCGCAGGTTATACAGGCGCTCTCTGAAGAGGTGCGCGAACGCTACGAGGCTGGTGAAGGCCGGATAGCCAAGGCGACCATGGACCGGGCGTGGTCTTTGCGGGCTGAGTGGCGCGTTATCCCCGACAAAGGTTCTTCGTTGTGAGGTAAAGTCTCGCCCGATGGAGTTCGTATTCAACGCGTTCGTGACGCTGCTCGTGGTCGTCGACCCGCTGGGTCTAGCCCCCATCTTCGCCGCGCTCACGCGCGGTTTCTCAGAGAAACAGAAGCGCGAGTCTGCGCTCAGGGGCACGCTGCTCGGAACCGCCATTCTCTTCCTGTTCGCCCTCGCCGGCGACGTGCTGCTTGAGGCCCTAGGCATCGGACTGCCGGCTTTCAGGATCGCCGGCGGCCTGCTGCTCTTTCTCCTGGCACTCGACATGGTCTTCGCCAGGCCCTCAGGGATACGCGCCACGAGCGTGCGCGAACAGGAGGAGGAATCCTACCAGCAAGACATCTCCGTCTTCCCGCTCGCCATCCCGCTTCTGGCTGGACCAGGAGCGATAACCACGGTCCTCCTCTATACGGGCGGCAGCGGTGCGGGCCAGGTAGTCCTGTTCATGGCGGTACTCTTCGTGATCCTGCTTCTGACCCTGGGCTCGCTGCTCCTCGCACCGCGCGTCATGCGGCTCTTCGGTGAGACAGGGGCCAACGTACTCTCGCGAGTCCTCGGCGTACTACTCGCCGCGCTCGCCGTTCAGTTCGTGATCGACGGCCTCCAGTCGAGCCTCGCCTGAAGGACGGATATACTCTCCTTTATGTCGGGCGCACCCATAGTGATCGTCGGCGGGGCCTCCTGGTGGCCGGGTAGTTACCGCAACTTCGCGAGTATGCTGCGGGAGATCTCCGGCTCCGAGGTGCACGTCGCCCCCGTGACGCCCCTGGACTGGACCCTTGGATACTTCCGGGGCTTCGGACAATTGATCTTTGAGGTCGCGAGCACTGTGGATAGGGCGCTGCTCGAGAGCGAAGCGAAAAAGGCTGTACTGGTCGGTCACTCGGCGGGTGGCCTCGCGTGCAGGGTGTATATCGGCGGAGATCCTCCGTACGGAGGCCGCCGCTACTCGGGACACAGGAGGGTGGAGTGCCTGATCACACTAGGCACCCCACACAACATAGCGGATAAAGAACGCCTCGCCCCGATCACCCGCGTAAACGAGCTCTTCCCAGGCGCCCTCCATTCTGAGGCAGGCTTACGCTACCTCTCGGTCGCGGGTAGCGCCGATGACGGCGCCTCTTCACCCAGGAGCCGCAAGCGCTACGAGCGCTTCGTCGAGGACGGAAGGATAGCCGGAGACGGGGTCGTGCCGGTCGATGCGGCCATACTTACTGGTTCAGAGAGTATGGTTGTAGATGGCATCCATCACAATAGGCGCCTCGGCCGTTGGTACGGCTCGGACAGGGAGACGGTGGAGCTATGGTGGCCTGAGGAGTTGCGTGTGGGCGGCTCTCTCGTTGGAGGAACGCGTGCATAGTGGTCCCTGGAGAGTCCTGCCTACCAGAAGGGCTGTGGATGTCTGACCGTGCGAAGGGGCGAGAGTATCCCTGGGAGGTCAGGGACGCCGACGCCGACGCTTTGCGGAGCGCGATGAGCCACTTTCCTACCGGCGTGACGGTAGTGACGAGCGGGCGGGAGGAGAGGGTCGAGGGCATGACCGCCAACGCGGTGATCTCCGTCTCCCTCGACCCGCTGCTCTTCCTGGTGAGCGTCCACAAAGACGCGCGCCTCAACCCACGCATCAGGGAGGAAGGCTCCTTTACGGTGAACCTCCTGGCGGACGACCAGGAAGGACTAAGCAGGCTCTTCGCCTCGCCCGAACGCTCCAGCGGACTTGAGGCGCTCCACACTCTCGGCGGCGGCTACGGCTCGACAGGCGCGCCGCTGGCGGCCGGCGCACTGGCGGCGATCGACTGCGCGCTGGCCGAGATCTACGCTGGAGGCGACCACGACCTGTTCCTCGGCAGGGTCGTCCAGGTTCGTCTCGGCGATACACGCAAGGGACCACTGATCTTCCACGAGGGCGGCTATCCGGCCCTGAATCCCGCCCCCCATCCTGAAGAATCTGGCGCCTTCGTCGACTCCGTCAGGGGCTTCGACGCCCGCCTGAACCGCCTGCGCGACAGAAGACGGCGCTAGATGATAAGCAAGGACCTGCTCTCCATAGTCCGCCCCCGTCCCTCGGATACCGGGGATCTCGTCTACGTCGGGGGTATCGAGAGAGACGGTATGATTCTGGACGGCGAAGTCCGCTCCCCGGCGACGGGCGAAACCTACGAGATCAGGGACGGATACCTGGATCTCCTCAAGGCCAGCACAGGCGCAGACAGCCTCGCCAACCTCACCAACTTCCTGCCTGGCGCCGGACGTGGCTACGAACCCCTCTGGCGTGTCCGCTCCCTTAGCCTGCTCACCGGCGAACCGTTCCCGAACGAGCGGGAGCTGGAGATCATCAAACGTCTCGTCCGCCCCATCAGCAGCGGCCGCTACCTCGACCTGGGTTGCTCCGCAGGCCTGTATACCCGCAGCCTGGGCGTCAACCTCGACAGCGGCCTCGCAGTCGGAATAGACATCTCCCCCTCCATGCTGAGAGAAGCCGGCCGCCGCGCGCGCAGGTCTGGAGCGAAGCCGTCTTTCGTAAGGGCGAATGCGAAAAGACTTCCTTTCTTCGGCGGCTCTTTCAGAGGCGCCGTCTGCGGCGGCACCCTCAACGAGTTCGGCGACCCAGCCCGTGTCCTGCGAGAGACACACAGGGTCATCGAGCCAGGCGGGCGTCTCGCTATTATGGGCATCCTTCGGGCCGATACGCCGCGTGGACGCCAGCTCCAGCGCTTACTCTCCACGGGCGGGATCCAGTTCTTCCATCCCGACGAGCTGCAGAGCCTCCTCGATCATGCGGGCTTCGAGCCGGATCCACTTCAGATGTACGGTCCTGTCTTTTTCGCTGGTGCGACGCGTAGGGGTTGACGCTACCTACAAGGCCTCTACCACGTCTGGTGTCGGGAGCGCTCCCTGGGCCCCCGCCTCCGTTACCGCTGCAGCCCCAGCCCTTACAGCGTAGGCAACAGCATCTTCCAGAGGATCATCGTCGGCGAGCCTTGCGGCCAGGGCCCCGACGAACGCGTCTCCGGCACCCGTAGTGTCAATGACTTCCACCTTCGGGGCCGCGAGGTGCTTCGCGGATTCGCCACCGGAGAAGACAGCGCCATCTTCTCCGACCGTGACAACGACGGATCGCGGCCCCAGGGACAGGAGTTTCGGTGCGGCAGAGAGGGCGCCGTCTACCCCTTCGACCCTCTCTCCGAGTAGGAAGGCGGCCTCATGCTCGTTGATCACCAGGGGGTCCAGCTTCTCGAGCAGTGCCCGCGGAACCTCGAACGGGGGCGCGAGGTTGACCAGCGCGCGGGTCCCGTTCCCTGATGCGACCTCGACGGCCCGCAGGACGACCTCGGGCGGGATCTCCATCTGGGCGACGAGCACGTGCGCCTCGCCGATAGCCTCGGAAGCATCGTCTACGTCCTCGGTGGTGAGGCGGCGGTTCGCGCCAGGGGCGACCGTGATCGCGTTCTCCCCGTCAGGGGTGACGGTTATGAAAGCCGTGCCCGTAGACGAGCCTGGAGCCTCCCGCACAAGGCTCGCATCGACGCCTTTATCCGCGAGCGACCGTACGAGCGGCTCGCCGAACCCGTCGTCGCCAACGCGGCCAAGGAAGGTCACGCCCGCACCGAGGAGGGCCGCTGCGGCGGCCTGGTTGGCCCCCTTGCCGCCGTTGTGGGTCGCGAGACGGGCGTCCGTAACCGTCTCGCCGGGCGTGGGACGGCGCTCAACGCTCAGGACGAAGTCCTGGTTGATCGAACCAACGACGAAGACGTCAGCCACTCCGACTCTCCTCTCCCGACTCACCGATCGTACCTGTGAAGCTTCGCCTTGCTCGAGGCCGTCTCGTCGAAGACAACAGCATCCTCAGGTAGTACTCCTGCGATGGTGTGCCTAACGTACTCCACAGACATCGGCGTTCCTGCTTCTGGTTCGGGTGACGGCCCCTGTTACGACGGCGGGGCTTCGCGCTTCCCCGAGAATGCCGGCGAACCGGCCGATAGCATCGGGGTCTGGGGCGATGCGGTGGACCACGTCGTGCTCTCCGAGCTGATCTGCTTCAGCGTCCCAGTCGTCCATCGGGATGGAGACGAAGACAGGACCTCTCGGCTGCTGCATCGCGGTGTGGTAGGCGCGCCGGATCTCCACTGGTACGTCCCCGGCACGTACGGGCTTGAAGCTACTTTTCACGTAGGGCTTCGCGAGGTCGACGAGCTTCCCGGTGAGCAGCGGCTCGAGGGATCTGTGACGCCTGTCCTGCTGCCCTGCGGTGACCACGAGCGGGGTCTTGTTGTGCCACGCCGTGATCATAGCCCCATAGCATTGCCGAGGCCAGGACCCGTGTGCAAGTTGACCAGGGACGCCCGTCCCTTACCCTGTGCGAATCCTTCGGCCATCCCGAGGACCGTCGCCTCCTGGAGCCCGAGCACGTAGCGAAAGGCTTCGGGGAACTCTTTCAGGAAAGGCAACTCCGTCGAGCCGGGGTTGCCGAAGACCGTAGTCATCCCCAGACGGCGTAAGAGATCGAAGGTCGCCTCGCGAACCGTAGCCATAAACCTCTCCCCTCTGTGAGAATCTGCCCCTTGGGCCAAATATATCAGAGGGGGCGCACAGCAGCGCGACGCTATCGAACGGCCGGATCTGGGCCCGGCTATGGTAGGAGTGTCCTTTCGCTGAAGGTCCCCGGTGACCCTACCTGCGACTCGCGGCCAGTGCCCGCACTATCACGGAAGCGAGTACGAACGCAACCGCCCTGACCAGCCCTTGTAGGAAGGCCTCGGTCAGGTCGTCCCTTATACCCCTGCGTTCGGGGATCTTCTCCCCGATAAACCTGGTCAGCGGCTGGCTGAGGCCTATGGAGATCGCTATGGACAGCAACGTCAGCAGCCGCTGCTGGGTCTTGTCGCTCATCGCACTCCTCTCTCCCGACGCCGCGGGGTCGCCTATCCCGCGCATCGCTCTCACCCTGTCGAAGCCGGCGACGGTGATCACATACTCTGACACAGTATCGGCCGGCGCGATATATGATTGTTCGATCAGGTACCTGGCTGCGACGTCGCACTCGGTTGATTCGGGGTCGAGATCGGCCCTCGGCGCTGCGCCCTGTCCTGGTATCCAGGGTCCCCCGATCGGCACCGGCTCCGTGAGCAGGCCTCCCGACAGGTCGTAGAAAGCGCCAAGAAGCCGCATCGCGCTCTCTTCTACCCCGCTTGTAGCCAAGATCCTACCCTCCCCGGCCTACGAACGGCCATTCGACGGCTCTTGTACGGTACCCGACCCTGGCACCGCCTAATCCTCGTGCTCTGGAAGGCATCCTTCGTAAGGTCCCAAACTGAAGTGTAGAATGGTGCGGGCAGCGTTCTAGAGCCGGACCAAGGGCAGGATGTCAGAAGCGAGAAAAACAGTCCTGGACGACCGTTACGATGTCGTCCGACCACTCGGAAGCGGAGGTATGGGCGAGGTGTTCCTGGCCCGAGACCGGGTGCTTGGTCGCAACGTGGCGCTGAAGGTGCTGAGGAAACAGTTCGCTGGCGACGAGGAGTTCGCCGAGCGCTTCAAGCGCGAGGCCATGAGCGCGGCGTCCCTCTCCCACCCGAACATAGTCCAGGTCTATGACAGGGGCGAGACGGAAGAAGGGGCCTCCTACATAGCCATGGAATACGTGCCCGGCGGCACGCTCGAGGAGAGGATCTCCAGGTACGGCCCGCTCGAGGCGGCGGCCGCGGCCGCGATCGGGGCACAGGTCGCCGAGGCGCTCGGAGCGGCCCACGACAGGGGCATGGTCCACCGCGACATAAAGCCCCAGAACGTACTACTCACCGCAAACGGCGGGGCGAAGGTGGCTGACTTCGGCATCGCCAGGGCCGGCTCCTCAGCGACCATCTCTCGGACGGGATTCGTGATGGGAACCGCCGGCTACATGTCCCCCGAACAGGCACTCGGCGAGCCCGCGACCCCAAAGAGCGATCTCTATTCCCTAGGTGTGGTCCTCTACGAGGCTCTTACAGGCGAGCTACCGTTCACCGCGGACAACCCTATCGCCGTCTCGATGAAGCACGTCAACGAACCTCTGCGGCCCCCCATGGAACTAAACCCCAGAATACCCGGTGGCATGAACGCCCTCGTGACGAAGCTCCTGGCGAAAGACCCGGAACACCGTTACGCGGACGCCGACGAGCTTGCCGACGATCTCTGGAAGGTAAGTCGCGGGCTCGAGCCGGTCGTGGCGGGTCTAGGAAGGATTGGCGGACCGCAGGGTACCGTGGGCGCATCGTCAACTCGTACGAACGTGATGCCAAGACCCCGTCCTGCTCAAGCGCCGATTCGGCACGGGCGGGGTCTGCCCTGGTTTTTGATCGCACTCGTTGTGATCCTGTTTACCCTAGGCACAATCGGCGGCCTCCAGGCCGTTCTCGGACCAGACGCCATGAGTGGCTGGTTCGACGTCTTCCAGAACGACGCGCAGCCGCCGCCTCAGCCAGACGGACCGGAGCAAGTCAAGGTGCCCGACGTAGTTGGAGTCACCCGAAACGTGGCGGAGCGCAGGTTCACCGATGCGGAGCTCGAGGTCGGGCGGGTGAGTTCGTTTCCGAGCGACAGTGTCGCCGCTGGCAGGGTGATCGAGCCAGGCTTCCCTGCAGGCACGTCCGTCGAGCCAGGTACGAAGGTGAACCTGACTATCAGCTCAGGACCACAACCTTCCTCCTCCTCGGCGAGCTCGTCCGCGTCCGCCCAGTCAAGCCCAGAACCAGGGAGTGCCTCGGCAAGCTCTTCCGCTTCGGCACAGCCTGGCCCGCGCGAGGACCGCCAGGCGCGCGAGAGGCCGGCGGCCGGAGAGAATGGCCCAAGGGTAGCAAGAGAACCCAAGACCAAAGTGCAGAAGAGCCCACCAGCACAAACGCCGAACGCGGCCGCACCAGCAAGGGAACCCGGAGACGACAGCGGGGGACAAGGCCGCGGTCGAGGACGCGGACGCGGCGGAGAAAGCGGTGAGGACTAAAGCGATTGGCAGCGGGTATCGACCTACCGCGAATGGCCCATTCGGCAACGCGCGATCGGCCATAATCGAAACCAAAAAAGCTGACTAGCTGAAATGCTGAAAAGGAGAGAATCATGAAGGCGATCAAGATACACGAGTTCGGCGGGCCTGAGGTCCTTGGCTACGAGGACGTTGAGGTCACCGAGCCTGGCCCCGGTCAGGCACGCGTGAAGCTCGCGGCCTCCGGCGTCAACTTTATAGACGTCTACCAGCGCACGGGCCTCTACCCCGGCGACGTTCCGCGTACGCTCGGGCTCGAAGGAGCCGGCGAAGTGGATGCTGTGGGAGAAGGCGTCGAAGACGTGTCCCCGGGAGATCACGTTGCGTTCGCGAGTACCCCAGGATCCTACGCCGAGTACGTGGTCGCCCCCGCCGAGAACCTGGTGCCTTTCAACGCCACGCTCGTCGAGGCGCGGGTCGCCGCCGCCACCATGCTCCAGGGCATGACCGCACACTACCTGACGCATAGCACCTTCCCGCTGCAGGAAGGCCAGACGGCGCTCGTGCACGCGGCGGCAGGCGGCGTCGGACTCCTGCTCGTCCAGCTCGCGAAGATGCGTGGTGCGACCGTGATCGGGACCGCTGGCACCGAGGAGAAGGCGAAGCTCGCCACGGAGGCAGGGGCCGACGATGTCATCCTCTACACCGAACAGGACTTCGTGGAGGAGACGAACCGTATCACGGGCGGAGAAGGCGTCCACGTCGTCTACGACTCTGTAGGCAAAGACACCTTCGACGGCGGCCTCGACGTCTTGCGCCCGCGCGGCTAC
The DNA here is from genome assembly GCA_902806095.1 of uncultured Rubrobacteraceae bacterium. Taxonomy (GTDB): domain Bacteria; phylum Actinomycetota; class Rubrobacteria; order Rubrobacterales; family Rubrobacteraceae; genus Rubrobacter_D. Next base: position 28,274 of record CADCVF010000053.1, read on the forward strand.
ATGGTGCTCTACGGGGCATCCAGCGGCCCCGTGCCCCCACTCGACCCGCAGGTTCTCAACCAGAAAGGGGGTCTCTTCCTCACCCGCCCAGCCCTCGCCCAGTACACGGCGAACCGCGAGGAACTCCTGTGGCGCGCCGAGAGCCTCTTCTCCTGGATCGGGCAGAACAACCTCAACGTCCGCATCGGCGGTACCTACTCCCTCGAAGACGCAGGGCAGGCCCACCGCGACCTCGAAGGCCGCAAGACGACAGGCAAATTGCTACTTATCCCGTAGGACGATACCGTGATGCTCGACGCCGGCCTCGGCACAGAGGGCGATTACCTGAGAGGTATAGACCAGACTGCCCGCTCGGCCGAAGACTTTGGCTTCGCCGGCCTGTGGACGAGTGAGACGAAACACGACGCGTTCCTACCCCTGGCCATAGCCGCCAACGAGACGCGCGAGATCGAGCTCGGCACCTCTGTAGCCATCGCCTTCTCACGCTCACCTATGGAGACGGCCCAGGCCGCATGGGACCTCCAGTACCTCTCCAAAGGCCGCTTCGTGCTCGGCCTTGGCACACAGGTCAAGGCCCACATAACCCGTCGCTTCTCGATGCCCTGGGATAGGCCCGCCGCTAGATTACGCGAGTACATCATGGCCGTGCGCGCGATCTGGGCGTCCTTCCAGGGCGAGGGACCACTGCAGTTCGAAGGCGAGTTCTACAGGCACACCCTGATGACGCCGTTCTTCAACCCGGGACCTATAGATCACCCTGAGATCCCGGTCTACATAGCGGGCGTCAACACCCGTCTCGCCACGCTCGCCGGGGAGATCTGCGACGGCTTCCACGTCCACCCGTTCCACTCCCCCGAGTACGTAAGGCAGACCGTCAAGCCCGCCATAGCAGAGGGCGCAGAAGGAGTCGGCCGCGACCCGGAAGAGGTCACGCTCGCGACGAGCGCTTTCGTCATCTCATCCGAGAAGGAAGCGGAAGCCAAAGAGCAAAGGGAGTCTGTACGGGCCCAGATCTCGTTCTACGCCTCGACCCCGACCTACCGCACCGTCCTCGAAGCCCACGGCTGGGAAGAGGTCGGCGAAAGGTTGGGCGCGATGGCCCGCGAGAAGAAGTGGCGCGAGATGCCTGCCCTCATCTCCGACGAGATGCTCGCGGCGTTTGCCGTCGAATCGACCCCGGATGAGATCGGGGCCGCGATAAGGGAGCGCTACGAAGGTCTCATAGACCGCGTCGCGCTCTACATCCCGTTTGTGGCAGGCGAGCAGGATGGATTCTGGCGCAAAGTGCTCTACCGATTCTGAGGCGAGAAAGCCTAGACGGGCAAATTGCGCATAAGCTGTGCGTGTTAGTATTGTGTGCATGAGAACGACACTAGATATCGATGCGCAACTGATGGAAGAGGCCGTTCGTCTCTCGGGCGAACGAACCAAAGCGGCGGCGGTCGAGGCTGCGTTAAGGGAATACGTCAGGCTCCGGCGCAAGAAGTTGCTGCTGGAGTTGCCGGGCCAAGTTCGGCTCGAAGAAAACTGGGAAGAGTTACGAGAGGCCGAGCTTGGCGAATGAGCCCGTCCTGGTCGACACTTCTTGCTGGATAGAATACTTCAACCGTCCTGGCGCGGAGGTCGCGACCGCTGTAGAGGCTATGGTACGAGACGATCGCGCCGCCCTCACTGGCATCGTACTAGCGGAACTCTCGCAGGGGGCACGCACCGAACGCGAGCTGTCCGAATTGCATGCGGCTCTCGGTGCGGTCGTCTGGATCGAGGCTACCCGCGAAACGTACGCTCGTGCCGCCAGACTAGCGTTCGAACTGCGCCGCAAAGGTATAACCGTTCCCATAACCGACTGCATTATCGCCGCGGCGTCCGAGTCCGCGGGCGGCCGCGTTCTGACCCTCGACGCGCACTTCCAGGAAATCGCCGAGATCTCACCCCTGACCGTCCTTCCCGAGCGCTAAACCTGGTCTAGGACGACACATTCTAGCCCGTGTGCTCGGGCTCTCTGGTCTTACCCTCGGGATGGATCTCGATGAAGGTCTGGGTGATCTCGGGGACTTCGGAGCGGGCCTCTCGCGCGATACGTTCGCTGAGGTCTTCGATCTGGTCCGTATCGGGGCCGCGCCAGAGGAGTTGGGGGAGCCCTTCGCGAGCGCTACACCGGACTCATAGACCCTGTCGCCCTCTACATCCCATTCGTGTCCGGCGAGTGGGATTCATTCTGGCGGACTGTGGTGGAGTCAGTGAAATCCACGAACTGCCGTAGCAGAGTCTGGTAGCCTACGCCTTTGACGGCGGCCAGGACCCTGAGGCGATTCACTAGGTCGTTCTCCATCCTCACGGAGACTACGCCTTTACGCGGTCTCGTTATGGTCCGCCCCCGCGGCGGCGGCAGATTGTCTCTCTCCGAGCGCGGCTCGAACGTCTCCAACATCTCCTCCGAGAGGCTGTGGGAACCCCAAAACTCGTGCTCTTCGCGCTCGCTCTTGAACTCCGGTACCTCGTCCCAGCTCTTTATGGTCTTCAGCCTGTTCCCTGCCAAGTCACTCACCTCCTTCCTCTACGGTATCTTCTCTTCTCCGTTCCATCGGCGGCGCGGGCTGTGATCGGCCGTAGCTTCTCCCCGCGCATCGTATAGACGACGTGCAGGATACGACCGAACTCTGTCGCGCCTATCAAGGCCTCCCGTTTCTCTCCAGCAAGCTCGACGGCGGGAGGCCGGATCGTCGTTATCGTGTACACCGATAGGGAAGGGAAGATCAGGCCGATCTCGGCGAGGGACGCGACGGATGCGGAGAAACGGAGATATAGAAGGGGGTAAGAGAAACGTGACCGAAAAAGAGATGCCCCAGATCGATAGTATGGAGGAGGTGCCTCAGTTCGAGACGGAAGCCGAAGAGGCCGAGTTTTGGGCGACCCACGAGCTAAGCGAGGCGATATTGAATCGTATGCGCCCCGTGCGCGAGAGCGATAGCCTGGGGCAATTTATGCAGGATGCTGGATATGATCTTCGGAGAATCCACCTTCCACGCACTCCGGTGAATGGAGGAGCCGGAGCATGGCAGCCTCGGCTCCTCCTCTTGTTCGAAAAGCGGTTGCTACTCTGTCAGTCGGCCAGCGCGGCACACACGGCGAGTTCCTCCGCACGCCTCAGCGCCTCGAAGACCACCGGACTGCCGGACACCGGGGTGTGTTGTGCGTTGATGGACACCGTCACCGAGCGCCTCCCGTCTGCGCTCGCAGCGGCAAACTGGGTGTAGCCCGGGGTATTGCCCGTGTGGCCCCACACCGTTCCGCAACGCGTCTGGTAGCGGAAGAGGGCGAGGCCAGCCGAGTTCTTCCCAGGACCGGGCGGCTCGGAGCTTCCCCCCTCGACGACCCTGCGCTGCTTCGCCTGCGTCCGCTCGTCGAAGAGCTTGCCGCCCACGTAGCCGCGGATGAAGGTGTTTAGGTCGGCTGGTGTAGAGACTATGCCCCCCGAAGCCCAGGACCACCCGGCGGCGAGGTCCTCGCTTACGTCTTCGGGCGGGTCTTGGGAGGGGACGTTATCGTAGCCGTGGATGAAGGGCTTCCTCAGGTCGGGGCCGCGGGGCAGGCTGGTCTTTTTCAGCCCAAGAGGCCTGTAGACCCGCTCCCTGAGCTGCTCCTCGTAGCTCGTGCCCGTGGCCGCCTCGACCATCAGGGCCACGGCTATGTTGTCCGAGTTGGAATATTGGTACTTGGAACCGGGTTCGAAACGCAAGGGCGGCTTACGGTCGTACGCGTAAGTAAGCAGCTTCTCCGGCGGGGGCGCTTTCGTGGGGCTGTCCCCCACCGCTTCTTGGAAGTCCTGGTTCTCTAAGATGTCTGGCAAGCCGCTGGTGTGGTTGAGGAGCTGCCTGAGGGTGACTTCCGCCCAAGCGTCGGGAGGCGGCTTTGGCAAGTCCGACAGGAGCTCTCCGATGGTGTCGTTCAAGGAGAGTGCCCCCTTGCTCACCAAAGAGAGTGCGACGGCCCCGCTGAAGGCCTTCGCGGCGCTCGCTATGCGCATGCGGTCGTCGACCCTCATGGGCAGCCCGCTCTTTATGTTGCGGACCCCGAAGGTGTGTACCTTGCGATGCTGGCCGCGCTGCACGACGGCGATGACGCCAGGCGGCCCGCCTTCCATGGCGACGAGCTCCTTGAGCGCCTGATCTAGCGCGGCGTCAGCGCCATTGGCCTGCTCCTTGCCGAAGGCCGCGCTCCGGCCAGCCAGGTAGGGGACGGAGGCCACCGCAGTGGCAAAGGCCGTCTGTTTGAGGAAGCGCCTCCTGCTGATGATCGTCGCGCTTCCTAGCGATAGTTGTGTTCCTTCGTCTGTGGCCATTCTCGGGTTCCCCCCTCTGCGTAGGACTCGGCGGTGTCGCCCTTCCTCGCTCAGCTTAGCATGATGCCATCCAGGGAGTTTCGCGTTTGCACACCCTTTTCGCCGATACACAACGGCTCGACTGCTGCTACCGAGTCGCCGTGTGCTGATGCCGGAGCGGTGCCAGCATGCCCTTGTGGAGTGCTGGCCGCGGCGCCCGATAGGTCGCTTGCTAGCTTGAACTTCGCAGAACCCCCCAGCCTGGTGTGAAAATCCGGTCGAGTGACGGCCTCCTACGCGGTTTGGGGTGTATTCCTTACGGCTTCAGTACGATCTTGATGGCGCCGTCCTGCTTTCTTTGAAAGATCTCGTATCCTAGTGGCGCGTCTTCTAGAGGCATCTCGTGAGTCTTGAGGTCCTCGACGCCCAGAGGATCATCGTCGTTCAGGAGCGGCACGATGTCCTCGACCCACTGCCACACGTTGGCCTGTCCCATGCGGAGCTGTATCTGCATGTCGAAGAGGTCGCCCAGTGGGAAAGCCTGGATCGGTCCTGTGTAGACGCCGGTGAGCGAGAGCGTTCCGCCGCGTCTCACTGCGGACATACTGTCGCGCAGGGCGGTCGCCCGGTCGAGCTGCAGCTTGGTGGTCTGCAGTATGGAGCCGACGAGCGAGCCTCCGGCCTCCATACCGACGGCGTCTATGGCCGAGTCGACGCCGCGGCCGTCGGTGAGGTTCAGGATCACATCCCTCACGCTGTCCACCGCAGAGTAATCCACGGTCTGGACACCGTGCCTCGAGGCCATGGCGAGTCGCTCCGGCACGTTATCTATGCCTATAACGCGTCCGGCGCCAAGGTGCATTGCTATGCGGGCGCACATCTGGCCGATCGGTCCGAGGCCCCAGATCCCTACGGTACCACCGTCGGGAATATCCGCGTAGGCAACTGCCTGCCAGCTCGTCGGCAAGACGTCGGAGAGGTACAAAAAGCGCTCGTCCGGCGGTCCGTCGGGCACCTTGATGGGCCCGAAGTGGGCCTGGGGCACGCGCAGGTATTCGGCCTGCCCACCGGGGACGGCGCCGTAGACGTGGGTGTAACCGAACAAGCTCGCCCCCCTGCCGCGTCCCAGGAGGTTCACCGTCTGGGCGAGTTTGCCCGTATCACGCGTGGTCTCGCACTGGGAGTAGAGCTGTTGGTCGCAGAAGTAGCAGTGCCCGCAAGAGATGTTGAAGGGGATCACGACGCGGTCGCCGGGCGCGATGTGCTCCACGTCGGCCCCGACCTCCTCGACTATGCCCATCGGCTCGTGCCCGACGATGTCGCCCTCGCGCATCAGCGGTGAGAGCTTGGCGTAGAGGTGCAGATCCGAGCCGCAGATCGCGGTCGAGGTCACCCTGATTATGGCATCGGTGGACTCCTGGATGATCGGGTCTGGGACGTTGTCCACCCTGACGTCTTCCTTGCCGTGCCATACTACGGCCTTCACTGCTCCCTCCCTCCTACTCCAGTGAGTATCTCTCGTATCCGGAAAGGTCCGCCCGTCCTAGGCGAGAGCGGCGGCGTGTCGAGGCCGGTTCCGGCCCGCAAACCTTCGAGAACCTCGAGCAGGGTCTCATCGGCAGAATAGCGCGGCGTCCAGCCTAGCTCTGTGCTGGCCCTTGTCGTGTCCATGATCGGGACCTGCCGCGAGAGGTCGAGCCATCCAGGTGGGACGGGCTGCAGCCTGAGCCTCCACGACAGCCCCGCCCCGGCGCGGGCGAGCCGCGAGGAGACAGGCACGGGACGGGCGTTCAGGATACGTCCGATTTCCCCGGCGTCGAGTACAGGCTCAGCAGCCAGGTTGAACGCGCCGCGGGCGTCCTCGTTCACGATGGCGAGCCTGAAAGCCTCGCCAACGTCGTAGGAGTGGACCACCTGGGAGCGCAGATTCTCTATGTCGGGGATGACGTTGATCAGGGCCGGATTGGCGATCATGCTAGGGAAGAAGGGTCCGGCGAAGAGACGCCTTATTCCCTCCGCAGCTTCCTTCTTGAAGACAAGCCCGGGACGCATTCTGACGAGCCGCACGTCGGGCGCCTCGGCCTCGAATCGGTCCAGTCTCCGCTCGACCTCGGCCTTGTGGCGGCCGTAGTACGAGGTCGGGACGCCGCCGGTCGGCCAACTCTCATCCACGCGGCGCTCCTTCGGCCCCGGCGAGTACGCGCCGACCGACGAAGCGTACAGGAGCAAAGGAACGCCGGCCTCCTTTACGGCCCTGGCGACGCGCGTGCTCCCCTCGACGTTCACCATCCACTGCTTTGTCAGGTCCCGAGAGGGTTGGATGATCCAGGCTAGCAACACCACGGCGTCAGCGCCTGCAAAGTGGGGAACGAGATCGTCGCTGACTATATCAGCCGAGGCCCACTCTACCTTCGGTATCGAAAGACCAGGTAGCCGGCGTGCCAGTCCGAGGACGGATTCTACGCTCTCTTCCTTTTCGAGCGACCGGAGCACACTGGTTCCGATATTTCCGGTCGCCCCTACCACCACGACTCTCATGCAGGTCCCTTACCCTACTGCCCGACGGGTGAAACGCCAGAAGCGGGATGATGTACTATCGGCCGAGAACGAAACAGGGAGGATCGATGCGAGTACTGGTAACGGGTGCGCGGGGCAAGGTCGGAAGGGCGACGGTGGCGGCGTTCCAGGAGGCCGGCCACGACGTGCGTGCTACAGACCTGACGCCGCCGGTCTTCGAGCGGCCCGAGGAAGGCGAGGCAAACTACGTCCAGGCCGACCTGTCTGACGCGGGCGACGCCTTCGCGGTCGTGAGGGGCGCTGAGGCCGTCGTGCACACGGCCGCGATCCCCGAGCCGACGAGCAATCCGCCGCACGTCGTATTCCAGAACAACCTGATGGCGACCTTCAATACCTTGGAGGCGGCGATCCGGTTCGGGGTGCCCCGTTTCGTGAACACCTCGAGCGAGACGGTGCCTGGGTTCTTCTTCCCCGAACGGCCTTTCCTTCCCGACTACGTGCCTGTGGACGAGGAACATCCGATTCGTCCCCAGGATCCATACGCGACAGCCAAGTATTTCGGCGAGCTCCTGATGGACGGCGCTATTCGACGCTCGGACATCAGGTGCATCTCGATCCGCCCTTCCTGGGTGCAACACGAGGGCAACTACGAGCGTAACCTCGGCCCGATGGTCCGCGACCGCTCGGAGCTTAGCGCGGGTTTCTGGAGCTACATCGACGTCTACGACCTGGCCGACGCCATGGTGCTGGCCGCAGAGAGCGACCTGCCAGGCCACGAAGTCTTCTACATTGCCTCGCCTGATAACGTTGGCGGCAGACCGTTCGAGGCCGCCGTGCGCGAGCACTACGGGGATGAGGTCGAGGTAGGGTCGCCCCTCCCACGTGAAGACTCTTCAGGCATCTCTATCGAGAAAGCCAGGCGCATGCTCGGCTACGATCCAAAACGCTCCTGGCGCGACTACCTCGACGACGAGGGCCGCTTGAAGCCGGGCGTAACGGGCCTGTTCGCCGACTAAGGCCCCGTCTACCCCCAGACCTGCTCCGCGGTCTCGACTATGGTACGGAGCTTGTACTCTTCGTCTTCGACGCTTATGGCGTTGCCGACGATGGATGTGGCGAAGCCGCACTGCGGGCTCAAGGCCAACCGCTCCAGAGGGAGGAACCTCGACGCCTCGCGAAGCCTGGTCTCCAGCTCTTCTCTCGTCTCGCGCCTGGGTGTCTTGGTGGTGACGAGGCCAAGGACGGCGACCTTGTCCTCGGGTACATGCGAGAGAGGGCCGAAGTCGCCCGAGCGTTCGTCGTCGTACTCGAGCATCAACCGCTGTGCGTTTATGCCGCCGAAGATGCGTCGCGCCAGCGGCTCGTAGGAGCCCGAGACCAGCCAGCGGCTCCCCTGGTTGCCCCGGCAGAGGTGGAAAGAGAAGGTGAGGTCGCTGTGGTCCCCGATCACATAGTTGTCGAGCTCGATCCCCCGACTCAGCCAGCGGTCGAGATCCCAGCCCCGGCGCTCGTAGAACGCACGGGTCTTGGGATCCAGCAGTAGTGGATAATGCGGCGCGTCGAGCTGGACGTACTCGGCACCGAGTCGCGCCAGCTCTTCGACCTCCTCGCGCAGGATCTGCGCAACGTCCTCTAGAAAGAGGTCGAGCGTCGGGTAGGCCCCAGCGGATAGCTCGGGAGACCAGAGGTTCGCGTACATGCTCGGGCTCGGCAGCGTGACCTTCACGGTCCTGTCCGTACGGCCCCGCGCGTACACGAACTCCTCGACCGAGAGGTGGCGCCTCCGCCGCAACTCTCCGACCACCCCGAGGGCCTGTGGGCGTTCGGTCGCCTTATCCCCTACCGTATCGTCTCCGTGCCACTCTCCCCACAGCCAGGCGTCAATGTCGTGCTCCCCAAAGCCCTCGACGGCCTCTACCATCTGGCTCTGGAAGGACTCCCGACGCATCTCACCGTCTGTGACGATAGGGAGGCCAGCCCGCTCCTGCAGCCCGATAGCCCAGTCCACGGCCCGATCCTCGATACGCTTGAACTCGGTTGCACAGAGCCCGCCTGCGGCGTAGCGCTCGCGCGCCTCGAGCAGTTCCTGAGGACGCAGAAGGCTGCCTACGATATCTGCGCGGGCGGTAACGACTTGCTTCATGCGGGCCAGTCTAGCATCCGACGGTGTCCAGGGAAGCCTAAGCGGCTACCTCGGCGACCTCGGCTTCGATTCCTTCTGAGGCATCCCGCACAAAGAAAGTATCAGGATCTAGAGGAAACATAACGCTCAAAGTGCAACCAGGGTTCTGTTCCCCTGCCACCTCCAGCGCCCGCAAGATGCTCTCGGCCCTGACGAACAGCGTCGTGGAGTGGGCCGTGCCGCGATCCACCTCGATGCAAACTCTTATCAATCTGGTCCTCCATCTTCCTGTGAAGCGCTCCATGCCCCTTCTACACCTCTTCTGTTACATATCGGCAACAGCGGCGCAAAGTGTAGGTAACAGAGGTACGCGTCAGGACCGGGTCTGGATCAGGCCCTTAGTTCCAAGCTGCTCCACTGTGGTGTAATGCGGGAACTTGCCTGGTCTAGATCGAGCGGAGGAAAGTGTGAAACTGGCGAGGCGGATGGAGCGTCTGGGAACAGAGACGGCTTTCTCGGTCCTGGCTAAAGCGAAGGCCCTGGAGGCGGAGGGGCATGAGATCATCCACCTCGAGATCGGCGAACCCGATTTCGATACTCCGGCCCACGTCGTCGAGGCCGGCTGTAAGGCACTGCGCGAAGGGCATACCCACTACACCCCCACCGCCGGCATTCCCGAGTTGCGCGAGGCTATCGCCGGCGACGTGGCGCGTAGCCGGGGCATAGACGTCGGTCCCGAACAGGTAGTCGTCACGCCCGGCGGGAAGCCGATAATGTTCTTCGCCATCCTCGCACTCGTCGAAGAGGGGGACGAGGTGCTGCTTCCCAACCCGGCGTTCCCGATCTACGAGTCGATGGTGAACTTCGTCGGCGGAAGGCCGGTCTCCGTACCGCTGCGCCAGGAAAACGGGTTCCGATTCGACCTCGACGAGTTTAGCGCAGGCCTCACCGAACGCACGAAACTCGTGATCCTCAACTCCCCGGCCAACCCGACGGGCGGCGTGCTTACGGCCGATGACATCGCCGCACTCGCCGGCATCCTGCGCGAACGCCCCGACGTCTACGTCCTGAGCGATGAGATCTACTCTCGGCTGCTGTACACGGGTGAGTTCGCCAGCATCGCCTCGGAGCCTGGACTCGGGCCTGATGGGCGGACGATCATACTAGACGGTTTCTCGAAGACCTACGCTATGACAGGCTGGCGGCTCGGCTACGGCGTAATGCCCGAACCCCTCGCAGAGGAGGTAGCCAAGCTACAGGTTAACTCCAATTCCTGCACCAGCGCGGCCACGCAGTACGCCGGTCTCGCTGCGCTCCAGGGGCCGCAGGACGCAGTGGAGAGTATGCTCGCCGAGTTCAGGGCGCGCCGGGACCTGATCGTAGACGGCCTCAACGAGCTCCCAGGTGTCGAATGTATAACGCCCAAGGGTGCGTTCTACGCCTTCCCGCGCATTACAGAGACCGGACACTCGGCCGACGAACTGGCCGATCTACTGCTCGACGAGGGAGGCGTAGCGTGCCTCTCCGGCACCGCGTTCGGCCGCTATGGAGAAGGCCACCTGCGGCTCTCCTACGCCAACTCGCGCGAGAACATCAGCAGGGCTCTGCAAAGGATGGGCGAAGCCCTCTCGCGGTGATCGCAGAATCCTCGACGTATAGAGTAGCCGGCTGAACCACCAACTCGTCGGTCGAGTCGTCCGACAAATCGGCTGCCCTCCAGGGTAGCCTTCTGCTACACTTCCTGCGACGATAGATCGACCAGGGAGAAGAAAATGCGCCGGACTTTCATGTCTATCCAGAGGGGAATTACCACCTACTCGAAGGACATGAGGCTCCGTGAGAACTTTGAACCTGGGGATTTTGGCGCATGTAGACGCCGGTAAGACGACCCTGACCGAGCGGCTTCTCCACACCGCCGGTGTCATCGACGAGATCGGCAGGGTCGATGACGGAAGTACCCAAACCGATACCTTAACGCTAGAACGGCAACGTGGCATCACGATCAAATCTGCCGTCGTGTCGTTCATCATCGACGACGTCACGGTCAACCTGATCGACACACCCGGCCACCCTGACTTCATAGCGGAGGTGGAACGGGTGCTAAACGTGCTCGACGGCGCCGTGCTCGTCATCTCCGCGGTGGAGGGCGTGCAGTCGCAGACCCGCTTGTTGATGAGGACGCTGCAACGGCTGCGCATACCCACTTTAATCTTCGTGAACAAGATCGACCGCGGCGGCGCGCAGTATGTGAGCTTGTTGCACAGTATCTCCGAGAGACTGACTCAGGCGATCATCCCGATGGGATCTGCCAGCGGGTTGGGAACCCGCAGTCCAAGTTTCACGCCTTACGGTGCCACCGACGCCGACTTCACTTCCGGACTCGTTGACCTGCTCGCCGACCATGACGACGCGTTTCTCGCCGCATACGTCGACGACGAGGCGACGGTCTCCTACCCCCGCCTCCGCGACGAGCTTGCGGCACAGACCGGGAAGGCGCTGGTGCATCCGGTTTTCTTCGGCTCGGCCGTCACAGGTGCGGGCGTGGATGAGCTGATCTCCGGCATCACGGAGTTGCTGCCCGCGGCCGAAGGCGATGTCCATGGCCCGGTCTCTGGCGTGGTTTTCAAGGTCGAGCGAGCTCAGGCAGGGGAGAAGATCGCGTACGTCCGTATGTTCTCAGGCACGGTGAGGGTGCGGGATCTTCTGCGATCCGACCGAAACGAGGAGGGGAAGGTCACCGGAGTAAGCGTTTTCGACCGCGGCTCGACCGTCCAGCGCGCATCTGTCTGTGCGGGGCAGATCGGCAGGCTCTGGGGTCTCGGGGAAGTTCGGATCGGGGACGCGATCGGCGAACCGCGGACGAACCAGGAGAGCCACTATTTCGCCCCGCCGACGCTGGAAACGGTCGTCGTTCCCCGCCGCCCCGCCGACAAAGGCGCGCTGCACGTCGCGCTCTCCCAACTCGCCGAGCAGGACCCGCTGATCGACGTGCGCCAGGACGACAGCAGGCAAGAAATGTTCGTCTCGCTCTACGGTGAGGTGCAAAAAGAGGTCGTCGGGGCTACGCTGGCGAACGACTACGACATCGACGTCGAGTTCCGTGAAACGACAATGATCTGCATAGAACGTCCCATCGGCGTCGGTGCGGCTGTCGAGGTGCTCCCCAAGGTACGTTCGCCGACCACTCCGTTCCTGGCCACCATTGGGCTGCGCATCGAGCCGGCCGCGCTCGACTCGGGGGTGCAGTTCGGGCTGGATGTCAAGGTGGGGTCGATACCGACTCACGTCTACAAGACGGTGGAGGCTTTTCATGAGGCGATGGAGCGCACGGTGCTAGAGACCCTACGCCAGGGGATCTACGGATGGGAGGTCACTGACTGCACCGTCACCATGACCGACTGCGACTACCAGGCCCCACCACGAGGGTGGCCTGGTACCACCGCCTCTGACTTCCGTGTGCTGACCCCGCTGGTGCTGATGGGCGCGCTTAAGCAGGCCGCCACTGCGGTGTGCGAACCGATACAACGCTTCCATCTCGAGATCCCGTCGGACACGTTCGGGGCGACGGTGTCCGCGATGGCGCGGCTGCGCGCCGTTCCTCAATCACAGGAGATGCGAGGTTCGTCGTACACACTGGTGGGTGAGATCCCCTCGGCCAGGGTGCACGAGCTGCAGCAGCAGCTACCGGCGCTGACCCGAGGCGAAGGCCTGGTGGAGTGCGAATTCGACTCCTACAGAGCGGTCCCCGGCAAGGTCCCGACCCGGCCGCGGTCAGACTACAACCCGCTCAACCGCAAAGAGTACCTGCTGCACGTCATGCGGCGGGTCTAACGTAACTGGAGGTTTCCGTGAAGGACTATGAGCCGATCATGAGCTTTGGCGAAGACGTCGCCGAGGCGTATGACGACGAGCAACGCGGCGACGAAAAAGCGGCCGTCGTGTTCCTGGAGAAGCTGGCGGGTGGTGGCCCCGCGCTGGAACTCGCCATCGGCACCGGTCGGATCGCGCTGCCGCTCGCCGACCGGGGGATCCGCGTAGACGGAGTCGACATCTCAGCAGCGATGGTCGCGCAGCTGCGCACCAAGCCGGGTGGAGAGCAGATCTCCGTTACGATCGGCGACTTCGCCGATGTGCCGGTGCCTGGCAAATACCGCTTGATCTACGTCGTCTTCAACACGTTGTTCAACCTGCTGACCCAGGATGATCAGGTGCGCTGCTTCGAGAACGTCGCCGCCCACCTCACCGACGAAGGCTCGTTCGTGATCGAGGCAGGCTCACCCGCCTTCCTCTACACGTTGCGTGACGACCAACACGTCGATGCGGAGTCAATCGAAGTCGACGCGGTAAAGCTCGATGTGCTTCGTCACGATCCTGCGAAGCAGATGCTCGATGAGAGCCACGTTTCTATCTCTCGCACGGGCGTGCACTTGGGCCCAATCGTCCAGCGATATGCATGGCCGGCCGAGCTCGACCTAATGGCGCGGATCGCCGGGCTGCGCTTGAAGGAGCGTTGGGACGGCTGGAACCGCGAACCGTTTACCGGTAAGCACAATGTCGTGTCGGTCTACGGACGCTGAAATGATCGGTGTTGATCACACGGGCCGAGTCCTGATCTCACGGTAGACCTCCTACAGCGTTCTTCACAGCTTCGCCGCCGTTCGGTATCTTGGAAAGAAGTATCGGAGATCGAAATTCGACGAGCGTAGAAGGGGAGGCACTTAGGCTATGTCGACAGGACGCGGGGTCCAGACACAGGATGATCCCACAGAGGAAACACAGGCCGCTTTGCGGGCTGAGCGTGTGGCAGGGTGGCTGCGGGCACCGCTGATCGTCGCCGCGCTGCTGGCCATTCCGACTATTATCGTGCAGGAGTCGAACCTCGGCGAGACTTGGGAGATCCTGGCCATGGTCTTGGATTGGTGCATCTGGGCCATGTTCGCGGCCAATCTGGCCATCATGCTCGCTATCGTTCCGGACCGGCGGCGCTGGCTGATAAACAATCCTCTGGACGTACTCATAGTGGTACTCACTCCGCCGTTCCTTCCGGCGACGATGAAGCTGGCGCGCGTGCTGCCGCTCGTAAGGCTGGTCTGGCTCGTGGTGGTGGCCAACCGCCTGCGAAATGTCTTCTCGCTGCAGGGGTTGCGCTACGCTGCGCTGATAGTCTTCACCATCGTGGTAGGCGGCGGCGTGGTCTTCGTCGCCGTCGAGTCGGGACAGCACCTGAGCACCTGGGACGGGCTGTGGTGGGCCACAGAGACGGTCACGACCGTGGCCTACGGGGACATCTACCCAACAACGGCTCCAGGTCGCATAGTGGCCACCGTCGTTATGACCGCCGGCATCGGTTTCGTGGCCCTGCTGACCGGCGCGCTAGCCCAACGCTTCCTGTACGGCGGGAGCGCAGGTGCTGCCCCAGAACCCGATCCGGACAGGGCCGAGATAATGCGGAAGCTCGACGAGATGTCCAACCAGATCGCAGAGCTCCAGAAGGATCTGAGGGAGAGGCACGGGTGACCGAGACGATCGGCTTCCTCGCCCTCAGGCCCCGCGCGACCGGAGCGCGGGCACAGCGGCGATCGCGAGGACGCGGCCGTATACGGCGGTCAGGGCGTAGATGGCCACGCCGAACGCGACGCCACACACCATCACAGGCCCCCCGGTCTGCCACCAGGGGTCGAGCAGTTCCTCGCGTCTTATGAACGCGCTCGAGGCAAGGACGACCCCGAACACGCCAAGGGTGAACAGCGACAGGCCGAAGGCCTGCCAGAGACGGGAGAGGCCGCCTGGCGCTAGGTAAGGCAGCACGAACTCGTAATAGGCGGCGCTGATCCCGACCAGGAGCAACAGGACGGCGATGTACACCAGCAGGGTTGTCGCCCGCACGTGGGGACCCGCGCCGACGAGCCAGCCAAGGAACGCGTAGGCCACGTTGAGCGGGTGCGGGGCGCCGAGGAGCTCGGCGACCGTGGCTGTAGCCGAGAGGGTCGCACCGAGCGCGAGCGCGCCGAAGAAGCTCCCCAACAGCGCCGCACCGAACGCGCCCCCGCGAGCGGAATCGTCGGGGTGACGAAGACGCGAGACCCCGAACACCATCACGAGCGGCAAACCCACCGCCAGCGGGACCATCCACAGTAGGCGAACGGCTAGCACAGGCAGATGGATGCGGTCGATTACGGCGGGCCCGAAGATCGCCCCAAGCGCAAGAAAAGCCACAATGTACACCGACGAGCCGACGAGTTGGGCCGTCAAGAAGCGCAGGTATGGCACCTTGAGCAACCCGCAGGCGATGACCGTTGCGTAGCGCAGCCCTGGCGTGGCGCGACCGACGGCGA
This sequence comes from uncultured Rubrobacteraceae bacterium, assembly GCA_902806095.1. Classification (GTDB taxonomy): domain Bacteria; phylum Actinomycetota; class Rubrobacteria; order Rubrobacterales; family Rubrobacteraceae; genus Rubrobacter_D. The sequence continues at coordinate 43,569 of CADCVF010000053.1, forward strand.
TGCCTCCCCAGCCGCTGCGCGAGAGTAATGCTTCGGCTCTGGAGAGTTGCTCCGGTCCAAGGTGCACGTAGTGGCCGAATCGGTCGACGAGGGGACGTCCGCCGCGGCGCACCAAAGCGTAGAGCCCGCTGGCCCCGATTGCGGCGGCCAACGACAGCGCCACGTAGAACATCCCGAGCCTCGGGAGCGAGTGATCAGCCATCGTGCCGGCGAAGATGATCATGAAGTCGGTCGGGATCGGTAACGGTAGGCCGAGCTCTTCGATGATTACGGCCAGAAGTATGGCCCCGAAGCTGTGTCTGGCCAGAGAACCGAGCATAACGTCCTTCTCGGAGATACCCTCTTAAACCGGTCGTGGGCGGTACCCCGGTCCGCTTCGGGTCTCACCGCCCAAACGGGCCGATCGCCTTCAGACAGCCCTGAAGTACACGATGGCCGATGCGCCGACCAGGACCAGGACCAGAACAAACACCAAGATGGCGGGAAGCAAGACTACGAGGAGCGCCCTGCCCGTGGTCGTCCCGTGCATCTCGCGAATCCCCACGGTGGCCAGATAGAGCCGGTACAAGGAGAAGATCCAGCCGATAAAAGGTAACCAGCCCAGGAGGCTCGTCACCGAGGAGTAGGAGATTATCCGGAAGGTCGCCCCGAACCCGGAATGCCCGGATCCCACCACCAGGATCACCAGCAGGTGCGTCACGAGCGCCGTCAGGAATACGCCCACGGTCCCCGCTATGGGGGCGATCACCAGCCCTCCCACAAACGCCAGGAAGCCCTGGTTGCCCCTGGCTCCGAACATCGAGGTGAGGCCCCCGGGGACGTCTATGAAGGTTAGAAGACCGACGAGGATGGCGGAGATTTCGATGCAGATCAGGGCGAAAACCAGAGGGCCCAGGAAGCTTCCTTGACGGGGAAGGCCCCCGAAGAAGGCCGCAGGCTGGAATACCACGCGCCTCACGACATCCACAAAGCTGTTGACGGGATCGGAGAGGTCGTAGTCTCCACCTGAGGTAGTGGTCCTTGAAGCCATAGTCACGCTCCTTCGCTGGTAGGGATATCTGGGCCGACGCTTCTCAAGTCTAAACTCATGCACCCGCAGACGCAACGAAGGCCCCTACGGTGGCAAAGGGCACGGCCGTAGAGAGAACGAGAGGAACGAGGGCAACCTCGCTCACTGGCCACAGTAGGAACCCCAGAGCAACAATAGCAACGACAAGGGTCCACAAGGACCAGGCCAGCCAGGCGGCTCGGGGGCTTATCCTTCTAGTTCCTCGACCCACTTTCCCAGCCCCTTCTGTCACAACCTTACTCTACAGCACTACCGTCTCCCGAGCGTTACGACAACCGTTACGGAGATCGGTTTCTGAGTGGAGAAGCGCCGAACCCTCGAAGATTTACCTACTAAGCAGCCTAGCAATGTATGCTTGCATCCCTGAAACTAGGTGCGGATTTTTCGAGGGAGTGTGCGCACCCTACAAGACGACCGCCTCTTTCCGCGACCCACCCCATCACTGCGCGAATCTCGACTATGGTCGATACACCCTGGCTACCAAGCGGTGTTCGGGTTTATGCAGAATCGTACAGACGGATATATGGGAACACTCTTGTGCAACCTTGAAAGATAGACGATAGCCTAAGCAATGTAGCGCCGCAGCACCAGCAGCACGGCGCCGAATTGCTACTATGCGCTAACTTCTCGTACCCCTTCGAGTCCCTTGAAGTCCTTACCCAGGAGCTGGTTGGATCGTCGCAGGCCAACAGTAGCCTCATCCACGAGGCGGTCGTAATCGTCGAAATCGGCCTGGGTTGCCGAGACGGGATCGGCGGCCAGAGCGTATGCTAGCTGGGCAGCCTGATGCAACTCGTCGATAGCGGAAACGAACTCATCCTTCTGGTTCCTGTACTGCTTAGGCGCCCTGAGATCGCTGGCCTGGTCGACAAATCCTTGCAGGGCAGTTTGGTTGGCTTGCATCTGCTCAATGTCGCCGGACGTGAGAGTATCGTAGCGTAGAAGCTTCTCATGACTATCCAAGAACGCCTCCACAGAGTTGGCTTGTATCTCGCCAACCCCATCAACGTATTGGGTGGGTTTGTCTTGATGATGTTGAGGAATCTTGCCTTGTTCACCTGCCGGGCCTGGCCCATCTGGTCTGGCCCTATCTCCCGTGGGCCAGCTTACATTGCCACCTACCACAAGGGCCGCAACTGCACCTACGCTTGCGGCCATGACTAACATCAAAATTACTGCCACAGCGTACACTAGCAGCCTTGTGAGCCGCGAGGGCTGGTCCCACCATCCGTTCATGCTGGGCAATGCCTCCGGCATGGTTTCTTCGTCATCATGCTCTCCTCATTCCTCTCAAAACGCAAAATCAGCCACCGAGGTTGTTACGACCTCCGGTAGTCAGTTGCACCACTGACTCCCTCCGCCCCAGGTGCCCAAGCTTGGAGCGGGAATCTTCGTCTCTACCCACCTACACTTTGTAGTAACGACACGATAGACGCACGATACACCTGATGCAAGTCGGAATTCCCTGACTAGGTTCTTCTTCTAGGCACTTCGGTTAATAAAGGTAGGGGAAGATTAGAGTAGTGTGTGGAGATGCCCTCAGCATGTACCCAACCTGGATGGTGGAATTGCAACGGTTTGATGGACACTTTTTCGCTTTAGGCCACCCTCACCTCCTCTACAATGGCTCGCTCGTAGTCGGCCGGGCTCACGTAGCCGATCGAAGAATGCCTCCTGGTCGGGTTGTAGAAGCCCTCGATGTAGCCGAAGACGGCCGTCCTGGCCGCTTGCCTGGTGGGCAACGGACGACCGCTGAGCATCTCGGCCTTGAGCGTGGAAACGAACGATTCGGCCATGGCGTTGTCCAGGGCCGATCCCACCCTCCCCATCGAAGGGAAGACTCCCGCTTCCTTCAGGCGCTCGCCGAAGGAGAGGGAGGTGTACTGCGATCCTCTGTCGGAGTGGTGGATCACTCCCGCAGGCGGCGATCGCCTTCTCCAAAGGGCCATCTCAAGGGCATCCACGACCAAGCCGGTTCCGAGACGATCGCTCATGGACCAGCCGACCACTTTGCGGCTACACGCATCGAGGATGAAGGAGAGGTAGAGGAACCCTTCCGTAGTCGGGACATACGTTATGTCGGCTAGCCAGAGGCGATCGGGCGAGGCGGCGAGGAAGCGGCGATCCACGAGGTCGGGGGCGGGAGGCAAACGCTCATCGCGGCGGGTGGTTGACCTCCTGCGGTGTCGCCCACGCATGCAGCCGCTAAGGCCGGCCTCCCTCATCAGCCGAGCCACCCTCCTTCGGCCGCACTCGACGCCTAAAGACCTAAGTTCGGCGTGAACACGGGGGTAGCTGTAGGTGCGGCGAGAGCGCTCGTGGACCTCCCGGATCTTGGCGGTGAGGGCCGAATCCTCGACCGATCTCCTCGACGGCGGTCTTCCCTTCCAGGCGTAGTAGCCCGAGCGCGACACCTTCAAAACCCGGCACAAAAGCGAGATCGGGTAGAGGGCCTTCTCCGCGTCGATGAACCGAAAGAGGCTCACCGGATCCCGTCTTCCCTGGCGAAGAAGGCGGTCGCTTTTCTTAAGATCTCCTTCTCTTGACGCAGCACCCTCACTTCCCGGCGGAGCTTGCCGAGCTCCTCACGCTCTTCGGTAGTCAGCCCTTCCCTTTCGCCGGCGTCGATCTCTTGCTGCTTTCTCCAGTTCCTGAGCGTTTGCTCCGAGACCCCCAGCTCGCAGGAGATCCGGGCCAGGGGCTTCTCGGAGGAGCGCATCAGCCTCACGGCCTCCTCCTTGAACTCCTGAGGGTACGGTGGTCTCGTTGGTGGCACCCGAACAACTCCTTTCAAGAAAACTCCATCCCACAATCTTCAGGTGTCCACCTAACCGTATCAAGCCCAATGGCGCCAGGTGTGGCGCCTACATGTTGCGCTTTAGCACTGCAAAGCCCACGACACCCGCAACAACCAACAACGCGGCTGTGGGCAGGAGTATGCTCGGCCCACCACTGGTTGGTATCTCACTGACCATCATGGTGCTCTCGCCTATCATGGTGGTCTCCTCGTTTAGGGAAGCGCCCTCAGCGGCAGTCGGGACGAGATCGGCGCAGGCGATCCCAGGAGGGACCCCCTCGCCTTCTATGGCCTCCGCGTGCAAGAGTACGAAGCGCTCCTTGTCTTCGCCGAAGAGCTGGGCTACCGAGACGTCCTCGATCGTAGTGGTGGCAGACCCCGTTCCGTCACCCTGGGCCGTGATGGTCTCCAGAGGGATCGTCACGGGGGCGGTTCTTCCGGCCCTGTCGTCGGCGCAAGTTCCGCCGGCGTGGATGTGGTTTATGTGCTTGATGCCGGACTCTGGCAGGCCGCGCATCTCGAGCTCGACCTCCACCCCGCCCTCGACGTCCTCCAGGGTCGCGGTCCCGCTCACCCCTGAGTCGCGGCTTTGGGTAAGGTTCACTTCCATGGTCTGATCCTCCTGCGCAAAAGCGCTCCCTCCCACAATCACAGCGGCAAGAAGCGCAATGCCTAGAGCAAATCCAGCAAAGCGTGCAGCTTGGTACCCCATCTTCTCCCTTCAGTATCTGGTAGCATCTGCGGCTGTGTCGACATCGCAGGCCGTGGTGAGCGTCGATCCAAAGGCGAACCGCTTGGCTTCCTCTTACTACAGTATTTTGTGGGTGCAGCATATAGACGTACTACACAGAACGCAAGACGAGATCGTCTCGGTGCGGAGAGCTGGTTGGACGCGAACATAGCAGAACTCCCTACACCCGAACTTCTAAGGCCTCCGTCAACGCGAGGTTCGTAAACATCAGTTCTTAGAGGGTAAGCGATGTGTGCTTGTATCCCGGAAGTTTGGGGCGGATATTTTGAGGAGGTGCGCCCACCCAGCACCCCGACCGCCCATCTCCACGACCCACCCCCGCCGATTCGCGAATCGAGTGCCGTCAACGCTAATCGCGGCAAAAGCGCATGGGGCTGACAACACACCAACTGCCGCGTTGGCTCGATAGGGCGTCTATGAAGCTTTATTCTATAAGCTCGTCGCTGTCGTGGCAGTCAACGATCTGGCAAGCCATCATGAAGCCGTTCTGAGAAACCCGTGGGCTCTCTAAACGTGGAGCATATGGCGTAGCGCGAGACACCCCCGATGTTGTTGAAGTAGGTGACGAGCCTTCTGGACCCACTCCTCGTCGTCCCACAATTGCCCTGCTTCGGCCTCGTGCCATCGCCCGTCGGGCGTGAGAATCGCTTCCACCTGGAGTTCGGAAAAGCGCTCTACGATGTCGCCCACAGGCCACATCAATCGATCGTCATCGTCGGGTTCGCTGAGATCGTTCGGCTGGAGGAACCAATCGAACTGGTAGTCGGCTTCGGGATCATCTTCTGAGCGCATGAAGGGGTAAAGGAGTTTCGCAGCGGCCTCGCAGGCTTCGTCCACGGGGGTACCGGCATCGCCGGGTACGAGAACGAGGGCGTGGTAGCGGCTCATCGCAACACCGTGCTACCCTTCCGCTCGCTCCTTGAGGTCGTCTCAGGGCGCAACCACAGCGAGACGTGGGCGGGTTGCATCGAGTCTCAGTTCATCAGCCACCTGTTGAATTCTTGCTCCACTGCTTCTCGGTTGTTATCCCACCACTCAGCGTTAAACGTAACGTTCACCTCTCGGTATGCCGTCGGCAGTTGAGAAGTCACTCGTGAATCTACTTTGGGGATCGATTCTTTATTTATCGGTGCATATGGGATGAATTCGGAGAGCCGATGGTTGTTTTCAGCGGATGCGCAGTAGGCGATCAAGTCCATCGCCTGGTCTTTATTGGCCGTTCCTTTCGGCACTACCAGGTAGTCGGCAGTCTGTAGGTTCTGATTCCACTGAATCTTGACCGGAGTTCCCGCGTCAATCTCCTTCTGTACTCGTCCATTCCAAGCCGAGGCAAGTGTCACCTCCCCATCAGCGAGTTGCTGTTGTAACTGGCCACCGGTTTCCCACCAGAGGATTTGATCTTTGATAGTGTCGAGTTTATCGAGCGCCCGATCCACATCGAGGGGGTAAAGGTTCTCCGGCGGCACGTTGTCGCCCAACAATGCTACCTCCAGGGTTTCCCATGGGCTCTTACGCAAGCCGCGCCGTCCAGGGAACTTCTGGGTGTCGAAGAGGTCGGCCCAGGTGCTTGGAGTGCCGTCGATTTTCTCGGTGTTGTAAGCAAGGGTGTTGGCATAGAGCATGCAGGCGATACGGTACCTGCTGGCGTACCCTTCCAGGATAGGCTCCTTGTCGATAACGGAGTAGTCGAGCGGCTCAAGTAGGTCTGCTGTACTCTGGAGCCCGAAGTCGTTGCTGACGTTTACCACATCCCAGACCACTTGGTCGTTCTCCACCATAGATTGGATTTTGGCGTAGTCAGTGGGCCAGTCCTGGCGAATTGTGGTACCGGTCTCATTGGAGTAGGGGTTGAGCCAAGCCTTTGTCTGCGCCCTCTGGTAAGAACTGCCAGAGCTTGCGAAGACCAATCCTTCGTCAGCAGAGCCGCCACCTTCGCCACCAGAACCGCCACCTCCGCACCCGCTAGTGCAGAGGAGCGTAGCCCCGGCCAGCCCTAGCCCGCTCACCTTTAGGAACTCTTGGCGACTCAGCATCTTGCTAGTGAGTGTCTCCGAGTACTTCATCGTTCCTGCCTTTCTTCGCTCTATGTTTTCGACACCACGTCTATGGGTTGCTCCGTGTTCACGTAATTCTGCCCTATTCATCGACCTTCCGAGAACGCGGCTTTCTCCTAGGCACTTTGGTGAACAAGGATGCTAGTCTGCCTGCTGACCTTCAGAGGCTGTCTCGGGACGCAGCCACAGCGAGACGTGGGCTGGCTGCATCGTATCTTTCACCACCCCCACTAATTCGTCGTTCAGCGCCTCCAGGTCCGTCTCGTCGCGCAGCTTCGTCGAGAACTCTTCGAGCGTCTTCGCAGCGTCGTACTTCCTGCGGTAGAAGCGCCTATCGATGAAAGAGTGGATACGTCGCCTCAGCGGGTTGAACATCGCCGCTATCAGGAGGGTGGATGCCACGACCGCAAGTGTGGACTGCTGGCCGCTGAGTAAGACGAAGATACGCTGTAATAGAAAGATGCCCCCGAAGTACAGTGCGATAAGCGTAGCGGTGAGAGAACCGTAGACGAGGGTGCGGTTTATGACCACGTCTATGTCGTAGAGGCGATACTTGAGGATGGCGATGCCGATTGCCGTCGGAAGGGCAATTACGCTCAGCCCGAAGAACACCCCCCAGATGTAGCCGCCAAGACTGGACGTACCGCCCAGCGCGCTTGGAAAACCTCCCACATACACCACCAGGAACATGGCGCAGGCATAAAGCAACCACTTGATCTGCTCGCGCTCGGTTGCATTCGCACGCCGGTAGCGAACGAACAGGGCCACCGCACACGCCATAGCCAGCGTCAGCAAGCCAACAATCCACACGCTGACCAGCCGCTCGACCGTGTCCTTTCCGAGTACGCCGATCGGGTTGTCGACCACCACATTGGTCGTGGTGGCCACGGTGATCTGTTGTGGAAGAGCCGCTAACAGTACAAAGAGCGCAGCCCAAGCGATGGCAGCTACACCAACCCAACGCCAGCGTGGCGTTGGAGGCTGTCCGTTTGGAAACAACAGCAGGATGAATAGCAGCGGGAAGATCAGCAGCAGCCAGTTCCAATTGTTGAACCAGACCATCAGCAGGATCGGCACCGTGGGCTCAGAAGATGACGGCGCAAAGCGCTCAATATAGCTCGTGATCGGCCCGCCCACCACATACAGACCCACCGGTACCATCAGCACCCAGCCTAGGGTATTTCGTGGTTGGCGCGAGACGATCAGCGCGGCCACTATCGCAAATACCACCGGCGCTACGCCTGAAATCAACGCCTCACCGGCGAGATAGAGCGCGTTTCTCGAACCACCCTGCCCTAGCAGACCCACCCCAGACCAAATGATCGAAAGGCAGATCACAAGTCCGTACAGTGACCAGGCCAACCAAACAGCAGTACGGCGGCTCATCCTACCGGCTCCTCGACGATCTTGTTCCCTTGACTGCTCCGTCACGACCCCCACTCTACAGCAGTACCGTCTCCAAAGCGTTACGAGTATCGTTTTGTGAGCGGAGAAGACCCGATCCGTCTAAGGTTCTCCTAACGAGGAGACTAGCGATGTATGCTTGCAACCTCGAAACCGGGTACGGATATTTCGAGGGGGTGCGCCCACCCGGCAGCGCAACCGCCCAACTCCACGACCCATCCCCGCCTTCCAATTCGCGAATTGACTCTAGCGACTGCCGGTTGGAGCAAGGATGAGCGGGGCAGATAGTATGTCGTTTGCCCCGCTCGATCAGGTAGACGAGGTTAAGCCATAAGCTCGTCTACATCGTGGTCGTAGCGATCCTCGACGCTCGGGCTGATGCGTCCCGTCCTCATAGCCCACAGCCGGTAGCCGATCCTGCCCTCGCGGAAGGATGCCACGCGGGTGGAGGACCCGTTGGAGGGATCGCCTGCGTAGAGAGCGTACGCGGAATCGGGGTCCTCGACCTCGACCGCGTAGCCGCCAGCGGCTATCCCCGTGAGAAAATCGCCGTGCCGACTGACGGGGTGAGTGAGGCGTCGTCCTCGATGCGGCACAGCACGTACGCTACACTGGTGGTGTCCATAAGCAGCTCCTTATGGGCCGGGCCTCGGGGTGCGACCAACACCGCCGGGGCCATCTCTTTATGACACCTAAATTCTCTCATATTCTGGTTGATATGTCAACAAAAAGTAGGTAAAATGTTGGTTATTATGGAGAGATTCATAGAGGTAGACGGGGCGAAGTTGAGGGCGCTTCGGAGGCGCAGGATGCTCAGCCTCCGTGAACTGGAACAGCTAAGCGGCGTGGCGTTCGACAACATCAACAAGCTGGAGAACGAGAAGCGGCGTGCCCAACCGCGCACGCTCCGCAAGCTGGCCGTAGCCCTCGGGGTAGAACCCCACGAACTGATGAAGGGAGAGGAGTAGAGATGCCCGCAAAAGGCGACGGTATCACGAAGCGCAGGGATGGCCGGTATATGGCCCGCTACACCATCGAGACGCCGGAAGGACCGAAGCGCAAGACAATCTATGGCCGGAAGTACAAGGAAGTCGAGAAGAAGCTCGCCGAGGCGCGTGGCGATGCGGCGAGGGGCCTCGTCTTCGATGCGGATAACCTCAAACTCGAGGAGTACCTGGATCGGTGGCTGACGGACAGCGTGGCCGATACGGTCAGGCCGACCACCTTCGAGCGGTACGAACAGATAGTCCGAGTGCATATACGCCCTACCCTCGGCAACCTCAAGCTCAAGAACGTGACGCCTGCCCACGTGCGCGGCCTCTACCGCGAGAAGCTAGAAGTCGGGCTTTCGCCACGCACAGTTCAGTATATCCACGTCACCCTCCACAAGGCTCTCAAGCAAGCCGTCGCCGATGGCCTCATCCCGCGCAACGCCACTGAAGCGGTTAAGCCACCACAGGTCAGGAAGGAGGAGATACGACCTCTGTCTGCAGAGCAGGTGAAGATATTGTTTGAGGCCGTGCAGGGCGACAGGCTCGAAGCCCTCTACGTCCTTGCCGTCCACACCGGGCTGCGCCAGGGCGAGTTGCTCGGCCTCAAGTGGGGCGACGTTGATCTTGAGGCCGGGACGTTACAGGTGCGGCGCACGCTTACCACCGCGAAGGGTGGCCCGGTGCTCAGGGCTCCGAAGACCAAAGCCAGTCGTCGCACCGTGAAGCTCTCTCCGACGGCCCTGGAAACTCTCAGAAACCATCTGATGCGCCAGCTTGGGGAGATAGACCAGGCGGGTGATCTGTGGCGTGAGAACGGCCTCATATTCGCCTCTGAGTCAGGAGAGCCACTTGACCGTCGCTACATCACTACGCACCGTTTCAAGCCCTTGCTGAAGCGGGCGGGGCTGCCGCAGATACGCTATCACGACCTGCGGCACACGTGCGCGACACTGCTGCTTACGAAGAACGTCAACCCAAAGGTAGTGTCCGAGATGCTCGGGCACGCCACCATAGCGATCATCCTCGACACCTACTCGCACGTCCTGCCCAACATGCAAGAGCGCGCCGCCGCTGCGATGGAGGACGCCCTTACCTAGAGCGCGGTGGTGTCAAAGTGGTGTCAAAAGCGCCCGGTGCGATCACCGGGCGCTTTTCATACGGCGGTCCTTTTATGCTGCTTTTGCAGGACTTTTAGAGGTACCGGAGGTCGGGCTCGAACCGACACGGTGCTTTCGCACCACCGGATTTTGAGTCCGGCGCGTCTACCAATTCCGCCACTCCGGCTTGGAGAACCGCGACATTATACCAATGTACAAAGCTCCCAAGACTTCGCAGTAGGGCTCGCTTGACAAGGAGGAGCATGAATACTCATAATGCTGGCCTCAATAGTCTTTACGGCACTCTACTCGGGCGGGTCAGCGATCCGGCTACAAGGAGGTAACTTGTCGGGATTACGTCGGGTGATAAGTCTTGTGGTACTGGGCATGGTAGCGGCCCTGGTCGCCGGTTGCGGCGGTGGTGGAGATCAGGGCGGCGGGGGTAGCGGTGGAGGCCAGACGGTAAAGATAGTCAGCGACCTGCCGCTGCAGGGCGCGAACCGCTTTCAGAGCACCACGATGGTCAACGCCATAGAGATGGCCATAGATGAGCGCAATGGCAAGGCCGGGAACGTCAACATCGAGTACGAGTCGCAGGACAATGCCACGGCCCAGGCCGGCCAGTGGGACGAGGCCAAGTGCGCCGAGAATGCCCAGACCGCCGCCCAGGACGAGGAGATAGTCGGCTGGATCGGCCCGTTCAACTCCGGTTGCGCGGTGGTCGAGATCCCCATCCTCAACGAGGCTGGACTGGGCATGATCAGCCCGGCCAACACCTACATCGGCCTGACCAAGCCAGGTGGTGAGCCCGACGAGCCGGAGAAGTACTATCCGACGGGCGAGCGCAACTACACCCGCGTAATCGTGGCCGACGACGAACAGGGCCAGGCTGGCGCCCTCCTGATGGAGGAGGAAGGCGTCGAGTCCGTTTACATCCTCGACGACAAGGAGACCTACGGAAAGGGCCTCGCCGATCAGGTCCAGCAGAGCGCCGATGAACTCGGTATACAGGTCATAGGCCGCGAGGGCGTCGACACCACAGCGGCCAACTTCCGTTCGGTGATGAACAAGATCGCCCGGGAAGACCCCGACGCCATCTACTTCGGTGGCATCATAGAGAACAACGCCGCCCAGCTCGTCAAGGACAAGCTCGGGGCCGGTATGAGTAACGACGACGTCCTCTTTATCGGTCCCGACGGCATCTTCCTCGACGAATTCCTCTCCCAGGGTGGAGAGGCTGCAGAGGGCGCCTACATCACCTTCGGAGGACTGCCTGAGAGCGAGCTCTCCGACAAGGGTCAGCAGTTCGTCCAGGAATACGAGAGCCGCTACGACGATGAGGTCCAACCCTACACCGCCTACGCTTACGAGGCGGCCAACGTGATGCTCGATGCCATAGAGCGGGCCTCCAAGAAGGGCGAGGTCACCCGCGAGACGGTGCTGAAGGAGATCTTCGCCACCGAGGATTACAGCGGCGTCCTCGGCACGTGGAGCTTCGACGAGGACGGCGACACGACCCTTACGGAGCTCTCGGTCCAACGGGTCGAGAACGGTGAGTTCGAGTACCAGCGCACCATCGATGCCGGCGAGATGTAGCGCGTCGCCAGGAACGACCATCGAACGGGGACCGGATCTTCTCCGGTCCCCCGTTCCGGAGTGAGGACCTTGGATGACCACGGGTGAGGCCACCAAGACCCGTTCGGCGGCCGTGATCGATGGCATAAAGTCATCGACCTGGTCGTCCCGTATCGCGGTCGCGCTCACGGCGTTCCTGCTCGTCATGCTCCTGGTGCGGGCCGTCCAGGAACCGGCGCTTTTTACCTCCCAGCTCCTCATCGGCCTGACCAACGGCGCGATCCTGTCGCTCATAGCACTGGGTTACACGCTCGTCTACGGGATCATCGAGCTGATCAACTTCGCCCACGGCGACAACTTCATGATCGGCTCCTTCGTCGGATTGACCGTACTTTCCGGCACGATCTTCGGCCTTGGACTCTTCGCTCCCATCACGATCAACTCGGGAGCCCCCCTGAGGATCCTCGGCGTCCTGATAGCCCTCTTCGTCGCGATGGCGGCCTGCGGCCTCCTGAACGTCGGGATCGAGCGGGTGGCGTACAAGCCCTTGCGCAACGCGCCGCGGCTGGCCGTCCTGATTACCGCCATCGGCATGTCCTTTATCCTGCAGAACGTGGGGCTCGTGTGGAAGGGGCCGATCCAGGTGCCTTTCCCCGAGCTCATCTCCAGCGCCAATATCCTGCCTAGCGACGCGATCATCTTCCGGTGGAAGGACCTCTTCGTGGTCCTGGTTACCGTGCCGCTGCTCGTCGCCCTCTCCTACTTCATCGGCAGCACGAAGCAGGGGAAGGCGATGCGGGCCGTTGCCCAGGACAAGGACGCTGCCGCGATGGTCGGTATCAACGTCAACCGCACCATCTCGATAACGTTCCTGCTCGGAGGCATCCTGGCCGGAGCCTCGGGCGTGATGTACGGTCTCTTCAACGGCATTACCATCTTCAATGTAGGCTTTACCCAGGGACTCTACGCGTTCACAGCAGCCGTCCTTGGCGGTATAGGGAACCTCACTGGTGCTGTGGTCGGCGGGCTCCTCATCGGGGTAATCAGCGCGATGTCCGACCAGTACATAGGAACCAGTTGGACGCCGATAGTGATCTTCAGCGTCCTGATCCTGGTGCTCGTCTTCAGGCCCCGCGGCCTGCTCGGCGATCGCTCGGCGGTGCAGGGAGGGGGCGAATAGTAATGGAGCGGCTCAGGAAGTTCGCGCTCCCGGCGATCCTGATCGTGGTCGCGTTCCTGTTCCCGCCCATCAACGCGTTCCTGGAGAGCACGGTCGATGTAAACCTGATGTACCCGGCGATAATCGTCGCCGTCTACGTCATGCTTGCCCTCGGCCTGAACATCGTTGTCGGATTCGCGGGCCTCCTCGACCTTGGCTTCGTGGCTTTCTACGCCCTCGGCGCCTACGTAGTCGGCTGGCTAGCTTCGTCCCACTTCAGGCAGGTCAGCATCTCCTTCGGTTCGACCGCGACCTCCCTGACAGGGGGCGAACTCCCTGGCATACACCTCTCGTTCTGGCTGATCCTGATTATCGCGGGGGCTTTCACCGGCCTGTGCGGCATGATCATCGGCGCCCCTACCCTCAGGTTGCGCGGGGATTACCTGGCGATAGTGACCCTTGGCTTCGGGGAGATCATCCCGCGCTTCTTCCAGAACGCCGGAGATCTCTGGGGCTTCAACCTGACCAACGGCACAATCGGCATCAAGGCCATAGACTCGCCAGGTTTCCCGTTCCTGCCCGAGTCTATGATCGCCTGGCAGCGCTTCGGTACGTTGGACCTGAACCCGTGGTACTACACGATTTTGGTCCTGGTTCTCATCACCGTCTACGTGAACATACGTCTCAGGGACTCCAAGCTCGGGCGGGCCTGGATCTCCGTGCGCGAGGACGAGACGGCGGCAGCCGCGATGGGCATCAACCCGGTGACGACCAAGCTGTGGGCCTACGCCATGGGGGCTGTTTTCGGAGGCCTGGCAGGCGCTTACTACGGGGCGTTCATAAAGAACATCTTCCCGACGAGCTTCTCGTTCAACATCTCCATCCTGATACTTTGCATGGTTATCCTGGGCGGTATGGGAAGCATCTACGGTGTGATCCTTGGCGCGGTCGCCTTGCAGGGCCTCAACTTCTACCTGCTCCCGCAGTTAAACGAGTGGGTCCACGCCATGGGCGACGCGGTCGGGAGTCCGGCCCTCAGCGGCTTGGACCTCCCGAAGTATAACTTCTTCCTATTTGGCATCATCCTGGTATTGATGATGCTCCTTAGACCGGAGGGGATCATCCCCAACCGCCAGCGGGCGGAGGAGCTGCACGACGAGGATGCCACGACCGGCGATGCGATGAGTGGGCGGGCCCGTGCCTGAGACGGAGAACGGCCCCGCCTCGAACATACTCGATGCCCGCGGCATCACCAAGGTATTCGGCGGGCTCGTGGCGGTCAGTTCCGTGGACTTCGACATCCCAGAGCTTTCCATCGTCAGCCTGATCGGGCCCAACGGCGCCGGTAAGACCACGTTCTTCAACATGGTGAGCGGGCTCTACGAGGTCTCCTCGGGTAACTTCACCTTTCTAGGCCGCGACATAACGCGCTACGGAGCCCACCGCAGGGCCCAGATGGGTATCGGTCGCACCTTCCAGAACATCCGGCTCTTCGGCACCATGAGCGCGCTGGACAACGTGCTCGCCGGGATGCACACGCGTCTTAAAGGAAGCATCGTCGGTGCCATATTCAACACGCCGGGATCGCGTCGCGAGGAACGCGAAGCCCGCGAGAGGGCCGCGGAGCTACTGGACTTCGCCGGCATACAGGGACGAGAGGTGTTCGCAAAGAACCTCTCTTACGGGGACCAGCGGAGGCTAGAGATAGCCAGGGCCCTGGCCTCCGAGCCGAAGCTCCTGCTGCTGGACGAGCCGACGGCCGGGATGAACCCGCAAGAGACGGCGCGCCTGACGGAGCTCATCGGCAGGTTAAGGGAGGAGCGGGGGATAGCCGTGCTGCTCATCGAGCACGAGATGCGCGTCGTCATGAGCATCTCCGACAGGGTGACGGTGCTGGATCACGGGGAGAAGATCTCCGAGGGTTCACCATCCGAGGTGCGCCAGGACCCGAAGGTGATAGAAGCCTACCTCGGAACAGCCAGGACGGGCTAGCATGCCCCTCCTAGAACTGGACAACGTCCACAGCTACTACGGACACATCCAGGCCTTGCGCGGCATCTCGCTGACCGTCGATGAGGGCGAGGTCGTCACCCTCATCGGCTCCAACGGGGCCGGCAAGACTACCACACTGCGCTCCATCCACGGCGTATTGCCGCCGAGGGAGGGCAGGATCCTGTTCTCCGGAGAGGAGATCCAGGGTTTGCCGGCCCACGGCATGATCTCCAAGGGTATCTCCCAGAGCCCTGAGGGGCGCAAGATCTTCCACCGCATGACGGTCCGCGAGAACCTGGAGATGGGTGCTTATCACAGGAACGATCGCGCTGGCGTACATGAGGACATAGACCGCGTCTTCGAACTCTTCCCGCGCCTCCAGGAACGCTTCAAGCAGGAGGCCGGTACTATGTCGGGCGGCGAACAGCAGATGCTCGCGATCGGCCGCGCCCTCATGAGCCGTCCGAAACTGTTGCTACTCGACGAACCCTCCATGGGATTGGCCCCCGTACTCGTCGAACGCATCTTCCAGACCATCGAAGAGATCAACAAACAGGGCACCACGATCCTGCTCGTCGAGCAAAACGCCAACGTCGCGCTCGAGATCGCCACCCGCGGCTACGTCCTGGAGACGGGTACCATCGTCAATGAAGCACCAGCGAGCGAACTCCGCGAAGACCCTAAGGTCCGCGAAGCGTACCTGGGCGAGATCTAGAGCCAATTCTTCACAGAACAACTAGGCTTTGGCCTGCTTTACTGTATACTGCGAGTATGTACGTTGTGTATTCAATACCAGACCGCCAATGATGGACCTCTCGTGTTTCGCACCTTCTTTCAGGCTCAAGCAGCTCGCTTGGAGCGGCTACGGGTTCGGGCACACCACGCTCAGGGAGCCTGGAGACTTGCGTGGGACCGTTATCGGAAAGAAGGGCCGGTTCCGGGGTCTCGGGACATCGACAGGAGGTGATGCTTAGAGACCGATCCGGAAAGGTGATCCATGTCCCTCGACCTGCGGGCAGACCTGTACGAGGCCTGCCAACGAGTCTCCCCAACACATCCAGACTACGCGACTCTACCCATTGAGGACGGCTTCGACTGGTCCTCCCTCTCCCGCTGCCCCTTCGATAGCCTTTACCTGATAGTCTTCCGTTCCCTGCGACGCCCCGAGGCGGACCTCGACCTCCTGCGCGAGCTCGACGACCGTGCCTACGAGGAGGCCCTGGCCTCAGGCGGCCTCCTCAGCTACTTCAAAGGCCACGCGAACGAGCGGGGCCAGTGCCTGTCTTTCTGCCTCTGGGAGACCGGAGAGCAGGCCAGAAAAGCATCAGGAGCCCCAAGGCACAGATCCGCCGCCAGCATCACCGCACAGACCTACCTCACCTACACGCTAGAACGCTATCGGTTGAAGAAGCAAGGAGACAACCTCGTCTTCGAGCGAATCTAGCACCGTCAGAGATTGGCTATCAGCCACGAAAAGCTGACCGCTGACAGCTTGCAATGAGGTCATTGACCTCTTTGCAGACCCACTCCCTCCGGTATAATCATGCCGGTGCGAGTTTATCTTATCGACGGCTACTCACTGCTGTACAGGGCTTTCTACGCGTTGCCGCAGAGCATAAGCACCTCTAGCGGCCTACCGACGAACGCCCTCTACGGTTTCACGAGCATGCTGCTCAAGTTGCTCGACTCTGAAGAAAAAGTGGGGCTTGGGGTCGTATGGGATGGGGGGATGCCGAAGTTCAGGTTGGAGATCTTCCCGGAGTACAAGGCGCAGCGCTCGGCCATGCCCGAGGAGCTCAGGTCGCAGCTCGACCACATGGATGAGATCCTCGAAGCCATGAATATCCCTGCCATCAGGGCTGAGGGCTTCGAGGCCGACGACGCCCTCGCGACGATGTCGCGCCAGGTGCCTGAAGGCGTGGAGCTTTTCATAGTCACCGGTGACCAGGACGCCATGCAGCTCGTCGACGGAAAGGTCAAGGTGCTGCGTACCACCCGCGGCGTCTCGGAGACGAAGACGTACGGCAGGGACGAGGTCGTCGAGGAGTACGGCGTTACGCCGGAGCAGATCCCAGACTACAAAGCCCTCACGGGAGACTCCTCGGACAACATCCCCGGCGTGCGGGGTATAGGTCCCAAGGGAGCGGCGAACCTGCTCAAGCAGTTCGGGTCCCTGGACGGTGTCTACGAGAACCTGGAGAACATCTCCGCGAAGGGCACGCGCAACAAGCTGGAAGAAGGCAGGGAGAGCGCGTTTATGTCGCTCGAGCTGGCGAGGATGCGCTTCGACGTGCCGGTGAAGTTCGACCCCGAAAAGCTCCATTTCGAGGGCGTCTCACCCGAGATCCGAGACATTACCAGGCGCTACGAGTTCCGCACCCTGGAGTCTCGACTAACCGAGTTGCCCGTCGCAGGAGGAGAGGAGCTCCCGCCGCTCGAACGCCTGGAGGTACGTGTCTCCGACGAGCCCGTCGAGTTGACCTTCGAACCCGTGGCTGCAGCCCCTGTCGAGGATGAGAGCGGGCGCTGGTGTGTCGCCGTCTCGGAGGACGAAGTGCGTCTCGCTGACGGTCTGCCTGACGGCCCCGTCAAGGGGCACGATTCCAAGAGGCTCGGGGTGCGGGGCGCGGATTTCGACACCTACCTCGCAGCGTACCTCATCAAGCCGGGGCTTGGGAGCTACGAGCTGGAGACGCTCGCCGCGGAGCGGGGAGTGGCTGGGGTCGAGGTCGACCATGAGGACCGGGCGATCACCGAGGCTGCGAGGAGGGCTGCGCTGGTGTACGCGCTCTCGCCGAGGCTCGAGGAAGAGTTGGAAGAGATGGGGCTCGCCAGGCTCTACTACGACGTCGAGCTCCCGCTCGCCGACGTGCTAGGGGGGATAGAGGAGGTCGGGATGCCCGTCGACGCCTCTACCCTCGAGGTGGTCGGAGAGGAGCTGGAGGGACGCATCTCGGACCTGGAGCAACATATCTACGAAGACGTTGGTCACCCCTTCAACATAGGGTCACCCAAGCAACTCGGCGAGGTCCTCTTCGAGGAGATGGGCATACCACCCGTCAGAAAGACCAAGACCGGCTACTCCACAGACGCCAAGGTCTTGCAGCAGCTCGCCATAGAATATCCCGTGGCCGACCGCATAATCGAGTACCGCGAGTTGACCAAGCTCAGGGGCACCTACATAGATGGGCTGGTCAAGCTCATCTCCAAAGAAGGCCGCATACACAGCACCCTGCACCAGACACGGGCTGCCACCGGTCGTCTCTCGAGTGACTCGCCCAACTTGCAGAACATTCCTGTGCGCACAGCGATGGGAGTGCGGATCAGAGACGCGTTCACCGCTTCGCCGGGCCGCAAGCTCGTGGTCGCCGACTACTCCCAGATAGAGCTCAGGATCCTGGCCCACATGACCGAAGAACCGGCGCTCGTCGAGTCATTCACCAGCGGCGAGGACATACACACGCGCACCGCCTCAGAGGTCTTCGACGTGCGCATGGAGAGCGTGACGTCCGAGCTCAGGCGGAGGGCGAAGATGGTCAATTTCGGCATCCTGTATGGCATCTCGGGATTCGGGCTGGCGACGAGGCTCGGGAACGTGCACCCGGCAGAGGCCGAGCGGTACATCAGACGCTACTTCGAGCGCTACCCGAGGGTGACCGAGTTCATGCAGGAGACCCTCGAGGAGGCCGAGGAGCTTGGGTACTCGACGACGCTCTTCGGGAGGCGACGGTACGTGCCCGAGCTGAGGAACGCGAACAAGAACGTTAGGAAGCTCGGGGAGAGGATCGCCTTCAACGCCCGCGTGCAGGGGACCGCAGCAGATATCATCAAGGTCGCGATGGTGGACCTCGCGCCGCGGCTTGGTTCTCTCGGGGCTGATATGATCATGCAGGTACACGACGAGCTCGTCTTCGATGTCGACGAGGATAGAGTCGATGAGGTCGCAGGCCTCGCCGTAGACAGGATGGTCGCGGCTTATGACCTGAGGCCACCGCTCGAGGTCGAGGCCAAGGTCGGAGACCGTTGGGGGCAGGTGAGTCCTCTGTAGGCCGAACCAGAGCCCGGTTTTCGCGGGCTGAATTGCTGTATAATCTGCACCCGTAAAGCAAAGTAAAGGAAAGCAACTGTTT
Source organism: uncultured Rubrobacteraceae bacterium (assembly GCA_902806095.1). GTDB lineage: Bacteria > Actinomycetota > Rubrobacteria > Rubrobacterales > Rubrobacteraceae > Rubrobacter_D. The sequence continues at coordinate 62,589 of CADCVF010000053.1, forward strand.
CATGACTGACACCACACAGCAAGTATCCCGAGAGTTGACCATGAAGGACTTCTTTCGGGAGGAGAACGGGGAGGTCATCCCCGTCGACGAGAGCGTCCTCATAGATTTCAAGGACGGGGACATCGTCGAGGGCGAGGTCGTCCGGATAGACAGGGACGAGGTACTCGTCGACATCGGCTATAAGTCCGAGGGGCTTGTCCCCTCGAATGAGCTAACTATCCGCAAGGGCGCAGACCCGCACGACGTCGTCGAGCTAGGCCAGCGCCTCGAAGCCCTGGTCATGCAGAAAGAGGACGCCGACGGGCGCCTCATCCTCTCGGCCAAGCGGGCCGCTTTCGAGCGGGCCTGGAACCGTATCGAGGAAGCCTACAACGACCAGCGCACCGTCGAAGGACCCGTCATCGAGGTCGTTAAAGGTGGTCTGATCCTGGACATCGGGCTGCGCGGCTTCCTGCCGGCGAGTCTCGTTGATATCAGGCGCGTAAGGAACCTCGACTCTTTCCTCGGCCAGAAGCTCGAGTGCAAGGTCATCGAGCTGAACCGGAGCCGCAACAACGTCGTTCTCAGCAGGCGCGCTGTCCTGGAGGAGGAGCGTAAGGAGGAGCGCGAGCGTATCCTGACCTCTCTCGAGGAGGGCATGATCGTCAGGGGCACCGTCTCCAACCTCGTCGACTTCGGCGCCTTCGTCGACCTCGAAGGCATCGACGGCCTGATCCACATCTCCGAGCTCAGTTGGCAGCACGTCGACCACCCGAGCGAGGTCGTAGAGGTAGGTGAAGAGGTCGAGGTCAAGGTCTTAGAAGTCGACCGCGACCGCGAGCGCATCTCGCTCGGCCTCAAGCAGACCAGGAAGGACCCGTGGCAGGAGATCGTCGAGCGGGTCAACGTCGGAGAGCAGATCCAGGGTAGGGTAACCAAGCTCGTCTCCTTCGGTGCCTTCGTCGAGGTCGCAGAGGGGGTCGAAGGTCTGATCCACATCTCCGAGCTCGCCGACCATCACGTCGAAACTCCGGACGAGATCGTACGCTCCGGCGATGAGGTCGACGCCCGCATCATCGACGTCGACGCCCGCCGCCGCAGGCTCTCTTTGAGCTTGCGCCCGAAGCGCGAGGACCGCGAGGAGCGTCCCCGCCGCGAGGAGCGCCCGCGCCGCGAGCCCGAGCAGCGCGGCACCTCCGAGCGCAGGAGCAGCGAAGGTAGCGGTCTCCGCACCGGCGCCTTCGACGCACTCGCCGACCTCGACCTCGAGGAGAGATAGACAAGGTCTCTTTACACAGAGGGTCCGTGGAAGGGCCGGTGACCATTGCCGTCACCGGCCCTTTCGCGTCGGGCAAGAGCACGCTGGTCAGCCTTCTCGGGGAACTGCCTGGCACAGAGACGGCCTCAGCCGATGAGATCGTGCACCACCTCATGAAGAACGATCGCCGTACGATTTCGAGGATCATCGAACGTTTCGGGGAAGGCGTCAGAGGTTTGGAGGGCATCGACCGCAAGGCCCTCGGCCGCAAGGCATTCGGTGACGCTGATGCCCTGGGGGATCTCGAAGAGATACTGCATCCTCTAGTGCGTAGCGAGACCGACAGGCGTATCGAAGCATCGGGGGCCGAAGTGTTCGTCCTCGAGATACCGTTGCTGTTCGAGACTGGCCAGGGCAGGAATTTCGACTACACGGTGGCCGTCACAGTGCCTGAAGAGAAGCGCCGCGCGTGGGCTGAAGAGCGGGGCCTGGACGAGGCGGCGCTCCGGGCCGTGGAGGCGCGGCAACTCACGGGTGAGCAGAAAGCCAGGCGGGCCGACCTGGTGATACAAAATGACGCAGATCTGGATAGACTTAGAGAGCAGGCCTACAGGCTCGGGCGCAGGGTTTTGCGGGAGAGAGGACCCAACGGCAACCCAGGGTAAGAGACGCAGGTACGGCAGATCGCGGGCCCGCCGCCGGCGCGCGATCCTCATGTTGCTGGTGGTCATCGGGATCCTCGCCATCCTGCCTTTCGCTCTCAGGATGCCCGACGCCGTTATGAGGACCATCTACCCCCTGCGCTACGAAGCGACCATCCGCCAGGCCAGCGAGGAGAACGGCCTCGATCCAGCATTCGTGGCTGGCGTGATCTACACCGAGAGCCGCTTCAGGCCCAACGTCGAATCCCCCAGGGAGGCCTACGGGCTCATGCAACTTCTCCCACAGTCGGCGCACTACATCCAGCGCAAGAGCGGCATAAAGGGCGACTACCGCGACCCGAAGGTCAATATAATGCTGGGAACCTGGTTTCTCGGCTACCTCGAGGACCGCTACGAGGGCGATGAGAGGCTCATGCTCGCGGCGTATAATTCCGGCGAAGGAACCGTGGACGCCTGGACCTCCGATGAGAGCTTCGACATCGCGAAGGACATCCCCTACAAAGAGACCCGCAACTACGTGGACAAGGCCCTCGAGGCCAGGCAAACCTACCAGGAACTCTACGGCAAGGACCTACAACACAACCAAGGTTAGCCCGGCTAACCCCGTGCGCATACGTCGTCCCCGGCCCTGTTCCCAGAGAATTCTCCTGGAACCTGATACCTGTCCGTGGTGTACGGAACGGTCCAGTCCTTCCGCACGTCGCTTTGAGCGGGTAGCGTGTGAATACGGTAGCTCAGCAACCCATGTTTATAAGGAACATCCCAAAAGTAGTTCATTTGGGGGACGTGGGTGACACCACCTTTGGTGCAATATTGCTTGCGTTAGTGGTGGGAAAGCTGTGCTCTAGGAACGAAGCCATGATATTAGAGCACCTCTTGGTTGGCGCTACGCCGGCGGGCAGATGGAGATGTTCGGGCTGCGTGGCGCGGAGCTCCGCTACGAGGCACTCGCCGAGAGCACAGTCCTGCCCCCCTGACAACCGACGTGCTCGCGCGCTTCGTCGAGGAGGGTCTGACGACGGAGCGCCCGGCCTGGGTGCGCGGGGTACGCCAATGGGCGCTAGGCCGGGCGAGTCAGCCCGAACCCGGCGACGCTTAGCGGATATCGAGGGTTTTGCGAATCCCGTGCCCTCATGCAGGCAATGGTGAAGCTCGGGCGATAGGCACATAGGGTGGTGATGGTCCTCCAATATCGTTATCATTGCTGCTAAGAGGAGACAGCGATGATGGACTTCAAACCAGAGGCCGTCCGGGTGGAGATGCTCGGCGGTTTCTCGGTCCGGGTGGGGTCTCGAGCCATAGGGCAGAGTGAGTGGCGCCTCAAGAAGGCCGCCGCCCTTACCAAGCTGCTCGCCCTCGCGCCAGACCATCGCCTCCACCGCGAGCAGGTAATGGAGGCGCTCTGGCCGCACCTCGAAAGCCGTGCCGCCTCAAACAACCTGCGCAGGACCCTGCACGCCGCCCAAAAAGCCCTCGACCCTGCCGCAAGCTCTCGCTACCTGGCATCAGAGCAAGGGTGGCTCGCTCCCCCCGAGCCGTCCCCGACCCCCTCACCCGCCGAGAGCAAGAGGTAGCTTCCCTCCTCGGTCAGGGGCTGAGCAACCGCAGGATCGCCTCAGAGCTTGACCTCTCAGAGCATACGGTACACCACCACGTCAGCAGCATCCTCAAGAAGCTCAACCTCTCCTCCCGCCAGCAGGTCGCCTCCCGCCTTCGCGACCGGTAGGACCGAATCCACATGGTCACTCTTCCGCAGTGTACAACCTCCCGCGCGAGCACAACCATTAGCCCGAGGCTCCCAGCACTACCGTCATTCCCGCGAAAGCGGGAATCCATTGCGGCGGGAGCTCTACGCCCCGACCACAACCCTCGCCACTTCGCGGTGTTCCTTCGCGTCTGCTTCGCTACGCTACAATACGACGTAGCGAAGAGGAGGGATCAAGATAGCGATAAAGAAGGGCAGACCGCTCTCCATCCGGCTCGAGCGAGACTTCGAGGAGTTGTTGGAGTTGGAAGCCGAGAGGGCCGGCATCCCCAAGACAAGGATGTTGGAGAGGTTGGCGGAGGAGGCTCTGAGGATGAGACGGTTCCCCGGAATGGTTTTCAGGGGTCCCGAGCACCGGCGGCGGGCATCGGTGGTGGGCACGGGGATGGATGTGTGGGAGGTCGTGATGCTCCACGAGGCCGAGGGCCGTGAGACCCTGCTCGAGACGCACCCGGTGACGGGGCGGCAGCTCGACGTAGCCCTCGCTTATTACCGGGAGTATCCTGAGGAGATAGACCGGTTCCTCGAAGAAAACAACCGTCCGCCGGAATACTGGCAAAAGCTCCATCCAGGTCTGAACATCGAAGTCCACCGCCCAGGCGACGCCGAAGGCGAGTGAGGCTGATGTTGGACGTCCACCTCTCCGGTCCGGTCGTTGGCGGGGCCTTGCGGGAGCGCGGGCACGACGTCCTGGCCGCGGACCAGTCGCCGGAGCTGCGAGAGTTGGAGGACATAGAACTCTTACGACTTGCCAAAGAAGAGAGCAGGATCCTCGTTACCTCCAACATCGGGGACTTCATGGAGCACATAACCGAATGGGCTTACGCCGGAGAGTCTCACGCGGGTGTCATCATGGTCGCCTATCAGCCCGCACGAGCACGCTTCGGGACCCTGATCCGGAGCATCGAAGAGCTACTCGAAGGCACCTCGCAAGAGCAGTGGACGGACCGGATACGGTGGCTGGGGCTACGTTAAGCTCGACTGCCCCCGAAGAACCCATACAGGCGAGCGAGAGGTGACGTTCCTCGTCGGTCAGGGGCTGAGCAACCGCCGGATCGCCTCCGAACTGGCGCTCTCAGAGCATACGGTACACCACCACGTCACCAACATCCTCAAGGAGCTCAACCTCTCCTCCCGCTAGCAGGTCGCCTCCCGCCTTCGCGGCCACTAACCACGCGGAGTAGACTGCCCCAGCAGACCTCGAAGAGAGATCCTGGCTCGCAACAGCATTCCCTCTCCTGTCCGCTTCGGAAAAGATAGCCACTCTATGGCCAATTCTGGTAACGCCCGGTTAACGGCCTTCCGCTACGGTGCATGGCGTGAGAGGCGCGGATAGAGAGTCGTAGTGTCTCTACAGGCTTGAGCTACAGATGCAGCATGAAAATTTGGGCGAGGATAGGAGTAAGAGATGCACCGACGAGCGTTGACTAGATTGACCTCAGGCGTGGTGATGTTGATGGCGATGATACTTGCGCTAACGGCCTGTGGTAGTGGCTCGGCACAGGAGGGTTGGCAAAGGTCGCCCCTTACCCCAGGCGCAGGGAGCCCTGCGCCCCGGCGAATACCACTCGGTCAAGTTCAAGCCGCCCCTCTCCTTCGAGGTCGGCAAGGGCTGGATCAACTCAGGAGAGGAGTTGCCCGACTTTATCGAAATAGGGCAGCTGGGAGGGTTCATAAGCTTCGCGAACGTCAAGGAAGTCTATAAGCCCGGCACGACGGATGTGGTAGATGCTCCCAAAGACCTGGTCGGATGGTTACAGCACCACCCCTACCTAAAAACCTCCAAACCACAGCCTGTCACGCTAGGAGGAATCAAGGGCGAGCAGCTCGACGTGCTCGTCGAGGACTTGCCGCAGGACTATTACGGTCTGTGTGGCGAGGGGGTTTCCGATTGCGTGGACATAGCTCCTCTAAGCAATGACGAGCCAGCATGAACGACCGAGAAAAAGCACGCTTTCGCAGTATAATCGGAGCGTATGTTCCAGAAGCGCGACGCTTCACGACCCACGAAGGATTCCGAGGTTTTAGTATGGAGAGTTCGACGCGCAGCGGGTTCAGGGTAAACAGCGAATACCAGCCGACCGGCGACCAGCCGCGGGCCATAGAGCAGCTCGCCTCTGGGCTCGACGCTGGCATGAAGACGCAGACCCTGCTCGGCGTCACGGGGTCGGGGAAGACCCATACCATGGCCCGTGTCATAGAGGAGGTCGGTAGTCCCGCGCTCGTCATCGCCCACAACAAGACGCTCGCGGCACAGCTCGCCAGCGAGTTCGCCGAGTTCTTCCCCAACAACGCCGTCGAGTACTTCGTTAGCTACTACGACTACTACCAGCCCGAGGCCTACGTCCCGCGCACGGACACCTTCATCGAGAAGGACGCCCAGATCAACGAGGATATAGATAGGCTACGCCACTCTGCCACGAGCAGCCTCTTCACCCGCAGGGACGTCATCGTGGTCGCGAGTGTCTCGGCAATCTACGGTCTCGGTAGCCCCGAAGAGTACCGCTCGAAGATGGTCCTTCTGGAGCGGGGGGGCTACTATGATCTCGATGACGTCCTGAGAGACCTCGTCAGGATCCAGTACACCAGGAACGACTTCCAGCTCAATAGAGGCAACTTCAGGGTGCGTGGCGACGTCCTGGAGGTGCATCCCGCTTACCAGGATACGATCTACCGCATCTCCTTCTTCGGGGACGAGGTCGAGAACATGACCGAGGCCGACCCCCTAACGGGTGAGATCCTGCGCGAGCACGAAATCGTCACCGTCTATCCCGCGAGCCACTTCGTCACCGGCGAAGACAGGCTCGCGACGGCCGTCAAGAACATCGAGGCGGAGCTGGAGGAGCATTTGGGAGAGCTGGAAGGCGAGGGCAAGGTCCTCGAAGCGTACAGGCTCAAGCAGCGCACCCAGTACGACCTCGAGATGATGCGCGAGCTCGGCTACACCTCTGGCATCGAGAACTACTCGCGCCACCTCGACGGACGCCCGCCGGGCTCGACGCCGTACACGCTTCTGGATTACTTCCCTGATGACTACGTCACGTTCATCGACGAGTCGCACATAACGCTGCCCCAAGTCAGGGGCATGTACAACGGCGACAGGAGCAGGAAGACAACGCTCGTCGAGTTCGGCTTCAGGCTACCTTCGGCCCTGGACAATCGGCCACTGATGTGGGATGAGTTTCTGCTGAAGACGAACCGGATGGTCTTCGTCTCGGCGACGCCGGGTCCCTACGAGCTCGAGAACTCGGGGCAGATAGTGGAGCAGATCATCCGCCCGACAGGCCTCGTCGACCCTGAGGTCGAGGTGCGTCCGACGAAGAACCAGATCGACGACCTCCTCAACGAGGTAGCCAAACGCGTCGAGCACGGGGAGCGGGTACTCATCACCACCCTCACCATAAAGATGTCCGAGGACCTCACGGACTACCTGCTCGAGCACAACGTCAAGGCGCGCTACATGCACTCCAACATAGAGACGCTGGACCGCATCCAGATCATCCGAGGCCTGCGTACGGGCGAGTTCGACGTGCTCGTCGGCATCAATTTGCTTCGCGAAGGCCTCGATCTGCCGGAAGTAACCCTGGTCGCCATTCTGGACGCGGACAAAGAAGGCTTCCTGCGTGGGGAGCGGGCCCTGATCCAGACCATCGGTCGGGCCGCGCGCAACGTCAAGGGCCGGGTCATCATGTACGCCGACAAGGAGACAGACTCTATGCGTGTCGCAATAGGCGAGACAGAGCGCAGGCGTGAGATCCAGCGCTCCTACAACGAGCAGCACGGCATCGAGCCGCGCACCATTACCAAGGGCGTCTCCGACATCCTCATCGCCGCCGAGGCCAAGGGTCTCTACAAGGCGGGCAAGAAGAGCGGCCGCGAGGCCCCACGCGACCCCGACGAGCTGCGCACCCTCATCGCCGACCTCGAAGCCGAGATGCTCGAAGCCGCGGAAGAGCTCAAGTTCGAGTACGCTGCCAGGCTCAGGGATGAGATCAAAGACCTCGAGAAGCAGCTACAAGAGGTTGTTTCGTAACGCGAGGCTCTCACCTCACGCGTGATGCGGCGGGCTTCGTCGGGCCTCCGTCCGCCCTGACCCGGGGGTTGCGCAGGAGGTAGAGACCGTAGGCGACGAAGCCGACGGTGCTGAGTAGCATCATGAGTGGGTAGGTGAAGACGCCCAGCGTCGCGATGCTTACGGCGAAGGCGAAGACGGTGTGGATCAGGATTGCGGGCCAGATGGAGGCGGTGCGCCAGCGGAGCGCGCCGTAGGTGAAACCTCCACAGAGCGTCAACGCCGTGAGACGAACGGCTTCTGGCCAGGGGCCATCCGTTGCGGTCCTACCAAGGACTAGTAAGCCCGAAAGCAGAGAGGTCAGGATCACGGCCCGCACAGGACCCGCCGGCACGAGCGTGCGCCACAACAGGCCACGGAAGACCAACTCCTCACCAAAGGTGGCGACGAGCACGATCAGGAACGCCGAAACCAGCGACGCGGGCCCTGATCCGAAGAGTCCGCCGGAGAGGATCAGCGCACAGACTACGAGCGGCAAGAGGAGGAGCCGCAGGTTCCTCCACTGTGACGAGCGGTTGAAGCCAGCCTCGCGCAACCAGCCAATCCACACGAGCAGACCGAGGGCGAGCACCGTCGCAAGCGCCCAGAACAGGGTATCAGGGCTCCTCATCTCGGAGAGGATCAGGCCCAGCCCCTCGGGAGGCTCGAAGGCCTCCTGAGGCAGCTTCTCGATGTTGCCAACCGGTGCCCTCGGAACAACAGCCCTGCTCACGAGACTGAGCCCGAACAGGACCAGCGTAACCAGAACGGAGAAGGCCAAGGGGCGGAAGCTTGCGAAACGCCTCACCAGCACGCTCCTGAATAGCCGGCGATTGTTATCGGAGCCTCTCCTTGAGGCCGGCTAAAATGAGGTCGAGGCCAAATTCGAACTCTGCGTCGTGATCCACGTTTCGCAGTGGAGCCGCGAGCCCGTGGATGTTCGGAAAGTCGCCTCGAGATAGTGTGACGGCCCCGAGACGCGCGCCAGATGGCTCCATCGCAAAGCCGCGGATCTCGGCCATCGCATAGCCGGAAGCGTAGCTCGAGAGCGCGCGGAAAGCGTACAACGCCGTTTCGGGGTCGAAGCCAGCTCCCCTCAACGTCCTGAGGAACTCCTCGACCAGCCAGACCCCATCCATCGTGTCCGGCGGGCGAGTGATGAGCAGAGGGAATACGTTCGGATGCTCGTGGGCGAGCCGCCGGAAAGACCGATAAGCCTCCCTGACCCGCCTCTCCCAGCCCTCTTCCTCAGACGGTACCTCCAACTCACCGAGCAAGACCTCGACCATCCCGTCCAGCAATGCATCCTTGTTCGGGACGTGGTTGTAGAGCGACATCGCCTCGACCCCAAGCTCACTCCCAAGCTTTCGCATAGAGAGAGCCTCCAACCCTTCCCGGTCTACATACCGAACCGCCGCCTCTAATATCCGCCGCCGACTCAACGGCCGCCGCTTTACAACCGCCACAATACCTCCCTCAACCAATACCCTTGACAGCTTACAAGATAAGCGCCGTATTTACGACGTAAGTACAACTAGATTGCGAGGTTAGAGTTGTGAATTAGGAATGGGCTACGTGATAGACACTTCCATAATCAAGAGGTCACGCGCCAGCTGCTAAAACGAAATGCTGACTTGCTGACAAGCGAAGGCCGTGAGGCCTGAGCGTGCTGAAATGCTGACAGGCTGAAATGCTCTAATCGTACAGACCGGCCCTGCGTTTTTGCTGTTCGAAGGTGTTCTTGATCCTGCGCGCGTCAGGGAGGGCCATGCGGTTCAGTTGAAAAACGCGGCCTGTATTGGTCTCTATCGTCAGGGTGACGTTGACGAGGCCCTTGATGCCGATCACGGCGACGTCGCGCAGTCCTACGCTCTCGACGTTCTGGGACTGCCAGCCGCTCCTCAGCTCCACCCTGTCGCGGTAGACGCTGACGATGGTGTTATTGTGGCCAGTGGCCTGCGTTATAGGTCCTTCCAAGTTGTCCTCCGTAGCGCTTGCGATCCGCCTGACACACCAGGATACAAGACGGCGTTACCGATTTTGGGTGGGCGTGAGAAAGCACCGGCCGGAGGGGATCCGGCCGGTGCCGAAGTGTGCTTGCCCTAAGCTGAACCCTCGGGGACGCTTTCCATAGGCTCTGAGATCTTCCCGTTCCCATTCTGGTAATCGGTTGCGACGAGGTCGGGGTAGCCGAAGACTCCGTGCTCGTGGATGTCGAGCCCGTCGAGCTCCTGCTCTGGCTTGACCCTGATGCCGATGGTGGCCTTGAGCGTCGCGAAGACGGCGAGCGAGGCGATAAAGACGAAACCGCCCGCAGCGACGATACCGAGAGCCTGAATGCCGAGCTGGTAGAGGCCGCCGCCGTAGAACAGTCCTGGCTCGCCGACAGCGGCGAGGGCGGGGCTCGTGAACAGGCCGCAGGAGAGCGTGCCCCAGATACCGCCCATACCGTGCGCTGCTATGGCGCCGAGTGGGTCGTCGACCCCGATCTTGTCCACGTAGACGAGCGTGGCGTACATTATTACGCCGGCGAAGAAGCCTATCACAATCGAGGCCCACGGAGCGACGAAGGCGCAGGGCGCGGTGATGGCGACTAGGGCCGCTATGGCGCCGTTGCCGCCCATCCCGACGTCCACGTTGCGTCTGTACATGTAGCTCATGCTCATCGCGCCGAGGACACCGGCGGCTGCGGCCAGGTTCGTCGTCAGGGCTATGTCGGCGATGTCGGGAACGGCGGCCATCGTCGATCCCGGGTTGAAGCCCCACCAGCCGATCCAGAGTATGAGGACGCCGAGGACCGCGAGCGGCATGTTGTGGCCAGGGATGTTCACGGGCCTGCCGTCGTCATCGTATTTGCCAAGGCGCGGGCCGAGGAGCAGAGTACCGGCGAGCGCCGCCATCGCGCCAGAGAGGTGGACGACCGTCGACCCTGCGAAGTCCTGCATACCGAGCTCGGTCAGCCATCCGCCGCCCCAGATCCAGTGTCCCACCATCGGGTAGATTAGCCCAGCGAAGACGATGGCGAAGACCACGTAGACCGCGAACTTGGTCCGCTCCAGCATCGTGCCCCACACGATGGCCAGAGAGACCGCGCAGAAGGCGACCTGGAACAGGAACTTGGCCGAGAGCGGGACCTGCGTCCAGGAGAGTCCGGCGTAGACATCGTTGACCTGTCCGGGAGAGACAGCGAGGAACCAGCCCTGCGTGCCGATGATCGCGTTCCCCGTGCCGAAGGCAAGCGCGAAGCCGACGGCCCAGAACAGCAGGGCCGCGATCGCGAGGTTGACCAGGATCTTCGCCACCACGCTCCCGACGTTTTTCATTCGGGAGAAGCCGACCTCGAGCATCGCGAATCCTGCCTGCATGAACAAGACCAGACACGCCGCTATGATCACCCACATCGTGTCCATCGCCAGCGAGAGATCCGCCGTCGAAGGACCCTCCTGCGCGAACGCAAGCCCAGGTAGCGCGAACACCAACAACAAAACCGTGGTAGATAGTAACGCGAGCCTCCGCAAAAGCTTCCTCCTCTTCAGAGTATATTCTCTCGGAACATAGTCTAGGCACCAGCTACAGAGGGGTCTTTAGCCCGGTGTATAAAGATGGGTGCCCCGCCACTTACTCTTGTTCAAGCGGATGTACAAGGAGGCGGGGAGCACGCCTGCTTCGCAGGCTCTCAGCACTTCAGCTAGTCAGCATTTCAGCTTCCCGTAGGCGAGACCCGGCTGACAAGGCGGCGGAGCCGCCGTGCTGAAGTGCTATCTATCCGCGAAGCTCGATGGTTTTTCGGGGACGCGGCCGAGGAGTTGCATCGCTTTTATACCGAGGGTGAGGCGTTCGCGGTCCTCGCTCTTGTCCACGTCGAGGCCTGCAAGTTCGCCTACGCGGTCTAGGCGGTAGCGGATCGTGTGGCGGTGGGCGAAGAGGTCGCCCGCTGTCCTTACGGTCGAGGCGTCGTTGCCGAGGTAGGTGATCAGGGTCTGTACCAACTCGGTCCCGTAGCGGGAGTCGTAGTGGACGACAGGCTCTAGGGTCTCGCCGTAGAAGGCTTCGAGTTCCTCGGGATTCTCCTGGAGCACCCTGAAGAGGAGTTTGTATGTACCCGTCGTACCGAAGGTCGAGACGCTGGAGGGACCGTGGATGCGGTGGCCGATCTCGAGCGCTACCCTGGCCTCGGAGTAGGCGTCGGGGAGCTGCGCGGGGTCCTTCTTGTAGCCCCCGATCCCGACGGAGACGGTAAGGTCGGGTAGGAGGCCCTTGACGTAGCGCTGTATGCCCTTGGCCAGCAGTTGCGCCTTCTCAGGCAACTCGTCTGGATCTTCGCCTTCTGCGCAACCGAGAAACAGGATGACGTTGTCCGAGCGCGGGCCGAGGAGGAAGTTCGAGAAGATCTGGCGGGCTTGCAGGCGTACAGCATCCGCCAGGCGTCGCTTGAGCTCCTGGATTGCTGGCTCCTTCGGCCTGCGGCGCGCGAGGTAGCGGGCGAAGTCGTCTATGTCGACGACCACGACAAGGGCCCCTTCGGTAAGGTCGGCGCCGAGGTATCTTGCGCGTTGCAGGAGGAGTTCGACGGAACCGTAGTGGCCGCTTACGAGGTCGTCAACGAAGTCCCCCCTGGCACCAAGTTCCGTCTCGAGGCGTATGCGCTCCTTGCCGAGTTCGGCCTCGAGGACGCGCCTGGCCCAGTACAGCAGCACCACGTCTTCTGGCCTCAGGTTGCCGCCTTCCAGATCGATCCAGAGGTAACCTGCCGGGGCGCCGGTGCCGATGGGGGTCCAGAAAAGCTCGCCGTCAGCGACCCGCCAGCGTTCCACGGGTACGGAGAGGTACCCATCGGGTAGCCTGGCGTAACGGTCTCTGCGCTCCCGACGGGTCTCGTCGACCCCCGACTTTTTGGAGGCGCGTAGTCCCAGCTCTTCGAGCGTCGCGCGCAGATGGTTGTCGTTCCCGGAGTTGGCGATCAGGCGCCCCACAGAGTCTTCCACGACAACGGAACGTCCGAGCATCCCGGAGACCCTGCCGGCCAGCTCTTCGAGCGTCGTCTCACCGCCGGCACTCTCCAGGAGCGCTCTGCCAGCCCCGTGGGAGAGCAGCAGCAGACCGTCGTCCTTGGAGAAGATCTCGAACAGTCGCCGGAGTGGCACTTCTGGGGAGAGCACGAAAAGACCAACCCCGAGATCGGCGGTCCGCTCGACAGATTCCACAGGCGCCTCGCCTTCGAGACGCCAGACGATGGCAGGAGAGCCGGTAGCGGCGAGCTCTTGCATGAAATCCTCGTCCAGGGCCTTGCGGGCGGTTACGGCAACGTCATCGCGTGAGATCCAACCCTTCACCGGCTCGTCGACGGCGAGCCCGCGCACCTGCCTGGTCGGGTCACCGGGCAGCGGGCAGTCCGCGTCCAACTCTTCTAGAAGGATCAGGGAGAAGTCCTTCAGGATCACTACTGGCTCCGTTCGCAACATGGTGTAACCGGCGCGTATCATTTTGGGCCTAGGGGCAGAAAATCGCAAACCCGCATACGGAAACGGCCCTCTGGGGTGTTAGAATGTGACCAAAAGCAAATTGCTTCTTTGGCCTCCCAACAGGGGGCCGTATACTTGCCCGTAGGCGTCCCGAAGAAGAGGGGTGAGCAGAGATCGCGGAAGAGCAGATCGTCGTGCGGGGCGCGCGCGAACACAACCTCAAGGATATAACGGTCTCCCTGCCGCGCGACGTGATGGTGGTCGTGACAGGGCTCTCCGGTAGCGGCAAGTCTTCTCTCGCGTTCGACACGATCTACGCGGAGGGGCAGCGCCGCTACGTCGAGAGCCTCTCCGCCTACGCGAGGCAGTTCCTCGGCCAGATGGACAAGCCCGACGTCGACCACATCGACGGCCTCTCCCCGGCTGTCTCTATAGATCAGAAGACAACGTCCAACAACCCCCGTTCCACGGTCGCCACGGTAACGGAGATCTACGACTACCTGCGGCTGCTCTACGCCCGCGCAGGCAGGCCGCACTGCCACGTCTGCGGCTTCCCCGTAGCCTCCTCGACGCCGCAGCAGATGGTCGAGAAGGTACTCACCCTCCCCGAGAAGACGCGCTTTATGGTTCTCGCGCCTGTAGTGCGGGGGCGCAAGGGCGAGTACGGGAGGATGTTCAAGGATCTGGCCGAGAGTGGCTACGCCCGTGTCAGGGTCGACGGCGAGCTGCACGAGTTGCCCGTCGACCTCGGGCTCGACAAGAACTACAAGCACGACATAGAGGTCGTCGTCGACAGGCTGGTGATCAGGGACGGCATAGAGCGTCGTCTCACGGACTCGATCGAGACGGCCCTGAACCTGGCCGAAGGCCTGGTGCTGATCGAGACCGTGGAGAGAGAAGGCGCGGGCGAGTCGATGCTCTTCTCGGAGAGCTTCACGTGTACGAATTGCGGGGCCTCCATCGCTGAGATACAGCCGCGCACGTTCTCGTTCAACAGCCCTCACGGGGCCTGCGACCGATGCGACGGGTTGGGGAGCCGCCTGGAGATAGACCCCGTCCTCGTCGTGCCGAACGAGGACCTGAGCGTGAACGAGGGTGCCGTCGTGCCCTGGGCAAACTCGCATACCGAGTACCACAGGAGCGTGCTCGGCTCGCTATCTGAGAAGTATGGGATCGACCTGAACGTCCCTTGGCGCGACCTGCCCGAGGAGCACAGGCACCTCATCCTCTTCGGTACCGACGGCGAGCGCATCTACGTCTCGTACCGCAACCGCTACAACCGTCGCAGGCAGTACATGACCCATTTCGACGGCGTCGTCGGCAACCTGGGACGGCGCTACGTCGAGACCGATTCGGAGTACAGGCGGGAGAAGATCGAAGAGTTCATGAGCCACGTGCCTTGCCCCAAGTGTAAAGGTGCCAGGCTCAGGCCTGAAGCCCTCGCCGTGACCGTCGGCGGCAAGAACGTATTCGAGTTCACAGAGCTCTCCGTTACGGACGCACAGGGGTTCTTCGACAGCGTCGAGTTCACCACGCGGGAGTGGATCATCGGCGAGCGGGTGGTCAAGGAGATCAGGGAGCGACTCGGCTTCCTCGTCGACGTCGGGCTCGGATACCTCACCCTGAGCCGTTCCGCAGGGACGCTCTCAGGCGGAGAAGCCCAGAGAATCAGGCTAGCCTCGCAGGTAGGGAGCGGCCTCGTCGGCGTTCTCTACGTGCTCGATGAGCCTTCCATCGGGCTGCACCAGCGGGACAACAGGCGGCTCTTGACGACCCTCGAGAAACTGCGCGACCTCGGGAACACGCTCATCGTCGTCGAGCACGACGAGGAGACCATACGTTCCGCAGACTACGTCGTCGACGTCGGTCCGGGAGCGGGGGTGCACGGGGGTGAGATCATCGCCGCCGGCAGCGTCGAGGACATCGAGGCCGAGAAGCGTTCGGTAACTGGCGATTTCCTCGCCCGGCGCCGGAGGATCGAGCCTCCCGAGGAGCGGAGGGAGCCCACGGGTTCCATAGAGTTGCTCGGGGCGATGGAGCACAACCTGAAAGACGTTGACGTTGCGTTCCCGCTCGGGGTCTTCACCTGCATCACGGGCGTCTCCGGCTCCGGGAAGAGCACGCTGGTCAACGAGGTACTCTACAAGGCCCTGGCCAACGCCGTCAGCCGCGGAAAGCACCGTCCTGGAAGGCATGCTGGCCTCAGGGGAGTCGAGGACGTCGACAAGGTCATAGACATAGACCAGAGCCCGATCGGGAGGACACCCCGCTCCAATCCGGCGACCTACACCAAGGTCTTCGACCACATTCGCCAGCTCTTCGCCTCGACGCCTGAGGCCAAGATCAGGGGTTACAAGCCAGGGCGCTTCTCTTTCAACGTGAAGGGAGGCCGCTGCGAGGCGTGCCGCGGTGACGGCCAGATCCGCATAGAGATGCACTTCCTTCCCGACGTTTACGTGCCCTGCGAGGTATGCAAGGGCCGCCGCTACAACAACGAGACTCTGCGGGCCACCTACAAGGGCAAGTCCATCTCCGACGTGCTTGACATGACCGTCGAGGAGGCCTGCGAGTTCTTCGCCCCCGTACCCGCGATCTCCCGCCGCATGTATACCCTGCGCGACGTCGGCCTCGGCTACGTCAGGCTAGGACAGCCGGCGACCACACTCTCCGGCGGCGAAGCGCAGCGCGTAAAACTGGCGAGCGAGCTGGGCAAGAGGGCGACCGGCAAGACCGTCTACATCCTGGACGAGCCGACGACCGGGCTCCACTTCGCCGACGTCGAGAAGCTGCTCTCGATTCTACACAGGCTCGTGGACGCGGGGAACACCGTCATCGTCATCGAGCATAACCTCGATGTGATCCGGTCCGCAGACCACGTCATCGACCTCGGACCAGAGGGCGGGGACGCTGGCGGTGAGATCATCGCGACGGGAACCCCCGAAGAGGTCGCCAGCGTCCAGGAGTCACACACCGGCCGCTTCCTGCGCGGCCTCATGCCCGAGATCATGGCGGCGGGCTAGTCAGGGGCTCATGCTCTAGGCCCCGTTCGCCCCCTCGACTATCTCCTCGAGCGCGGAGCCGGCCACGATGTTCTCCAGGCCGCGGATCACGATTGCCGCGTCCTCGACAAAGTCGGCGTAGTTCTCGTCGCCGCCAGAGCGGCGGTGGAGGCTCTCCAGGATACGCCCGAGACGGTTTATGCCCCACCCCGTGTACTCATCTTTGTAGAGGGCGACGCGCACCACAGCGTCCACGCTCAAGGGATCTAGGTTGCCGCGTTCTATGGTGGCGAAGACGTAGTCGTACTGTTCGAGGATGTCGTCCACGATGGGCCTGACGTCTGGCATATCCTCCTTCTCGAACATGAATACGTACGTGCCCGCGATGATCTGCAGTGCCTTGTCCTGATGATAGTAGCCTCTGCGGGAGTAGGCTTCTATCACCTCGAAAAGCTCCGTGAACTTCGCTTCATCAGACTCCGTCATTCTCCATCCCTCCACTGATCGCCTGATAAGAATTCTACCCCTGCTGCGACCTCCGCCGCCATACAATAGGCCACGAGAACTTCTACACCAAAAAGTCTTGTGCAGCCTTTGAAACGACGTAGACAGGCTGATAGATTCATGATCCGTGAGTGCCAGAAGCGCAGATCCAATAATAAGCCCGAACCAGGTCATGTCGGCGGGGCTCGCCGCTACAGCGGCGTCTCTGGTCACCTCCCGCTTCGGCGTCGCAGGCACGCTGCTCGGGGCAGCCCTGACGGCCATGATCATCACCGGCGGGTCGGCTATCCTGAGGGCGTACCTCGAGGCAGCCTCGGGGCGCGTTCGCGAGATGCCGACGAAGCTTCGCGCGCGCCGCGGACAACAGAACGCAGGAGATTTCGGTGGCACCATGCCTGGACGTCCCGACCTCAGGGACAACTTCGTGGGCAGAATGCGGGCCGCGCTCGATTGGTTCAGGCGCCTGCCGACCCTTGGCCGACGTTCGATCCTAATAAAAGGCCTCGTGGCCGCCGCCGTCGCGTTCGTGATCTGCATGGGCCTCGTGTGGGGGGCCGAGAAGGTTATCGGAAATAGCTTCTCCTGCGGCCTTTGGTCGAAGTGTCCGTACGGGGCCGTTCCCGGTATCCACCCCGCCGGGTACGGAGGCACTGGTGCCGGTTCTTCTATCTCGGGCGGCGGCATGAATACCGGAGGGGTCGAAAGGCCAAGCCTCGTCGACCGCGTGCGCCAGCAAAGGAACCCGTTCGGAGACGGCCGACCCGCCTTCGGGAGGGGCAACGACCAACTCTTCGGGAGAGGCAACGACCAACCCGTCTTCAGGAATCCAAGGGGAGGCGGGAATCCGGGTGGCGCTGCGTCATCAGCCTCCCCGGATCCGGGCGCCGTGCGAGGAGCGGGAGGCCAGGAATCCGCCCCGCCGGGTGCGGGACAAGAATCCGTCCCGCCGGACGCAGGAGGGGAATCCGTCCCACCGAACGCGGGACAGGAATCCGCCTCGCCGACGCCTAGAAAGCAGGATACGCCTTCCAACGCCTCACCGGAAGCCGGCCAGTAATCCCTCACCGGGTCCCGTAATAAGGTATACGGAATCCGCATGATCTCTGCCGCGGTGTGCAACCTTGGCGAGCGCAATTCCTACCCTGTTCCTTTCACCATGCCCGTCATGTACGCGGCCCTCAGCTGTCATTCCCGCGGAAGCGGGAATCCACGACGCAGCAAGCGCTCCGCCCTCCAAGAGCGATCTACCAGATTACGTAGTAGACCTGCTCCTTCCGCCTTCGCCTGGGCCGTCTCTCTATCGCGTAGCGCGCGGCGCGTGTCGTGGTTCGCTCCGAAGGCGGCCCAAAGGGATAAACTTAGTCGGCTTTGAGGAGTTCCGAGAACAATGGCCCGAGGCCTGCCCTGCTCTTCGTGCTTGACGGTATCAGACCCGACGTACTACAGGCGGCCATCCGCGAGGGGGACGCGCCGAACCTGGGCGTCCTGGCACAGAGGGGAGAGGCGGTCTGGGACGCGGTCTCCGTCTTCCCCAGCATAACCCCGGCGGCGACGGCCGCGATAGCGACGGGAGAGGCGCCCGCAAAGAGCGGCATCGTCGGGCACGCCTGGTACGATGAAGACGAGCGTCGTGTAGTCGTCTACGGCGCCATGACGGAGACCGTAATGGCGAGCGGTCCCATAAGAGTCTTTCACAACAACGTCTGGCGGATGAACCGCGACGACTTGCACGCGGCGACCCTCTTCGAGGCCCTGCACGACCGCGGTTTCGACGGCGCGTGCGTCAACTTTCCCGTAAGGCGTGGTCCGCACACGCATCCGATCCGCATGAAGACCGTAGAAGGTTACCTCAGGGGCGGACGCTACCTCGGACCCTCTGTGCAAGGCCCCAAGGAATACTTTATGGGCGATCTGTTCTATAGTCGCGATACTGGATTCAGCGGGCGCAAGGCCAACGGCGGCGTCCTCCGCTCCGTCGGCATCAACGACGACTACGCGGCCAGGGTGGGGGCGATGCTGCTCAAGGAGCGTGCGGCGCCGTTCAACCTCGTCTATTTCTTCAAGGGCGACTCGATAGCCCATCACCACGGCCTCGAGGCGCAGCGTCAATGGCTGAATACGGCCGACGAGTACGTGGCCAGGATCTTCGAGGCCGGCGGCGGCGTCGACCGCGTGCTCGAGGACTACGCCGTGCTCGCGCTCTCGGATCACGGCCACGCGCCGCTTCTGCCGAAGCGCCGCTACGTCGACCTGCGCATGATCCCGGGCCAGAAGGTCTCATCGGGCGTGAAAGCCCGTTTCGGCAACGGCACCACCGTCCTCGTCGTCCCGAACGGACGTTCTGCGCTCCTGTATCTCCGTGGAGATGTCGAGCTTGGATCGGTCGTTGAGAAGCTCGTCGGACGCCGCGGCGTGGATCTCACGGCCTGGATAGAGGACGGAAGGGCAGCAGTCCGCCGGCTCGGGCGCGAAGTCCGCTTTTTGCCAGGCCCAGGATCAAAGGACCCGTTCGGGCGATCCTGGGAGCTCGAAGGCGACCCCCGAGCCCTCGACATCACCGTCTCCGATGGATTCCTGTACTACGGTGAGTACCCAGATGCGCTGGAGCGACTCTGGGGATGCCTGCACTCGCCGCGATGCGGGGACGTGGTGCTCTCGGCGACGCCTGGGTATACGTTCGGCGAGATCTCCGGCGGGTATCACACGGCGAGCGACCACGGCTCGCTGCACATGAGCGACTCCAACGTGTTCGTGCTCGCGAGCGGTGTGCCCGCGCCGCACAGGATCACGGACGTGGCCCCAACCCTCCTCTCCCATTTCGGCGCCGGCATGGTCTCTGAGGACCGTGTCTTCCAGTAGTAACGGCTCCTCAGGGGGTGGGGAACGCACGGGACTGCGGCCGCGGTATCGGCGGGCGTTTGGATGTGTCACCTGGGTTTACATGGGGATGCTCGTCTTCCTCGCTGCCAACTTCCTTTTCGTGTTGCCGTCCAGGTTCCTCGGCAGCGGGGATCTCTACCGCTATCTCCCTCCCGCGCTCGCGTTCCTTGGGACCTTCCTGATCCTGCCTGGAATGGTGCTCGCCGCACTGCTCGGGGCCCGTACCTTCCGGACGCCACGCACGCGTGGGACCCGCGTCGGGGCCGGCGTGGGAGCGTTGATCGGCTACAGCGGCTTCTTCGGCCTCGAGTGGCTCGCTATCGCCCTCGGGCTGAACCGGCGAGACCAGGCGTTCCGAACGGTCGTTTTTCCCGATCTCGGAGGGACCCTCGCCTTCTACGCCTTCGTCCCACTGACGCTCCTTGCGACAGGCCTCGTCTTTTTCGCCCTCTATACCAGAGGGGCTGACTTCGACCGGCGGCGCAACCTCGTACTCGCCGGGACGGCGCTGGCGGTGCTCGCGGGACTAGGCATTGTGGTGGCGGATCCAGATCCGCTCGGCGTTGCCGGGGTCATGATCTCCACCGCATCCGGGGCGATCGGCGGCTATGTGGGCGGATCCGGCTACGCCAGGGCCGGAGGGGACGATCTGATCCCACCAGGAGCCGAGATACGCCCCCGTGAGCCCTGGCGCAAGCGTCGCTGACCCCGGAAACGCAACCCTTCGCGGTATAATCTTGTGCGATGTCAGAGAATGGATTCCCCGATAGATCTCACCTCCCAACCTCCCCCGGCGTCTACATCTTCAAAGACGCCGGAGACACGGTCATATACGTGGGCAAGGCCAAGAACGTGCGCAGCAGGGTGGCGAGCTATTTCAATCGTTCGGGCGACGGCCGCCCGAAGATAGCGGAGCTCAGGGAGCGCGTCAGGCAAATAGATTTCATAGTTACGAGCAGCGAGACCGAGGCGCTTGTCCTCGAGGCGAACCTGATAAAGCGCCACAGGCCACGCTTCAACGCCTCACTCAAGGACGACAAGAGCTACCCCTACATCGTGGTCACCACCGGGGACGAGTACCCCAGGGTCTTCGCCACCCGCTCCTCCCACGACCCGCGCCATCGCTACTTCGGACCATTCCCGAGCGCTGGCAGCGTTCACGCGACGCTCGACGTACTGAACAAGACTTTCCCTTTCCGCAAATGCCGCGGTCCGGAGCCGGGTCGGCGCAGCGGAGTGCCCTGCCTCAACTACCACATCGGACGCTCCGCGGCACCATGCATCGGGGCCGTCTCCAAACAGGACTATGATGGGATAATCGCTGACGTCATCTCCTTCTTGGAGGGGCGGGTGGATGGTTTGATCCGCGAGCGTGAGGCCGCCATGCGCGAGGCCGCCAAAGACACGGACTTCGAGCGGGCGGCGAAGCTGCGAGACGAGATCTCCGCCCTCACCCACGTCCGCGACCGCCAGAGGGCGACTATCGCTTCCGAGGACTCCTTCGACGCCTTCGGCGCCTACGCCGAGGATGAGACGGCTTGCGTGCAGGTTTTCGCCGTGCGCGAGGGCCAGATCGTGAATCGCGACTCTTTCCTTCTCGACAACTACGGTGAGTCCCGGGCCGAGGACGTCTCGCTCCAGTTCGTCCCCCAGTACTACGGCACAGCAGCCGTCCCACGCGAGGTCCTCGTTCAGTCTGATGACCGCGAGGACGAGCTGGAGATGCTCGCCGATCACCTCTCGGGCCTGAGGGGGACCAGCGTCGAGGTACGCCAGCCCAGGAGGGGGGACAAGCGCCGAATCCTCGAGATGGCTTTACGCAACGCGGAGCTCGGGCTCGAGCACGAGCGGATGTTGGATGAAGCCAGGCGCAACAGGGTCGCCTCGACGCTCGACGGGTTGCGCGAGGAGCTCGCTCTCCCCCAGCTGCCGGTCCGGATCGAATGCTACGACATCTCCAACACCATGGGGACCAACTCCGTGGCCTCCATGGTCGTGTTCCAGGGTGGACGTCCGGCCAAGAGCGAGTACAGGCGGTTCAAAGTCAGGACGGTCGAGGGCGCCGACGACTTCGCCAGCATGGCCGAAGTCATTCGCCGCCGTCTGGAGCGCCTCAAGGCCGACGACGAGAAGTTCACGCCTGCTCCTGACCTGATCCTGCTAGATGGCGGTAAGGGGCAGCTCTCCGCTGTCATCCCCATCCTCGAAGAGATGAGGGTAGGCGAGGAGCTACCCGACATCCCCTTGCGTTCGCTCGCCAAACGCGAGGAGGAGATCTTCGAGCCTGGTCGCCCCGAGCCGGTGATCCTGAAGCGTAACTCCCCCGAACTGCACCTCCTCCAGCGCGTCCGTGACGAGGCCCACCGCTTCGCCAACGCCTACCACACCAAAGTCCGTGGCAAGGCCATGACCGCCTCGGTCCTCGACGATCTCCCCGGCGTCGGCCCCGAGCGTAAAAAGAAGATACTAGCCCACTTCGGCACCCCCGAGGCCTTCCTGAACGCCTCCCTCGAAGAGCTCGAGTCCGTCCCAGGACTCCCCGGAAGAGTCGCCCGTGAAGTCCATACAAGAGTGCATAGATAGCAATTCAGCCCGCCGCCTGAAGTTGCAAGCTGAGACTCGCGGTGCTAATCTCGGCTTCCGAGATGGCTTGCGCATCCCAGGAGGGACGGACGACGCGACGTGGGTGAGCAGGCCACCGGCTTCCAGGCCCCGGGCAAGCGCAGGATCGTCATCATCACAGGGCTTTCGGGCGCCGGCAAGAGCAACGCCCTTCAGGCTTTCGAGGACGCTGGGTATTTCTGTATAGATAACCTCCCGCCACGTATGATCCCTGCCGTCATGGAGACTACGGCGCAGGGCAACGGCGGACCCGACGGGGTGGTCGTCGTGGTGGACATGCGCGGACGGCGGTACTTCGGCGAGGAACTGGAGCGCAATCTGGAGGCCGTGGAGAGGGAGAAGGGCTGGGAGCACAGCATCCTGTTCATCGACTCCGACGACCCCACGCTGGTCAGGCGTTACAAGGAGAGCCGCAGGCCACATCCCGCAGCCCGAAACGGCGACGTCCTCGAGGCCATACGCCGTGAGAGGCGGGATCTCGCCAACGTGCGGGAGATGGCCGACCTCGTCGTCGACACCTCGGGCTACTCAGCGCTCGACACTCGCCTGCGTTTCAAGAAGCTCGCGGAATCTTTCTCCAGCAGGATGACCGTGAGTCTCATCTCCTTCGGCTTCAAACACGGCACCCCCCTCGACGTAGACACGCTACTCGACGTCCGTTTCCTCCCCAACCCCCACTACGACCCCGAGCTCAGGCCGCTCACGGGCCACGACGCGCCCGTACGCGAGGCGGTCCTCGGCTCGAAAGACTGCCAGGAATTCCTCGAGAAAACCGGAGCACTGCTCTCCTTCCTCATCCCGCGCTACGCCGCAGAAGGCAAGACCTACTTCACTGTCGGCATAGGCTGCACCGGCGGCAGGCACCGCTCCGTCGCCATTACCAAGGAACTAGCCACACGTCTCAGGCAGGATAACACCGAAATAGACCTCTTCATCAGGCACAGAGACGCGGAGAAATAGCAACCTCTAGTCTCCGAGCCGAACGGCGAGCCTCCTCCGCCAAGAGTTTGCAGCGGTAAGCTCGGGCCAACCGGCACACCTCACACGGAATCGGCATGATCCCGTCCTCGGTGTACAACTTAGGCGAGCACAACTTCTACCCATTTCTCCAAGCATTACCGTTCGTCATTGCCGCTACCTCCCATGACCGTCATTCCCGCGCAAGCGGGAATCCACTGCAGCAAGCGCTACGCTCCTCCAACCATGAGCGATCTATCTAACTAGAAGCTATCTCATAAATGCGAGAGTGAGGATATAGTGGCTCTGTGGCACATCCCTTTGGCAGGAGAAACGAAGCATGGACCTCACAGACGAGCAGTGGAAAGTATTGGAACCACTC
>CADCVF010000054.1:0-7525 GCA_902806095.1 uncultured Rubrobacteraceae bacterium
CACTGTTCTTCGTAGGCTCTCTTTATGTCAGAGAGTGTGGCCCCGTCTGTGGGATCCAGCTGATCCGTCCCCGCTCCGCAGGCGAGATCACCGCTTTCGGCCCGCGCTTCTGCGATAGATCGCCGGATCAACTCCCGGCTCGTGTCCCACCCGAGTCCCATCCCGCGTTGGGCCGTGTCCATGGCCTCGGCGACGGAGAGCCCGAGTGACCACAGATATCTCCTGTAGGCGAGCGTCGCCTCCCAGTCGAGGTCGGCGTCGATGGTGGGGTCGTTGTCCGCCAGCGGGTCGCAGACCACGTGGGCCGCCGCGTAAGCGACGCGGCTCCTGGGTGGCGCCGCGGGCGTAATGGCAACAGGCTCGCCGACTGGCGTGTAGGAGTGGAGGGTTCCGCCGGTCTTGGGGAGCAGGATCTCTCTAAGCACGACCAGCCTCCTTCTCCGGCGTCAGCGACGACTCCAGTTCGGGCACCTCGAGCCAACGTCTCTCCCTCCAGGACCGCAAGCCAAGCTCCGCGAGTTGCACGCCCTTTGCGCCCTCGAGCAGATCGTAGGGGAACGGCTCGTCGGCAAGGACGTGCCTCAGGTACATCTCCCACTGGATCTTGAAGGCGTTGTCGGGATCTTCGTCCTGCGGGACATCGAGCCACTGCGAGCGATAGTCGTTGGTGTCAGGCAAGTCTGGGTTCCAGACGGCCTTCGGCGTGTTTTCCCCGTGCTGGGTCTTGCAGTCCCTGAGGCCTGCCACAGCGCTACCCTGGGTACCGTCGACCTGCAGTTCGAAGAGCTCGTCGCGGTTGGCACGCACGCACCACGAGGAGTTGATGTGGGCCACGATTCCGCCGGCGAGCTCGAAGGTGGCGTAGGCCGCGTCGTCGGCCGTCGCCTCATACAACTCTCCGTTCTCGTCCCAACGCTCTGGCACGTGCGTGGCGCCGAGGCAGGAGACAGACAGGACCTCGCCGAACAGGTTGTCTAGCACGTAGCGCCAGTGGCAGAGCATGTCGAGGATGATCCCACCTCCCTCCTCCTCGCGGTAGTTCCATGATGGTCTCTGGGCCTCCCTGCCTTCGCCGTCGAAGACCCAGTAGCCGAACTCGCCTCTGATCGAGAGGATGCGGCCGAAGAAACCGCTGTCGACGAGCCGCTCGAGCTTGAGAAGGCCAGGCAGGAAAAGCTTGTCCTGCACGACGCCGTTCTTGACGCCTCGCTCGCGGGCGAGGTGTGAGATCTCCAGCGCCTCATCGAGGCGCGTCGCCGTCGGCTTCTCACAGTAGACATGCTTGCCCGCCTCTATTGCCGTCCTGACGGCCGCTGTCCTGCGGGTCGTGGTCTGGGAGTCGAAGTAGATCTCGACCTCAGGGTCGGCAAGGCTCTCGTCGAGGTTCGTGCTCCAGCGCTCGATGCCGTGCGCTTCCGCCAGGGCGCGCAACTTCTTCTCGTCGCGCCCGACGAGGATGGGATCAGGCACGGCTACATCGCCGCCGGGCAGCACGATACCTCCCTGATCCCTGATGGCGAGCACGGAGCGTACGAGGTGCTGGCGGGTTCCCATCCGCCCTGTGACCCCGTTCATTACTATGCCAATGTTACGCACCTTGACCTCACGGCTCCTTCCCCGAATGAGTCTGTAGGCCGCCAACGTAATCCTCTATCCGCCCCCGAGACCACGCGCAGTCGCCGATTACGACCCGGTAGTCCAGGGCGAGCTCCTCTCCGGGCTCCAGCGCGTACTCTTCGTCGAACATGAACGAACAACTCGCGCAGGCATAGGGATCGTTGCGCACGAACCACTTGCAAGGGAACCGCACGTTCGTCGGGGAATC
Source organism: uncultured Rubrobacteraceae bacterium (assembly GCA_902806095.1). Classification (GTDB taxonomy): domain Bacteria; phylum Actinomycetota; class Rubrobacteria; order Rubrobacterales; family Rubrobacteraceae; genus Rubrobacter_D. The sequence goes on from CADCVF010000054.1 coordinate 1,826, forward strand.
CACAAACAGGACTGTGGACCCATGTCCGGTCCCGTCGTGCAGCCCGACGTACGCCAGCCACGGGGACGCCCGGCCCATCACTTGCGGTCCCTCCAGCCCGTCCACGGCCAGTATCTCGCCCCCGCTGAAGGAGCGCGGCCCCCGCCAGAAAAGCCCTCCGTAACCGGCCGCGGGCCGTCCCTCCGTGGTTGGCGAGCCGAAAGTAAGGGACTGCTCTCTGACGTTTGTCAGCCGGAAGGAGAGGTCGAGACTCCAGAACCCCCTCGCAGAGTCCAACTCACCGACAGAGATCCCGCGTACCTCCTCGATCCAGGTCTCTCCCGCTTGAGAGATCCAGGACAGACGTTCTTCGAGGAAGGGCCCGTCGCCGTGCATCTCGTTCCAGGCTTCGTGCCTGATCCTACCCTGATTCTCAAGCCACACGTATCCTTCGTCCCGCACGAAGGTCGGACCACCCCAGAAGTTCTCCCCCGAGAGGTAGGCCGAGGTCATCGCCAGGCCGGTGTGCCACGGGTGATCGTGGGGCCTAAAGAGCGTTACCGCCTCACCAGCCAGGGTGCGCAGGGGATGGAAGTAGGGCTTGGGGGATTCTCCGGAGTCGACCCCGGACTCGTACACGTAACGGAACAGTAGATCCCGGCCTTCGCACAGCTCGACGAACTCACCGACCGCGTGCACGAGCCGCATCATCGCCCCCCTTCGTGCGCGAGATGGTCCCGCAGCGCCTCCTCGTCGGGCCGCACCCCGATACCAGGAGTGTCAGGCAAGTGCACGGTCCCGCCCGACTCGACCTCTGCCTTGCTGGGAAAGAGGGCCGACTCGTCAGTAAACTGGCTACCGTTGAGGGCGGCAGGTCCCATACAGCCGAAGGCCACTGCGACCTGGCACACGGCCAGCTTGGTCAAGAGACCGTCCGTGAGGCCGCTTACGAGCAGTGGCAGACCGGCCGCCTCGGCGACCGAGATCTGGGCCAGCGTCGGCCACACGCCCCCGCTGCGGGTCACCTTGACCACGAGGTAGTCGACCAACCCTTCCGCGGCGTGCGCGAAGAAATCCGCCGGGCCCACGCTCGACTCGTCCACGGCGAGGGGCATCCGGACGCTCTTCCTCAGCTGCCGCATCAGGTGCATACGGTCTGCGGGCAGGGGCTGCTCGAGCACGTCAACACCCGCAGCGGCGAGGCGAGGCGCAGCCTCTCGCGCCTGGTGGAGCCCGTAACCTTGGTTGGCGTCGGCCCACACGAACGCCTCTGGCCCCGCCGCCTCGCGCACCGCGCTGCCTATCTCCGCATCAGCCCCTGAAGCCAGTGCCGCCTTGAAGTTGAAGTGCCTGAACCCAGCCTCCCACGCGGCGGCGACCTCTTCTCCGACCGCCTCGGCATCGTGCCCACTCAGGGTGAAGCTAAGCTCCACGGAAGCCCGTTCGCCGCCGCCGAGGAAGGTCCGCAGAGACATCCCCGCCGCCCGCGCGCAGAGGTCGTGGACCGCCAGGTCGAGGGCGGCTTTGGCGATGGGCTGCCCTGTGCTCGGCCCGCGACCGATCGTCGCCTGCATCCTGCGGTGCAGACCCCACCGGTCGGCCACTGGCAGACCGAGAATCGCCGGGGCCAGGTGGTCGCGAATCGTCGTTTCGACGGTCTCTAGCGTCTCGTAGGACCACTGCGGGACGGGGCGGCCCTCGCCCCAGCCTACCTCTCCCTCGTTGTCGGTAACCTTGACGAAGACGTGCGGCGCCTTCCCGCCGGCTGCGCCGGCCGACCCCGACGCGAACTGGAAGGTCTCGATTACCGGCAGGAGAACCGGGAAGACCTCGATGTTCTCGATCCTCCTCAACCCTACGTCCCCTCCACCGGCGCCCCGTTCAACCGGTGGTAGAAGGGGTCGCCCTTCTCTATCGAGCCGCGGAGGACAGGCTCGCCTGTCATGGCGGCCTTGTACAGGCCGGTGATGAACTCGAGGGTCCGCCTGGCCTCTGTGCCGCTGGTCGAAGGCCGCCGGTCCTCCTGCATGCAGTCGAGCAGGTCCGCAACCTGCCCCGCGTGCATGGAGAGCGACTCCTCGGGGATCTTCCGCCACCTGGCGAGTGAGTCCGCAGTGGAAGCGCCGTCAGGGATACTGTAGCTCCAGTCAGCGTTAGTGTATCCGTACAGACTATCGACCTCGACGGTCGCCTCCTGCAAGTCGAAGCGCAAATGCGTCCTCTGGCGCGGGGAGAGGACGCTGTTCACGACGCTACCCATGGCCCCGTTCTCCAAAAGCACCGTGGCCATCGAGACGTCCTCGACCTCGATGTCCCGGTCTAGCGTGCCAATCATGGCGCGGACCTCCCGCCAGTCTCCCATCAACCACAAAAACAGATCCATCGCGTGTATTCCCTGTCCCATTGTGGCCCCGCCGAGCTCCGTCTCCCACTTGCCGCGCCACGGAACCTGGTAGTAGTCCGCATCCCTGTACCAGGTGGTCTGGCAAAGCCCTGCCAGTGGACGTCCTAGTTCTCCGGAGGAGATCAAAGCCTTCAAGTGCCTCGCCCCAGACCCGAACCGCCACTGGTACACGCTGGCGCAGAACTTTCCCGTCGCCCGCTCGGCGTCCTCGATGGCATCCATCTCTTCCAGCGAGCCACACAGAGGCTTCTCGCAAAGCACCCAGGCTCCTGCCTCCATACACTGCACGCTCAACGCGCGGTGCGACTGCGGGGGCGTGCAGACGTGCACGAGATCCGGCGCCTCCTCCGCCAACATCTCCGCAATATCCACGTAAGACCTCGGGATGCCATGCTCCGAACAGAACGCCCCGGCCCTCGCGCCATCCACATCCACCGCGGCGACCACCTCGGCCCGCCCGCCCATCCGGCGCAGCGCAGCCACGTGCGCCCCGGCGATGTTCCCCGTCCCGACGATGGCAGCGCGGACTCCTTTCACGTCATCCCTGCTACCGTCGGCAGCCCGACCCTCTCCCATCGCGCCCCCAGAATCTCGTGCCTGCTTGACAGCCTCCCACAAAACATTATATAAAGTATATAAGGAAAGGGGAAGGGAAGCCACGGATGAGGCTATCGGTCTCTGAGGGGATGGTCTACAAGACGAAGCAGGAGTTCGTCTACTGGACGCTGCGCCGGGCGATCTTACGGTGTGAATTGGCGCCGGGTCAGAGGCTTACGACCCAGGAGATCGCGGACCAGCTCGAAGTCAGCCTCATACCAGTCAGGGAGGCTCTGCAACTTTTGCAATCCGAGGGTCTCGTGGAAGGCAGCCCGCACGTCGGGGCGAGCGTGGCCCCGATCTCTGATTCTTCGGTGGCCGAGGTTTTCACGTTGTTGGAGGGGTTGGAGCTAGTGGCGTCTCGTGTCGCCGCGCTGCGGATGACCCCTGAGGACACCGACGTTCTGGCGGCGCTGGTCGCTGAGATGGACGTTGCGGCAGAGAGGGGTGAGTACGAGCTCTGGGGTGAGCTCAACACGCGGCTGCACGTATCCATAGCGGGCTACACAGGGATGCCCACGTTGCGGGAGATGACCGAGCGCGTCTTCGACTTGTGGTACCGCGTGCAGCGTTGCTTTTCCAGCGAGGTCGTGCGGCAGCGCGTAGGGCAGCGCCAGCAGGAGCACCACGCCATACTCGGGGCCTTGCGGGACCGTGACGAGGCGGCGCTGGAGGCGTTGATCAAGTTCCACAACAGGAACGCGCTCGAGGCGTACACGAAATATATGTCCAGCGGTTCGACAGGTTCAGGAGACGAGAGTACTATAGGCGGCGCGGGCGCGATGCAGAAGATGGGGTAAGAGACAGCGTAGCTCGCCTGGCGTGGGAACGCCAGATTTTGCCCGGGGAAAGGGGTAGGGGTGAGACAGGTCAAGAATATTCTGGGTGTGGTCGTGATCTTGTGCGTCGCATCTATCGTGGGGTGCGACTTCCTTTCGACAGAGGCAGAGTCCGGCGGGAAGGATGACCAGGGCGGCCAGGGCGTCGGAGCCGGCGGATCCGCCGAAAAGGGCAAAGAAGCGCCGGAGTTGGCGCAGCAGGTAGAAGCCGGCGATTTGCCGGCCGTCGAGGAGCGTCTGCCCGACAAACCCATGGTCGTCGAGCCGATCGATGAGATCGGCCAGTACGGCGGCACCTGGAACTCGGCCATCCTAAACACGGCCGACGTCGTCTGGCTGTGGCGCACCGTCTCGTACGAGCCGCTGGTGCGTTGGGATCCCGAGTGGACCGAGCCAACCCCCAACGTCGCCGAGAGCGTGGATATCGCGGGGCAGGGCAGAGAGTACACCTTCAAGCTCAGGGAGGGCATGAAGTGGTCCGACGGCAAGCCCTTCACCGCAGACGACATCGTCTTCGCCTACGAGGACGTCCTGTCGAACGAGGACCTCACCCCGGAGGTTCCCCTTACCTTCGTCGGCGGTGACGAGCCTGCGGAGATCGAGAAGGTGGACGACTATACGGTGAAGTTCACTTTCCCCGAGGATCCCCATGGGCTCTTCCTCGAGCAACTCGCTTACAACGGCCTGATCACCGCCTTTCCGCGCCACTACCTGGAGCAGTTCCACGAGAAATACAATCCGGACGTCGAGCAGCTCGCCGAGGAGGAGGGCGCCGCCGACTGGATCGAACTGTTTACCGCCAAGGCAGGGCCAGCGGCAGGCCTGGTCGACCCCGTGCACTACCAGAACGAGGAGTTGCCCACGTTGGCCGCGTGGAAAGTCGTGCAACCGTTGGGTGAGCGCGGCCGGGTAGTCCTCGAGCGCAACCCCTACTACTGGAAGGTCGACCCGGACGGCAGCCAGTTGCCCTACATAGACAGTGCGGTCTTCGACGTAATCCCGGAGAACGAGGCGATCCTCCAGAGGGCGATCGAAGGCAGCATAGACATGCACATCCGCCACTTCAACACCTTCACCAACAAGCCCGTACTGGCGCAGAACAGGGACAGCGGCGGCTACGAGTTCTTCGACGCCCAGGCCGCCAACATGAACACCATGATCATCGCCCTCAACCTGACGCACGAGGATCCCGTTAAGCGCAAGATCTTCAACAACAAGGACTTCCGCATTGGGCTCTCCTACGCGCTAGACCGCGAGGAGATAATCGACGTGGTCTTCCAGGAGCAGGGCGAGCCCTTTCAGGCGGCCCCGAGGCCAAACTCGCCTTTCTACGACGAGGAGCTGGCCAAGCAGTACACCGAGTACTCGGTAAAGAAGGCGAATGCTGCCCTCGACCGCGCGGGCTACACGGAGCGCGACGCAAACGGCATCAGGCTGGGACCCGACGGGGAGCCCATCTCCTTCACCATCGAGTTCGCAACCGACTTCTTGCCCACCTGGCCCGACGCCCTCGAGCTCGTGCAAGAGTACTGGGAGCAGGTCGGAGTTGACGTGCAGGTCAAGCCCGAGGACCGCACGATCTTCTACGAGCGCAAGGAGGCCAACCAGCCCGACGCGACGGTGTGGACCGGGGACGGCGGCGGGAAGGACGTCACCATTGAGGGACGGTGGTACTTCCCGTTCAGCCTAGAGTCCAATTACGCCATACCCTGGGCCGAGTGGTACATCAGCAGGGGTGAGAGCGGTATGGAGCCCCCGGCGGCGGCCAAGCGCCAGATGGAACTCTACGACGAGCTCCACGCCACGATTGACGAGGACGAGCAGGCCGAGATCATGGCTGAGATCCTGAACATAGCCCAGGAGGAGTTCTACGTTATAGGC
>CADCVF010000054.1:7535-85235 GCA_902806095.1 uncultured Rubrobacteraceae bacterium
GAACAACTTCCACAACGTGCCCGACATGTACGACGCAGCCCTGTACCCGCAGCCGGGTCCCACTAACCCGGAGCAGTACTTCATCACTGGTGAGTAGAGTGGGAGAGGACGACAGGAGGAAGTAGGAGATGATCAAGTACATAGCGCGCCGGGTGCTTTATATGATCCCGACGCTCATCCTGATCTCCATGATCTCCTTCGCCATCATTCAGCTTCCCCCTGGCGACTTCCTGACGACGCTGGTCGCCCAGATGTCAGCCCAGGGCGAGTCAGTGGACCGGTCGCAGATCGTGACGCTGGAGGCCCGCTACGGACTGGACCAGCCCTTCTACGTCCAGTACTGGAAGTGGATCTCGAACATCGTTCTGCACGGCGACTTCGGGGAGTCCTTCGAGTGGAACAGGCCCGTCTCCGAACTGCTCCTCGAAAGGCTGCCGCTTACTATAGCCCTCGCTGGGGGCACGCTGCTCTTTACTTGGGCCGTGTCCCTGCCCGTGGGCATCTACAGCGCGGTCAGGCAGTACTCGATCGGCGACTACGTGATCACGTTCCTGGGGTTCTTAGGCATCGCCATCCCCAACTTCCTGTTGGCACTGGTGATCGCTTACATCAGCTACAAGTATTTCGGCCAGAGCGTGGTTGGGCTCTTCTCGCCCGAGTACGTGGACGCCGAGTGGAACCTGGGCAAGGTTCTCGACCTCCTGGCGCACATCTGGGTGCCCGTGTTCGTGCTCGGAGCGGCAGGTATGGCCGGGGTGATCCGCATCGTGCGGGCTAACTTACTGGACGAGCTTCACAAGCCCTACGTGGTAACCGCCCGCTCCAAAGGGGTCCCCGAGCGGAGGCTGCTCGTCAAGTACCCTGTGCGGGTTGCTCTGAATCCCTTCGTAAGCACCGTAGGGTGGGTGTTGCCGCTGCTCCTCTCCGGAGAGGTGATAGTCGCGCAGGTCCTCGGCCTTCAGACGACGGGCCCGCTGCTCCTGCGAGCGTTACTCAGCCAGGACATGTACCTGGCTGGCAGCATCATCCTCATGATAAGCGTGCTTACGGTCATAGGGACCCTGATATCTGACATCCTGCTGGCCTGGTTGGATCCCCGCATCCGTTACCAGTACCAATAAGGAGGAGCGATGACGGAGCCGCCACAACCGCAGATTCAGGAAGAGCCGGAAGCCCGGCAGCAGGCGACCGAACGCGGGGAGAGGGAAGCCGAAATCTATGTGGCCTCCCAGTGGAAGCTGGTGTGGTGGCGCTTCCGCAAGCACAGGCTGGCCGTGGTCGGCACGGTGATAGTTATCCTGATCTACCTTATCGCCCTCTTCGCCGAGTTCGTGGCCCCTTTCACCCCTGATGCCTTCGACGCCGACTACACGTATGCCCCTCCGCAGCGGCTGCACTTCTTCGACAAGGACGGGTTCGGGCTCTACGTCTACGGTTACAGCACAAAGCTGAACGAAGAGACGCTCGTGCGCACGTTCCAGGTCGACGAATCCAAAAAGGTGCCTGTGAGGCTATTCGCCCACGGAAACTCATACAAGATGTGGGGCCTGTTCGAGACCGACCTCCATCTGCTCGGGCCTGTGGAGAAGGGGGAGCCGATGTACCTCCTTGGGGCCAACGACCAGGGGCAGGATATGTTGAGCCGCATCATTTTCGGCGCCCGCGTCTCGATGTCCATCGGCTTGGTCGGGGTGGCCCTGAGCTTTATCTTTGGTGTCTTCCTGGGAGGCATCTCGGGCTACTACGCGGGCGCGACAGACACCGTGATACAGCGCCTGATCGAGCTGCTCATGTCCATACCAACCCTGCCTTTGTGGCTCGGCCTCTCGGCCGCGCTGCCGCCAGAATGGAGCCCCTTGAGGATCTACTTCGGGATAACGATCATCCTCTCACTCATAGGCTGGACGGACCTGGCCAGGGTCGTCAGGGGACGCTTCCTCTCCCTGCGCGGTGAGGACTTCGTCATGGCCGCCGAGCTCGACGGCTCCAGCAAGCCGCGTATCATCCTGCGGCACATGCTCCCTTCCTTCGCGAGCCACGTCATCGCCTCACTGACCCTTGCCGTCCCCGCCATGATCCTGGCCGAGACGGCCCTCTCGTTCCTCGGGCTCGGGCTGCAGCCCCCGATCGTGAGTTGGGGCGTTCTCCTGCAGGAGGCCCAGAATATAAGATCCCTCGCCACCGCGCCGTGGCTTCTGCTGCCAGGGTTCGCCGTGATAATCGCGGTACTGGCGCTGAACTTCATGGGCGACGGCCTCAGAGACTCGGCAGACCCCTATGCCAGGTAGGATCATGGAAACGAAAGAAGCGGTGCTCGAAGTCAGGGGGCTCAAAACCCACTTCTTCCTCGACGAGGGGGTCGTAAAGGCCGTGGACGGCGTCGACCTCACGGTCAGGCGCGGGGAGACCCTGTGTGTGGTCGGGGAGAGCGGCTGCGGAAAGAGTGTGACGGCCCGCTCCATCCTGCAACTCGTGGACCGCCCGGGGCGCATCGTCGAGGGGGAGATCCTGCTCAGCCACGACCCGCAGGCCGAAGCTAACGGTGAGGCGGGGGCCGGGACTGAAGGAGGGGCGACGGCGACAGCGACGCGGGAGGTCCTCGACCTCGCGTCCTTGAACCCGAAGAGCAAGGCCATGCGCGACATCCGTGGCAAGGAGATCTCGATGATCTTCCAGGAGCCGATGACATCGCTGAGCCCTGTGCACACGATCGGCTCCCAGATAACGGAGAACATCCTGCTCCACCTGCCGATGAACAAGGAAGAGGCCCGCGACAGGGCGGTGGAGGAACTCGGACGCGTTGGCATCCCCGATCCAGAACGCAGGGTTGATGCCTACCCCTTCCAGCTCTCAGGCGGTATGCGCCAGAGGGCCATGATCGCGATGGCCCTCTCCTGCAACCCGAGCCTGCTGATCGCCGACGAGCCAACCACGGCCCTGGACGTGACCACCCAGGCCCAGATCCTGGATCTCATGCGCGGGCTGCAGGAGGAGCTGGGCATGGCGATCATGTTCATAACGCACGACCTTGGCGTGGTCGCCGAGATAGCCGACGATGTGGCCGTGATGTACCTCGGAATCGTGGCCGAGCGCGGGAACGTGGACTCCATCTTCCACGACCCCAAACACCCATACACCAGGGCGCTTCTACGCTCCATCCCGAGGATGGGCAGCAAGTCGCACCACAGGCTCGACTCTATCCGCGGCATGGTACCCCACCCCTACAGCCGGCCCACGGGCTGCCCCTTCCACACCCGCTGCGACGAGTTCATGGAGGGCTACTGCGACAGGATTCTGCCACCAACTATCCCCCTCGAAGGAACTTCCCCGGAGAGCCCCAGGGAGACCCGTTGCCTACTCTACGGCGGGAAGGAGGAGAACGCGAATGGAGGCTGAAGGCGCTGCGATCAACGGGTCTACCCGCGACGAGGACGTGCTGCTCGAACTCAAGAGCCTCAAGATGCACTTCCCCATAAAGCAGGGCTTCTTCAGCAGGACCGTAGGCCACGTCAAGGCGGTGGACAACGTCGACCTGAAGATCCGGCGCGGAGAGACCCTCGGGCTCGTCGGAGAGAGCGGCTGCGGCAAGACCACCCTTGGCCGCTGCATCCTGAGGGCCTACGAGCCCACCGCCGGCGAGATCCTCTACCACGACAAGGAAGGGGCCACGGCCGATCTCGCGAAGCTCGGCAGCGGGGCGCTCAAGCCCTACCGCAGGGAGATACGGATGATCTTCCAGGACCCCAACTCCTCCCTCAACCCGCGCATGACGCTGCTCCAGATCGTGGGCGAGCCCTTGAAGGTGAACAACGTCGCCTCAGGGCAGGAGCTCGAGGATAGGGTGGCCGAACTCCTGCGCCGTGTCGGCCTGAGGCCAGAATACATGTCCCGCTATCCGCACGCCTTCTCCGGCGGCGAACGGCAGCGCGTAAGCATAGCCCGCGCCCTGGCTCTGGACCCCCGCTTCGTGGTCGCAGACGAGGCCGTGAGCGCCCTCGACGTCTCTGTGCGGGCCCAGATCCTCAACCTCCTTCAGGACTTGCAGGAGGAGTTCGACCTCACCTACCTGTTCATCTCCCACGACCTCTCCGTCGTCGAGCACCTCTGCGACCGGGTGGCGGTGATGTACGTCGGGAAGGTGGTCGAGGTGGCCGAGACCGAGGAGATCTTCAACAACCCCCAGATGCCTTACACGGAAGCCCTGCTCTCGGCCGTGCCCAAGCCTGACCCGCGCCTCAGGGACCGCGAATGGCGCATCGTACTCGGGGGGGATGTGCCAGATCCTGCGGACCCGCCCTCGGGATGCTACTTCCACACGCGGTGTCCTTACGCCGAAGACCGCTGCAAAGACGAAGAACCCTTCCTGCGCGAGCTGAGCCCGGGCCACCAGGCCGCCTGCCACTTCTCAGAGGATCTCGACCTCAGGGGCGTAGGCGACCAGGGAGCCGTGCGATAGCCGAGGCCAGTACTCCGGGCGGAGGCTCTAATGCCGAAGGGTGAGATCTTCCCAGCGGAGTGGCTCTCGTTCGTCGATCCCGAAACTGGGGTGGAGATCAGCCAGCTTACGAACCACAAGGGCCACAGCCATCACCTCTACTTCACCAACCCGGGTTGGTACGAGGGCGGGCGCAAGCTCCTCTTCGGCTCAGACATGAACGATCGTACCAACCTCTTTTGCGTAGACCTGGAGACCGGCGAGATCTCCCAGCTCACGGATCTCGATCAGCCCCCGCCGCCAGGCGAGACCTCGTTCCTCTTCGGCAGCGTCAATCCGACGCGCGATGAGGCGTACTTCTGGCACGGACGCGACCTCCTCGCCATCGACCTTGGATCCCTCGAAGAGCGCAAGCTCTACCACGCGCCCGAAGGATTCATGACCAACATAACCAACGTAACCGCCGACGGCAGGCACGTCTGCGCCCTCGTCTTCGAGGACCTCTCGGACAGGTTCGAGGTTGACCTGCTGCACGGCTACGTCGGGTTCGAGGAGTACTGGGCAGCCAGGCCGCTCTCGCGGATAATCCGCGTCGACACCATGGGCGGCGCGGCTGAGACGGTCTTCGAGGAGGACTACTGGATCGGGCACGTCAACACCTCGCCGACGCTGCCTAACTTGCTGACCTTCTGCCACGAAGGTCCCTGGCACAGGGTAGACAATCGCATCTGGGGCCTCGACCTCGAAAGCGGCAACACCTGGAAGATACGACCAGGACCGGAGGGAGAGGCCGTCGGCCACGAGTACTGGCTCGCCGATGGGGAGAGGATCGGCTACCACGGCACCGATCTAAACGGTGGGCACTTCTACGGCAGCATCCGCCACGACAACACGGATAAGGTGGAAGCGCCTTTCCCCCACGGCTCCAACCACTTCCACAGCAACGACCTCTCCCTGATCGTCGGCGACGGCAGCCGCGATAAGCCGCGACTTCTGCTCTGGCGATTCAGAGACGAACGCTTCGAGGGACCGCGGGTCGCGCTCACGCACAGGGGCTCGTTCCACGCGCAGATCCTGCACGTCCACCCACGCTTCTCCCCGGGCGGAGACCAGATACTGTTCGCGACTGATGCGGGCGGCTACGGTAACCTGCACCTGATAGACACGCCGGACTTCGACTCATTGCCCGAGGAACAAGGCACTTGAACGGCGAGGTCTTCAGCGCCGAGCACAGGATGCTCGGCCTCTCCTGGAAGGGGCCTGACTACCACACGCGCGTACCGCAGGGCGCCTGGGTGCACCCGACACGCGAATCACTGGACTACGCCCTCAGACTGCTCGGGTCTGGCGAAACAGAACGGGCCGCGGTTGTCGTCGGAAAGGTACTCTCGCTCCAGGACACCGACCCGACGAGCGAGACCTACGGAATCTGGCCCTGGCTCCTTGAGGAACCGCTCGCCGAGATGGACCCGCCTGACTGGAACTGGGCCGACTTCTGCGGCGCCAGGCTGGCCCAGTTGCTCGTCGAGCACCCAGGTGACCTGCCCGAGGACCTGGTCAGGTACGCACGGACGGCACTCGGCCACGCTGCGGCCTCGATCTTCCGCCGTAACGTCGGGCCCGGATACACCAACATCGCCGTCATGGGCGCAGGCGTGACGCTCGTCGCCGGAGAGGTGCTCGGCGAGCCACGCTTTTCCGACTACGGCCGCCGTCGCCTGCGCAAAATAGTCGAGCGCACAGACCACCACGGTGGATTCAACGAGTACAACAGCCCGACCTACACCATCGTTACCCTGACCGAGTGCGAGCGGATGTTGCAACTGGTCAGGGACACCAGCGCCCGCTCCGACGCCGAAAGGTTACGCCGCGCAGCCTGGCAGACCATCGCAGGGCACTACCATACCGGCACCCATCAGTGGGCAGGCCCCCACAGCCGCGCCTACAGCGATAGGCTCGACGCAGCCATCGCCGGTTACCTCTCAGCTCGGACTGGCGTCGAGGTTCTTCCTCACCCCACCTCGGGCGTGAGAGACAGGTTGGAAGGTACCGCGCCGCTGCCCTGCCCGGACGACCTGGTTGACCGCTTCCAGTCGCCGGTCAACGAAGAGTCCGAGCTACGAAGCACGTTCATCCGTCGCCACGGAGGCGACTCGACCCAGGGTACGACCTGGATGTCCGAGGTTGCTTGCCTGGGGTCGGTCAGCAGCGACAACCTGTGGGACCAGCGCCGCGTGCTGCTCGGGTACTGGCGAACGGAAGCGGACCCTGCGGTGGTGCTGCGTCTGCGTTTCCTGCACGACGGCCGCGACTTCTCCTCGGCCTGCGTCCGCAATGTCCAGCTCGGTCCGCGCATCCTCTCAGCGATCGGCTTGCTAACCGGTATGGGCGACGCCCACCATCAGCTCGACGTGCCGGACGACGGTGCCTTCGACGCTGAGGACTTCAGGGTCCGCTACCAACTGGTCGGGGAAGGCGTCGCGGGAAGAGAGCTTGGAGACGGCCGCTTCGAGCTCTCCGCAGGCAAGAATCGGGCGGTGATCCACACTACCCCGAGCCGCTTCGGGCCGCACGAATTGGCCTGGAAGATGGAGCGTGCCGAAGGAAGGATCTACCTTGACGGCGTGTGCTACCGCGGGCCGCGCCAGAGGTTCGACCCGGCGGAGCTCGGCGAGGTGGTGATCGTGGTCGGCCTTGAATTGCTGCGGGACGATCAACCTCCAACGGCGACGGGCCTGGCAGTTCGCGAGAAGGAAAACGGAACGTTGGAAGCGACCTGGCCTGTCGTTGGAGGATTGGAAATCCAGGCACCCACCCGTGCACGGCCTTACCAATGAGGGAGGAATGGACTTGACCGGAAGGTTCCGCCGGCACGACCGGCGCCCCGTCACGCAACTGAACGGCACCTGGGACTTCGAGTTCCTGGGCGACGAGGACCCCGACCCGGTGGATGCGTCCTCCATCAGGTTCGACGACGCGATGGCCGTACCTGGCTGCTTCGACGCCACGCCCCGCTACGCGGGCAGGAGGGGGCTGGCGGCCTACCGCACCCGCGCCTATCTCGCCGAGGAGGGACGCTACCGCCTGATTCTGGACGGCGTGCAGCACTGGTGCCGCGTCTTCGTAAACGGCGAGAAGATGCGTGACCATGTCGGGGGCTTTACCCGGTTCTCCGTGGACTTTACCGGTCACCAAGCGGAAGAGGCCGAGATCGTCGTGCTTGTAGACAACCGCTTCAATTACGACCGGTGCCCGCTCCACCTCGAGTACTTCGACTGGTACCACTTCGGCGGCATCGCCCGGCCGGTCGAGCTACACCGGTTGGTTGACCCCTGGATCGAGGGCCTCACCGTCACCACGGAAAGCATCGATCCCCGCAGGCTCGCCATCGCTGTCGACTACGATGCTACTGCTCCTCCGGGAAGGACCAACCTCACCATTACCTTCGACGGCGCGGTAGTCCTGAGCGAGACGGTGGACCTGAGCTCGACGCCAGGACGGATAGAGCGTGTTCTCGAGTTACCAGGAACACTGCTCTGGTCACCCGGGGAGCCCAACCTGCACGTGATCCACGCCACTCTGGGCGAGGACGACGCCAGAGAACGGATAGGCATCCGGCAGATCGAGACCGACGGACGCCGCCTGCTCGTAAACGGCGAGCCCATCCGTCTCGTGGGCTTCAACAGGCACGAGGCGCATCCCCAATTCGGCCACGCCCAGCCGGAGGCACTGCTCATCTCGGACGTTCAACAACTGCGGGACATGGGATGCAACTTCGTGCGGGGTAGCCACTACCCCCAGGATGTCCGCTTCCTCGATCTGTGCGACGAAGCCGGCATCTGTGTCTGGCAGGAGGCCATCGGCTGGCAACACACCGCGGAGCACCTGACCGACGAGAACTTCGTCGGAGCCCAGCTGACCAACATCGAAGAGATGGTAGCAGCATCGGCCAACCGGCCGTCCGTGATCCTGTGGGGGATCCTCAACGAGAGTGAGAGCCATGTTCCCGCGTGCCGCCCCACCTACGAGCGGTTGCTTGGCCGGCTGCGCGAGCTCGACCCCACAAGGCCCGTCACCTACGCTAGCAACCACCCCTACGACGACGTGTGCCTTGACCTGGCTGACGTCGTATCCATCAACCGATACCCTGGATGGTACTTTGGCGGAGTGGAGGAGGTGCCGAAAGAGCTGGACAGAATCACAGAGCACCTGGACTCCGTAGGCCAGGGGGAGAAACCGCTGATCATCTCCGAAATCGGGGCCGGAGCGATCCCCGGCTGGCACGACCAGCACGGTGTCCGCTGGACAGAGCACTACCAGGCCGAGTTGCTCGACGCGGTCGTCCGCCATCTGTTCGCGGAGCGGGAGCGGGCCTGCGGCCTGGCCGTCTGGCTGTACAACGACTTCCGCACCACGGAGGAGGTCAGAAGGCTCCTGGGTCGACCAAGGGGATTCAACGACAAGGGCGTAGTAGACGAATACCGGCGGCCCAAGCTCGCCTACGAGACGATCCGGCGCCGCTTCCTGGCGCTGGCCGATGAGAGAGACTAGCGATACTATGCTCGGCAGGTACGATCCCATATCCATCGAAAACGCGCTGAACGAAACGCCGCCGCAACCGCCATTCCCGCCGGCTTCGGACCGGGCGGCGTGGGAAGGGGTGCGCGAAGTCGTTGGGGAACAACGGGTGTCGGAGCTCCTGGCAGAGGCCGAGGCTGCGACAGAGGTCCCCAGGCTACCGGCCACGCTCTACCTGGAGTTCACGTACGCCGGGTCGCGGGAGGGATACGAGGGGCCGGCGAACCGCAGGCGGGAGATGCTCTCGAACCTGGCCCTGGCCGAATGCCTGGAGGGAGAAGGCCGCTTTCTCGACCCGTTGCTTGATGTGGCGTGGGCGGTCTGCGAGGAGAGTAGCTGGTCGTGGCCGGCCCACCAGGGAGGCCTGCCCGACATGCGTCACCCCGTGATAGACCTGAGCGTTGCCATGACCGCACTCTATCTGGCTGAGCTCGACCTGCTCCTCGGAGACCGCCTCGACCCCGCCCTTGGACGGCGCATCCGCTACGAGGTAGACCGGCGGTGTCTGGCCCCTTACCTAGCGCGCCACGACCACTGGTGGCTCTTCGACACCCCCGACAGGCCGGTCAACAACTGGACGGCCGTGTGCAACGCCGGGGTTGCGGGGGCTGCGATCCACCTGGAACAAGACGCGGCCAGGCTGGCTGAGATCCTGGCCCGCGCCGCCCGCTCCCTGGACGATTACCTTTCCACGTTCGACGAGGACGGCGGCTCCTCGGAAGGGCCGGCATACTGGTCTTACGGGTTCGGCTACTATACCGTCCTCGCCCACCTCGTCGGCCAGCGAACGGGCTGGCAGGTGGACTTCTTCGAAGGCGAGCAGATGCGCAGGATCTCGCGCTTCCCGTCGCGCACCAGGCTCAGCCCGGGACTCTACGTGAACTTCTCCGACTGCGACAGGCATGTCGGCCTCATCCCTGCCCACCTTTCCTACCTTTCGCGAAGGTTGGATCTACCGGACCTCGGGCGGCTGGTCAGCGAGCAGCCAGGCGGCGGCGAACGTGAGAGGGAGCTGACCTGGGCCCTGCGCGACCTCTTCTGGTGCCCCGAACGCGTCGAGGGACCCTTCTTCCCCGACAGGCACGACTGGTTCGGCGGCATGATGTGGATGGTCTCCCGCCAGGACCCCGAGGACCCTGGCGCCCTGGTGCTCGCGACCAAGGGCGGCCATAACGGCGAGATGCACAACCAGAACGACGTGGGAAACGTTATCGTGCACACCGATGCGGAGTCTGTGATCTCCGACATCGGCCGCGGCCGCTATACGAAGGCCTACTTCGGCCCCGAGCGCTACGAGTACATCGCCAACTCCTCCAGGGGGCATTCCGTTCCCGTGCCCAACGGCCAGGAGCAACGCTCCGGCGGCCAACACGGCGCGCGATTATTGGAACATCGTACCGACCACTACTCCGATCTGGCGGAGTTCGAGTTGCGGGACGCCTACCCGCCCGAGGCCGACCTTGACTCGCTCAAGCGAACGGTCGTCCTGCGCCGCGGCGAGTCCGGCGCCAGGGTGGAGTTGACAGACGAGGTGAGGTTCGCCACGGGACCTGGCACTTTCGAGAGCGTCCTGACTACCTTTGGAGAGGCTGAGGCCTCCCCTGACTCGGTGCTGCTACTCGGGGTTCGTGGCGCCTTGCGCGCCTTCTTCGACCCCGAAGTGGTAGTGCCGCGGATCGAGACCATCGAAGACGTGGACCTGGCCGAGGGGCCGGCCGACGTGCGGCGCGTGATCTTCGCCCTCTCGGAACCCGCCCGAGAGGGGTCCGTCCGCCTGCTCATCGAGCCAGAAAGAAGCTAGGTTGCGCATCCGGGTCCTCGATAGTGGCTCAGCGGACCACCCTGGCGCGGTAAGAGATCTCTTCGCTCATCTCCCGAAACTCTATCCTCAGCAGGCCACAGTGGCCGCGCCTGTTTTGTAAGCCACCAGTCAGGTGGACCACACGTTTCACCGGGGCGCCGTAGGAGATCTCGATTTCCTCCCGTCCGTGTACCAGCCGCACCCCGCCAGCCTCAATCCTCGCTTTCGTGATGGTTCCCGTGCCGGGGTCATACAGGTACGGGATCAGCAACACTTTGCGTTCTTCGAGCCCCGGTGTCGCCTCTTCGACATAGACCCCTTCTGTCTCCACGCTCGCCTCGAAGTGGTACCGGTAAGGGCTTCCTCTGTCCCTTGCTTCGAGTTCCAGACTAGGCGGAGTAAGGCTCCCTTCCATCCTACCGATCAGGACGAAATCGTCTCGCGACGACCGAGATCTGCTGGCCATGCCAAAGTTGAGGAACCGCCCGCTTTCGAGGTACCTGGCACTGGAGACGAATTGCAGGAATCTTCCTGGACCGAAGGTCAGGTCTACGACCCCGAAAGCATCGTAGTCTGGCGCCGGACGGGCGTTGAAGTGCAGGCTGTAGGTGCCGTTGTGCAGAACCGCCCTGCAAGTGGGGTCGTGCTCCAGCAAGAGGGAAGCCTCGCGTCCGCCAGACGGCTCCGTGAAAGGCCGATTCAAGCCGTTCGACACGGCCCCGGCGAGGAAAGCAGCCGCCAGGTTCGCGTAGTGGCCGTCGGCTGTGTAGCTTTCGTAGCCGACCCTGTGACCTGGCGGCAGACGGTTCTCGACTGGACTATACGGACCATCCTGCCGCTGCCAGCGTCGGAACGAGGAGAGTGCGCGGTAGGCAGCTTCCTCGGCGCGTCCCGCCAGCTCGGGGTCGCGTTCGCGGAAGTAGTTGGAAGCGTGGGTGAAGAACGCGCACTGGGCCCCGAGGGTCCACGTCTGCCCTGTGCTGCGGTGGGCGGAGGCGAGGGAGCCGTCGGAGAGCTGCACGCCAAGGCTGCGACGCAGGCCCGTTCGCATGAGAATCTCGAGGTCCTCGCGCCGGCGACCGTCGTAGCCTTCCACAAGCATGTCGGCCAGATGGTAGCGGGTGAAGAGGTCGTAGGAATTAGGGTGTCCCGGCTCCTGGTAGAGGCCTTGCCCGATCAGGATGTGGGCTTCGAAGAACGTGTCCAGCCAGAGATCCAACCTCTCCTTCGAGAACGGAGAGAGGCCTTCACGAAACCGGAGCCACTCTCCCGAGAGCCAGACGGCGGCCCAGTTCGAAGGAGGCCGCTGGGCGAACGACGATTCGATGTCCACTCCGGAGATTCGGCCGGCGAAGCCTTCCGCGCCGTCGATACTGAGGTCCCTGAGTATGAGGAAGGTCTTCAAGATCGGAGGCCAGAAGAAGTCCCTGTGGTTGGAGCGGCTCACCGCGCCGTCGAAGCCAGACGCGGTCGGCGGGAGTCCGGGGTCGAGGACGTGGTCGAGGGCGGCCTCCAGGCCACGAACGGCGCGGTCCGCGTACGCCGACTTCCTCTCGCCGCCGTCTTCCCTGGCGAGCACGGCGTTGCAGAGCGCATGATACGGGGTACCGTATTGCGTGGGTTCGCCGAAGACCGGGTCGTGCATCTCGCCGGAGGGCTGCAGGTACGGCGCGTAGCTCTCGACGGCCTCCCTCAGAATCTCGACCGGCAACACCAGTCGGACCCCTTCCGCACCGTCCGGCGCATCGCGACTTCGCTCTCCTCTTCGAAGTTCCGTTATGCGTTCCGACGCATCGCCGACCTGAAGAGCAGGAACCCGACGCCGATGAAAGCGAGTCCCGAAATCACGGGACCGAGCAGAGACATGCCGCCTGTGTTGGGCAGTGGGTTGTCGGAGATGGTGTCGGAGATCACGCCGTCTCTAGAGGCTGTGTCGCCGGTATTCGTGCTGCCGGTATTCGTGCTGCCGGTATTCGTGCTGCCGGCATTCGTGCTGCTGTCACCTACAACACGACACCCTTCTCCATCGATGCCCGTCGAACTTATTATCGGGAAAGTATCGTTGGGCCCTCTGGGAAACACGTCGTTCTCCGGATCTACGGGTATCGGTGAGATGAGCTTGTCAGGGTTATCCCTCTGGCCCTCCGGGAACGACTCGCCCAAAGTCTCCCTGCCGTTCGCGACTATGGTTCCGTCCTGCTGCAAAGTGATGTCTGCGTTATCACCATCCCTGATTCGAAAAGGCACGCCACGATCGCTCATGGTTATGGTCAACTCATTGCCCTGTGCCGTAAACTCGCAGTTCTCGGTCTCTATGATGATCTGGTCTATCCCGGTGACCCTCGTGCCATCAGGTAGTATGTCTATAACATCTCCCGGAACTAGCACATCTTTGCCGAAAGCCGTTCCTCCTGCCAGGGGTCCTTTATCCCGGTCCTGCGGCTCGGGATCCGGCGATGCGTTGTCAGGTGGCAGGGTACTCGGTGGAGAACTACTCGGCGGTGAAGCACTCGGCGGTGAAGCACTCGGTGGTGAAGCACCCGGTGGTGAAGCACTCGGCGGTGAAGCACTCGGCGGTGAAGCACTCGGCGGAGAACTACTCGGCGGTGAAGCACTCGGTGGTGAAGCACTCGGTGGTGAAGCACTCGGTGGTGAAGCACTCGCTTCGCATCCGATGCCTGTGGAAGTGACGATCACAAGCCCTCCGGAATCGAGAACCTTGTCCCCTCCCCTTTCGTTGAGGGGCACTATGTCAGCGTCTCGACCGTCGCGGTTGCTCACCACCTTCAATCCACCGCCACCCTCCCTCAGCTTGATCTTGACATTGACGTTGTCGATGAAGTCAGCCTGCGTGCCGTCGTCGTCTTGGAGGACGAAGGACGCGCCTTGCTCGAAGGTGCAATCTGCCCTGGGGATTATTATGGTCTCGACTTGCGCGTCTGGGAGCGTGCTGAGGGTCTCTACTTCCGTGCCCGCCAATGGCCCCGGCTGCTCCGCGGTTGCTTGCGCTTGCGCCGTTTGTTCACCCTCAGCGAATACCAAAGGTTGTTGCGTATCTGTGCCTTCAGCGCCCACGTTTTCGTCTGTCGTCTCCTGCGCTGCGGCCGCAAAAGTGAAAACAAACGTGAACATGAACGCAGCAACTGCAAGGCTCATTAGAAATCTGCTTTGCACACCCCACCCCCTCTGCCTGCTCTGGACAGCAGTATTCTACACTCGTGAACGAAGACTGCGCTACCTGAAGAGAGCTACTTCTTGACACCGATCCGCGCATGATCGTCTCGTGGTTCGTGATGCGTTGGCAGATGGAGGTAACCTTCCGGACGGGCGGCATCTGGGATTCGAGACGCAGAGGGAGTTGGCGATCCGGAAACCACACCGGCGATGCTGGGGCTGTCCTCGACGATAACTTTGCTCGCGCATCGCCAGATGACACAGGCAATGAGTGTTGTCCGGCAAGTGGCTTGGTACCATAAGAGACATCCGACCTTGGCCGATGCTTTGGCGCTAGTACGCAAGGAACTCTAGATCCCACGGGCCTTTGTTGTACGGGCTCCACGCACTCGGGTGAATAGGGGCGTCAGGTTCCCGAGGACAAAAGCACGACGGCCACCACCGCCGCCAGAGCGAAGCGATAGTAGGCGAACACCCGCAGGGTATGGCTCGCAAGGAAGCGCAGCAGGAACCTGATCGCCAGGTACCCCACCACCGCCGAGGAGGCCGACCCAGCCAAGAACATTGCCGCCTCGTGGCTGCTCATGCCCTCGCCCGCCGCTTCAGCCAGGCCCAACCCCGCCGCCGCCGCCGTCACAGGCACGCTCATCAGGAATGAGAACCGCGCGGCCTCTTCCCGCTTCAAGCCGAGGAACAGCCCGCACGTGATCGTCGCCCCCGATCTAGAGACCCCAGGCACGAGCGCCGAAGCCTGGGCGAGCCCCACGACGAAGGCCCCAAAGAAGCTGAGCTTTGAGGCGCGCCAGGAAGTCTTGCCGCCCACCGCCTCCGCCACGAGGAACAGCCCCCCCACGAACACCAGGTTGAAGACCACTACCCAAGGGGAGCGAACCTCTGTGGCGAAGAAGTCCTCGAAGTAGAAGCCAATGAGAGCCGCAGGTACCGTCCCCACCAGTACCAGGTAGGCGAGACGTGCCTCCGTATCGGAGAAGTCCAGCCTGGGCAAGGAGCGCAAGACCGCCCCCGCCATCGCGAGGAGGTCCCCCCGGAAATACCACACCACAGCGAGTACGGTCCCGGTGTGAATAGCGGCGTCGAAAGAGAGCCCGAAGCGCTCCTGGTCCATGCCCAAGAAGTACTGGCCTAGTAGGAGATGTCCAGAGCTCGAGACCGGCAGGAACTCAGTGATCCCCTGCACCACGCCAAGCAACAAGGCTTCGAAGAGTTCGATCACGCAACCAAGTTTAGAGTCTGGCATTCCCCGCGTGGGCTAGTTCCTGTGAACTTTGCGTTCAATTCTCGTAAATTCTGCACAAAACACCTTCTACGCGGCCGGCTGAAAGAGGTCACCCGAGAATTCAACGTGGCACGCGATCGTCCTTCGGGAGGCTCTGGCCCTCCCGCACGTGCAAAGAGCTTTTAACCCAGAGTTTACGCCTAGGAAACACAGCGGCGGGGGCGAGTGTGTAGCATCGAATCGCGGAGCGTAGTCGCGCTCTCAGTTGACAACGAGCAAAGGGGATCTACAAGGATCATCGTTCGGCAGCAGGAACCTCAGCTAGCGCCTTCTCACACGAGGGCAACAAAGAGAGCGTACGCTTGTAAGGAAGGAGCCCAGTAGATGATGAAACGTCTGTGGCTGCTATTGGCAGCGATGTTGGTAGCCTCGATGATGCTTGTCGCCCCGGTCCTGGCTACGGGAAACGACGATAACAACAACGGTGACGACAACGGTACGGGCTGCGTCTGGCACGACGACGACGATGACGGCAAGCACGACGACGACGATGACGGCAAGCACGACGACGACTTCGACGACGACGGCAGGTCGAACGACCGCGACCACGACGACGACAACGACGGCGTGAAGGACCACGACGACGACAATGACGGCACGAAGGACCACAAGGACCACGACGACGACGACGGCATGAAGGACGACGAGGACGAGGACGACGAGGACGACGAGGACGATTGCTAGCAGTAGCAGGACCGCTGCCTGTCATAGAACGCCCAATCAAAGGCGGCTAGCGTCTATAAGGGCGGGGTTCTAGAACCCCGCCCTTATACGATACCGGTTCTCTGTTCAACGCCTCAAACTTGCGTAACCACTCCTTCGAGCGCATCAAAGTTCGCTACGGTGTCAGGGAAGATCTGCGCTTCCACGATCTGCT
Organism: uncultured Rubrobacteraceae bacterium; assembly: GCA_902806095.1. Taxonomy (GTDB): domain Bacteria; phylum Actinomycetota; class Rubrobacteria; order Rubrobacterales; family Rubrobacteraceae; genus Rubrobacter_D. The sequence continues at coordinate 23,698 of CADCVF010000054.1, forward strand.
CCACACTGCTCTTGCGGGAACGTGTCAACGCGAAAGTGGTTCCCGAGATGCTAGGCCAGGCCTCTGCAACCATCACCCTCAATAATTTACTCTCACGCACTCCCCGACATGCAAGACTCCGCAGTCGACGTGACGGAAGCAGCCCCTGGAACCCTATCGTGAGCCGGACTCTGTTCGGGTTGCAGTACAGAGGCCGGGATACGCTTCCCGGCAACCATCGCTAGAGCTCGAAGAAGGCGGTCTGGTTCTCACCTTGGAGGTAGATGTCGAAGCGCAGTGCGTCCCCTTCGTCGTAGGCAACGAGCGTCTTCCGGAATCCCGGGTCCACTATGGACGAGAGGATGGGATCGTTGGCGTTGTCCCCTTCCTCGTCTGGGAAGTAGATGCGGGTCACGACGCGCTTCAACAGGCCCCGGGCGAAGACGGAGACCATGATGTGCGGGGCCTGCATCCCTGTGTCCGGACCAGCGACGGGGCCTGGCTTGACAGTCACGAAGGAGAACCTGCCGCCCTCATCGGTCCCGGAGCGACCGAAGCCGGAGAAGGTTGCGGGGTCAAGCGGCAAGTCTTGCCGATTGTCGCTGGGGTCGTTGTATCGGCCGGCCTGGTTGGCCTGCCAGATCTCGACCATCGCATCGGACACGGGCTCCCCCGCCCCGTCGTAGACGGTGCCCTCGATCCTTATCGCCTCGGGATGATCCGGCGGGACGAGCTCCGAACGGTCCTCATCAAGTAGCGCTCCGTGGAAGAAGGGGCCCACGGTCTGGGAAGGCGTGGGCTTTAACCCGGGCTCGGAGGTCATCTGCGGTCCTCTATCGGAGTATCGTCTCGTCCCTCGAGCACGATGTCAAACTTGTATCCGAGCGCCCATTCCGGCTCCGTCATTTCGAGGTCGAATGTCGCGATCATACGCTGCTGCGCTTCTCTGTCGCGCACGGACTGGAAGATCGGGTCCTGCTCGAAGAGGGGGTCCCCGGGGAAGTACATCTGGGTTATGAGACGGCTCCTGAAGGACGAACCGAACAGCGAGAGATGTATGTGCGCAGGGCGCCAGGCGTTATCGTGGTTCTTCCACGGATACGCTCCGGGCTTGAGCGTGACGAATCTGTAGCGGCCCTCGTTGTCGGTGAGGCAACGGCCCGCGCCGGAGAAGTTGGGGTCTATCGGGGCGGGGTGGCGGTCCAGATGGTGGGTATAGCGTCCGGCAGCGTTGGCCTGCCAGACCTCTACCAGGCTTCCCCGCACCGGGCGGCCGTCACCGTCCAGCACTCGTCCCGTGACGATGATCCTCTCTCCCAAAGGCTCGCCTGCGTGTTGGCGGGTCAGGTCGTCATCCAGCTCCCCTATCGGACCACGCCCGTAGGCCGGTCCGGTCATGTCCGAGAGGGTCTTAGGAAGGATGATCAGCGGCTCCTTGGGTGCCCTGAGGCGCGTCGCTACGTAGTCCTGGTACAGGTACGGCGGCTGCCCGTTATCCTTCGGGCGCAAACCGACGGTTTCATCGGTGGGTCGTTGTCTCACCCTCGCATCTCCTTTCTGGCTCAGGCCGGCTTCTCCAGGACCATCTCGATGCCCTGCCCGACCCCGATGCACATCGTGGCCAGTCCGTAGCGAATATCGTCGCGACGCCTCATCTCGTGTACGAGGGTCGTCAGGATGCGTCCCCCCGACGCCCCAACGGGTGTCCAAGGGCCATAGGGCCTCGACGACCGTCTCGCCTTTGCTCGGCGCAGAACGAAGGCGTCATTGGAGCGCAGCCCGGCGGTGAGAGCCTCGCGCTCCTCTTCCAAAAACGAACGTACGAAGATTGGAGATTTCATGAGCACTACCATAGCTCATCCCACACAATCTATCCTGAAGCTTCAACAGTAAACTTAGCACCGAAAGATCAGCCATTAAGGGTTGCGTTGCCTGCCCGCGTGTACTACCGTTATGCACAAATCTCCGCTGTGGGGCGTGAGAAGTAGGAGAAGGAGGTTACGCTTGTGAAGCGCATCATCTTGTTGCTGACGGTGGCGGCGCTAGTTGTGGTGAGCACACTGTTCGTTGTGTCCGCCGTCGGGGCGCACAAACAACCCAAGGCACACAAACATCCAACCAGGACGGTCTTGATCAAAAACTTCCGCTTCCAGCCGGCCAACATCACCATCAAGCGGGGGACGAAGGTCAGATGGATCAACAGGGATAGCGCTCCGCACACCGCCTCGGCGCTCAACCCAAGAAGGTTCGACTCCGGACGTTTGGGTAAAGGACAGAGGTATTCACACACCTTCAAGAGCGCGGGGAAGAAGAGATACCTCTGCAAGATACATCCCCATATGAGGGGAAGCGTCGTCGTCAAGCGTTAGCGGGTAGATGAGGGGATCGACGGGCGAAGAGTAGGAGCGCTTGTGCTCCCCGGTCAAGAACCTAAGGACACCCGGCCACCTTTCTGTTTTCAGACCACCTCGAAGTTGGCCATCATCATCATGTCCTCGTGCTCTAAGTTGTGGCAGTGGAAGACGTAGCGACCCTTATAGCCGTCGAACCGGAGGATCACCCGCGCGACCTCGAACGGTCGCAGGTCTAAGGTGTCCTTCCAGCCGGCGTCGGTGGGCGGCGGTTCGCCACCGTTGCGGGATAGCACCTTGAAGTGGGCCAAGTGGATGTGCACCGGGTGGTGCACATCTGTGAAAAGCTCCCAGATCTCGGTCGAGCCCAGCTTGGGGCGGGCGTCGATGCGCGAGGGACTGAACACCTTGCCATTGATGGCCCACACTTCGTGGCCATCATGCAAAGCTCGGGTGAAATCGAACTTGCGCGTGCGCCGAGCGTTTGACTCGCCAAGCGCCTTGAACTCACCCATGTCAGAGAGCCGCTCGGGCACCGCGCTCCGTTCCTTCTCTTTACGGACAACGTGGAAGCGCATAACCCGTGAGGTCGTGCCGTAGCCGAGGAGGTTCCTCAGCGTGACCTTCGTTCCGACCGGGTATTTGGAGAAGTCGATCACCACGTCGAAGCGCTCTGCCGGGGCGATAGGGATCGTGCGGTGGGAGATGGGAGCCCCAAGTAGCCCCCCGTCGCTGCCCACCTGCACGAAAGGGAGACCGTCGAATGACCCAGGATTGAGCGCGAGCCTGTAGCGGCGAGCGTTCGAGGCGTTGAGGATCCTGAAGCGGTAGCGGGTGTTGGAAACCTCCATAAAGGGCCAGGGAACGCCGTTGACGAGGATGGTATCTCCGAGGACCCCTTCCATGAAGTTGCCCTTCACGCCCGGTTTACCATGTAGCGAGGGGTCGAGGGAAGGGTAGAGGAAGGAGCCGCCCTCGCCGAAGGCGCGGTCGCTGAGCATGAGCGGCACGTCCTTTTCGTCCTTCGGAAGGGGCAGCGCGTCCTCCTCGTCGTCGCGAATAATGTGGAAGCCTGCCAGACCCCGCCAGACCTGCGGACCGGTAAAGTCCATGCGGTGGTCGTGGTACCAGAGGGTCGCGGCCCGCTGCTCCAGCGGGTAGACATAGTCCTTACTCCCTCGGTGAAACGACCAAGCCGGATGGGCATGGTGCTCATGGTGGGTGTTGGAGGAGCTACTCCTCGGGAGAATTAGGTCGGTGGGGTAGCCGTCGCTCCCTGGTGGCGTCCTCCCGCCGTGCAGGTGCGTCGTAACCGGGACCGGCAACTCGTTATGGAAGCGCACAACGATCTTCCGACCGCTGCGGCTCTCGATGGTGGGACCGGGGAAGATCCCGTCGTAGCCCCAGAGCGCCGTCGAGAGCCCGGGCAGGATCTCGGCCTTTCCTTCCTTGTGCGTGATCTCGTAATAATCCTCCATCGGGGCTCGGGCCCCACGCGCCCAAGAATCCGTACGCACCGGCTTCAGGACAGGGGGCACGAACAGCGGGATCATAAAAGGCTTCGGCAATTGCGCCCTGCTGCGCAGCAGATTCCCCGTCGTCCGGTTGACCCTTCCCCAAGGCGAAGAGGCGGAGGCGCCGGACGCGAGCGCGAGGCCCGCTCCACCCACGAGCCCCAGCTTCAAAAATTCTTTACGCGTGAATGCCATGGAACTTCCCTACCCCGTTCTGTCCTTCACTAGGTGAATCCTCGATGAATTCAACGTTCTCGACTATATGCCACCCGGCCATTTTTTCCAGATTTTGGGAAGAGCCACGCACCTAGTGCGATCGTCACCTACAGTACATCACCGAGGAGATCGCCCGGCGCGGGCGCGATATCTACGCGCGGCGCATACGCCGCGAGGTCGGACCCGAGCACGTGGGCCGCTTTCTGGTCGTGGACGTCACCACCGGCGACTACGAAATCGCCGACGAAGACCTGGAGGCTTCCGAGCGGCTGCTCAAGCGCCGGCCCGATGCGCTGCTCTACGACCAACCTATCGGCGAGCCGGGCCGCCCCTCGGCCCGCATCGGCGGCTTCCGGATGGCATACTCCAGCGACGTTCCCCGGTGCTGATTCCACGTGGCGATCACCGGCACGGTAGTCGCTGGGCGAGAGGCCATCATACCTCTCACGGTCGTGGACTTCAGTCGGCGCACGACCGTGATCGTGGTACAGGATCTCAGCCTCCCCAGGTAAAACTCCACATCCCCGAAGGAGTGTCCTATAGGTTTGTCGATGTCGTAGACTTCCGTGGCCAGCCTACCGTAAGAACTCAAGCTCATGTGAGGTGCTCCCTCTTGCTGGTACGGACTACCGCAGTGTACGCAATAACTCGGTGGATTCGCCTGTGGCTACGCCCTGAGACAGCCTCCGAGGCAGAGCGCGGAGACTAGAAAATGCTTTCATCCGAGTTTCATTGCCGTCTGCTACTCTAGGAGCGTTGGCGACGCTCCAAAGCTCATAGCCACTGGTTTGTCCGGAGCCTTGCTCGCATCAAAACTGTGCGTATGTCCCAGGTTTTCTGGAAGCTCGTGCGCTCTCCGGCTACTCGGCATCTGGGCGCGAGACGGCCGAACGCACCGTCTCTAGCATGACTTCCACGGCTTCTTCCCTGCTCAAGCCACTCTCACTTTCGAGCGAACGCCAGGTGTGGAAGTCGATCCCGAGCTTGATCGTGGCAAGCAGGCGTTTCCTCCCGTCTTCACCGACTTCCCACCCTTCGGCGAGCAGGTCGCGCACCGCCCGAAGGTAGGGCACGACCGAACCCTCCAGCAGCGCGGCGAGCTCGGGCATCGTCTGGGCGTCGCGTAGGACGTTGGCCCTCATCGGTTCGGTGCGCGCGTAGAAGCCGTAGAGTTCCCTAAGCGCCGTCCTGAGCCTCTGTTGCGGGTCACCGATCCGCGCCCAGGGGGTAGGGTCGGGTGCGGGGTGGCGCTCGGTCCAACTCTTCGAGCACGCCTTGAGAAGATCGCTCACGTCGGGGAAGTGGTTGTATACGGTCAGCCTGTTGACCCCCGCCCGCTGGGCAATCTCGCTCACGGTGGTGTTGGCCGGCCCGCGCGTGCGGTGCAGCTTGGCAGAGCGCCACGGCCTTCTGGTCGATGCGCCTCCGCCTTCCGAGAAGTAGCGCACAGGGGTCGGGCCGTAGAGCAGCCCGACCCTCCTTGTTGCCCCTATTCACCGAAGTGCTCAAGAAGAGGCTTTATGAAAAGTCTTCAATGACGGGCGAGCCGCCGAAAGATAAGTTTGCGAATCTCGCTTGCAGAATGGTGAAAAGGTCGTCCCTGAGAGGCGTGGGAGGGCCCACACAGTTGTGGTGCTGCATAAAGGTACTGATTCGTGGATACATGGTTACCCGCCAGAAGCTCTTGTGGCACTCAGCTAGTACGGCTGCAATCAGGCAACGAGCGCTAGATTGCGTGCCACTCCCAAATACATCCATTGTTGGGGTCCACAACCCAGTAATTCCAATGGAGATCCTGCCAGGACGTGAGCTCCTCGGTAGCCGCCTGGAACATCCACGTCCAGTGGCCTTTCTCGGCCAACATCCCTGCAGCTCGAACGGCCATTTGGTCTACGACATCGGCCTGGGCCAGCTCGCCCTCGAGGTGAGCCTCCCAAATGCCCTGCACGGTGAGGTCAGTAAGATCGTCTATGCGTTTACCAGGCACGAGCCCTCACCCCTAAAGACTCCCCGCCAGGGCCGAGAGGTCGCGGGCCGTGTCCCCGGCAAGGTCCTTCGGGTCTAGTGATCCCACGCCTCGGAGGATAAGGCAATAGTGGTGCGGGCGCCAGGTCGCGCTTGACCAAGGATGCACGCCAAAGGCTTCCGGAGAAGCCCCTTCCACGCATCCCGGTGTATAGGTGCCGGGTTGCAGGAAGAGGATCGTGAAGCGTATCCCAGCCCTCGCTCTTGTGTGACGTTTTACCTGCAAACACCGCTTTTTCTAAGTGGGCGATGCTGGGTTCGAACCAGCGACCTCCTCCTTGTAAGGGAGGCGCTCTACCCCTGAGCTAATCGCCCGTATTAGCATTTTAGCTAGTCAGTACTTCAGCCTGTCAGCTTGTGATCTGCTCCGACTGACCAGCCGACAAGTGCCCCCAACGGGATTCGAACCCGTGCCGCCGCCTTGAAAGGGCGGTGTCCTGGGCCTCTAGACGATGGGGGCTCACGAGACGAGCAGAGCCCTGGTGACACTGCCGGTTTCGCCGTCGAGAGTTTAACAGATCGTCCAGGGGATGAGACACGGTCCTCCCGCTGGAGAATACGTGAGCCAGGTAGGGATCGAACCTACGACACGAGGATTAAAAGTCCCCTGCTCTGCCACTGAGCTACTGGCCCAGGCTCTGCCCAGAGTCTACCCGAAAACCGCTCTAGCTTCGACCTTATGGACGCCATCTAGTGAAGGAAATGGCGCCGTCCGGTAAAGACCATCGCAAGGCCATGATGGTTCGCTGCCTCTACGACTTCCTCGTCGTGTACCGAGCCGCCGGGCTGTATGACGGTCCCTATGCCTGCTTCGGCCAGGGCTTCCACGCCGTCGGCGAAAGGGAAGAAAGCGTCGCTCGCGGCGGCGGCTCCTTGTGCCCTTTCGCCGGCCTTCTTCACGGCTATCTGTGAGGAGTCGACGCGGCTCATCTGGCCAGCTCCCACGCCGACCGTTGCCCCGTCCCTGGTGAGGACGATGGCGTTGCTCTTGACCACGCGGGCTACGCGCCAGGCGAAGATCATGTCTCCCATCTGTTGCGGCGAAGGATGGGTCTCGGTAACGACCCTATACTCAGAGTCGTCCTCGACGGCGTCTGATCTCTGGAGCAGGACCCCGCCAGTTACGTACTTGGACGAGAGCAAGGAACGGGCGAGCGGACCCGCGACGAGTACCCTCACGTTCGGTTTCGCCGAGAGGATCTCCCTGGCCTCATCGGTGAAGCCGGGGGCGACCAGTATCTCCGTGAATACTCTAGAGATCTCGGACGCGAGATCTCCATCTACCTCACCGCCAAGAGCCACGATGCCCCCGAACGCGGATTGAGGGTCCGAGGCCAACGCCTTGCGGTAAGCATCAGCGACCGATCCGCCGAGCGCGGCGCCGCAGGGGTTGGCGTGCTTGACGATGACGGCGGCCTGTCCTCCGAGGTCGGTCAGGTCGGCGAGAAGGATGCGGGCGGCGTCGAGGTCGTAGAGGTTGTTGAAGGAGATCTCGCGTCCTTGCAACTTCTCCACGCCACTAAGTAGATGATCAGCACCCACTTCAGCGTAGTAGGCCGCGGCCTGGTGCGGATTCTCCCCATAACGCAAGCTCGAAACCCGCTCGTAGGAGACCGCTCGATGCTCCGGGAAGACCCAGGCCTCGATGTCGGGATTCTCTGTCTCTCTTTCGACCCCATCTCCGAGCCAACCCGAGATCGCCGCGTCGTATTCAGAGGTCCGCCTGAAGGCAGCGAGCGCCAGCCGCCGGCGCATCTCCTCTGGAACCTGTCCCTCGCCCTCGAAGGCGGCAAGCACCTCATCGTAGTACTCCGGCGAGGGGACGACCGTAACGGACCTGAAGTTCTTCGCCGCCGCCCGCAGCATCGCTGGCCCTCCGACGTCGATCTGCTCGATGGCCTCCTTCTCCGCGACGTCGCCAGCGACGGTCTCCTCGAAAGGATAGAGGTTGATGCAGACAAGGTCTATCGGGCCGATGTCTTGATCCACGAGCTCAGTCACGTGGTCGGGGTCTTCGAGGTCGGCGAGGATGCCGCCGTGGATTTTCGGGTGCAGCGTCTTGACCCGCCCGCCGAGTATCTCCGGCGCCCCCGTCACCTCAGAGACAGGGACGACAGTCAATCCGGCCTCAGAGAGAGCCTTCGCCGTGCCGCCGGTCGAGATGATCTCAAACCCTAGTTCACAGAGCCGCCGCGCGAAGTCCTCGACCCCCCGCTTGTCCGAGACCGAGACCAGCGCCCTTCGCTTCATACCTCTACCCTCCCCAGGAAATAGTCAGCGACCGCCCGGACGAGCAGCCTGTGCTCCACGGGATGCAGCCGCTCCAGCAATGCCTCTTTCGTGTCCCCGGCCAGAATCGGCACCCTCTCTTGTGCCACGATCGGCCCAGCGTCCACTTCTTCGACCATGAAATGCACCGTCACCCCCGTCTCATCGGACCCCGCCTCGAGCGCACGCTCCACGGCACGGAGCCCACGGAACTCGGGCAGCAGCGAAGGATGGACGTTCAAAATGGCAGCGAACCTTTCGAGGAAGACGGGAGACAGTATCCGCATGTATCCCGCTCCAACCACCAGTCCCACGTCGTGGCTTGTGATCCTGGCCGCGAGCTCCCTGTCGTAGTTCTGCTTGCCGACGAACCCGGCGGGATCGACGTGCTCGACGGGGACGCCAGCCCGTCGTGCCCGCTCGAAAGCGAAAGCCTCCTTGTTGTCCCCCGCGACGACCACGAGGTTCTCGGGGTAGACGTCGAGCAAGGCCTGAAGGTTCGTCCCAGAACCCGACGCTAGCACGGCGAAGCGCGAGCCCTCGGGCAGACGCTCAGGCAAATTCGACCTCCCCTCCCTCGACCACCTCTCCTATCCGCCATGCGTCGCACCCGGCCTTGCGCACAGCTTCGAGCCCAGGCTCAGCTTCCTTCGGCGGCACCACAGCGCAGAATCCGACGCCAAGGTTGAAGACCCGGCGCATCTCGTCCTCGGGTATTCCACCCAGGGAGCGTACGAGCCCGAAGACCGCCGGCTCTTCCCACGAACCCGCCACGAGCCGCGCCCCGCACCCTCCCAGTGCGCGTGGAAGGTTCCCCACTAGTCCTCCCCCCGTCACGTGCGCCATCCCCCGCACGTCTACCGCCTCCCGCAGAGCCTCTACCTCTTGCAGGTACGCTCTGTGTGGCTCCAGATATACCTCGCCGGCGGGACGGTTCAGCGCCTCAGGTTGGTCCGAGTAGGAGAGGGCAGCATCGACGAGCACCTTGCGGGCAAGCGTGTAGCCGTTGGTGTGGAGACCGCTGGACGCCAGGCCGAGCACGGCATCGCCGGGCCGCACCCGCTCGCCGCTGACCAACTCGCCCCGCTCGCACGCACCCACGCAGACGCCGACTATCTCGAAGTCTCCCTGACCGTAGAGCCCCGGCATCTCCGCCGTCTCGCCGCCTATGAGGGCCAAGCCGAGACGCCCGCAGGCTTCCGCTGCGCCACGCACTATGCCGGCGATGTCCTCTGGGTCGAGACGTCCGGTCCCTATGTAGTCGAGGAAGAAAAGTGGGTGGGCGCCTGTGGCGAGCACGTCGTTGGCGCAGTGGTTGACGATGTCAGCGCCAAGGGAGTCGTAGCGCCCCACCTCCCTGGCTACCAGGACTTTCGTGCCGACGCCATCGATGGTCGAGGCGAGAACGGGGTCCCCGTAGCCGGCAAGGGCGTAAAGACCCGCGAAGCCGCCAGGCGCGCCGAGGGTCTCGGGGCCGTGGGTTCTCTCAACGGCGGAGCGCATAAGGTCGACGGCCCGCTCTCCACGCTCGATAGAGACCCCTGTGGCCTCGTAACTGTAGCCATCGTCAGGCAACAGTGTTCCTCTAGTAGAAGACACAATCGAACGGCTCGATACTGCCGCGTCCCGCCTCACGGCAGCCGTGCGAGAAGCTCATCCGCCCCTGGTGGCGACGTAGTGGGTCTTGTTCTCGAGGGCGAACTTGCTCGTCGTGCCCGTGATCGGGTAGTCGCCGTCGAAGCAGGCGCGGCAGAGGCGGTCCTTCCTCTGCTGTGTGGCGGCGACCATCGCGTCGGTCGAGAGGTACGCGAGGGTGGTGGCCCCGATCTGGACTCTGATCTCTTCTACGGACATATTCGCTCCTACCAGTTGGTCCGGGCTATCCATATCTATGCCGTAGTAGCAGGGACCCTTGATCGGGGGCGAAGAGACCCTGAAGTGGACCTCCGCAGCCCCTGCTTCGAAGAGCAGTTCGACCAGCTTGCGGCTCGTATTGCCGCGCACGATCGAGTCGTCCACAACGACCACCCTGTTGCCTTCGATCACGCTCGGCAGCGGGTTGAGTTTGAGCCTGATGCCTAGCTGGCGCATCCCGTCGGTCGGTTGGATGAAAGTCCTCCCGACGTAGCGGTTCTTTATGAGGCCTTCTGCGTAAGGTATCCCGCTCCGCTTCGAGTAGCCGATCGCCGCCATCATCCCGGAATCGGGGACGGGGATGATTACGTCGGCCTCGGCCGGCGCCTCCTCGGCCAGGAGCTCACCCATCCTGTGCCTGGAGTCGGCGACCTCGCGCCCGTCGAAACGCGAGTCGGGGCGGGCGAAGTACACGTACTCGAAGACGCACAGCGCCCGGCGCGGGGTCTCGGCCCTGTAGCTCATCAGTCCCTCGTCGTCTATAACGACGACCTCGCCAGGCTCCACGTCGCGCAAGAACCTGGCGCCGATGATATCCAGTCCGCAGGTCTCGCTGGAGACGGCGTAACCACCGTCGACCTCGCCTATGGAGAGAGGACGGAAGCCGTGAGGGTCGCGGAAAGCGACGAGCTTGTCGCGGAAGATCATGGCCACAGAGTACGCGCCTTCGAAGCGTCGCATCGCCCCCCTGACAGCCTCCCCTACCGAGAGTCCCCGCTCCAGCTCCCTTACGGCCGCGGCCGCTATGTAGGTCGTGTCCGAGGTCGAGTAGAACCTGAAGCCGTCTTCGGCCAAACTATCCCGCAATGTCCCGGCGTTTACGAGGTTACCGTTGTGGGCGACGGCCACGTTTACGTCGCCGCGCCCGCCGAACTCGGGCTGGGCATTCTCCCAGGAGGCGGAGCCCGTCGTCGAGTAGCGGACGTGGCCCAAGGCCAGGTGTCCCGCCTCGAGGGCGGCGAGGCGCGGACCGTCGAAGACCTGCGAGACGAGGCCCATGTCGCGCATCGCGGTCGTGCGTTCGCCATCGGAGATGGCGATGCCGGCAGACTCCTGCCCCCGATGCTGGAGCGCGTACAGCCCGAAGTACGTGCGCTGGGCAAGCTCCCCGGCGAGCTCGCGGGAGTAGAGCCCGAAGACGCCGCACGCCTCTTTTGGTTTGCCTTCCGTGTCCTGATAATCCACGTCTGGGGCACCCACCTTCCGGAGATTAGATCCTTTCCAACTCGGCCACCGTCATCCCATCCCTCACGTTGCCCGTATTGAGCGTGGACGCCGGCTCGAAGAACATCACGCTGACCTCTTCGTCGGCGACGGGCCTGTGCTCGACCCCGCGCGGCACCACGATGAACTCTCCCTCTTCGATCCAAACCTCACTGTCCCTGAACTCCATCCTGAACCGCCCGTCTATCACGAGGAACATCTCGTCCTCATCGTCGTGGTGGTGCCAGACGAACTCGCCGAGGAACTTCACGAGTTTGACGTGCTGGCCGTTCAGTTCATCGACTATCTTCGGACTCCAGTGCCCGTCGAAGAGCGAGAGCTTCTCCGCAATATTTATCTTCTCTAGGCTACCCAATGTGTCCACCTTCCGGCGCGTGCGTTTCGAAGAGATCTCGTTCGTAAGCCTTCTTCAGGTCCGACGACTTTACGTCTATTAGATCGCCTATCTTGAACCTATCTCCGCCGGTCGTCCCGACGACGCGGTAAGCGAACCCGACCAGAGCATCCTGAAGGTCATTCCAGCATTCTTCAGGAACTGCGACGACGAAAGCGCCGCTCTCCTCTCCGAACAGCGCGACATCTGCGCGCATCTCCTCGATCTCCACCTCTCCGTCGTAACCGAGGCCGATCCCGCCTTCTATCACCATCTCGGCAAGACACACTACCACTCCGCCACTCGAGACGTCATGTGCTGTGTCAACGAGTCCGGATTCGACTAACTCTCTCACTAGATCGGCAACCTTCTTCTCAGCAGCAAGGTCGGACCTCACCGGAAGACCGGCGGTCTTGCCGTGGATGATCTCCAGATACTCCGAGCCGGCGAGGAGATCTCCCTCAGACGTCATCGACTCTCCCAGGAGAGGTGGTGTTTTCCCTATCACCACTACCCTATCGCCTTCCCGTTTGAAGGCCGGTGTAGCATGAATGTTGACGTCTTTCATAACACCGACCATCCCTACTGTGGGGGTCGGGTAGATGGCGCCGCTGTCGGTCTCGTTGTAGAGGCTGACGTTGCCGCTGACAACCGGCGTCCCTAAGACCTCGCACGCCTCTGACATCCCCTTGATGCACTCGGCTAGCTGGTAGTAGCCGTCTGGTTTCTCGGGGCTGCCGAAGTTCAGGCAGTCTGTCACGGCTACAGGCTCAGCACCGACGCACGAGAGGTTCCTGTAAGCCTCTGCGACCGTCGCCGCTCCGCCGCCTCGCGGGTCGAGGTAGCAATGGCGGCCCCGGCCGTCTGTGGTAGCGGCGAAGCCAAGCTTTGTGCCTTTGATCCTCATGACCGCCGCGTCGGCGCCTGGCAAGACCACGGTATCCGTGCCGACCTGGTGATCGTACTGGGTGAAGATCGCACGCCGCGAACGGAGGTTCGGATGCCCGAGCATCCGTAGCAGTACAGCGTTGTAATCCTCTGGCCCAGGAAGCTCGTCAACCGTAAGTTCCTGCAACTCATCGAGATAATTTGGACGAACGACGTCGCGTTCGTAGACGGGGGCGTCGGCGAGGAATTCGGCTGGGACGGTGCCGACGACCTCCCCGTGGTGGATGACGCGCAGGTCACCGTGGCCTGCGACGCGTCCGACGACAGCCCCGACGAGCTCGTAGCGTTCTGCGAGGTACAGAACATCTTCGATCTTCTCAGGCTCGACTACGGCGAGCATCCGCTCCTGAGACTCGGAGATCATGACCTCCGTAGGCTCCATCCCACTCTCGCGCAGGGGCACCCTGTCGGTCTCGATCTCGATGCCGACCCCGCCCTTCGCTGCCATCTCGGAGGCCGAAGAGGTAATACCGGCTGCGCCGAGATCCTGCAAAGAGACAAGCAGGTCCTCGTCCAGCAATTTCAAACAACATTCGATCAGCATCTTCTCGCAGAACGGATCGCCGACCTGCACGTTGGACCTCTTGGACTCGGATTCGTCGGTGAGCTCGTCCGAGGCAAACGTAGCCCCGTGTATACCGTCGCGCCCTGTCTTCGAGCCAAGCAATACGACGAGGTTGCCATCACCAGTAGCGCTCGAACGGACGAGGTCTTCTATCCGGATCAGGCCTATGCACATCGCGTTGACCAGCGGGTTACCGGAGTAGGCTCGCGCGAACTCTACCTCCCCTCCGACAGTAGGTACCCCGACGGCGTTCCCGTACCCTCCGATACCACGCACGACCTCCCGAAAGAGGTAACGGTTGCGCTCCTCCTCTAACGGCCCGAACCTGAGCGAGTCGAGCAGCGCGACGGGCCTGGCGCCCATCGCCAGGATGTCGCGGATGATTCCACCCACCCCCGTCGCTGCCCCCTCGTAAGGTTCCACGGCGGAAGGATGGTTGTGGCTCTCCATCTTGAACGCGAGCGCCCACCCGTCCCCCACCTCGACCACGCCAGCATTCTCCCCTGGGCCCTGCACCACCCGAGTCCCCTTGTTCGGGAAGCGGCCGAGGAGCGGGCGCGAGTTCTTGTACCCGCAATGCTCGCTCCACATCACGGAGAACAGCGAGAGCTCCAGGAAGTTCGGCGGCCTTCCCATCAGTTCCAGGATGCGGTCGTACTCGAAGTCCGAGAGTCCCAAAGAACTGTATGTCTCCTGTATGTTCAGACCCCTGCTCCCACGAGCACGGAACGAAGTATCCTCAAACCCTCGTCGGAGCCGAGGGCAGGATCTGAGACCCTCTCAGGATGGGGCATGATGCCGACGACGTTACGGTTCTCGTTGCAGACGCCCGCGATATCGTTGGCCGACCCGTTCGGGTTCTCGAGGTAGCGCAACACGACGCGTCCTTCTTCTTCCAGCCGCGAGAGCGTCTCGGGATCGGCGAAGTAGTTACCCTCATTATGGGCGACGGGCAAGGTGAGCTCTTCGCCGGGATCACAGCCCGCGGTCCAGAGCGTGTCTACGGTTTCGACGCGGACGTGAACGCGGTCGCAGATAAACCGCATGTTGGTGTTGCGGAGCAAAGCACCAGGCAAGAGGTGCGCCTCGGTCAGGACCTGGAAGCCGTTACAGACACCGAGTATGGGTCCTCCATCCTTCGCGAACTCCTCCAGCGGGTCCATGATGTTCGCAAAGCGGGCGATGGCGCCTGGCCTGAGGTAGTCGCCGTAGGAGAAGCCGCCGGGAACGATCACGGCGTCTACACCTTTGAGATCCGCATCAGCGTGCCACAGCTCGACCGCCTCGGCACCCGCCCGCTCCACACCGTAAAGCGCGTCCCTGTCGCAGTTGGACCCGGGGAAGACCGTAACGCCTATCCTCACCCTATGACCTCCCACTCGTACTCTTCGATCGTCGGATTGGAGAGGAGGCGTCGGCACATGGCATCGACCTCGTCCGCGCTCTCGACCTCCATCTCGACGAGCCTTCCGACGTGGACCGTGTGAACTCCTTCGAAACCGAGAGCGGGAAGCGCATTCTTCACAGCCTCGCCCTGCGGATCGAGGATGCCGGCCTTCGGGCGGACGAGGACCCGGATCTTCAATCTACCGCGCCCCTCTGCGTGATCTCCGTGACCCTTCGGAGCATCTCGGCGTAGGCCTCTTCGACACCTCCCATGTCGTTCCTGAAACGGTCCTTGTCCAGCTTCTCGCCGGTCTCTTTATCCCAGAAACGGCAGGTGTCTGGGGAGATCTCATCCGCAAGCATGAGGTTGCCCTCAGCATCGCGCCCCGCCTCTATCTTGAAGTCGACGAGAACGATGCCGCGCTCGTCGAAGAACGGCGCGAGTACTTCGTTGACCTTCAACCCGAGCTCCTCGCAGAACTCCAGGTCCTCGTCGGAGACGCCAAGCTCCCTGAAGTGGTACCAGTTGAGCAGAGGGTCGCCGAGCTCGTCGTCCTTGTAGCACAGCTCGACTATCGGGGCCTTGAGCTTGCGGCCCTCCTCGAAACCGAGAAGCCTGCTTAGGGAACCAGCAGCGACGTTACGGACCACGATCTCGACCGGCAACATGTCGAGCTTCCTGGTCATAATGCTCGTCTCGTCGACCTGCTCGACGAAGTGGGTGGGGACACCGTGGGTCTCGAGGTAGGCGAAGATCGCCGCGCTCATGGTAGCGTTGGTCTTGCCCTTGTCCTTCCAGGAGCCGCGCTTCTGGGCGTTGAACGCCGTCGCATCGTCCTTGTAGCGGTGCAGCAGCGTGTTCTCATCATCCGTCGTAAAGACCTTCTTGGCCTTGCCCTCGTAGAGTAATTCTTCAGCCATCCTCCAACCTCCTTTTCAGTTCCTCCACCCGCTCGAAGACCACGCCGAGGTTGCGCAGCGCGTGTGCGGGGTCGAAGAGATCATCCAGTCCATCGCCCAACCGTTCGCGTACGTCATCATCCGCTTCCAGCAGTTCCCTGAAGCCACCCTCACCCTCCCAGGCCCGCATCGCGGCATCCTGCACGATCCTGTATGCGTCATCGCGGGCCATGCCGTTTTCGACGAGGGCGAGAAGGACGCGGCCCGAGTAGACGATGCCTCCTCCGCTGTTCAGGTTCTCCAGCATGCGTTCCTCGTCGACCTGGAGACCATGCAGGATGCGGGATGTGGTGCGCAGCATGTAGAAGGCCAGGATCGTCGAGTCGGGGAGTACGACCCGCTCCGCCGATGAGTGGGAGATGTCGCGCTCCTGCCAGAGCGCGTTGTTCTCGAAGCCGACAGCGGCGTTCGCGCGCAATAGACGGGCCATACCGCACAGGCGTTCGGCCAGGATCGGGTTCCGCTTGTGGGGCATCGCGGAGGACCCTTTTTGACTGCGTCCGAACGGCTCTGCCAGCTCGCGGACCTCGGTACGCTGGGCGCCCCTGATCTCCAACGCTATCTTCTCCATCGTGGAACCGAGAGTGGCGAGCGTGGAGAGAACCTCGGCGTGCCTGTCGCGCTGCACGACCTGGGTGGAGGCCGGCGATGAAGAGAGCCCCAGTGCTTCGCAAGTAATAGCCTCGACCTTTGGATCGATGTTCGCGTAGGTGCCGACGGCGCCCGAGATCTTGCCTACGGCGGCGACCTCCCTGGCGTGGGAGAGCCGGTCCAGGTTCCGCTCCATCTCGAACGCCCAAACGGCGAGCTTGTGCCCGAACACCGTCGGCTCGGCGTGAACCCCGTGCGTACGCCCGACCATAATCGTGTCCCTGTGCTCCAATGCCATCTCGGCCAGAAGCAGCGTCAGCGCCCTCGCCTCGCCGAGGATGAGATCCAGGGCCTCCCGAAGTTGGAGCGCTCCGGCTGTGTCGAGCACATCCGAGCTCGTCAGGCCGAAGTGGAAGTGGCGGGCGACGTCCCCGGCGTACTCGGCTACGTTGGTCACGAACGCTATCACGTCGTGGTTGGTCTCTCGTTCTATCTCGTGGATGCGCCCGACGGTGAAGTCAGCCTTTTCGGCGAGTTCTTCGACTTCTTCCGTGGGGATCTCCCCTAGCTGCGCCCTCGCCCGGCTTACTGCAAGCTCGACCCTGAGCCAGGCCTGGTACTTCGCCTCCTCGGTCCAGACCGCCCCGATCTCAGGTAGGGTGTAGCGTTCGATCAAGCCTATCCCTCTAACCTTTCGGCGAGTTCGGGGTCTGAGAGCGCGAGGATCTGGGCCGCGAGCACGCCGGCATTTGCGGCGCCGTTGACGGCTACTGTGGCGACCGGAACACCCGAGGGCATCTGGACGGTGGCAAGGAGGGCATCGAATCCGCTCAGGGTGCCTGAGGCGACGGGTATACCGATGACGGGCAGGTTCGTACGTGCGGCGACGGCGCCGGCCAGGTGGGCGGCCATGCCGGCTGCGCAGATTATTACCTTCAGGCCACGTTCGCGGGCCGTACCCGCGTACTCAGAGACGCCTTCGGGGTTACGGTGGGCCGAGCAGACCTCGAGTTCGTACTCGATACCGTAGCCTTCGAGACGGGCCGTGCACTTTTCGAGGACGGGGAGGTCAGACTCACTTCCGACCAGGATTCCTACGCTCGGGCTCAAATTTCCTCCAGTTCTATGGCCTCGAGGGCTATATCCGTACGGTAGTGCTTGCCTTCGAAGTGGATCTGCTCGACTGCCGCGTACGCGCGGGCCCGCGCTTCGATAATGGTCGGTCCGGTCCCGACGACGTTCAGGACCCTGCCCCCTGCGGTGTAGAAGCGGCCTTCACGCTCCTCGGTGGCCGCGTGGTAGACGTAGACCCCCGCAGGGATGTTCTCGAGACCGGAGATCCCATCCCCAGAAGAAGATGACTCGGGGTAGCCTTCGGAGGCCAGAACGACGCAGACCGCCTTGTCGGCGGACCAGACGATCTCGCGCCCTGCGAGGTCATCGTTGCCGGCCGCAATCATAAGTTCGAGAAGATCGGAGCCTAGCCTCGGAAGTATGACCTGAGTCTCCGGATCTCCGAAGCGGCAGTTGAACTCCAGCGCCTTCGGGCCCGTCTCGGTGACCATCACGCCTGCGTAGAGGAGGCCCGTGTAGGGGGCTCCGATCAGGGCAAGCTGGTGGATCGTCGGGCGTATGATGTCTTCCAGTATGGCCGCGTACGTGGCCGGCTCCATCCACATAATCGGAGAGTAAGAACCCATCCCCCCTGTGTTCGGCCCCTCGTCACCGTCGTAGGCGCGCTTGTAGTCCTGGGCTGGCAGAAAAGGCAGGATATCCTGCCCATCCGTGACGACGAAGACCGAGGCCTCCCTCCCTTCGAGGCACTCCTCGATGACGATCCTCTCCCCGGCGGCGCCGAACTTGCCGGCGAAGGAAGCCCTCACAGCCTCTTCGGCTTCGTCGCGGGAGCCGGCCACGGTCACACCCTTTCCAGCCGTGGCCCCGTCGGCCTTCACTACTACAGGGTAGTCGGAGTGCGCGTGCAGGTAGGCGAGGGCGGCCGCCTCGCGGTCGAATGCCTCGAAGCTGGCGGTTGGTACACCCGCGTGGCGCATGAGCTCCTTGGCGAAGACCTTCGAGCCCTCGATACGGGCAGCCGCCCGCGAAGGACCGAAGATCTTGAGACCAGCCTCCCAGAACGCCTCGGAGATTCCCCCTATCAGGGGGGCTTCGGGACCAACGACGGTCAGGTCGATCTCATTGTCAGCGGCGTAGTCTCTCAAAGAGACCAGGTCGTCTACGGGTATATCCACCGTCTCGGCGATGCGTGAGATGCCTACGTTACCGGGGGCCGCGTACATCTCGGGCTCCAGTGGGCTAGTAGCCAGGGTCTCGGCCAGCGCGTGCTCGCGTCCGCCGCTCCCTACTACAAGCACTTTCATGGCCCTGGCCTCAAGGCTCTAGATCCCGATCCTTTCGACGATCGCCTGATCCCGCTCCGGACCGACGCTGATCATGCACAAAGGAGCCCCGACCTCGGCCTCGACAAAGCCGACGAAGTCCTGCGCCGCGCTGGGGAGGTCCCCCCTCATCCTGCACCAGGTGATGTCCTCGCCCCAGCCAGGTAGCGATTTGTAGACAGGCCTCGCGTGGTGCAAATCGGTCTGGTGCATCGGGTAACCTTCGATACGTTCGCCGTCGATCTCGTAGCCGATGCAGATGTTTATCTCATCGACCGCCGAGAGCACGTCGAGGAGCGTAATGGCGACGTGGGTGATCCCGTTGAGCGAAGCGGCCCATTTGACGGCCGGGAGATCTAGCCACCCCACCCTCCTGCTCCGGCCGGTGGTCGTACCGTACTCGCGCCCAACACTCCTTATGGTCTCGCCCGTTTCGTCGAAGAGCTCCGTAGGCATCGGCCCGTCGCCGACCCGCGTGGTGTAAGCCTTGGTGACGCCGACGACGTACTCGAGGTGGCGCGTAGAGATGCCGGAACCAACGACCGCGCCCCCGACCGTCGGGTTCGACGATGTGACGAAGGGATAGGTCCCGTGGTCGTTGTCCAGGAGCGTCGCCTGACCCCCTTCGAGCAGGACCCGCTCCCTGTCGTCCAGCGCCTCCCTGAGGAGCGTTCCCGTATCGGCGACCATCGGCCCGATGAACTCACAGAAGGAGAGAAGCCAGGAAGCGACGTCGGCGACCTCGTACTGCTTCTCGCCGTAGACGTTCTCGAAGATCGCGTTCTTCTCCCTGAGGGCGGCCTTGAGCTTGGACTTCAAGATGCCCTCGTCGAAGATGTCCTGGACCCGGATGCCGGAGCGGGCTACCTTGTCCTCGTAGGCCGGGCCTATACCGCGGTTCGTCGTACCTATTCTGGCGTCACCCAGCGCGATCTCCCGGTGCGAGTCGAGCGCGATGTGGTAGGGCATGATCAGGTGCGCCCGACCGTCCACCTTGAGACGGTCCCTTACCTCGAGGCCCCGGTCCTCCAGGGCCTCGACCTCCTCGACCAGCACCTCGGGATTGACCACGACCCCGTTGCCGATGGTGCAGACCACCCCCTCGCGCACGATGCCCGACGGCACGAGGTGGAGCTTGAACTCCTCCTCGCCCACGCGGACGGTGTGGCCGGCGTTGTTGCCGCCAGAGTAGCGCGAGACGTAGTCGACGTCGGACGCCAGCGCGTCGCACACCCTTCCCTTGCCCTCATCCCCCCAGGCCAGCCCGAGGACGACCGTGGCCGTCAATGCTCTACCTCCGCATGAGTAGTTTCAGAACGGGCGCGACTTTCGAGAAAAAGGAGTAGCCCCGATCCGGGACCGAAACTCCTCGTCCGCCGATCGGGGCCGCCGCTCTCTACCACGGCCGCAGCGTAGCACATAGATTTGAGGTTTTGTATCGCCAGGGAAAAATTCCTGCGCTACGTATGCAGGGCAGGCACAGGCCCTAGCTCTGGTCGAATCGCGATTCGCGGCCGGAGCGAAATGTGCGCTCCGGCCGCGAACCTAAAGAGGTCCTCCTGCGGCCTAGGGCCGCGGATTCGAGGCTACTGGGCCTTCTTCGCGGCGTCGATCGCGGGTTGCACCACGTCGCGGTTGTCCTTGAGCCACGACTGGACGCCCTTGGCCGCGTTGTCGTCAGCCGCGGCTATCTCGTCCTCCAGCGCGATGAGCTCTTTATCGCTGAGCCTGAGATTCTTGATAAACGCGTAGGCCACCGGCTCATCATCGGCGAGATCCTCGTTGACTATGGCGGAGATCGTCGCGGCCTCGTCGAGGTTGCCCTGGGAGTTCTTTGGATCCTCAAGGTAGCGGAAGTCGAACATCCCCCCTAAGTCCTTGGTGCCACCCCATGGATCCCACCCAGAGACTTCACCACACATCGGATTCGGGCACCAGGGTGGGAACACGAACTCTTCCTTGTCCTTGTAGAGTCCCTCCACCTCAGCGAGCATTGCGGCCGTGCTCGACGGCTCGTGCTCGAGCTTCAGGTTGTACTCGGGGATTACGTGCTCGTCGATCTTTGTGGTGATAATGGCGCCCGGCTCGATGCCGATGATCCTCTCGGCCCCGGACTGATTCAGATCCGCGATGCTGTTGACGCCCTTCATGTAGGTGGGGACCGCCAGGCCGAACGATGTCGAGCCCTCGTACCAGGGATCCAGGTGCTCGACATCGTTCTCGACCTCGGAGAGCAGCTGCGTGTGGTTCGGTATCCAAACGTCCTGGAAAGCGTCGAGGTCGCCGCCGGCGACGCCCTCGAACAGCAGGCCGACATCGAGCGTTTGC
This sequence comes from uncultured Rubrobacteraceae bacterium, assembly GCA_902806095.1. Taxonomy (GTDB): domain Bacteria; phylum Actinomycetota; class Rubrobacteria; order Rubrobacterales; family Rubrobacteraceae; genus Rubrobacter_D. The sequence goes on from CADCVF010000054.1 coordinate 44,739, forward strand.
AGCTCCACCTCTTGGTAGTCCAAATCCTCTTCCAGGATCGCCTTCGTCAGGTTCGCGACGGCAACGTTCTCCTGCCACCCAATGTTCCCCAGGGTCAGGGTCCCGCCCGAGGAGGACGAAGCCCCACCGCCTCCGCAGCCCGCCAACACGAGGATCGCGACGACGAACGCGGACATCAACGCCAGTAACCTCTTGCTTATGCTCATCAACCTTCCTTCTTCAGCCAACAATTCCCGATCTACGCAACTACTTACGTCAGTAAGCCACTGCCGGATCAAATCTCTGCTTTTTCGGCTCCTCGCCACACCTGACACCAGCGTATCCGCGGGGGACGCTGCCCGGTCGGGCAACCCTCATCACGCCTTTTCCTCTGGTGCGTCAGCGCCGGAACCCTTACCGCGCGAAAAGATCCTCCGAGCGCCTCCCCCGTCCTGCCTCGCCAGAGCGCGAGTGATGCGGTCTAGCATGATGGCGATAACCACGATGCCAACCCCGCCGACGAAGCTGATCCCGACGTCGAGCTGGCTCAAGCCCGTCACGACCGGCTCGCCGAGACCCCCCGCCCCGGCCAGCCCGGCGATAACCACCATCGAGAGCGATAGCATGATGACCTGGTTGACCCCGGCCATAATCGTCTTCAGCGAGAGCGGAAGCTCCACCTTGAAGAGCGTCTGCCAAGAGGTCGCCCCGAAGGCGTGAGCCGCCTCAACGGTGTCCTTGGGCACCTGCTGGATGCCTAGCATAGTCAGCCTCACGGCCGGAGGCATGGCGAAGACGACCGTCGCGATCAGAGCCGGACCTGCCCCGATCCCCAGAAGCACAACGATGGGAACCAGGTACACGAAGGCCGGCATCGTCTGGGCGACGTCGAGGATGGGACGAAGGAGCGTCTCGACGGCCTCCGATTTGGCCGCGATAATGCCGATCGGGATGCCTATCGCCAGCGCGACGACCGTCGCCGCGAGGACCAGCGCCAGGGTCTGCATCGCCGCCTCCCACAGGTCCAGGCTGATTACGAATACCAGGCCCAACACCGTGAACAGAGCCACCCTCCAGCCAGCCAGAAGAAAGGCGATCACGCCCAAGATGGCGACCATGAGCAGCGCGGGGGACGCGAGGAGGACATACTCCAACGAGCCAACGACGAGATCTATCACGGAGTCGAGCGGATCGAAGAACCATTCGAAGTTGTCGGTGATCACGTCGACCGCGCTCTCGGTCCACTCGTCCAGCGGTATGCTTGGGATCAGTTTCGACTGCAAGAAAGCCAACATCTTCTACTCCCCTGCCCGGCGCACGCGCACCCGATCGCCGTCCTCGTCAGTATCCACGCCGCTGAAGTCCTCAGTTTCTTCATCGTGCGGCTCGACGCTCGTGGTTAGCCCCGCAATGAGTGCTCCACGGACGATGAGGCCTTCGAGACGCTCTCCCCCACCCACTACGGCCACGGGCGCCTCCCCATCTCCTACGAAGAGCGGCAGGACTTCGCGCAGAGGAGTTCTTCGCCCAACTTTGGGGGCCTCGTCAACCGCATCGCGGAGTTCGCGCTTGTCGCGCTCGGCCAACCTGGCGACCTCTTCGGCTTCGCAAAGACCAACCAGGCGCCGCTCGTTGTCCAGAACGAAGATGTGGGACAGGCCTGCCTGCCTCATCCGTCGCAAGACGACGGTGGGTCCCTCGTTTGTGTACGCGACCTCCTTCGCCTTGACCATCACGCTCTCGGCAAGGCGTACCTTGGCGTAGTCCACGCCCTCGACGAACCGCTCCACGTACTCGTTGGCGGGCTCCCTCAGAATGTATTCCGGAGTGCCGAGCTGCACGATCTCGCCGTCTTTCATGATCGCGACCCGGTGCCCGAGCGTGAGTGCCTCATCCAGGTCGTGCGTGACGAAAACAACAGTCCGCTTGGCCTCGCCCTGGATGGAGAGGAAAAGGTTCTGCATGTCGCGTCGAATGAGCGCATCCAGAGCGCTGAAGGGCTCGTCCATCAGGAGTATCTCCTGTTCGGTCGCCAAGGCGCGCGCGAGCCCGACCCTTTGTTTCATGCCGCCTGAGAGTTCCGTTATGAGCTTGTGACCCTGCCCCTCTAGGCCGACCTCCGGGAGTGTTTCCTCGGCCTTCTTCTTGCGGTCTGCGACAGGTACACCCTCGATCTCGAGGCCGAAGGCAATGTTGTCGAGGACGGTCCGGTGCGGCAGCAGCCCGAAGTGCTGAAAGACCATTCCGATCTTCCTGCGCCGAACCGCCCTGAGCTGCTTGATAGGCATCTCGGAGACCAAATCGTTCCCGAGGTATACCTTTCCTTCGGTCAGTTCATTCAGACCGTTGATGCCACGCAAGATCGTGGACTTGCCGCTTCCCGAGAGGCCGATGATCACGAAGATCTCACCCTTGTAGACATCGAAAGACGCATCGTAAGCTCCGATAGTCGAGCCGGTCTCCTTCTCGACCTCGGCTTTGCTCTTCCCAGAACGCCGCATCTCTAGGGCCTGCCGGGCTCGACGCCCGAAAACCACCGAGCAGTTCTCTACCCGGATGATCGGGTCTTGGCCCTCAATCTCGTTAGTTTCCGTGGCCTCTCTCCTTCTCTAGCCTTCTATATAAGGTTGCAAGGTCAAGCGCTTACATCTCTGCCGCCGGACACGACACAATGCTTGCAACCACCCTTTTCCTTCCGGCTGCAATCTATATGATATGCGCTTTCGGGGAGCCCTTCAACTGCGAGGACCCCGCAAGCAGCGTTTTTCAACACGTCTCGCGCGATATTCGGGCGTTTGTCGGCCAGCATCTTACTTCTTGTGGGCCCTCGTGCCAGACGCTCGAGCAGAGGGGTAGCATCGGCCGACTGGCAGGGGCACGAGGCGCTAGTCGGCGGCCTTCACGTAGTAACCGTTCATGTTGGGCGGGCCGTAGATGTAGCCAAGGTAGTAGGCGCCGTCGTAGGTATTGAAGATGAGTGCGCCACCGTAGTAGACGAGAAGGTCTTTGGTTTGCGGGTCGTCGTTGTAGAAGAGCACGTCTCCGGTGTCGGTGAACTCGACCGAGACGGCGTCGTAGTCAGAGTAGCGGGACTTCAGGTCGCGGGCGATGAGGACGAAATACTCCTCCTCACGCGAGCGGGTGTCGATGAGGAGCCGCACCGCACGCGCGCCATCGCGCGTGTCGAGGTTCTCCTCGAGGACCTCGTAGTCTGGAACGCGCTCTGGCGCCTCGAAGTTCCCGATCTTCAGATCCCCTTCGTCGGAAGCTAGCCCGGCAGCGTCTCCCCCTTCCGCACCGGCCGTCTCGAAGGCCTCGGGCGCAGGGCGCACCTCCGGCTTCTGGAGGGCCCGCACCGGCTCCTCGGCAAGCCGTACCGTGATGAAGACGACGGCGATTAGGGCTAGCATCAGGGCCACAGCACGGTACAAGTAGGATTCTCCTTCACTCTGAGGCAAAACTATGGTACCCGATCCGCACTAGGCATCGACCTACCACGGATCGCGATCTTGACCATAAGTGAGAACAAGAAGCTGAAATGCTGACTTGCTGAAGTGCTCCTATTCACTCGAAGAGCACGACGGGCTCTCCGTAGTAGCGGACGCGGTTCTCCTCCCAGCGATCCTCGACGAATTCCCTGAGCTCGGCGTTACGGGCGCTGCGGTCTCCCTCCATCATCCTATCCAGCGGGTAACGTACGCCGAGGACCCTTTCCCGAACACGGAACCGGGTTATCCCGGCCGGCAGGACGGTCCCTGAGTCCACGATCTCGGCCAGCTCTCCGGGGGTGAATGAGTGGTAACGTATCAATACCTCGCCACCCGAGAGACGGGCCGAGCCGTCCGGTTCCACGCGCCGCACCACAACGCCCTTGGGGTAGAACGACTGCAGGTCCCAGAGGGCCCGTACCCGGCCCTGCAACCCATCCTCCATGGCCGAGAGGCGGAGGGTCTCGCCGCCGGCGATCTCCACCTCGGCCAGAGTAGCATCGCCGGGTCTTTCCGACACTTCTATTCCTTCGATGTCGTCCAGTTCGGACCTTCCGACCCCATCCAGGAGGTGGCCCCAGCCCTCCGCCGTCTCCGGCGGCTCGACCGTCTGGACGAGGGCGAAGCGGGAACCAAGCTCTCCAAGGGCGCGTACTCTGTGGGCGCCGTCGAGGACGAGGTAACGATCTTCGTGAGGTGAGACTATCACGGGGTTGCGCTGCTCACGTTCGGCTTCGATGCGTCCCCGCAGACGGGCCAGGCGGTCTTCATCGTGGGCTTCGTGGAGGATAAGACACCCGAGGTCAACAAGGAGGAGATCTTTGAGAGAGGGGATCAAGTACCAGCCAGGTGGCGAGTCCTCTAGGCGTCTCCCCCGCGGCGGCCCCACAGGAAGTCGAGCAAGAGGAAACCGCCGAAGAAGAAGACCGCGATGATGAGGAAGAACCCTATGATGCCAAGAAGCAAGTAGATTGTATCCAAAGTTCGCCTTTCAACGGATACGGCCTATCGTACGGTCTCACCGCGAACAGTCGGGACGGCCGGATTTGAACCGGCGACCACTCGGCCCCCAGCCGAGTGCGCTACCAGACTGCGCCACGTCCCGACGCGTCTGTGATCAGACCTCGATCATACCAGAGAAGGCCCGTGCTATCATGCGATTTCCGTGGCGCTGGCTGCATCCTACATACGGACAGAACTCGAGGGCACTCTCCCAACGAAGGACGAGCAGATGGCCGCCATCCTGGCCTACGCCGCCGAGAAAGGTCACGACCTCGTGGCCCACTACGAAGACCTAGATGCCCCTGGCCACCTGCTCTACCACCGCCCCGGTCTCAAGGAGGCCATAAACAACATAAAGGAGCTGGAGGACTGGGAGGTGCTCGTGGTCGCGGAGCCGAGGTGCATCTCGGAGACGGATTCGGCCCTGCATGAGTTCGTGCACAAGCTCTCACTGTACGGGAACCGTCTTGAGACTCCGGCACGTTCCTGGGAGGACCTCCTCGCCGGCATGAGATCCTACAGGCGTGCGATGAGCCGGCGGTAGGGGAGTGAAACGCGCAGCCGTGTCCGGTAGTATAGAAAAGTGAGTTTCATTCTGACCGCCATCGGGCTTCTCTTACTCGTGGTCGCCCTCGCCGGCATCGCGCTCGGCATCTACATGGCGGTCGAGCCGAAGACCCGAGCATCAGGCAAGCTCTTCGCCATCTGGTGGGTGCCGGGATTGGCTGCGGCGAGCGGCGTTCTGATGCGCGACGTCGTGACGTTCGCGATCGGGATAGTCTGCTTTCTGGTCGCTGGGGCCGTGATGGTCTTGGAGGACAGAAGCCCGCGCAAGGTGCAGGTGAAAGGTGGCCTGGCCAGAGGACCGGGTGGCAACAGGCACCTCGACTCCGAGAGGACCACCAAGAAGAACAGGACCCAGGATTCCGGTAGAGCCGCCTCGTAGCCCTCTCTCAGACTATCGCCAAGTAGCCAATCCTATTGCTATACTGGCCGCCTAGAATGGCCCTGAGGAGGCGGCTCGAGATTCCAGTACGATAGAGACCGCACGAACACCCCTCGCCACCATCCGGGGCTTGGCAGCGTTGGTCGCGAAGGGAAGGAGCTAGAGGCATGGGTCTCGTCCGCACCATACTCGTCCTGGTCATCCTGCTGATACTCACCCACGCAGCGCTGATGTATGCTGGCGTCGGACAGGGTGCCAATGTTCTGACCAACGCCGTCTACAGCCTCGGTACGCTGCTCGAGTCCCCGGCCGCTTTCCTGCTCGAAACGATAACGGCCCTGCAAAGGTACCTGAACCCCAAAAGCTTCTACGTCGTCGCCTTCTCGGCAGCCGCGCTCTACTTCATTATCTACCTGTTGCTCGGCGTCGGCCGCCGGGCTTAGCCCCGCGCTGGTTAGCACGCCCCTCGCGACGGGGAGAGACTGCGCGATTAGTGAACCGTGCCGACAACAATAACGTATACTTCTCCGAGTATTGTCCGGATGGTTGGGAGTAGAACCGTGGTCGAAGAAGTGAAGATATGTGAGTACAGGGAGAATGCATACTATCCCTGGACCCGCAGGAGGTGCAATGATCGAGTTTAGGCAGGTAAGCAAGACCTATCCTGGCTCCGACAAGCCGGTCGTCGAAGATCTCTCCTTCGAAGTGCTCGAAGGAGAGATCTGTGTTTTGGTGGGCCCGAGCGGCTGCGGCAAGACCACTAGCATGCGAATGGTCAACCGTCTTATCGAGATCACGGAGGGCGAGATCCTCATCGACGGCGAGCCGAACACGGCCATGAGCGGCACCCAGCTAAGGCGCAAGATAGGCTACGCCATCCAGCAGATAGGCCTCTTCCCCCACCGCACCATCGCCGATAACATCGGCACCGTTCCGAACCTGCTCGGCTGGGACAGGGGCCGCATCAAGAGCCGCGTGGACGAACTCCTTGACACGGTCGGCCTCTCCCCTGATGAGTACCGCAATCGTTACCCGGCCGAGCTCTCGGGCGGCCAGCAGCAGCGTGTGGGGGTCGCCCGGGCGCTGGCTGCGGACCCCCCGATCATGCTGATGGACGAGCCCTTCGGGGCGGTCGACCCGATCACGCGCGAAGGGCTCCAGGATGAGTTCTTGCGCATCCAGCAGGACATAAAGAAGACCATCGTCTTCGTCACCCACGACATCGACGAGGCCATAAAGATGGGTGACAAGATCGCCATCCTCAAGCAGGGCGGCGTTCTCGCCCAGTACGACACCCCCGAGAACATCCTTTCCGAACCCGACTCCGAGTTCGTCTCTTCGTTCGTGGGCGGCGACAGGGTCCTCAAGCGGCTCTCACTTACGCGCGTGGGCGAGATGGACCTCGAGCCGGCCAACGGCGGCACCGACGGGCTCCTCCGAATAGACGAAGGGTTGACCGTCAAGGATGCTCTTTCAGAGCTGATCGGCTCGGGGCACAGCAGGGCCGTGGTGGAGAAAGACGGGGAGAACGGACTCCTGACCTTCGAGGCCATAGAAGACCTCATGGGCGGTGCTTCGGGCGAGCCATCCAACGGCGGGGAGTCCTCAGCGTGAGCAACCCGGCGTTGCTCCTCTTGCAGGACCTGACCGGAGGAACCGAGCTCGTAGACTGGGAGTGGCTGGGAGAGAACTTCTGGGAGGACATACTGCCGGCCCTCCAGGGGCACATCTTCCTCTCGTCGATCTCGGTCGCGATAGCCCTCATCATTGCGCTGCCAGTCGGGATACTCTCGGCCCGCTACCGTAAGGCCTACCCGCCGGTCACCTTCGTCACAGGCATCCTCTACTCTATACCGAGCCTCGCGCTCTTCGCCATCCTCATCTCCATACCGGGGGTGGCCATCGGTCCATCGCCCGTGATCATCGCCCTCGTCGCCTACTCGCTCCTGATCCTGATCCGCAACACCGTCGCCGGCCTCGATTCCGTGCCACCAGAGACGAAGGACGCGGCCCGCGGGATGGGCCTGACGGACCGCCAGATCCTCTTCAGGGTCGAGTTGCCGCTGGCGCTGCCGATTATCGTAGCAGGCATCCGCATTGCCACCGTGACGATCATAGGTATCGCGACCATCGGCGCTTACATCAACGGTGGGGGCCTCGGAACCCTTATCTTCGACGGCATCCAGCGCCAGTTCCCGACCATGATCATAGCCGGCGCGGTCCTCGCAACGGCTATGGCCATCGTCGCCGACCTGCTGCTCCTCGCGCTCGAACGCTACCTGAGGCCCTGGGCGCGGGTCAGGAGGACGTAGCGTGCTCTACAAGATACTCGAGGTCTACGCCCGTCCGGATTTTCCGGAGAAGCTCAGGCAGCACGTCTTGCTCTCCCTGGTAGCCCTGCTCGTCGCCATCGCGATAGCCATGCCCGTAGCCCTGATGATACGCAACTCGCGCCTCGGCGCCCTCATAGCCATCAACATTGGCAACATAGGACGCGCAGTACCAAGCCTGGCGATCCTGGCGCTCGCCTTGCCGTTTTTCGGGATCGGGTTCGGCTCGGCCCTTGTGGCGCTTACGGCACTGGCTATTCCCCCGATCCTGATCAACGCCTCGACGGGGCTTAGGGAGGTCGACAAGGGTGTCATCGACGCCGCCCGAGGCATGGGGCTCTCGGGGGGCCAGATCCTGGCCCGCATACAGTTACCCATAGCCGCGCCCGTGATCTTCGCCGGCATCAGGACCTCCGCCGTGCAGACCGTCGCCAGCGCCACCCTCGCGACGTTCATAGGTGGCGGGGGCCTGGGAGATCTGATCGTGGAGGGCTACTCGCGCCGGGGGCCCGAGATACTGCTCGCCGGAGCCCTCGCCGTCGCGATCCTCGCGATCATCACAGAGATCGGATTCGGCGTGCTGGAGAGGGCGTTCACCCCGAAGGGGCTCAAGATCGCGCAGAAAAGACGTAAGTGATAGGGCAAACGAAAGAGGAGGAAAGATGAAGAACAAGACCAAGCTGATCCGCGCGGTACCCGCGCTGCTAACGAGCCTCTCGTTGCTGCTCGTCGTCGCTTGCGGCAACGTTGGCGGCACCGACAGCTCGGGCTCGGGCGGCTCGAGCGGCCCGACGATTACCGTCGGCTCGAAGGACTTTACCGAGCAGTTCATACTCGGCAGCATGTACGCCCAGGCGCTCGACGCCAACGGGTTCAACGGGGTGGCGAAGCTCGATCTTGGCTCCGAACAAATAGCGGACAAGGCGCTCCAGAACGGCCAGATCGACCTCTATCCCGAGTACACGGGGACCTCGCTCGTGGCCATAGTCCCCTTCAAGGGTAACCCTGCCAGCTTGAACTCGCCCAAAGAGACCTACGAGGCCGCCAGGAAGGGCTACGCCGAGCGTAAGCCGGCCGACACCATGCTGACGCCAGCACCTTTCAACAACACCTACGGCATCTTCGTCCGTAGTTCCGTCGCAGAGGAGAAAGACCTCACGAACATGGACGAGTTGGCCGAGGCCTCCAAGGATCTTACGTTTATCTCGTACTCCCAGTTCCAGAACCGCTCGGACGGCTATCCCAACATGCAGGAGAACTACCCGGCGCTCGACTTCGGGGATATCAAGATCGTCAACGAGCTCGGCCTCCGCTACTCCGGGCTGGAGAGCGGCGAAGGCGACGTCGGGGTTGGCTTCACCACCGACGGCCAGTTGACCTCCGACCAGCTCGTGGTGATGAAGGACCCGAAGAGCATCTGGCCTTTCTACTACCCGGCCCCGGTCGTTAGAAGCGACGTGCTGAAGAAGTACCCCAAGATAGAGGGAATCTTGAACGAAGTCTCGGCCAGCCTCGACGTGGAGACGATGCGCGAGCTCAACGGGCAGGTAGACCTGGATCAGGAAGACCCCGAGGACGTCGCCAAAGAGTACCTCGAAGAGGAGGGCATCATAGATTAGATAAGCATTTCAGCACGCCGCCAGGGTTCGCCAGGCGGCTTGTCAGCATTTCAGCTAGTCAGCTTTCGCGTGCGCAAAGGCCTGGCTGAAATGCTGACAGCGAGGCCGCAGGCCGAAGCGTGCTGACTGGCTGACTAGCGCGGGTTGAGTAAGGCTCCAGCCTTACTCAACCCGCTATCATCCTTCCGCAGTCCCACGGCGGCGGCCATGGCCCACTCTGGACTTTACAAAGAGCCGGTGCAAGACTGAATTCTGATCTTACGGAAGGAGGTCCTATGACGGACACCAGAGAAGCTCCTACCATCCGCGCGCCTCGAGGGGAGGATCTCACCTGCAAAGGCTGGCACCAGGAGGCAGCCCTCCGCATGCTTATGAACAACCTCGACCCCGAGGTGGCAGAACGCCCCGAAGACCTCGTCGTCTACGGCGGGACCGGCAAGGCAGCTAGGAACTGGGAGAGTTTCTGGGCAATCGTCAGTTCCCTGCAAGGCCTGGATGACGATGAGACGCTCCTCGTTCAGTCGGGCAAGCCTGTGGCCGTCTTCAGGACGCACCCGTGGGCGCCGCGGGTTCTTATCGCCAACTCCCTACTCGTCCCCGAGTGGGCGGATTGGAAGACGTTCAGGGAACTGGAGCGGGCAGGGCTCACGATGTATGGGCAGATGACGGCGGGGTCGTGGATCTACATCGGCACCCAGGGCATCCTTCAGGGCACCTACGAGACGTTCGCCGCCGTAGCAGAGCAACGCTTTGGGGGAACGCTGCGAGGCCGCGTCTGTCTCACCGCAGGCCTCGGGGGCATGGGCGGCGCCCAGCCTCTCGCAATAACCATGAACAGAGGCATAGCTCTCTGCGTAGAGGTGGATCCTGATAGGATCGAACGCCGCATCTCCCACGGCTACCTGGACGAGCGGATCGACGACCTCGAAGGGGCCATAGAACGTGCAGAGGTGGCGAAAAGGGTCGGAGAGCCACTGTCCATAGGAATCCTCGGCAACGCGGCGGAGGTGTTCCCTGCGTTGCTGGACCGCGGATATCTCCCCGACGTCGTCACGGACCAGACCTCGGCCCACGACCCGCTCGCAGGCTACGTCCCAGCAGGCTATGACCTCGACGACGCCGAGTTGCGCGAGGCCGACCCAGAACGCTACATCTCGGAAGCCCGCGTGTCGATGGCCAGCCACTGCGCGGCGATGGTGGGTTTCCAGGAGCGGGGCGCCGAGGTCTTTGACTACGGCAACTCCCTGCGCGGAGAGGCCAGGCTAGGCGGATTCGAGGGCGCTTACAGCTACCCAGGCTTCGTGCCTGCGTACATCAGGCCGCTCTTCTGCGAGGGCAAGGGGCCTTTCCGGTGGGCCGCGCTCTCGGGCGAGGAGTCGGACATTGCGGCGACGGACGACGCGATCCTGGAGTTGTTCCCCGACGACGAACGTCTGGAGCGTTGGATCTCCGAGGCCCGTCAGAAGGTCCACTTCCAGGGCCTCCCCGCGCGTATCTGCTGGCTCGGGGCAGGCGAAAGGCACAGGGCAGGACTCCGCTTCAACGAGCTGGTAGCCAACGGCACCATCTCCGCTCCCATAGTCATAGGGAGGGACCACCTGGACGCGGGCAGCGTCGCCTCGCCCTACCGCGAGACCGAGGCGATGAAGGACGGCTCCGACGCCATCGCAGACTGGCCGATCCTGAACGCCATGCTCGGCGTCGCCGGCGGTGCTAGCTGGGTCGCAGTCCATCACGGCGGAGGAGTGGGGATCGGGCGCTCCATCCACGCCGGCGCCCAGGTCCTCGCTGACGGCACCCAAGACGGTGCAGAGCGCCTGCAACGCGTGCTCTTCAATGACCCAGGGATAGGCGTCGTCCGCCACGCCGACGCGGGCTACGAGTCGGCGCGGGCGGCGGCCACGCGGCTGGGCATCCAGATGCCGATGTTGGATGAATAAGGCTTCAGGCTTCAGGCTTCAGGTGGGTCCGGCAGCGGTTTCCCGCCGCCTGTCGTGAGGCGCACCCTGATCCCGGATCTCGTGCTCGACGCCAACGGCGCGAGGGACGACATCGGCGTAACGATCGAGGCCGGACGAATCCAGGAGGTCGGGCCCGCCACGGAGGGCGAACGGCTACGGGCAAAGGCGCTCGCTCCAGGCTTCCTCAACAATCACAGCCACGCCTTTCAACGAGCGTTACGAGGTGCCGTCGAGCGGATCGAGCCTTCCCACCCCAACGACGACTTCTGGACGTGGCGGGAGCGGATGTACGCCCTTGCAAGGGGGCTGGACCCTGACTCCATACGCGAGGTCAGCCGCCGTTGCTACGAGGAGATGCTCTCCGCCGGGTATACGAGCGTCACCGAGTTCCACTACGTCCACCACCGTCCCGACGGGACACCGTACCAAGATCCCAACGCCCTGGCGAAATCCGTTGCCTTGGCAGCCGAAGATGCGGGCATCCGACTCCTTCTGCTACCCGTCGCCTACGCGCGCGGTGGCCTCCCGCGCTTTCGCGACCCGTCAGTGCTAGCGTTCCTTCAGAGGGTCGATGATCTCAGGAAGTGGTCGGAATGGCGTCCCTTAGTCGAGGTCGGCGTCGCGGCCCACAGCGTCAGGGCCGTTCCGCAGGGATGGCTGGAAGAAATCGGGGATTACGCCCGTCGTGAGGGTCTTTCCTTACACATCCACGCCGATGAGCAAGGGCGTGAGATCGAAGAGTGTTTGTCCGAGCATGGAGTGCGCCCCGTCGAGTTGCTCGCACAGACCCGGTCTCTCGGTCCACACACCACGGTAGTCCACGCCACGCACGCCGACGGGCAGGAGTTGGACCTTCTCGCGGAGCACGGCACTTCCGTGTGTGCCTGTCCTACGACGGAGGGCAACCTTGGCGACGGCTTTTTGCCGGCGGCGGAGATCCTGGGCCGGGGCATCCGGCTCTCCGTCGGCTCGGACTCGCACGTCCGCATAGACCCGTTCGAGGAGCTGCGGGAGATAGAAACCAATGCCCGCAGGCTCTCGGGCCGCAGGAACGTACTCGTTGCGGAGGACGAGACCTCTCCGACACCGTATCTGCTGCGTGCGGGCTGGGGGCGCGTTGGCATCGAGCCCGGTGACCCCGCCGACCTTGTCGAGATAGACCTCTCACACCCAGCGCTTGCAGACGTAGCAGCCGAAAACCTTCCCTCCGTGCTCGTCTTCGGCTCAGGGAGCGGGGTCGTCGTAGGGACGTCGGTGGACGGACGGAACGTATACGCGCCGGATGAAACAGGTGGCTGAGGTGACGCTACTTATCCAGGGTCCCACGGCTGCCGACTCGCCGGATAAGAACTCTGGTTCGTCTACTGGTTCTGCTGCCCTTTGGCGTCTACCTTTTTCAGCAACTCCTCCACCTTCTTCTGAAGTTCGTCTACATCCTTCTGCACGGCGTCCATCTTCTTCTCCAGGTCCTCCTGGCCGGTCTCGACCTTCTTCCTCAGATCGTCTACCTTCTTCTTCAGGTCCTTCTGGCCTGCCTCCACCTTCTTCTTCACTTTTTGCTCGATCTGCTGCCCCTTGGCTTCGACCTTCTTGCTGGCCTGCTGCTTTCTGGCCTCGAGCTTCTTCTTCACTTCTTGCTCGGCCTGCTTGCCTTTGGCCTCGAGCTTCTTCTTCGCTTCCTGCCTGGTCTGGTCGGAGACAACACCGCATCCTGCTACGGACGCCACGAGCACTATCACGGCCAGTACCCCTAGTAACGCCCGAAACTTCGTCATTCTTGGCATCACCCTCTCCTTCGCTTGTCATACCGAGTCCGTTTGAAAGAGACCGCGTTCGGGACGCGGGCACACACCGAGGTCCTCCATACGTCATTTCCGCGAAAGCGGGAATCCACTACTACGAGTAGGCTCGTGGACAATGGCTGGCTCCATCATGCCGTTGGCATGCAGTATCAGTTGTCGTGCCTTCGACGATCCCCCCGCTCCTCCGGCCAACGAGCGACCACCATCCGCCGCACTGTCCGGTGCGTTGGAATGATATTCCACGTGAATCCGGAGACCGTGGAAGAGGCTGACCAGCGCCACGCACCCGGAGGTATGAGAGCCTTCAGACAGGCGCCTCATGTTGCGTGCCCAAACTACCGACTCCTGTGGGAAGTCGCCCACCGGTAGACGACGTAGGCGCCTGGCGCTACCAGGAGTAGAAGGACCAGCAGCAACGGAGAGCGTTCCGACCAATGCTGCGTCGCATCCCAACTCTGGCCGAAGAAGTACCCCAAAAGGACGACCACCGTGGCCCACACCGCCCCGCCAAGGACGCTGTAGAAGAGGAACGTGCCCCAGTGCATGCGGCTCGTGCCTGCCACCAGCGCCTCGAGCACGCGCGAGACCGAGAAAAAGCGGCCCGCGAAGACGGCCTTGCCGCCGTGGCGGGCGAAGAGTCGTTCCACCCACTCCAGGCGCTCTGGCGTGAGCCTCACGTGGCGCCCCCACTTCAAGACGAACGGTCGTCCCGCCTGGTAGCCCACCCAGTAGCCGATCTGGTTGCCGACGATGGCCCCGAGGACGCCGAAGACTATTGCGCCTCTGAGGCCGAGGTGGCCCTGCTGAACCAGCACACCCGAGGCAAGGAGTATGGCCGCGCTCGGGAACGGGATACCCATCGTCCCCAGCGCCACGCCGAGAAAGACGATCATGTATCCGTAGTTCTCGATGAGTGGGTAGACCGCGTCCATAGCATAAGGAGTATAGTGACTTCAAGCGCCTTCGAAGCTCTCGGATTTGGCGCATAAGCACGATCCGGAACGTTTCCTGCAACCCTTTCGAATCGGTCTTGCCAGCAGGTGGCAACCATTGCCTGCCAGTCTGGTTCTATTCCCGCAGAAGTCGTCGACGGCTTGGATCGTGCCCCCACTATTCGTGTGCTAGCTTGTGTCGCCGGATCTATCGGGCATCTGCGGGAGCTTGCCCGACTTCACGGCCGCGCAGAGGGCCGCGTGGTCCCTTTCGGTCTGGTCGGCGTAGGCTTGTGCGAAGTCGGCGATCGCACGGTCGAAGCGCTCGCTTTTGCCCAGGTAGGCGGCGATCTGCACCCGGTCGCCGGAGCGGGCGTGCGCCTGGGCTAGTGTCCAGCCGCAGAGGCCAGCATAGATGACCAGTTCATCGGGCGACATGCTCTCGACGTTCGCCGAGCCTTTCATGTCCTTCTACTGGCGCCAGTAGAAGTCGCGTCCTCCCGTGCCGCGAAACCAGCCGAGGAAGATGTCGCTCGCGGCCTGCATCAGGCGCTGCCCGGCCACGACGCGGTGCCCGTGGTGCTCGTAGGTGTTTGGCTTGACGTAGCTCTCCAATACCGAAGCTCCCGCCTCTTTGACCTGGAGGAACAGGGGGTCGTTTTCGTCCCGGCCTTCGAGCAATACGACGTAGGCCCGTGTGCCCACGCTCCCGACACCAACGACCTTCCTCGCTGTGTCCACGAAGCGGTACCGGTCGAGGAGGTGGCGCCGATCGTCTTGCAGGGTGCGCTTGTAGCTCTCCAGAATGGCGTAGACCTGGGCCCTGATCTCGTCCCCCTCGGGGAGACGGACCAGGAGCGGCGGGTCGTCGTTTATCATGCGGCGCCCATCGACGACCCTGGTCAGCTTGGATAGAGCCTGCAGGCTGTCGCGGCCGCGTGCTTTTCGCACGGCCTTGTTTACCTTTTTCGTGGTCTCTTTCCTGGCATCGGAGAGCAGCCCGCTGACTTCCTCCGCGCCAACGCGCGAGTACCAGACCTCGAGCTCTCCCATCTCCGAGAACCTGGCCATCCGCTGCCGGTACGAGGCCACGGACGCCTGCGCGGCCTCGCGACAATCCGCCGCGGCGAAGCCGTTGTCGCGGCCGGCCACCACGAAGCTCGCGGCGAGGCGTTTGATGTCCCACTCCCAGGGTCCTGGCAGGGTCTCGTCGAAGTCGTTTAGGTCGAAGAGCAAGGCGCGCTCCGGGGAGGCGTAAGCCCCAAAGTTCAAAAGGTGGGCGTCGCCGCATAGCTGAGCCTGGATACCGGTCTGCGGCGTTTTCGCGAGGTCGTTGGCCATGATGATGGCCGACCCCCGCATGAACGCGAACGGCGAAGCCATCATGCGCGCATAGCGGATCGGCATGAGCTCCTGGATCCGGTCCCTCGCCTGCGCCTCGAGGAGGTCGACCGGGTCAGGCCGATCTGGCGCCGGCACCCACTCTGCGTGGCTGCCCCTTGGAGCCATCCGTCGCGCGGCACGCCCGCGCTCGCGCCGTTGCTGGTAACTCGTGGTCACCCACGTCGCCGCAGTCGAGAGGTTCGGGTCTTGCTCGACTTTCATGGATTCCTCCTTCACAGCTCTGAAATCCTGCGCGTCCCTGGCATGAGCTCCTCGTCAGGCCGACGAACAGTCTGCGGCACGGCGACCGCCTCGTTAGCAATGCTCGGGTGGGTAGAAGTAGCTCCCGTAAGCTTCCAGCGCCGCTTCGATTTGTTGCAGGACATCGCTCTGCCCCAAGGTCGACCGGCCTATTCGAACGTCGCGCAGTCCACCCAGGAGAAGGTCGGTTACCTGCAACCGCAGCGACGCTTCGGTCGGGGAGGCCATCAGCAGTTCCTCGATCGCCGGACTTCTATCTTCGTTTACTTCCACGTCGTCCATCCTTCGCTACGGTGGGGACGAGTCCTGCTCGCGGTCGGAGAGCGTCGACTGGGCCGCGCGCAAGACACCCAGGCCCCCTAGAAACGCGCCAGCGGCCACGAGCGGCCAGGCGATGAGGCGCGGAAAACGGGCGCCGAGCAACGACGCTCCGAGCAGGGCGCCGCTAGCGGCGGCGGCGATGACGTGCTCGTGCGTCTGCAGGGGGGCAGCGCCCTTCTGGAAGAGGGTGGGCACCACCCTCGAGACGGTGGCTCCCGACCCCGTGCCACTGCCGACCATACCGGCGCGCGCCCCGCTGTCGCTGGTGTCTACGTCGCGGTCCGGTCGCACCCTTGACCCTTCCAGGCGGACTTCACGGCTGTGGGAGATGTCGTCCTCGAAAAGCTGTTCCATTTGGTCCGCGAAGTCCGTGTCTTCCACCACCAGGTCTATCTCCCAGTTGGCGGCCAGGCTGCTGAAGTTCAGGTTCGTCGAGCCCACCTTCGACAACCAGCCATCGGCCACGAGGGTCTTGGCGTGAATCATGGGTCCACCGTATTCGAAGATCCTCACCCCCGCTTCCAGGTATTGCCGGTAGCCGGCGCGCGAGGCCCTGCCTATCCAGGCTATGTCGTTGGTGGCCGGGGTGAGGATCCTCACGTCTACGCCGTCGCGCGCCGTGGCCATAAGCGACTGGGTGAGGATAGGCAGGGAGAGGAAGTACGGGTCGGTCACCCACAGGCGCTCCTGTACCCCGGCCGTGAGCAACTCCAGCATACGCAACGTGCGCATCCTGCGCGGCTCCTGGACGACCAGGCGCGCGGGCGTCTCTCCCGCCGCCTCGATATCCCCCGGGTCCGGGCGCTCGTCGTCGGGCAACTTCCCCACCAACTCGCCCCACAGGCTGGTGAAGGCGCGGTTGATGTCGGCCACGACAGGTCCCCTCACGCTGACCGCGGTGTCCCTGTAGGGCAGCCCTGTCTCCCTGGAGCGGACTATCCAGCCGTCGGCGATGCACACGCCTCCCGTCGAGCCATACTCGCCGTCCACGACGAGCAGCTTGCGGTGATCGCGCCGGATCGCCCCTAGCGGCGGCCCTGAGGCGGGCGGGTTGACCGCCTTGACTTCCACGCCCGCCTCCCGCATACCGTTCCAGAAGGAGCGGGGTACGTTCATGCAGCCGAACCAGTCGTGGAGTACCCGCACGCGCACACCCTCCCTGGCCTTGGCGGACAGGGCCTCGGCGAACCTGTTGCCGATCTCGTCGTTCGCGATGATGTAGTTGTCGAGGTGGATCCAACGCCGTGCCCGCGCGATCGCCGCGAGCCAATCGTCATAGGTGTCAGGGCCGTTCTTCAGCAGCGCGAGCCGGTTGCCGTCGCGCAGCGGCGCCTCGCTGACCCGTCCCAGGATCCCTTTCAGACGGGCACCGCGTGACGCAACGTAGTCAGGGACGACGTAGTTATTGCGCTGGATCTCTTGGTCTTCGGTCAAGGTAGCTTCCCCTTTGTCGATACCGTTTCGATCGTCCAGGCCCGCGCGCTATTGTCTCACGAGCCCCGTGCCAGCTCTCAGTGGGAAAAGCCCGCGTAGGACTCCAACGTCATCGCAGTTCTCCTTTCCGACAACTCGCCATCAGGCGAGGATGAGCAAGATGAAGATCACATAGACGATGATGTTCACCAGCCAGCTGTTCGTGTTCATCCAGTCGCGCACCTTGGGCATGGCCCGCTCCGCGCGCCTGCGGAAGAGCAGGTAAGCCAGCGCTGGAAGCGCCGCTATAAGTATGGTTGCCGCGACGAAAGGCAGGGCGCCCAGAAGGGAGGCGTTTTGCTGCGCGAGGTTTATCCCGACCGTCATCAGAACGACGAAGTCGGAGGGGAACACCGAGAGCAACAGCAGTCCGGCCATGAACGCCGTCCTTGGGGTGGCGTTTTGCATGGCGCCAAGCCACCTGGGGGGTTCGCTCGTCTCACGGCCCACGTAGCTCTTGATGGACAGGAATACGAGCAATCCGACCAGCAGGCACTGGATGATGTTGCCGAGTGATCCGGAATCCGAGGGGTCGCCGAGCGAGACGGTGTTGCCGAGCACGGTGGCGAGAGTGTAGGTGATGGTGACACCCACGGTCACGGCGATCACCACGCCCGTTATGAAGTAGGCCGAGAGTTTCAGGGGCTTGTTGGCAGTAACGAAGATGATCGCCGACATGATCTGTGGCCCCGCGTTCATCGTGATGGCGAGGGGGATAACGGCTAGGCTCATAGGATTGGCTCCTCCTGCTCTCGCGTTCTTTCAGGACCAGGATGGGCTTCGTCCGGCAAGCTTTGCACGCTTAGGAGCTGTAGCCCTAGACCGTTTATGCGATCGAGGATGCCGTAGAGGTGCGGCTGGTCGATGACCTCCCCAGTGAGGATCGTGGCGCCGTTTTTCGTCTCCATCTCCATCCCTTCGAATGCCGCAGCGTACCTGTCGCTGAGCTCGCTTCGAACCACTATTCGGTAGACTGTCCCCGTGCCCTTGTGCATCGTATGCTTACCGCCGCTCTCCATTGACGTTCTCTGATCGTAGTGCACAGCAGGACGGTTCGTCTTCACCCACCAGCCTATTTCCCCTAGGGGATTTATGGGGTTGTAGGGACGGTTAGATAAGCCCCCTGACGTGAGCCTCATCCAGGGCTTGACCGCGCGAGGAGGCGCCGAGCTTGCGGTAGATGGATTTGACCTGAGTTCTTACCGTGCTTGGGGCGACGTAGAGGCTCTGCGCCACCTGCCGGGTAGATAACTCGCTGCCGAGCAGACGAAGCACATCGAGTTCGCGCTCCGTTAGTTCCCCGTCGAGCTGCCCCTCCCGCGGCCTGCGCGCACGGAGCTTCCGTTCCTGGCGCTCCAGAAGCTCGGAGAATATGCCGGCATCAGGAAAAGCCTCCAGAATGGCTCGCGCCTCGGCGAGCGCCGCCCTACTCCCGGCTCGGTCACCAAGTGCGGTTCGTACCGGCGCGAGCGCCAGCAACCCGATGAGGGTGGGCCAGGGGCTCAAGTCGGGCAATCTTCGTCGCGCAGAAAGACCGCTCTCCAACTCCTTCTGGGCTTCCACTAGTCTCCCGCGTTCTGCTAGCGCACGGCCGAGTGCGATGGACGCCAAACTAGTTTGGGGAATCCTATACGGCCGTAATCTCTCCACCAGCGCGTGCGCCGCACGCGCACGCGACTCGGCTTCCTCCAGGTGCCCTTCATCCGTAGCAACGAACGACAGAAAGGATAAAGTAGCGATTCGCAACAAGGGCTGGCCATCCTCTGTCAATACAAGCGCATCCTCGAGCGGCTTTCGGGCCTGCGATGTCTCTCCAGAAAGGTATAGGCCAGATCCCAGCGCGAAGCGCACCAACGCGGCCCATGGGGAGCTTCCCCCGGACTCCAGCTCTGCGGCGCGCCGGGCCGCCTCGACTATGCTCCGGACGCCACCGTAGCCAAAGGTGGCCCGGAGGACAGTCACGCCCGACTCCACCGAAGTAGTTCCGTCGGGAAGCGGGCCTTCGTAAGGGATGCCCTCGGCGAGCGCCAGAAACCTCGCGCTCTCCTCGCGCCGGCCGCCGAGGGCACAGATCCATGCCTTCACCAGGGCGAGCGCCGCATCATTGGTGATCCTCTCTTCGGGTAAGTACTCGAGCCAGCGTTGCACGGTCGCCAACTGGCCGGCGGACACGTATGCGTACCAATGGCGCGTGATCAGCAGTCCCACACGTTGATAGTCAGCGGCCGCTATGGCCTGCCGGATAGCTCCCTCGAAGTAGCCAGCACCCTCTAACCACACGCCCGCCCGTTTGCGCAGGATGGGCTCCAGATCGGGCCGGCTGCCCTTGAGCTCGTAGAGGAGCAACTCGGAGAAGAGATGATGGTAGCGGTACCACTCACCCTCCTCGTCCAGAGAAACCACAAACAGGTTGGAGCGGGCGAGCTCGCGCAGGAGCTTGTCTGAACCCTGCCTATCCATCACCGCGTCGCAAAGCGGACCCGTCATCCTCCTAAGTACCGAGGTCTGGAGCAGAAACTGCCTCACTTCGTCGGTGAGGCCCGCCAAGACCTCCTCTCCCAAGAGGCCGACGATGTAGCGGTTACTTCCTCTGAACGTTTCGATGAAGGCATGCTTGTCCACCTTGTTATGCAAGGAGAGGGAGGCGAGGTAGAGCCCCGCGGGCCACCCTTCGGTACGCTCGAGCAATACGGAGAGGTTATTGAGGCCAATATCCAACCCCATCTTCTCGTTCAACAGGCAGTCGGCTTCCTCCTCGGAGAAGGCGAGTTGCTCGGTGCGGATCTCATTCATCTCTCCCCTGGCCCTAAGCCGCCCCAGTGGCAGCGGCGGGTCTGTGCGGCTCGAGATGACGAGGTGGACGTTCTCGGGGAGGTGCTCCACAAAGAAGACCAACGACTCATGAGAGTCCTCCCCGGTTACGAACTGGTAGTCATCAAGCACCAGTACAATCTGATGGGGCAACTCGGCGATCTCGTTTATGAGCGTAGGAAGCGCTATTCCGACGAACCTCTGTCCCACAGCGCTGTTTACCACCAGAACATCGGCTCCAAAGTCCACTTCTTCTGGCACAACCCGGCGCAACGCCTCCACTATGTGCCTCCACAGCCGGATCGGATCGTTGTCCTGCTCGTCGAGGGAGACCCAGGCGAAGGGCAGGTTGGCTTCTTCTACTCGACGCCAGTGGGCTAGGAGCGTCGTCTTCCCGTAGCCGGTCGGCGCACTTAGGACAGTTACCTTGCAGTCTAACGCGTTCCGGAGGAGCTCGAGCAACCTGCGACGGACCACGTGCTCGGGGCGCGGCAACGGCGCCCGCAATTTGGGCTTGAGGACGATCCTGGGAGGATCAACGCTTGGGTCGCTCGAGGCCCGAATGACGGTCTCCTCTGTCCAGCGCCGCTATCTAGACCTGCGCACGCCCACCGTGCGGCCGATGAGGCGCCACTACGCCCGTAGGACAAGGCTTTCTACACATCTTACCTGATGACAATCGACGACTTCAAGAGGCCAAATGCTCATCACTTGATCTATCCCATTCTCAGCCGGAACCCTGTGGATTTCGACAACTCTTTGTTATTCCGCAAACCGCCGAGGACGCGTATATCTAAAGTGCAATCCGTGCCATTGAGTCGGAATCGTTGTATCTTTTTAGCAACGAATGTCGCTATATGAACAAGTTTTGGTGGCGGCAAGGGGGCGGCGGTCCCCTCGCTGAGCGCGTACACGCAACTAATCCCCTAGGGGAAACTTTCCGCACAACCTGCAGCAAACGGAACGAACCCGTTCGCGAGGACCGTTACGATCAGATCGTCCCGGCCGGGCGTCGCAAAAGAACATGGTCTGGGTGCCTGGCGGCACCTTCCTTATGGGCTCGAACGACTTCTACCCTGAGGAGCGCCCCGTTCACCACGTCACTGTAGACGGCTTCTGGATGGACGAGCATGCCGTTACCAACGCCGAGTTCAGGCGCTTCGTGAAGGCCACAGGACACTTCACGGTGGCCGAGCTCCCGCCCGATCCTATCGACTACCCGGGGGCGCGGCCGGAGATGCTCGCGCCCAGTTCCGTGGTGTTCCGACAACCTCCTCACCGCGTCGACCTGCGCAACCACTACAACTGGTGGGCCTACGTGCCGGGAGCGAACTGGCGCCACCCAGAAGGACCCGGCAGCACCCTTCACAGCCGCGAGCGGCATCCGGTGGTGCACGTCGCCTACGAGGACGTCGCGGCTTACGCGAGCTGGGTGGGGAAAGAGCTTCCTACCGAGGCCGAGTGGGAGTTCGCCGCTCGCGGGGGGCTGCAGGGCGCGACCTACGCCTGGGGGAACGAGTTCTCGCCAAAGGGCAAGATGATGGCGAACACCTGGCAGGGCGAGTTTCCAATCGAGAACCTGCGCACCGACAGGTTCGAGCGGACTGCGCCCGTCGGGTCGTTCCCGCCGAACGACTACGGGCTGTTCGACGCCACGGGGAACGTCTGGGAGTGGACTACGGATTGGTATCGGGATCAGCACCAGCCCGAAAGCGCCTGCTGCGGGAGCGTCAACCCTACCATCGGCAACCGGGAGCAGAGCTACGACCCGCAGATGCCCGACGTCTCCATCCCGCGCAAGGTGATCAAGGGCGGTTCATTCCTGTGCGCGCCCAACTACTGCCAGCGCTACCGACCGGCGGCGCGAATGCCCCACCCGGTCGATACCGGCACGTGCCACATCGGGTTCCGCTGCATCGTCCGTAGCGGAAACCCCGAACCAGCGACCCGGGCGCCGGGAGAAGACGTCAACGAGAAGGGAGAGCAGCATGGCTGACGGGCAGCAGAACCGGCCGAACATCCTCATTATCTGGGGCGACGACATCGGCATCACGAACCTCAGCGCCTACTCCGACGGCCAGATGGGCTACAGGACGCCCAACATCGACCGGATCGCCGAGGAGGGGATGCGCTTCACAGACTGCTACGGCGAGCAGAGTTGCACGGCCGGTCGCGCCGCCTTCATCACCGGGCAATCGGTCTTCCGCACCGGCCTGAGCAAGGTGGGCCTGCCGGGAGCCGACCTGGGACTGCGCGAGGAGGATCCGACGATCGCCGAGCTACTGAAGCCGCGCGGGTACGCCACCGGCCAGTTCGGCAAGAACCATCTCGGCGACAAGGACGAGTTCCTTCCGACCAACCACGGGTTCGACGAGTTCTTCGGCAACCTCTACCACCTCAACGCCGAAGAGGAGCCGGAGCTGCCAGACTACCCACCGGTCGACGACTTCCCCAACTTCAGGGAGCGGTTCGGTCCCCGGGGGGTCATCCACAGCTGGGCCGACGGTCGCATCGAGGACACCGGACCGTTGACTAAAAAGCGCATGGAGACCGTCGACGACGAGTTTCTCGAAGCGGCGCTCGGCTTCATCGACCGCCAACATCAGGCCGACACACCTTTCTTCGTGTGGTTCAACACAACGCACATGCACTTCCGCACGCACCCCAAGCCCGAGAGTCGGGGCCAGGCCGGGCGCTGGCAGTCGGAGTACCACGACACGATGATCGACCACGACAAAGTGGTAGGCTCCCTGCTCGACAAGCTCGACGAGCTCGACATCGCCGAGAATACGATCGTGCTCTACAGCACCGATAACGGGCCGCATATGAACAGTTGGCCCGACGCGGCCATGACCCCGTTCCGTAACGAGAAGAACTCGAATTGGGAGGGTGCCTTCCGCGTGCCAGCTATGGTCCGGTGGCCCGGCAGGATCGCCTCTGGAGCCGTCTCCAACGAGATCGTGAGCCACCTGGACTGGCTGCCCACCTTCCTGGCCGCCGCCGGGGATCCTGACATCAAAGTCGATCTCCTCGAGGGCCACCAGGCGGGCGATAAGACGTTCCGGGTGCACCTTGACGGCTACAACCTTCTGCCTTACCTCACCGGTAAGGAGAGCAAGAGCCCGCGCGTCGAGTACTTCTACTTCTCCGACGACGGTGACCTGCTCGCCTTGCGGTACGACAACTGGAAGCTAGTTTTCATGGAACAACGCCAGACCGGCACGCTACAGATCTGGTTCGAACCCTTCACCGCCCTGCGCGCACCGAAGCTCTTCAACCTGCGCACTGACCCATTCGAGCGCGCCGACGTGACTTCGAACACGTACTGGGACTGGTTTATGGACCACATCTTCCTGCTAGTGCCCGCACAGAGCATCGTCGGCGACTTCCTGGGAACATTCCAGGAGTTCCCGCCTCGCCAGAAGGCAGCCAGCTTCACCGTTGATCAGGCGATGGAGAAGCTCCAAGAGGGACTCACGAGCAAGACCTAATGTTGCCGAACACGAACAACCTCCTTTCATCATGGCGCGACGGACCGTCGCGCCGGGCGATCGTGCGGTTCGTCAAGACGGTCACCAGCCGGGATGATCCTGACTACGTGCCACCGCCGGAGCGCGTCGCTGTCTTCGACAACGACGGCACACTGTGGTGCGAGAAGCCGATGTACATTCAGCTTGACTTCGCCCTGCGGCGCCTAAAGCGAGCCGCCGCAGATGACGCCTCGCTCCGAGAGCGTCAGCCGTGGAAGACTGCGTATGAGGAGGACTACGAATGGCTAGGAGGTGCTGTAACCCACTACTACCGCGGCGATGATTCTCGGATTCGACAACTGCTCGGGGGAATCATGAAGGCGTTCGAGGGAATGACAGTCGAAAAGTTCGACACCGCGTCGGAGGAGTTCCTGCGATCGGCCGCGCACCCGACACTCGACCGCCCGTACCTCGAGTGCGTGTACCAGCCGATGGTCGAGCTCGTCCGCTACCTCGGGGCTAACGGGTTTGACATCTACATCGCGTCGGGCGGTGGGCGAGACTTCATGCGCCCGGTGACGCAGAAGACTACGGGGTCCCGAGAGAGCGCGTTATCGGGAGTGGCGTGACGCTGCGCTACGTGGCCGACGAGCACGGCGGCACGGTGGTTCGCGAGGCGGAGCTCGAGGTGCTAGACGACGGCCCGGTGAAACCGACGCGCATCTGGAGCCGGGTCGGACGTCGCCCGATCTTGGCCGCGGGCAACTCCAACGGCGACATCGAGATGCTGCGGTTCGCCGAGCATCCCCTGCGGCCGTCGCTGAGTCTGCTTGTCTACCATGACGACGCCGAGCGAGAGTTCGCCTACGACGCGGGCGCAGAGAGGTCAATCGAGATCGCCCGCGAACGCCGCTGGACGATCGTGAGCATGCGGGATGATTGGAAGACCGTGTACGACGTGGAGCAGTAGCGTATGTGTGCCAAGGGATGAACGAAGGTGAAGCTCCGGCGGGCGGAGCGCGGGTTTGGATGTCCGAGCATCGTCCGAACGGGGTGGGTTCGGGTGGCTGAGGCGTTCGCGTTGAGAGAGACGCCCCTGCCGGGTCTCTGTGGCGCGGGTCCATCCTGCTTTCCCGGAGCCTACGATGGTTGACTTCCTCGTCCTTGCCTGAGTCGTTGTCGTCTTCGGCCTCGTTTCACGCCGGCTGGAAGGTACGATTCTCACGGCGCCGATCGTGTTCGTCGTGGCGGGTATTGTCCTGGGTCCCGCAGGGTTGGGCGTGGTCGAGTTCGGGCTCGACGACCACACCGTGCTCTTGCTTGGTGAGATCGCCCTCGCGCTCGTACTGTTTACCGACGCCGCAAGGATCAACCTCTCCGCTCTCAGACAGAACGAGGGATTACCTCTGCGCCTTCTTGGCATCGGGATGCCGCTCACCATCGCCTTCGGTACTGCTACCGCAGCCCTGTTGCTTACCGACCTCTCCTTCTGGGAGGCAGCGATCGTCGGGACGGTTCTCGCCCCGACTGATGCTGCGCTCGGGCAGGCGGTGGTGAGCAACCCTCGCGTCCCGGTGCGCATCCGCCAGTCTCTGAATGTCGAGGCCGGGCTCAATGATGGCCTCTCGGTGCCTTTCCTGGCGCTGTTCCTGGTCCTGGCGGTGGAGGAGTCCTTATCGGCCAACCTCTGGATACGCTTCACTCTGGATCAGGTAGGCTTGGGCGTCCTCGTCGGCATCGGCGTCGGCCTGGCGGGGGGCTGGCTCGTAAGCCTAGCATCGGGGAGAGGATGGATGAGCGGATCTTTCCAGCGCCTGTCCCTGCTTGCGCTGGCGCTCATCGCTTATGCATTGGCAGACCAGATCGGCGGCAATGGCTTCATCGCCGCCTTCGTCGGTGGTCTGGCGATCGGACCGACCGTAGAGCGGGTCGGGGAGCGACTGATCCGATTTACAGAAGCGGAAGGTCAGTTGCTCAACCTGAGCGTGTTCTTCGTCTTCGGGGTGCTCGCGCTCGGGTTCATGGAGACGTTGAGCTGGCAGGTTGCTCTATACACTCTGCTTAGCCTGAGTGTGATCCGCATGCTCCCGGTTGCTGCCTCCCTGCTCGGGACGCACCTCCGCGGCGTCTCGGTGCTGTTCGCGGGGTGGTTCGGCCCGCGGGGGCTCGCCTCGATCGTGCTCGGCCTGATCGTGATTGAAGAGGCGCCCCAGCTCGCTGGAGCCGGCGAGATCGAGGTGGTGGTGGCATCGACGGTGCTCCTCAGCGTGCTCCTGCATGGGGTCAGCGCAGCCCCACTCTCTGCCGCGTATGCCCGCCGGGTCGAGGGGATGCCAGCGGACGCTCCGGAGAAGAGAGCGGCGGTCGAGATGCCAACCCGTGTGGACACTGGGCCGGCCAGCGGGCCAGAGAATGCGGATGAGAGCGAATGAGACATCCAAAGCGTAGGGAGGCGAAAAATACTAGCGAGGCTGATGCGGCTGACCATCCTCTTCTTGGGAATCTTCTTGATCCTGGGCGGAGGGTCTGGCGTACTATGTGGGTGCCACAGCTCCAAGCCGAGGACGCTAATGAGAAGTGAACGTGTCTTCCATACTCTGCGGAGAACGGTGTGAGCGTTTCGAAACAAGAGAAGACTGGGATCGTCGGGCTTGTGGTGCGCTCGATTCAGAATTTCTTCTTCGAGCACCCCATGGCAACCTACGCCGCCGCGCTGGCCTATCGCGGGCTCTTTGGACTCTTCCCTTTCATGCTCATCCTGGTTGTTCTCGTTGGTGCGCTCGGCTTCCCCGACTTCTTCGACCGGGCCATGGACCAGGCTAGCGCACAATCATCCCGGTACGTTCCCAAGCAGCTCGAACCTGTGGTCGAGCCGGCTCGGGAACAGGTCCAACCGCTGGTAGGGATGATCGAGCGGGCCGAGGAGCAAGCCGGAGACAAGTTGCTGTTCTTCGGGGTGGCCGTAGCGCTGTGGTCCGTGTCGGCGGTCGCACGCACCCTCACCGAGGCTTTCAACGTCGCTTATCAGGTCACAGAGACGCGCCGCTGGTGGCGACAGTTGGCGCTCTCTGTGGCCTTCGGGCCCATACTCGCCCTCGTGGTGATCGTCTCCATCACGCTGATGCTGATCGGGCCGCAGTTGGTGGGGGGGATAGCGGAGCTGGTGGGTTTCGACGAGCTCTTCGTGCGTTTGTGGGGGTGGCTGCGATTTCCCGTAGCCCTTCTCCTGCTGGCCGTGGTGCTTTCCGTGGTCTACCGTTTTGGTCCGAACGCCAGACAGGGTTTGCGGTCAGTGGTCCCTGGCGCGGCGATTGCCGTGGTGCTGTGGGCGATCTCCTCGGTGGGTTTCTCTATTTACCTGGCCAACTTCGCCAACTATGGCGTCACCTACGGGAGCATCGGGGCAGCCGTAGGTTTGCTCTTCTATCTCTACCTCTGCGCTTCTGTGGTGTTGCTGGGTGCCGAGCTCAACGCTGCTATCTACCACCGGCTTGCGGACACGAGATCAACAGGATGACAACAGGATCCGAGGAGGATACAGACGTGAGTAACAGTGGACGTTACAGGCAAAGACTGAACACGCTTGCCGCCAACTGGCGAGTCCTGGCGCTACGCGGCCTCGCAGCCCTGCTGTTCGGTCTCGTTGTCCTCTTCTGGCCTGGGCTCGTTCTCGCCGTGCTGGCCCTACTGTTCGGTATCTACGCGGCGATTGACGGAACGATCACGCTCATGCCCGCGCTCAGAGCCTCCGACCAAGGCGTGCGAAGGTGGCTACCATTGACCGAAGGGGCTGTTGGTGTCATCGCCGGGTTGGTGGCCATCTTCTGGCCAGGGTTGACCCTGAACGGGTTGGTCTACGTAATCGTGGGGTGGGCGGTCGCGACCGGTACGCTCAAAATACTCAGCGCAATACTGCTGCGCGCCGAGGTGGAAAATGGGTGGCTGCTGGCCGGAAGCGGCGCATTGTCGGTGCTCTTCGGCATACTCCTTGCGGTCCTGGCCGGTTCCGACGTGCCATTCCTAGCGCCGCTTATCGGCGCGTTCGCAGTGGTGGTGGGCCTGGCCTTGATCGTATTCGCCTTCCGATTGCGGGAGCGGAGACGATAGTGCCTGGTGGAAATCCCCTAGGGGATATGAGCACCTGGGTGATGACCCACCACCGTGCCGGGCTTATGCTCCAGAGGAATCAGTGAGCACGGACTGATCGGCGGCCCTGAATAGTAGAGCCTTTCGACGAAGGCGAGGCTCCAGTTAGTCGCCCCGTGGTGGACAGTGCAAGACAGGAGGTAGGTAGGATGGGTTGTTTGTTCGCGATGTTTGGAGGCCTTTTCCCGCGGCTCGCGCTGCTGATCCTCTGGATCGCCAGGCCGGTCCTCGTCGACGCGGCCTTCACAACGTTCATCTTGCCGCTGCTCGGCATCATCTTCCTCCCGTTTACGACCCTGATCTACGTGATCGTGTATGTCCCTAACGTGGGGTTGACGGGTTGGGGACTGATCTGGGTCCTACTCGCCTTGTTGCTCGACATAGGCCACTTGGGAGCCAGCTACACCCAGCGAGACCAGATACCAGGGCGGAGCTAATGAGACCCCGACAACGTAAGCAAGCGGCAAATTAGTCCGCCGGATGTAGACCCGCGAACGGAAGGGAGCAAACGATGTGCCGCTGGCTAGCCTACTCGGGTTCCCCGATCCTTATCGAGGAACTGCTCTACAAACCAGATCACTCGCTGATCGACCAGAGCCTCCACGCCCGCCTCGGCGTCGATACTACTAACGGAGACGGTTTCGGGCTCGGCTGGTACAGTCCCTATACCCATACCCCCGCCCTCTTCCATTCCATCGAGCCAGCCTGGAACGACCGAAACCTGCGCGAGGTCGCATCCCACGTCGAGTCGTCGCTGTTTCTGGCCCACATCCGGGCCTCCACAGGCACGGCCGTCCAGCAGACCAACTGCCACCCTTTCCGTCACGGCCGCTGGCTTTGGGTCCACAACGGTCTTGTGAACGATTTCGGCCGCATAAAGCGCGAGCTCGTGCTCGCTGTAGACGAGGCGCTCTATCCTTACATGGAGGGATCGACGGATTCCGAGTTGCTGTTGGATGGTAGGCTTTGTCGAGGAAGTTGGGCGCCATCATGGCACAGAGCACCCCATCCAGATGACTATAGGGACTACGGACGGGGATAGCGTGTGGGCTTTCAGGTACTCCAGCGAGGGTAAGTCGCGCACACTCTACTACAGCACGGATGTTAGTGCGCTGCGAGAGCTCTACCCAGAACGTGAGCGTCTGCGGGAGGTATCGGATGAGACGAGGGTGATCGTCTCGGAGCCGCTCGGTGATCTCCCCGGGGTATGGAACGAGGTACCTGAATCGAGCTATGGCGTGGTACGAGAAGGAGAGGACGAGCTGCACCCTTTCCGGCCCCGGTGAAGAATGCCAGCCTCAACCTTTCCCTGAGGATCATCTGGCTGTAAGGAAAGACTATCGCCACCTGAACCGCTTCCTTGTCTTGGCTTGGCTGTGAAGAAACCGAATCTACAACTTTCGAGACCTTGACAAACCGCTCTAAAATAGAGGGATGTCCCAGGTGACTATCGACAGCATCTCCGGACGGCCTGTGGCCGAATGCACCGCAGCACAGGTCGCGGACGCCCTTACGAGATCCTTCAAGGGCTACGTCGTGCCCGTCAACGTTAGCGCGCAAGGGTACGAGCGCCGGTTTCGTCAGGAGAACCTGGACCCCTTCGCAAGCCGAGTATACTCGCAGGACACCACACCGGTCGCAGTCCTCCTCGTCACGCGCCGGGGCTGGACCAGCCGCATAGCGGCGATGGCGGTCGCACCTGAGGCGCGAGGGAAAGGCTTCGGCAAGCAGATCATGAAGGGAGCGATCAGGGAGGCCATCGCGAGAGGAGACCATTCTGTGCTACTCGAAGTCTTCGAGCACAACACACCGGCAGTCAACCTGTACAAGGGGCTCGGTTTCGACCTATCACGCAGGCTCGTCGGCTACCATCGTGGCCCCGGCGGGATTGCTTTCGACACAGCTGACACCCTCTTGGACCTCGACCCCCTGGACTTCGCGCGCATCGCGGCCAGAGAAGGCGAACCAGGCATGCCTTGGATGCTGGCTGCGGAGACACTCTCTGCCATGGTCTCTCCCGCGCGGGCCTATCACCTCGACCATCACGCCTATGCCGTGATCGGGGACCCTGGCGCGGAGATAATGACCCTGACCGCCATCGTCGTGCCCCGCGTTGATCGGCGCAGGGGCTGGGGCACCCGCATCTTGCAATCCCTCTATGCCGCGTTCGCCGACCGCACGTGGTCGATCCCGCCGATAGTTCCCGAAGAACTTGCGCCCACGTTCTTCACGCAGTGCGGCTGGGAGCTTCAGGACATGAACCAGGTGGAGATGGTTCTGGATCTCTCTTCCATAGAGCACCCAAGTTCGGAAGACGGCATGAATGGCTGAGGTCACACTACTGATACACGATCTCACCGCCGCCGTCACCCCGGAAGGTACCGGCCCGCTCCGGGGCAGGGAGTTCGGAGCACTGCGCAACCACTCCCCTGCTTCGGTAGTTATCACGGGGGACCGTATCGCCGCAGTCGGCCCGCCAGCGGAGATCTTGCGGGGACTTCGATCCGGCAAGGACTACGAGAGCGTGGACGGAAGCGGGAAGGTGGCACTTCCAGGCCTCGTAGACTGCCACACGCACCCTGCCTTCCTTGGAGACAGGGCGGAGGAGTTCGAGCTGCGCTCCTCAGGGGCTACCTACGAAGAGATCCATGCTTCCGGTGGCGGCATCCGCTCGACGGTGGCGGCGACGCGTGCCGGCAGGGAAGTGGATCTTCGGTCATCCGTGGAGCGGCACCTTGGCTGGATGCTGGAGCATGGCACGATGACCGCTGAGGCGAAGTCGGGCTACGGCCTCGACAACGAGACCGAGCTCAAGTCCCTGCGTGCGATCCGGGACGCGGGAAGGCGCAGCCCCGTGGAGGTGTATCCTACCTTCCTTGGCGCCCACACGGTCCCGTCCGAGTTCGATAGCGCGGCGGTGTACGTGGAGTTTGTAATCGAGGAAGTGCTGCCGGAAGCAGCGCCCCTGGCCCGATTCGCCGATGTCTTTCTGGAACGTGGATCATTCGCGGTACCCGAGGCGCGCCTCTATCTAGAGGCGTGTCGAGAGTACGGGCTAGATCTCAGGTTGCACGCTGACCAGTTCTCTGAGCGGGGTGCGATCCCGCTAGCCGTCGAGCTCGGCACCCGTAGCGTGGACCACCTCGAGGCGACCGGCGAAAGTGGCGCCCGCCTTCTGGCGAAAACCGACGTTGCGGCGGTGCTTCTCCCCGCATGCGGGCTGTTCCTCGGCCTTCCCCTGCCACCCGCGCGCCTCCTGGCCGACGAGGGCGCGATCGTCGCGCTCGCCACCGACTTCAACCCTGGAAGCTCCTTCTGCGAGTCGCTGCCGCTGGTGATGAACCTGGCGTGCACCAGACTCGGGCTCTCACCGGCCGAGGCCCTGTGCGCCTGCACGGCCAATGCGGCGTACGTCCTCGGCGCCGAAGACGTCGGCAGACTCGCACCCGGCTACAGGGCAGACGTGCTTATCCTCGACAGCCCGGACTGGCGTTACGTCGCCTACCACCTCGGCGGAGACAGGTTCGCGGCGAGGATAAAGTCGGGGCAAGTCCTGTAGAGGCGGGACGGGGCGTCGCTGTTAAACTGAGCCCATGCCAACGACGGTACGCATAAAGCCAGAGGTAATAACGGCCCACAGGCTCAGGATCGAGATGTTCGGCCTCGAGGACGAGGACATAGAGAACACCATCCGAATGAAAGGCTGGGCCTGGGTTCTCGCCCGCCACGGGTGGGTATACGCTGGCGAACCCGATTTTATCTACCGCCAGATCAGGGAAGTCGTTATCGCCCTGCCAGATATCACTTTCGAGCCTGACGCCATCGAAGAATCCGTGAAGACCGTGCTGGAGAAGGCTCGTACGGAGGAGGAACGCGAAGAGGGCCGCTTACTCCTGAAGAAGGCCTTCGAGAAGACCGGCCAACTCGCCGAGGCCGAACAATTCCTGTAGGCGCCTGATCTTCTACAGCCCTTGGCTACCGGCGTAAGAAGTAGACTCCGTCGAGGACTCATCTATGCCTCACTTCAGGAAAGGAAGCCGGTCGTAGAGTACGAAGCGGTCGAAGTCCGGGTAGAACTCGCTCGTCGTAACGGGGGTACGGGAGAACGAGGCGAGGGGCTCTTTGCCTTCCTCGCCTTTGCCGGGTTGGTGCAGAGTAATGTTGACGCTGTCTTCGTCGATCTCGATGACGTTGTAAGACGGTGGCATCGTGCCACGCACGCGCATGGTCGATACCGTGCCTGAGTGCACGATCCTCACCCCCGAGATGCTCCAGACGTAGGGGACGTGCCTGTGGCCCGAGAGGACCATGTCGACCTTCAGCTCTCGCAGGATGGCCATGACGTCGCCGGCATCGCGCAGGTTGTTCACGTCGCGTCCCGTGCCTGGAACGGCGAGGATGTGGTGGTGGATCATGAGTATCCTCGGCCCACCGTCCCAGCCGCGGAACTCCGAGTCGAGCCAGCCGTAGTGCTCGCGCCCGACCTCTCCCTCGTCGAGATCCGGCTTGGTCGAGTCGAGCGAGACGACCTTGGCCTCTCCCTCGGGGACGGGGATCTGGGCCGACCTCTCCCTTATGCCGAAGAACTCCTCGAAATGCCTGTAGCCGACGTTCTTGGCGTCGTGGTTGCCCATCGCGTAGATGACGTGCGGACACTCCAGACGGTCGAAGTAGGTTTTCGCCTCCTCGAACTCCCAACGATATCCCTCCATCGTCAGGTCCCCAACAATAGCCACGAGATCGGGCTCAAGCGCATTACTCTCCTCGATGGTCGCCTCGAGCAGATCCTGCCGAAACAGCCCGGAACCAACGTGAACATCGGACATCTGAACAATCCTCATCGGTCACTCCCTTCTGAAGCCTGGCCCCTCTGCCCCCCCAACCGGCCTCCCATAGTCTCGAGAAACACCTTCGCCTGCCTGAGCTGATCATCGACGGAGCCTGGGGCGGTGGAGCCGGCGGAGATCTTGTTCTGCACGCTCCCTTGCGGCGTAAGCAGCCCTTCGGGCACCTCCGAGAGATCGGGATGCGCCGCCGCGAGCTCGTCTTGCGGCACGTCCTCGAGCGAGAATCCCAGTTCCTCGCACCTCCGTACGAGTCTCCCTACGGCGTGGTGCGCCTCTCTGAAAGGAACCCCCTTCGCCGCGAGGAAGTCTGCAAGCTCCGTCGCGAGGGCGAAACCGCCGGCTACCTCGGCCATTCGTCCGCTGTGGAAGTGCGCCGTACGCAGCATCTCGGGCAGGACGGCGAGCATCGCAAGTACCGAGTCGACCGCGTCGAAGAGAGGTTCTTTGTCTTCTTGCAGGTCCTTGGAGTAGCCTAAGGGGAGGCCTTTCAGGGTGATCAGGAGCGCGTTCAGGTCCCCGATGAGGCGGCCACTCTTGCCACGCATCGACTCGTAAGCGTCAGGATTCTTCTTCTGGGGCATGATGGATGAGCCGGAAGTGTACGTATCGTCTATAGTGGCGAACCCGAATTCGGCGCTGGTCCACAGGACCCATTCCTCTCCGAGTCTGCTCAGGTGCACCCCGAGCACGGCGCAGGCGTAGAGGAGATCCAGGACAAAGTCCCGCTCCGAGACCGCATCCAACGAGTTCGCGAACGGCTCCATCCCAAGCTCCTCCGCGGTGAGCCTGGGATCTACGGGATGAGGCGTCCCCGCGAGCGCGGCTGCCCCGAGCGGCGAGACGCCGGCGGCCTCCCTGGCGGCCTCCAGCCTCCGCAGGTCCCGCGTGAAGGCCTCGAAGTGGGCGAGCAGGTGGTGGGAGAGCAGGATCGGCTGCGCACGCTGAAGGTGGGTGTAGCCTGGCAGAACGAGGTCCCTGTTTGTCTCGGCCACCCCGACGAGCGCCCGCATGCTGGCGAGCACGCCAGCGCCTATCCTTTCGGCCGCGTCCCTGACGAAGAGGTGCAGATCGAGGGCGACCTGATCGTTGCGGCTGCGGCCCGTGTGCAGCTTGAGTGCCACGTCGCCCACGAGCTCCCTCAGCCTGCGCTCGACCGCCGTGTGCACGTCCTCGTCAGAGAGATCCCACGCGAACTCACCATCCTCGACCTCCCTTAGCACCGTTTCGAGTCCCAGCTCCAACGCCGCTGACTCTTTATCAGAGACGATCCCCTGCACCCCCAGCATCCTCGCGTGGGCGATGGAGCCACGTATGTCGTAAGGAGCGAGACGGACATCGAAGGGGATCGAGGCGTTGAGACGCTCGAACGCCTCGGCCGGTGAGGCTCCGAATCTTCCTCCCCAGAGTGGTCCATCGTATCGCTCGCTCACGGTGCGCAGTTTAGTCGACCTGAGGCGAGAACGTGTCCACGCTCTTCACAGAGACGGTCCCCTTGGGCGCTGAGGTTATACGGCGGCCCGTCCCCCCGAACGGCCAGCCCGCTGGTATTGTCTGACGGCACCCTTTATGGTGGAGAGCCCTAGCGTGGCATGCCTCGTGCGGCTGCCTATAACCTCTCTACCCAGGGAATCGACGAATTCCTCGTAGTCCAGTTCGAGGATCTCTTGCATACTGAGACCCTCGTTCAGTATGCGCTCGATCACTATGGAGGTGGCTCCCATGCTGATGGTGTCCCCCTGCCCGGTCCACGAGAGCCACTCTACATTGCCGTCAGCATCTCCCTTGAGGTAGATGACCACAGAACCCCCGCACTCGGGGCTGCCGCCTGGCATCGCAACGTCGGCGTCTTCGGGGACGTCCTCCTCGTGCTTGTGGCGAGGATTCCTGGAGTGCTCGACCAGGAGATCCGCGCCGCTCTTCTTGCGCTCCAGCGCTCCTGGCTTCGCTTCCAAACCTCTATCTTTCTATGGGAGCCCGCACGAGGTTGCCCCACTCGGTCCAGGAGCCATCGTAGTTACGCACACCCTCGTAACCGAGGAGGTACTTCAAGACGAACCATGTGTGGGAAGATCGCTCTCCTATCCTGCAATAGGCTATTACGTCGTCTCCCTGGCTGAGTCCCACCTCGCCCTCGTAGATCTCCTTGAGCTCATCAGCGCTCTTGAAGGTCGCATCCTCCCTCACGGCCCTCGCCCATGGCACGTTCGCGGCCCCTGGGATGTGCCCTCCCCTGAGCGCGCCCTCCTGCGGATAGTCAGGCATGTGAAGCAGCTCTCCCCGGTACTCACCGGGGCTCCTCACGTCGACCATCTGGCCCCTGGCTTCCAGGTGCCTGTCCACATCCTCCTTGAACGCCCTTATCCTGGAGTCGTCCCTCTGCGGAACGGGGTAGTCAGTCCTGGCAAAGGAAGGCACTTCCTGGGTCATCTCGCGACCCTCAGCCTCCCACTTTACCCTTCCACCGTCCATGACCTTTACGTTGTCGTGGCCGAAGAGCCCGAACACCCACAGGGCGTATGTCGCCCACCAGTTGTTCTTGTCCCCGTAGAAGATGACCGTCGTCTCAGGCGAGATGCCCAACTCTGCCATGAGGTTGGCGAAGTGTTCAGGGTCGAGGTAATCACGCATCAGCGGATCGTTGAGGTCCTCGACCCAGTCTACCTTCACGGAGTTCGGGATGTGTCCTATGTCGTAGAGGAGCACGTCCTCGTCCGATTCGACTATGCGTACGTTATCCGTGTCGCCCAGGTGCTCTGCGACCCACTGTGTGCTGACGAGGGCGTCAGGATTCGCGTAACCCTTCTGCTGTATCTCCTGCTCCGTCACGATCTCTCCTCACTCGGTTTGCGATGGCATGAGCGCACATTCTAGCTTATCTCCGATAGATTTTGTCGAGTTTATGTTAGGGAATGGGCCAGGCGTGTAGAGGCGTCTTCCACGAATGCACCCGAGGGAAGAAGTGCGCCATCCCACGATAATGTAGCCCACTCAGTCCCTGTAGACCACGAGTTCGTCGAGGGGTAGGTGCGAGCGGCGTTTCGGCGGGTCGCCCTCGGCGTAACCGAGTGTGAGCAGCGCGTGCGGGACGAGCTTCCGGTCGAGTCCCAGTGCGTCTACGACCTGTTCCGGGCAGAAGAGCGGGGCGCACATCCAGCCCGCATCGAGGCCTGAGTCGTAGGCCGCGAGCAGCGCGTTCTGGGCCGCAGCCCCTAGAGACTGTACGGCCATCGTGGTCTCGCCACGCTGGCGCCCAGCATCGGGGTAAGCATCGAGGTCTTCGAGGTAGAGACAGATCAGTACGAGCACCGGCGCGTCCAGCAGGCGCCTACGGGAGCCTTCGAGGCGTTTCTCGACGATCTCCGCCCTCTGACCGTCCATCTCCAGGTTGGCCCGCCACTCTTCGCCCATTGCATCGGCCAGACGCTCTTTGGTCTCCTGCCTTGTGAGTACGGCAAAGCGCCAGGGCTGACGGCCGTGGGGGGAAGGAGCCCACCTGGCGGCCTCGAGTACCTGCTCCACGAGATCCTCAGGCACGCCCTTCTCGAGATATCGCCTGACAGAGCGGCGGCCATGGATCGTGTCGAGGACCTTGGGCCCTGAGGCGTCGGGCTCGTCGAGGGCGCCCCACGAGGCGGCTCTCTCGGGGCGTATGGCGATGACGGGGTTCTCCTCTATGCGCATCACCTCGTACTGATGATACTTGCCCCGCAGGAGCCTCACGGCTGCGACGTGCTCCTCGGTGTCGGGGTCAAGGAGCTCCGCCCTTCCACGCACCATCACGAAAGCCAGGAGGTTCCACTCCTCGGTGTAGCGGTCGGCAATGAGGACCACGTCAGGGTTCTCAAGGATGTTTCTGACGCGCTTGAGGCGGGTTACTGGTACGTCCTTCGGCTTCTCGTCGAGGGCGATGTAGACCGAAGCCCGCGCGAAGGAGAAGCACACGGGTACTGCGTGCGGTTTTCCAGCACTATCGGCGGTCGCGAGGCGCGCCACCCTCTGGCGTATGAGGAAGGCGGCCTGATCCTGATCCAATACCGTCGGTGTTACTTTCAAGCCGTTACCGCGTCGCGGACGCGAGGGGCGACTTCGGAGGCGAACAGGCGCATGTTGGCGAGCGCCTGTTCGTGGGTGACGCCGGGGAGACGGCCCCAGAAGCAGAAGTGGTCGTAGGGCGCCTCCTCATGCAGCTCGCTCAAGCCTTCCGCAACCTCTTCGGGTGTACCGACCAGGTACCTCTCCCAGGGTAGATCCTCCTCGCGGATCGGTCCGGGACGAGGCTCGTCCCTGTCCGTTCCCCACTCGGCGTAGCGTGTACGCTGGTAGGCGATGGCCGGACCGACGATCTCCCTCGCTCGTCCTGCATCCTCATGTACGAAAGCCACGCCGGAGGCCACGTAAGGGAATACTTCCCCATCGCGCCCGTGCCGCTCCAGCGCTGCCATGACCTTCCTGTGCGTCTCACCGAAAGCGCCTCCGCCCGCGGATGCCAGGAACCCGTCCCCGAGGCGGGCGGCGCGGTCTATGGCCGGGTCCGCGAAAGCGCCGATATATACGGGGAGCCTGCCCTCTGGGCGTGGCCCGAAAGGCAGGTCTTCGAAGCTCCAGCGCCTGCCTTCGAAGCCCGTCCTTCCGTCGCCGAGGGCGTGACGGATCACCCGGATCCCCTCCTCGAAGAGCGAGGGCCTGTACTTCCGCTCGAAGCCCAGCGTCTCGAACTCGTGCTGCACGTAGCCCTGGCCGACCCCGAGCACGAATCGCCCACCGGAGATGAGGTCGACCACCACCGCATCCTCCGCCACCCGCAGGGGATGGTGCATCGGCAACAGGAGCACGTTCGTCCCGATGGTCATGGTCCTTGTCCTGGCTGCTATCGCTGCGGCGACCACGAGCGGCGAGGGCAGGTACCCGTCGTCTACGAAATGGTGCTCCGAGAGCCAGACCCCCGTAAAGCCTAGCCTCTCTCCCTCTTCGATCTCCTCGAGACACTCGGCGTAGAACCGTGCGTAGTCCCCGGGCGGCAACTTCTGCCTGAAGTCGTACCACAATCCGAACGTCGGAGCGATGCCATTCTCTACCAAAAGCGCCTCCCTAGCTCTTGCTCACTCACCTAGTCTACAAGAGACGCGGGCAGCCAGGAGCGCGACATTGTATGGGGTGGCCGCGTGACCCACCGTCTAGCATAGTTTACGTAACGATGTGGGGCTGCTCAGCGAAGAGTACGATACGCGGGCAGAGAGGTTGGTCGGCAACTTCCCACAGGCGCTGACCTACCTGGCGCTGGTCAACTGCGCGTTAATGCTTTCCAACAAAGGGGATTAGAGTGCAGCTAGAGAATAAAGTCGCCGCAGTAACAGGGTCTTCCCTCGGGATCGGCAGGGCCATAGCGGTCGCTTTCGCTCGAGAGGGGGCCTCGGTGGCCGTGAACTACAGGAGCCACCCAGAAGAAGGGCAAGAAGCTGTCGAGGAGATAGAGACGAGCGGGGGCAAGGCCATCTCCGTCCAGGCCGACGTCTCAGAGCCTGATGGCGTGAAGAGCTTGATCCAGCAGACTGTCAAGGAGTTCGGGCGTCTCGACATCATGGTCAATAACGCTGGAATAGAACAGAAGTTCCCGTTTCTCGAGACGCCCCTCGAAGTGTGGGAGAAGGTTACTCCGTCAACCTGACGGGGGTTTGGCTTGGGTGCCAGGAGGCAGCCCGGCAGATGGTCTCCCAGAGCGACGGGGGCCGCATTATCAACGTGTCCTCGGTGCACGAAGACTTGCCCATGCCGACCAACTCTCCCTACTGCGCAGCCAAAGGTGGCGTCAGGATGCTGATGCGCACCATCGCCGTCGAACTGGCCCAGCACGGCATCACCGTAAACAACATCGCCCCAGGCGCCATCGAGACCCCTATAAACAGGAACCTCGACGAACACCCCGAACAGAGGAAGGAGTTGCTCTCAGAGATTCCCCTCGGCAAGATCGGGCGGCCCGAAGATGTCGCATCCATGGCCGTCTACCTGGCCTCAGACGCTTCCGCCTACTCCACTGGAAGCACATTCTTCGTGGACGGTGGCATGATCCGCCAGGCAGGGAGCCTGTAAACGGGAACCCGCCGCACAGAACCCAACCGCCAACGATGAAGACCGTAGGGGCGGTTCGCGAACCGCCCCTACGCGTATCGCATCAATACGCGAGGAGCAGGCGCGTACCCACGAAGATCAACATGATGGCCAGGATCAGCTTGAGCGGCTTGCCTGGGATCCAGGGCGCAAGCCGGCTCCCGACGAGGACACCGGGGATGCTGCCCAAGAGCAGGGTCCCGGCCAGTCCGAAATCCACGTTGCCCTGCGTCATGTGGGCTATGCCAACGACGAACGAGAGGACCATCGCGTGCGTGATGTCCGTGCCGACTATAACGGCCGGTGCTATGGGGTAGAGAAGTAGCAGGATGACGGCCATGATGCTCCCCGAGCCAATGGAAGTGAGCCCGACCAGGTAGCCTCCGAGGGCCCCGAAAAGCACGGTGTAAGCCCGGCGTCTTCGGCTCATCCGTCCCTTGCCGTCCCACCGACCGGGCTTCGGGCCCTCGTTCCTCTTGGGCATGAAGTAGTCGCGGTAGATCAGGGACAGCCCAACCAGAACGAGGGTCGCCGCTATGATCGTGATCATGATCGACTCGACCCTCGCAGGGTCGAAGGTGCCGCTTATCCACTCCAGGGTCCCGACACCGAGCAGCCCGGCAGGGATGCTGCCCATCCCCAGAAAAACGGCGATCTCGACGTTGACCGAACGCTGCCTGAAATGCTGGAAAGACCCGGTCAGCTTGGTGAGCGTGGCGAAGGTAAGGTCAGTCCCGACAGCTGTCGGGGCAGGGACCCCCATCACAGCCACCAGAAAAGGCGTCATGAGCGACCCGCCCCCGACCCCCGTGAGGCCTACGAGGAAACCGACGAGTAGCCCGAAGAGGGCGGGGGTGGGATCTATCACGACGCCACGTTAAGCCCGGTTGAGCGCCCCAACAGGCGTGAGATAGCCAAGCTCTTCGAGGTGGCCGATGACCCTGTCCGCACTCTCCCTTGGCTCCTCTTCATCGGTCTTGATGTGTAGCTCGGGGGCGACCGGCGCCTCGTAAGGGTCGGACACTCCGGTGAACTGCGGGATCTCCCCCGAGAAAGCCTTCTCGTAGAGGCCCTTGACGTCCCGCTCGGCGCAAACCTCCAACGGGGCATCGACGAAGATCTCGAGGAAGTCCTCCCCAACGTTGCGCCGCACCTGGTCGCGCACCTCCTTGAAAGGCGAGATGGCGCTGACGATCACACCGACCCCGTTGCGCGTCAAAAGGTCGGCGACGAACCCTATCCTCAAGACATTGGTGTCCCTGTCCTCCCTGGAAAAGCCGAGACCTTTTGACAGGTTCGTCCTTACTATGTCCCCGTCCAGAACCTCTATCTTGCGAAACCGGTTCCTGAGCTCATGCTCGACGATCTCGGATATTGTCGTCTTCCCAGCCCCAGATAAGCCCGTGAACCACAGCGTGAAGCCGCGACCAAACCTCGTCCCATTCTCCATTGTTAACCCTCCTCGGTCTTTGGTTACGTACTGTTGCTATATTAACGTATTCTTAACAATGTTGCTATGTATTTTGCCCCTTCATGAGCACTTCGATGACTTCGGGGCGGGAGAACTCGGGGGGCGGGTACTCGCCCTTGGAGAGCATCTCGCGCACCTTCGTGCCGCTAA
>CADCVF010000055.1 GCA_902806095.1 uncultured Rubrobacteraceae bacterium
CGACCTGTTCGAGGGCCGCCGTCAGCTGATCGTCTACCGCGCCTTCTACGGGCCGGAGGTCACCACCTACGCGAACCCGGAGCGTGGCGACGCGTACCCCGAGCGGGCGTGCGCGGGCTGCTCCTTCCTCGCAGACCAGGTCGCCCACCCCGCCCATCTGAACGCGCGGGATGTGAGGCTCGCGTTCGCCTCGCGCGCACCGCAGGCCGAGCTCCAGAAGTTGAAGGAGCGCCACGGGTGGGAGCACATCCCCTGGTACACGATCACTGACGACTGGGACAAGGACTTCGGCGTCGACGAGTGGCACGGGCATAACGCGTTCATCCGCGAGGGTGATCAGATCTACCGCACCTATTTCATCGACAGCCGCGGCGACGAGGCCATGGGCACTACCTGGAGCTACCTGGACATGGCCCCGCTCGGCCGCCAAGAGGACTGGGAGGACTCGCTCGAGGACTACCCACAGACGGCGCCCTACGGGTGGTGGGACTACAACGACGCCTACGGCGCATGAGCGCGGAGCGCCAAACAGGGACATGTTGTTCGACTCCAAGCGCGATCCGGGATTACGCATGATCGCGCTTAGAGTCCTGTCAAGCTAGAGCGTAGGCGGACTGACCTTCGACGAGGTTGAAGCCTGTGTAGTAAGCATGTTCGCCGCAGGCGAGTTGTGGATCAGCAATAAAGGGTCTCAAGAGGGCGCCGGCGATGCAGCCGCCGAGGAAACCGACGACCAGGTTAGCAAGCGGGGCACTCACCCGCCGAACCTAAGCCGAACCTCCGAGAAAGCCGTTCACGCGAAGTTCCCCTAAGATTCATTCTCTGAAGTCCGCATAGCCCCCATCCAACACAGGGTGTGTCCTGGCCTATAGGACCGGGGCAGAGCGCCTCAGATGGGCTCCACAATCGGCTCGGGATATTCTTGGTCGATTCGAGTCCCGACTCATAGTCGGGACTCGAAGTCTGTGGGGTCGAGGCGGGCGAGGCGTGCGGGGTCGAGAAGGATGTCCATGGTCGTGATCCGCCCGTTGTGAAGCGTGAGGGCGGCGATCGCGTAGAATTTTCCGTCGAGCACTGAGACCCAGCCAGGGGCGCCGTTGATAAGCGCGGGTCTTCCGACGAGGCCGCCTCTCTCCGAGGCGGCGGCCATCGCGCTGCGGGCGACGTTCTCGGCGCCGCGAACCTCGACGATGGTCCCGCTGCCAGTGTCCACACGCTCCACGATGTCGGGATCGAGCACGGCGACGAGCGCGTCGAAGTCTCCATCGCGCGCGGCGGCGAGGAAGGCCTCAACGACTTCTTCCTGGTGTGCGGCCGCGTCGGCGTCGGGCGTCGTGTGCGCAGAGCGGATGCGGCGGCGTCCGCGGCTGGCGAGTTGGCGCGCCGCCTCGGGCGAGCGCTCCAGGATGGCGCCTATCTCCTCGAAGGGAACCGAAAACATGTCGTGGAGGACGTAGGCGAGCCGCTCTGCGGGGGTCAGCGTCTCGAGCACGACGAGTAGCGCGAGGCCTAAGGAGTCGGCGAGCAGCGCCTCGTGCTCGGGGTCGATGCCGTCTGCGCGGTCGACGATCGGGTCAGGCAGGTGTGCGTCGAGTGGCTCCTCGCCTCGTGTCTTGCGTGAGCGGAGCATGTTGAGCGCCACGCGTCCGACCGCGGTGACGAGCCAGGCTTGGAGGTTGTCGATCTCGGTGGCGTTCGAGCGGCTGAGCCGGATCCACGCCTCTTGGACGGCGTCATCGGCCTCGCTGGTGGAGCCCAGCATCCGGTAGGCGACGGCCCTAAGCCGGGGCCGGTGCTCTTGGAATCGTTGTGCCAGCCAGTCGCGCTCGTCCATCTATATCTGTAGACCCCTACCGGGCGCTAAATGTGACGTGACATCATCAGAGACGTCACGTTTCCGCGCCGCCGGGTGTCTTCCCTTTGAGATGGTAAACGAAAAGAGAGAACCTCTGGCTTTATGTTCGCTGAAGCGATGATCCGAACGGAGGAACGACGATGCTGAAAAAAGTGGTGTACGTGGCACTGTTGGTGGGCGATCAGGACGAGGCGCTCGACTTCTACACGAATGTCATCGGTCTCGAGAAGCGGGGTGACTACCCAACACCAGACGGACCGCGATTTTTGACCGTCGGCGTCGAGGGGCAGGACTTCGAGCTCGTTCTGTGGCCAGGCACACCCGGTTGGGCCAAGTCGCGTTCCGCAGTTTATACCATCGAGGTGGAGAATTGCCGGATGGCGTTCGAAACGCTGAAGTCGCGCGGAGTGAAGTTCGAGCCACCCGAGATCCTTGAGTTCCCCTGGGGTTACGCCGCGAGGTTCCAGGATCCGGACGGGAATCTGCTTCAGGTGCGAGAGGGTCGCGGGGCATTTCAGCTCTGAAGGAGCACAGATCGACACACCCTTCCTTTTTGGCCGGTCGTACGTAAAGAGATCGAGTCGGATGGACGAGCACGCGTGGCTTGCCGAACGTTTCGAGGAGCACCGGACCCGTCTCCGGGCGGTGGCCTACAGGATGCTGAGGGCGCTCGCGGCGTGCGATGCGGCGTATGCGGGACACGGTCCACCTCCTTCCTAAGGGGTCGATTCGCACGGCGATGTCTTTGCGGCACAGTGTGGGACGCGGATCACCAGCCCGGCCCCAAGCCTCGGAGGGCTCGGACGACGACCGCGCCCGCCACCGCGGAGGTTCATCCGCCAGGGGTGCTTCCAGGAGGTCACTACGAGCGGGTCGTCTCCGTTGCGGACGTGGTTGACGGGCGTCGCACTGGCTCGCACGCACTTGCGTCCGGTGCTGGCGAGCGGCATGGTGGGGTGGCTCTGGATCAGCTCATCACGCCGGGGGGCGACCTCGGGATGTCACGCTCCCGGGGCAGGGTGTCTCTAACTATAGACGGAACATTTACGGAAGGAGCGAGCATGGCGCGGGAGACCATCGAGATGGTCCGGTTTACGGTCAGGCCCGGAGCGGAGGAGGCGCTCGTCTCCGAGCGCCCGGCGATGGTGGAGGCGGTCAGGGCCGAGTTCGCAGGCATGTTGAGCGCCCGCCTGGCGAAGCTCGACGAGACGACGTGGCTCGAACTCATCGTGTGGACGAGCCGGGAAGAGGCCCACAGGGCGTCCGAAAAAGCGCACGACATCCCCGTCGTCGCGGCCTGGCTCTCGCACATAGCGGAGGTGATCGGCATCGAGCGCGCC
Organism: uncultured Rubrobacteraceae bacterium; assembly: GCA_902806095.1. GTDB lineage: Bacteria > Actinomycetota > Rubrobacteria > Rubrobacterales > Rubrobacteraceae > Rubrobacter_D. The sequence goes on from CADCVF010000055.1 coordinate 3,196, forward strand.
GACGTGGTCGTCGCGGAAGGCCGCTAGCGAAGTGGTGGCCGAAGGCATGGCTGACCTCGACCGGCTGGCCCGAGACGCTGCCGGGGGAGACAAGCGCGCCCTTGGAGAGCTGTGCCGGGAGCTGCAGCACCCGATCTACCGGCTCGCCCTACGTATGCTCTCCAGCCCCGAGGACGCCGAGGACGCGACCCAGGAGGTCCTGGTCCGCATAGTCACCAACCTGGGAACCTTCGAGGGCCGCTCGAGGTTCATGACCTGGGTTTACACGGTGGCGACCCGCCAGCTCTTGCGGACCAGGAAGAACCTCGTGGAGTCGTCGGTGAGGGGCGCGGACGCCTTCGCCGCCGCCATAGACGCCGGCCTGGGGCCGGTCCCCGACGACGTCGAGGGGCAGGCGGAGTACGAGGAGCTCTGCGCCGAGGTTAGGATCTCCTGCACCCACGGGATGCTTTTGTGCCTTTCGCGGGAGGTGCGTCTCGCCTACATCCTCGGCGACCTTATGGGCATGACAGACCGCGACGGGGCCGAGGTCTGCGAGGTGACCCCCGCCGCCTTCCGCAAGCGCCTCTCGCGCGCCCGCAAGACCATGAGGACGATCATCGCCAACCGCTGCGGCCTGGTGCGCGAGGAGAACCCGTGCCGGTGCGGCGGCCAGATAGCCGGCGGCGAGCGGCTAGGAGTCCTGGAGCGGGGCAACCTCAAACTCGCGACCCACCCGCGCCGCGACGGGCGTCCGATCCTGGCCGACGCCACAATAGAGGAGGCGGCAAGACAGCTCGACCTCGCCGAGGCGATCGCCGAGGTCTACAAGAAGGATCCCGAGTTCGTCGCCCCCCGAAGGGTCTACGAGGGGCTGCGGCGGGCAGCTCCCGATCTCCTGCTATGAGCGGCGCGGACGACGGCGTCTCGCCGAGGGATCGCTGCGCCTGGGTAGGCGCCGAACCGCTCTACGTCGCCTACCACGACGAGGAGTGGGGCGTCCCGGTCCACGACGACCAGAGGCTCTTCGAGATGCTCGTGCTGGAAGGGGCGCAGGCGGGCCTGAGCTGGCTGACGATCCTCAAGAAGCGTGGAGGCTACCGGCGCGCTTTCGACGACTTCGATCCGGAGAAGGTCGCCCGGTACGGCGAAAGGAAAGTCGAGGAACTGCTGGCCGATCCCGGCATAGTCCGCAACCGCCGGAAGGTGGAGGCGACGGTCCGCAATGCCCGGTCCTTCCTCGCGGTTAGGGAGGAATTCGGGACCTTCGACCGGTACCTCTGGGGCTTCGTCGGCGGCGAGCCGGCGCACAACCGCTGGCGGACGTCGGAGGAGATTCCCGCGCAGACCGAGGCATCTAGGGACCTGAGCCGGGACCTGAAACGTCGGGGGTTCGGGTTCGTCGGTCCCACCGTGGTCTACGCGTTCATGCAGGCGGTGGGAATGGTCAACGACCACACGACGGACTGCTTCCGCCACGCGCAGTTGGTAGGGAGCACCGACCACCGGCCCGAACGCTGGGCTCGGTGATCCGCCGCGCGAACCCGCCCGTGGGTATGTGCGCAAGGTGGCAACGTAAGGAGGATTTATGAGAACAGCGGCGTTGGTGGCGGCTTTCGCCGTCGCGGCGGCGGTCGTGGCGGCCGGCGGCGACGGGTGGATGAAGCACGACTTCGGGGCACTAGGCGGGCTTGCGACGATGGTCGCCCCGGTGGCCGTCCTGATCCGCTCCTCTGCATCCGTCATCCCGCGCCTCCTCAACGTGGCCCGTCTCCCTGAGGGACCGTACGGCGGATTGATTTTCTTGTGCAACCCTGCCAGCCATGGAGAGAGCGCTGCCGCTGTCGAGGTATGCGAGCGGTGGTACCAGTCGCCGGATCGTCCGGAGTTAGGGAGTGCCAGACCGCGCTCGACCGCAAGGGAGCCGCCACGTCGGCTCTTGACAAAATGTGCCTTCTCATAGAAGCGTTCGATTCCCTGTGCGTACCGACATGCCACCCTTTCCTAAGCGGTCGCCCTTCCCGTATGCAAGCGATCGGGCTCTTTCATCGTCGGCGTCTTCCTGGCCGGCGTGGGTCCCGCGCTCCTCCTGCGCGCCAGAAACCCCGAGGGGTACCCCAAGATCTGCAGGATCGTCTACGAGGGAGCGGCCCGATGCCGACCGCGGGGTTGGCTCCGCGGGGCCGTAGAGAAGATAATGGCACAAGACCGCGATGAGAGAGAGGAGTAGATCGTGGCTATGACAGAACGACCTGCCGCCCTGGCCGATCATCCCCTGGCGCCGCTGACGCTTGAGGAGGTAAGGGAGGCTGTCGGCATTGTGCGCGAGGAACGCGACCTCGGCCCGAGGCACCGCTTCGCCGGCCTCACCTTGAACGAGCCACCCAAGGAGGACGTGCTCGCCTTCGAGGACGGAGATGCCTTCGAGCGTGAGGCCTTCGCGGTTATCCTCGACGGGAACGACGGGTCTACCTACGAGGCCGTGATCTCGCTGACCCAGGGCGCCGTTACCTCGTGGACGCACGTCCCGAACGTCCAGCCGCCCATAGTGCTCGAGGAGTTCGACGAGTGCGAGGCGGCCTGCAAGGAGAGTCCCGAGTTTCAGGAGGCCCTGCGCAAGCGCGGCATCGAGGACATGGACCGTGTGCTCGTGGACCCGTGGTCGGCGGGGAGCTACGGCGACGAGGAGGGACGTCGTCTGTCCCGCGCGCTCACCTGGGTCTACGTCGAGGACGACCATAACGCCTACGCGCACCCTGTGGACAACCTCGTCACCATCGTCGACCTCAACGAGATGGAGGTAGTCAGGGTAGAGGATCACGGCGTCGTCCCGATCCCACTAGAGTCCGGGGCCTACGAGCCGAACGGCAGGCCAACGCGCGCCGGCCTCAAGCCGCTGGAGATCACCCAACCCGAGGGTCCGAGCTTCGAGATAGACGGGCACGAGATCCGCTGGCAGAAGTGGAGCTTCCGGATAGGCTTCACCCCGCGCGAGGGACTCGTCCTCTACACGGTCGGTTACGATGATGGTGGACGCGTGCGACCAGTCCTCTACCGGGCCTCCCTCTCGGAGATGGTCGTCCCCTACGGCGACCCGCGTCCTGGACAGTGGCGCAAGAATGCTTTCGACGCGGGCGAGTACAACGTAGGGGCCTTGGCCAACTCGCTCGAGCTCGGCTGCGACTGCCTCGGCGAGATCCGCTACTTCGACGCCGTCATGGTCAACGGCGCGGGCGATCCCGTTCAAAACAAGAACGCAGTCTGCCTGCACGAGGAGGATGCCGGCCTCGGCTGGAAGCACTACGACATGAGGGCGGACACAGCGGAGGTCAGGCGCTCCAGGCGCCTGGTCGTCTCGTTTATCGCCACCGTCGCGAACTACGAGTACGGTTTCTACTGGAACTTCTACCAGGACGGAACGATCGAGTTCGACGGCAAGCTCACCGGCATAGTCTCGACCGGCGCCGTCGGGCCTGACGTGAAGCCCACCCACGGCCAGCTTCTCAATAAGGATGGGTTGTACGGGCCGATCCACCAGCACTTCATGAACTTCCGACTCGACCTCGACTTGGACGGCCGCGACAACCGGATCTACGAGGTGCACACCGAGGCGGTGCCGCCCGGCGACGCGAACCCGCGCGGCAACGCCTACCTTTCGAAGTCCACGTTGCTGGAGCGCGAGTCGGAGGCCCAGCACACCGTCGATGCGATGTCCGCCCGCCACTGGCGCGTGGAGAGCACCGAGACTACGAACAAGGTCGGGGAGCCCTGCGCATACCGCCTGATCCCGCTCAGCGCCAACGTCCTGCCGTTCTTCCAGCCCGACAGCGCGGTCGCCGGCAGGGCCGGGTTCGCGACCAGGCATTTCTGGGCGACCCGGTTCTCACAGGACGAACGTCACGCGGCCGGGACCTACCCCAACCAGAACCCGGGCGACGGCCTGCCGAAGTACGTGGAGCAGGACCGCCCACTGGAGGGCGAGGACGTGGTCGTCTGGTACACGCTCGGTGCGCACCATGTGGTTCGGCTCGAAGATTGGCCCGTCATGCCGGTGCAGCACGCCGGCTTCAAGCTCGAGCCGGTCGGCTTCTTCGACGAGAACCCCGCACTCGACGTGCCGCCCCCCGAAGGTCACTGCCACCACGACGCCAGACGAGCCTAGACATCTTCCCCTCCTCGTAAGTAGCCGACCGGGACTTTGCAGACGGGCTGGTCCGACCGCGCCCGTCGCTATTCCGGCTCAAGGAGAATGTAGGAGATAGTCAAGATGGAGTAGACGAACTGGTAAGCAGTCGGTTACCATCTTTACCCCGCGCACCGTTTCGGCTACGGCGGTGACCACCCTACGATCTTCGGCCAAACAGATCGGCGAAGAGGGCAAGGTTATGGTCATCAGCGTCACACCAGGCATCTCCACTACCGACCAGAGGCAACAGGGCTTCGAGGAGGCGATAAAGAAGTATCCAAACATCGAGTACGTCGGGACCGAGTACTGTAACGACGATCCCATCAAGGCGGCTTCGATAACCACCTCGACCCTCCGGTCAAACCCCGACCTCAAAGGCATCTTCGGCGCCAACCTCTTCTCCGGGCAGGGCGCGGGAACCGGTGTCAGGCAGACGGGTAAGAAGGACCAGGTGAGCGTCGTAACTTTCGATGCCTCGCCTACCCAGGTCGAAGACCTCCGAAGGGGCAACGTGGACGCGCTCATCGCCCAGCATCCGAACGATATAGGCGATACGGGCGTCAGGATAGCCGTCGATTACCTGAAGTCCGGAGAAGAACCGGCCAGAACGCAGATCACAACGGGGTTTACTACGGCGACCAGAGAGAACCTCGACAAACCCGAGGTTAAGGAGTACCTCTACAAGGCTGAGTGCTAGAGAGCCGCTCGAGTAGTCAGGCCACCCACCCTCCACGGTGGGCAGATCCTCCTTTCCATTTGGCGTAATAGAGCCCGTCGAACATTTGCAGACCCAAAGGGTCCAGCGTTCGGGAGTCGGCCTTCTCATCTTCGGAGAAAACCACA
>CADCVF010000056.1 GCA_902806095.1 uncultured Rubrobacteraceae bacterium
TGGCACGCTTTCGGCGTCACTGGTTCATCCCAGGGAGGTATTCAAGCCGGCGATCCGGGCGAGTGCGGCGGGTATAGTGCTTGCCCACAACCACCCAAGCGGCAAGGTCGGACCGAGCCGCGAGGACCGCGAGGTCACGAGGCGGCTCAAGGAGGCCGCCGAGATAATCGGTATCGAGGTCCTGGACCACGTGATCCTGGGCGACGGGTACTTTAGTATGAAGGAGCACGGAATACTCTAGCCGCCGGGATGGTGGCGCGGGGTCGTTGGATACGGAGGATGGGTCGCGTATGTTCGGAGGACTGTTCGGGCGAGACGTTGCGATAGACCTGGGTACGGCGAACACGCTCGTGTTCGTCAAAGGGCGGGGGATCGTACTCTCTGAACCCTCGGTGGTCGCAATAGACACCAAGACTGATAAGGTCGTGGCCGTCGGGTCGGCGGCGAAGCGGATGCTAGGTCGCACGCCGGGCAACATCGTCGCGATGAGGCCCTTGAAGGACGGTGTGATCGCCGACTTCGAGGTCACGGAGAAGATGCTCGCCTACTTTATCCGCAAGGTGCAGCCGCAGCGCCTGTTCTTCAGGTCGCTCGTCGGGCCGCGGGTCGTCGTATGCGTACCCTCGGGTGTGACGGGCGTCGAGCTAAGGGCGGTCAAGGAGGCGACCGAGTCAGCGGGAGCCCGCCAGGCATACACCATCGAGGAGCCTCTGGCTGCTGCTATTGGGGCGAGCCTACCCGTCAACGAGGCGCAGGGGTCGATGGTCGTCGATGTCGGTGGTGGAACGAGCGAGGTCGCCGTCATCTCTCTCGGCGGTATCGTCACCAAGTCCTCCATCCGCATAGCCGGCGACGACATCGACGATGCGATCACCACCTACATACAGAAAGAGTACAAGCTCGCCATCGGCACCCAGACCGCCGAACAGCTCAAGATAGAGCTTGGCAGCGCCTTCAGGCTCGAAGAGGAGGAGTCGGCAGAGATTAGGGGCAGGGACCTCGTCACCGGGCTGCCCAAGACCGTCGTCATAACCAGCGAGGAGATCAGGGAGGCCATAACTGTTCCAGTCGACGCGCTCCTCGCGGCCGTGCGGGATACCCTGGACCGCACGCCCCCCGAGCTCGCATCGGACATCATGGACAGGGGGATGATCCTCGCTGGCGGCGGTGCGCTCTTGAGACACCTCGACGAGCGCCTCAGGCGTGAGACGGGTATCCCCGTGCATGTAGCGGACGACGCGCTGATGTGCGTGGCGATCGGGAGTGGGCGCTCCCTCGAAGAGATCAACTCTTACCGCAGCGCACTTTCCTCGGCCTAGAGCACGACGTGGGCAGCAAGAAGTCCAGCGCCGTAAGCGGTCTTGCGGCCCTCTTTGTCCTCAGTGTGGTCAGCGTCGCGCTCTTCACCGTCTATGTAAAAGAGGGCGACTGCACACAGGAGCAAGACTCCTGCGGACCCTTGCATACGGTCCAGCTCGGCGCGGCCGAGGTATTGCATCCGGCGCGCAGCGTCTTCGCGACCCTCTTCGAGCCGCTACAGCGGGCGAACGAGAGCGTGCAGGGCGCCTTCGACAACAGTGAGGAACAGAGGCTTGAGCGCAAGTTGCAGGAAACCCGGGCCCTCGCGGCCGAGGCATCCCGCCTCGAGCGTGAGAACGTCCGCCTACTCGAACTCTTGAAGGGACAGCGGTCCACCTACGAGTACGGCCCGCTCGCACGGGTCGTCGCCCCGGTAGGGGATCAGTTCACCCAGAGGATAGTCATCAACGTCGGCACCGAGGACGGCGTCGAACCCAACAGGCCGGTGGTGATCGGCCAGAACACGCTAGTCGGGCGCACCACGGAGGTCTCCAAACATACGGCCCAGGTCATGCTGGTCACGGACCAGATGTTCGCGGCGGGCGTCAGGATCATCCCTCCCGCCGAATTCGACCCCGCCTCTGGTGAACTTGGGCCCGCCGTCACGGCCGAGAACGTCTCCTACGGCCAGGGGCTTCTGGAGACCAACCTCGAAGGGTACTTCGGGGTCGACCTGGTCAGCCTCAAGGCGCGTGCCGAGGAGGGTGACTTCGTCGTTACCAGCGGGCGTGCCGGAGACAAGGAGCTCTTGTTCCCGCCGGGCCTGTATGTAGGTAAGGTCGAAGCGGTCAGCTCGCAGGATATAGAGCAGTTCAAGAAGATAGTAGTGGACCCGGCAATGGAGCCCCAGGACCTCGAAGAGGTGCGGGTAGTCGTCGACTGGGCCGGCCGGGAAGGATAGAGGCATAAGATGGAGCAGTCCTCCGTCATCCGCGCCGCGATCATCGTCGCGCTCGCCGCGCTCCTCGACGCCGTAGTGGTACCCTACCTGACCTTCGGCTTCTTCTCGCCAAGGCTGACCCTGATCGCGGTCGTCTTCGCCGTCGCCCCACTCAGGGACCTCCAGGCCGTGTTGCTCGGCTTCTTCGGAGGCATACTCCTCGACGCCCTCGGCAGCAACCTCTTCGGGGTCGGGGCGCTCGGGGGACTGCTCGCGGCCATGCTCGCCTCCCGCGCGAGCGCCGTGCGGCGAAGGGGGTCGGAGAGGGTGCTGCTCGCCCAGGTCGCAGGTCTCGCCGTCGCCGCCTACGACCTCCTCGGCTACACAGCCCGCTGGCTCGCCGGGCTCGGAGTACCCCAGTTGGGCGAGTATGCCGTAGCCGGTGTGCTCCCCGACGCCATCATCAATGCCCTGATAGCCTTCCTGGTCGGCGGGTGGCTGCTGAAGGTCGTGAACAACAACCTCCCCCACGGTTGGGAAAAGTGAGTGCAGCATTTCAGCCAGTCAGCACGCTCCGGCTTCGCCTCCGCTTTTCAGCACTTCAGCAAGTCGTCCCGACGCGCCACCTCGAGCGTAGAACCCGATCGCCGCTGGCAGCGGTACCTCGTGCGAAACAGGGCGAGGCCGTCACCAAAAAGCTGAAATGCTGACAAGCGAGGGCCTAAAAGGCCCGAAGCGTGCTGACAAGGCGCGAAGAGCCGTGCTGACTAGCTGCTCAAGTCCGAGGGTTACCCTCGGACTTGAGCTTCGCCTGTATCACGATACTCTGGACCAGCCCGACAGACATCATACTGACGACCAAGTTGCTGCGCCCGTAGCTAACGAAGGGTAGTGGCAGCCCTGTGACAGGCATCATGCCCATCGCCATCCCGACGTTAATGAGCGCGTGGAACGTCAGCATCATCGCAACCCCGACCGCGACCAGCACGCCGAAGCGGTCACACGAGATGGTCGCGGCGTGCAGCACACGCCACACCAGCAAGAAGAAGAAGATCAGCACGACTAGGGACCCTACGAACCCGACCTTCTCCGCGAGGTTGGAGAAGATGAAGTCCGTGCGGTCCTCTGGCAGGTAACCAAGGTCGCCAAGCGTCCCAGAGGAGCGTAGACCCTTGCCCACGAGGCCTCCCGAACCTATTGCCATCTTCGAGTTCTCGACCTGGTAGCTTACCCCCGGGACGCTCTGAGGATCGAGGAACGAGGTGAGGCGTGCTATCTGGTAGTCTTCCAGTATCCTGAGCTTGATGGCGAGGTAGACGGCCAAGCACCCCGCAGCGAAAAGCCCCGCAAGCTGGTGCCACCTGGCTCCGCCCACGAAGACCACGGCCACGAAGATGGCCCCGAATACCATCGCGGTCCCGAGGTCCGGCTGCGCGAGCACGAGCAGCACGGGCACGCACATGATGCCGAGGGCCTTCAGGAACGTCATGTTGTGAACAAAGCTGTTGTGGGCCACGTATCCGGCGAGCACCACGATCGAAAGCGGCTTGGCGAACTCGGAGGGCTGCACCTCGAAGGGCCCTATCCCGATCCAGCTCTGCGCCCCGTTGACCGAGAAGCCTGCGGCGAGCACAGCCACCAACATCACGATCGTCACCCCGTAGACTAGCCTGAGGTGCCGCCCAAGCCACCTGTAATCCAGCAGTGCAAGCACGACGGCGCCGAGGAGCCCGGCTACGAGCCCAAGGGCCTGGTTGACAGCGTAGAGCTGCCTGTAGTCAGCCTCTGCGGCATAGATGGCGAGGACCCCGATCCCACCCAACGCTAGAGCGGTGAGGAAAAGGAGCACGTCACAGCGGCGTAGCCGATGCGCGATGCTTGCCTTCTCCTGTTTCTTTCCCCTGGAGACAGGTACCGTCGGAGTGGTCCTTACTGCACGCATAGCCCAAAGATACAAAATCTGCGCGCGTTCGGCAACGGCCCGCCAGAGGAACGCCGCCCCGTGTCCCCTGCCCGGTGCGCGAGTACGGAGCCCTTGGCTTGTGGTCGACGCGGAGCATGGCGGGTATACTGTTGCGTCGTGGGGTACGTTGTGTACGCCCGTCGTAACCTGATAAATTCTAGGAGATCGTGATGTTTGCGGTTGTAAAGAGCGGTGGAAAGCAGTACAGGGTCGAAGAAGGTCAGGAGCTCGTCGTCGACCGCCTTAGTGGTGAAGTCGGGGACACCGTAGAGCTTCCTGTCGGCTTCTCGGTCGACGAAGGGGGGTTCGACCTCGGCGAGAAGAACGCGAGAGTCGAGATCCTGGACCATCTGCGGGGAGATAAGATTTACGTCTACAAGTACAAGCCGAAAAAGGACTATAGGAAGAAGACCGGGCACAGGCAAGAGCTGACCCGGGTGAGGGTGCTGGAGGTATCTGATGGCTCATAAGAAGGGCGGGGGCTCCTCGCGTAACGGCCGCGACTCTGCAGGCAGGAGGCTCGGAGTAAAGGCTTACGGGGGCCAGGAGGTCACCGCAGGGAGCATCATCGTGCGCCAGCGCGGTTCGAAGGTGCACCCCGGACAGAACGTTGGCAAGGGCTCCGACGACACCCTCTTCGCCAGGGTCTCGGGCAGGGTCGACTTCGACCGTTCCAGGGGCAAGAGCGTCGTAAGCGTGATCGAGGAGCCCGTTCTCGAGGGGGCCACGGCCTGACCTTCGTCCTTTACAGGGGTCTTTAGCCCCTTTGCAGTTCGTAGATGAAGCCAGCTTCATCGTCCGCGCCGGGCGCGGGGGCGATGGTAGCGTCTCTTTCAACCGCGAGAAGTACAAGCCGCGCGGCGGCCCCGACGGTGGTCGTGGCGGGGATGGCGGAGACGTCATCTTGCACTCCACAGAAGACCTCTCTACCCTCGAACCCCACGCCTACCGCAACCTCGTGAAAGCGGGCCGCGGATCTCATGGTTCATCCAACAACAGGGCGGGCGAGCGCGGCAAGGACGCCGTGCTCGAGGTCCCCGTCGGGACCCAGGTCTTCGACGATGACGGCCTCCTGGCCGACCTCTCGCAACCTTCTGAGACAGTCGTCGTCGCCGGCGGCGGCGAGGGCGGGCGCGGCAACGGATCGTTCGCGACCTCGACCCGCCAGGCGCCGGCATTCAGAGAGAGGGGCCTGCCGGGTGAAGAGCGTGAGATCCGCCTGGAGCTGAAGGTCCTCTCGGACGTCGGCCTCGTCGGCCTGCCCAACGCAGGGAAGTCTTCGCTGCTTCGAGCACTCAGTGCCGCCCGTCCGAGGGTTGGCGAGTATCCTTTCACCACCCTCGCGCCCCAGCTCGGGGTCGTTGACGAGAGGGCTTACCGCGGAAGGTTCGTCGTGGCAGATATTCCAGGTCTTATATCAGGGGCCAGCGAGGGTAGGGGCCTCGGCAACCGCTTTCTCAGGCACGTGGCGCGGGCGCGGCTCCTCGCGCTCGTGCTCGACGCGAGCGAAGACCCTGAAGGCGCCGAAGGCACTCTGCGGGCCGAGCTCCACGCCGCCAGGCTCTCCGAGAAGCCAGTGGTCGTCGTGCTCAACAAGGTCGACCTGCTCGACGAGGAGCTGAGGGTGTACCTGCGGGAGGCCTTCCCGGAAGCCTCTCAGGTCTCGGCGGCCACGGCGGAAGGTGTCGCAGTGCTGCGCGACACCTTCGAGGAGAGGCTGCGCGAGATGGGGGAGGAGCGTGTCGCGCCAGGGGTTGCGGAGCGCGAGCATCGCGTCTTCAGGCCGACGTGGAAGGGGGTTAGGGTGGAGCACGAGAACGGTGTCTACGTCGCTTCGGGCGAAGGCCTCGAGCGGCTCGCGCTCAAGACCGACTGGGGCAACAGGGAGGGCGTCGAACGTTTCCAGCGCGAGCTGCAGAAGATAGGGGTATTGGGAGCCCTGCGGCGGGCCGGGGCGGTGCCTGGCGATGAGATCAGGATCGGCGAGACGGTGTTCGATTTCCAGTGAGGTGGACGTGAGAGTAGGGATCTTCGGCGGGACCTTCGACCCCGTGCATCAGGGGCACATGATCGTCGCAGAGCAGGTAATGACCGAGCTCGACCTGGCGCAAGTCGTTTTCGTGCCAGGCGGCATCCCACCGCACAAAGAGGCCTCGAGCGTCAGGGCTACTGCGCCCGACCGGCTCGCTATGGTCGAGGCTGCAGTGGAGGGGAACGAACGCTTCTCTGTAGATAGGGTGGAGATCGACGCCGGACGTCCGATGCACAGTGTCGAGACCGTGAACATCCTTAGGAAACGCTCGCCCGAGGACGACTGGTTTTTCATCACGGGCGCTGACGAAGTGTCGAACCTTCTCGCGTGGAGAGATCCTGATCCCCTGCTCGAGCAGGTCGTCATGGTCGCGGCCACAAGGCCAGGATATGACCTGTCGAAGCTAGACCACCTCGAAGCCGCCCTGAGGAACTTCGATAGGATCTTCCCCGTCGAGTGTACGAGGGTCGACATCTCGGCCACGGCGATCCGGCGCAGGATGTTGCAGAGAAAGAGCATCAGGTACCTGGTGCCTGAGGGGGTGCGTGAGATCATCGAGAACAGAAGGCTCTATAGAGGAGATGGAAGTCGAACGGAAGGAGGACTCTTGAAGGAGGAGATCCGGTGAGGCCCGACGAGTCGGTCGCAAGAACGGAGAAATTCGCGACAGAAGGCGAGGCGCTCACCTACGAGATGGCCGCCACAGCCGCCCGCGCCGCGAGCGAGATGTTCGCAACAGACGTAACCCTGATCGACCTCAGAGGCATCGTCTCCTACGCGGACTACTTCGTGATAGCCAGCGCCCAGACCGAACGCCAGACGCGCCGTGTGGCCCAGGAGGTCATAGAGCGCATGATCGAGAAGGGCCACCGTCCTCGCACCAAGCGCCTCGACGAGGGGACGGCCTGGATCAGCCTAGATTTCCTCGACGTGGTGGTCCATATCTTCACCGACGAAGCCCGCGACTACTACCGCCTCGAATCCCTCTGGCGCAGCGCACCCCAACAACACTGGCAGGAGTAGCCCGGATGCGTTGACACCCCCTGAGAGGGTGCATATACTCTGACGAGTTTTCCGGGGCCGTAGCTCAGCTGGGAGAGCGCCGCGCTGGCAGCGCGGAGGTCAGGGGTTCGATCCCCCTCGGCTCCACATCAGAAAAATGCTGGTTTGCAGGTAAATTAGGAACAAGAATAGGGGCCGGAGGTTCTTCCGGCCCCTGTTTGACAGTTACCTGACAGTTACCCGGTTATCCGAAGGCGTTCCCCATCGCTCCCGCAGTCTGATCTCCCATTGAGGGCAGGTAGTGTGAATAGGTGTCGAGGGTCATGGCTATGGTGGCGTGTCCCAGAAGTTCCTGGACGAGCTTGGGATGTACACCCCGACCCAGTAACAGCGTGGCGCAGGTATGCCTCAAGTCGTGGAAGCGTATCTTCGGTGGGCCAGCACCTAGCCAGCGACTACATCCACCCCTACAAGGACGCCGGGGGAAGTGCTGCCCGCTGCCGTGTACGCATCTACCTCCCCGACGACGTGCGCGACGCTCCCGTGGTTGTCTGCTCGGAGGTTCCCAACAACCCTGGCGGCTCGATCATCAACTCCGCGGAGGTGATAGCCGCGGGAGTTATCCAGGCCAACGAACTGTCTACGCCGCTGGTGTGGATTGAGCACCGGCCCGAGGAGAGCACTGACGCCGGGGAGGAGACCTTCGAGTTGGTTGTCTTCTCTAGCTACGAGGTGGAGGAGAGGGCACCCTACCTTGGGGAGACGAGGGCATGGATAGGGGATGCAACCTGGAAGAGGTTAGACCGTACTAGCGTGGTGATCTTGGTGGGAGATAAGGTGTAGTAGCCGATTGCAGGGGAGAAGTATCCGGTTCGCTAGCTGGATCTTCAGATATTGCGGCGTGGAAAGGACGCTACGCCGGGCGGATTTCCT
>CADCVF010000057.1 GCA_902806095.1 uncultured Rubrobacteraceae bacterium
ACGGCCTCTCGCATGTCTGCTTTGGCTTTTGCTACCTCGGGGTACTCTGCCAAGTACTTACGTATGGTGTCCCTCGAGCATCCTAGTGCATCGCAGCGTAAATAACCCATCGGTTTAGACCTTCAGTGGTCGGCCCTTGTAGGTCCACTTGAACGGTTTGGCCATTGTTCGGTTGAAGTACTCGATGAACTCAACGATCCGCTTGTGCAACTCTTCCACCGAGTTGAAGCTCCCTCGCTTTAGCAGCTTGCGCGCCAGGATGGAAAACCACAACTCCACCTGGTTGAGCCACGAAGTGTGTTTTGGCGTGTAGACAAAGCGTATCCGGTGAGTTGGGTTCTGAAGAAAAGTACGCCGCGAGGCCATAGCTTTTATGTGCCCCAGATTGCCCTTCCCATCCAACTCCACCTCGATTGAGCATTCTTTGACCACCAGCTTTACCAGCGCCTCCGACTGGGGGATGTTTAGCTGGTCAACCACGAAGATCCACTCCCCCTCAGGGTCGGTGGCGATGGTCTTCTCGATGTGAGCGGCAAAGTCTTCATTGGTGCGGGTAGGCCCTATGAAGGGGGCTATGATCCTGCCCGTGGCCACCTCGAAGTTGGCGATCAAACATCGGGTAGCGTGGCGGACGTATTCGTGCTCCTGGCGCTCAATGCTGCCCGGTCGCATCGGAAGGGCCGGATGGAGGCGCTCTAAGGCCTGGATTCCACTCTTCTCGGCGGTGCAGACCAGATGAACGCCCTCTTGGTGCAAGGCGAGCGCTTTGGCGTAGTGCTCGCAAACTCTCCTAACCTCCGCGTCGAAGACCTCCGGTTCGGCTGAGCGCTCGTTGTTCATCCAGTAGCGCATCAGGTGGGGTTTGAGATCCGCCTCTCCCCAAAAAACGCCCCACGCTGCGTACCGAGATGCTCCGTACGATGCCCCGTTTGACGGCTTCATCGGCGAGTTCCCGAGACGTCCAGTGGGTCACCGCTCGCCCGGACCCCTCCCGTGGAGCCTCGCAAGCCAAAGCCACTATCTGGACTACCTGCTCCGGGCCGAAAGTCGCGGGGGCTCCACTGCGCGGTGCGTCAGCGAGCACCTCCTCTACGCACTCGCGCAACGCCTTCTCGGAGGTCTCCTCCTCCTCCTCTGCGGCGGCCAGAAGCTCTGCGGCATCTCTGACCACACCCTCCGCCACAAGCGCGCCGTCTCCCGGTTTATCCCGAGCCTTCGTGCGATCTGCTCGTTGTTGTGGCCTTCGGCGGCGGCCAGGACGATGCGCGCACGTCGCACCAGTCCTTGAGTACTGCTCGTCCGTCGCGTCAAATGCTCGAGCGTCTCGCGCTGAGGATCCGTGAGCGCGATCGGCCGTGGCCGTGGTCCTGGCATGACGTTTTAGATCCCTTCCGTAGTAGTTTCTGATGGTTTCCTCGCTATCGGACCAAGTATAAACGGCGGGAAACTTCCACCGCAATGCTCTAGGTTGCCGTCTCGGTGCTCGTCGGGAATGACGGTCTCCAGGTAGTCGGAGGGACTCTTGCTGCTGATCCGTCTGTTTGTCCGCCCGGCTATGAGAGTGCGGTTGACGATGGTGTTGGCGTCGCCACCCGTGATGTCGCGCTCATCCTTAAGGAATTTCCGCGGGAAGATGTGATGGTCGTCGAGCTCCTGAAAGGTGATGCCGTCGTTGTTGGCGAAGTCTTTCGCCCCATCGAGGGCGATTAAGTTCATTACGCCCTTGTACTCGGCAGCACTCACGCGCGAGGTCCCGCGCAGTGAGAAGGCAGGATTCTGGACGATCTGGCTCTGGGCCTCGGCGAAGACGTTGGGCTCTGCCTGCTCTCCCCGCACGTACCGCAGGACATCTTGAAAATCGGCGTAGGCGACGGTCTCGGTGGCGCCGGTGTAGCGCCCTAAGAAGACGCTGGTCCAGTACCAACGACGCAAAGCCGCATAGGCATCGGCACCGGCGTTCGACTCGCACAGTTTCTCCGTAATGGCGGCAAGGACCGGCAGGATCGTCTTGTAGGGCAGCCACCTGCGATTGAAGACGCCGAACCCTTCTGCCGCGGTGCTCGTCACCCTATCCAGGGCCCTCTCCATGGCCTCGGATGCCCTTTCCCAGTCGTCCTCGAAGTTCTCGGTATTCATCTCGATCAGTCGCTTGCTCTTGACTTCCTGCTCGCGTAGAAGGGCGACGGTACGCAGGAGCAAGATCCCGAAGTCGTCAGAGTCTGCCTCCTCCACGTTGGGCTCGCCACCTGCGAACCTCCGCAGCAGAGGGTAGGACTGCAGTGTGTACCTCCAGAGCCAGTGCAGGTCCACGTTGTCGCGGTAGAGGCGTGCGGTCATGAGGTCGAATACGGTCAGTTTGAGGCCCGTGCTGTTGAGCTTCTCGAAGACTTCGCATATCTGTCGGATCTTCGGGTGATCGTCGGCGCTGACCTTATCCAATGTAACGACCGGCACCTCGGCGTCGCGTATCCGCCGCACCGCCTCGTCCCAGCGGGCCTGCTCTCCTCCGAGGTATTCGACGACGGCGTCGGGATCCCTGGCGAGGAGCCACTGCGTGTAGCTTTGTTTCCAGTCCTCCCAGCGAAGGATCTCGGTAAACGGAAGACTCTTCCATTCGAACTGGATCTCGGGGTCCTCCAGCTGCTTCACCCAATTCTCGTTCGCACGGCCCGATACGATCAGATCGTCGCCATCTTCGATGTCTTCCAGCCTGTACAAGCGTATGAAGAACCGGTGCGGGTGGTTGGTGTCGCGCAGCGGATGGTTCGGTGCGGCGAAGGCGTAGTGAAGCGCAGTGATCCTCTGTTGGCCATCGAGGACGAGGTCGTCGGGATGCGAGCCATTAGAGCTTGTTTCGATCCCGGCCATGGGCCTGAATCCGAACGGCATGTGCTCCCGATCGGTCTCCAGGAAGAGCAACGCCCCTATGTAATGACCTCGCAGCAAAGACCCCAGCAGACTCTCGATGCTGCGTCGAGGCCACACGAAGTTGCGCTGAAACTGGGGTAACGCTATCAGGCCAGTTCTGGCTTGCTCTGCCAGTTGTGCGAGCTTCTTGTTATTCGGGCTTGCTCTCATATCTCCTCCCCAACAAGCTTATCCACTTCCGGGCGAGGCCGACCACCTCGATAGTCTCTCGCGCGGTCTCCTGTGTTAGAGCGTAGTCGCCTGCGTGGGCGACCCTGTTCCTGAGCTCCTTGATCCGGTACAGCTCATTCTCGTATCCGCCCGGGTCCTCGAACGAGCCGAGTTTCACCACAAGCTTGTACTTATCCGAGAAGTGGGTGGCGGTCAACTTGTCGATAGCCAGATCATTGTCTTGCAGTTTTTCCCACTGGTTCCCTATGCCCTTCCGACGTTTACTAGAAAGCTCCTTGAGCCAATCTTGCTCGCTCTGGCAACGCCGCCTGATGTAGTCAGACATCAACAATTCCAAGTGTGTTATGAGCAAGAAGATAGCCGGACGCACAGGGAGCCTTTGGAGGTCGGATAGGGTCACTATACCGTCGAGTCGAGTGCCGCGGAGAACCAGTCGGCATGGATACTCGGCTGCGCCCTCGATGTACGAGAGGATGCCGGCATCGGCGGAGATGATGAGATCCTCACGAAGGTGCCACATCGCGTCACGAACCCGGCCCGACGCGTCCTCTGTATCGTGCTCAGGCCTATGCAGCAAACCCACTACCTCGTCATTCTCCTTGACTGGGACGTAGTCGAACTCGCGCAAGTCCTCGCGACCGATCACTTCCTTGAGATCATCGTCGGCTTCGCAACAATTGGGCTCGAAGGTGGTTATGAGACGAACACTAAGGCCCTGTTCAAGGGAAGATAGGAGGCTATCGGCATCCCCTTCAAGCGGCATCGAAGCCCAGGGGCTCATGATAGATCGCCTACTGTCTGCAGCAGCTTTCTTGCCTCCTTGAGCTTCGTGCAGTTGGTCAACTCGTCTCCTCTTCGCCGGCCTCTGCCCGCGATTCTCCGTCTGTCTGGTCGTAGCCGTGCTCTTCTAGGTCCGCGAGCGCCGTTTCGTAGACCTTGCGGGCCTTCTCGATAGCAGCTTTCGCGTCTTCCCGCGTAGCCTCGGGTAGATCGCCGGGGTAGCGGCCTCGCGCGGCCCAGGCCGACAGTGCGCCGAGGCCTGTTGGTGTCTCCTTTAGTGCCCAGTCGTCCGGCAGGAGATCTCGCAGGAGGTCGAGGTCGTGGCGGAAAGGGAATTCTGTTTGCAAGAAGATCAGGGCGGCCTTTATTGACTTCTCCGCCGCCTGTTGGGCTAAGAAGCAAGCCAGGCGTGGAGGAACGTCATCCCTTTCCAGCAACGCCTCCGCCCCACGCTGGTCATCGTGGGCGAAGCGTAGCCAACGTCCGGTCTCCCGCACATGCTCAGGCTCGCTCATATAGTACCTTGCCCTCCCTCAGCGCCGGGCGTAGTACGGTTCCCACGAGGTCGCCGCGACGTTTGATCTCGTCGAGGTCCGTCACTACTACGTCCTTTGGCGCCGGCAGATCGGCGAGGACGCCCAGGATCTCGACGGTCAGACCGTGCTTGTCTTCCCTTTTCACCTCGGAGAACACCACGAGTAGGTCGATGTCGCTATGATAATTCGCCTCGTCGCGAGCGAGCGAGCCGAAGAGGATCACCTTCAGGGGATCGAAGTGTTCCACTACGCGCTCCACGGCCTCAGGTACCCACTCTTCGAGCGACTTGCCCTTGTAAAGGAACATTTCTCTTGCGTCGCCGCGCTGTTTCATGTCGGTTCTCCCGCCGCTTGCAGCAGCTTTCGCAGGCTAAACGTCGTCGCCGTCTGGGCGAACACCGCTTCGCCGAAATCGTAACCCTTGGGGTAGCGGGACGCACGAGCCCCGTCCTCGCCGACGACCACGATGGCGAGGCGGAACTTCTCGGGCTCGTTGCGGGAGCAGAGGATCTCGTTCTTGGTGAGCGTGAGGTCGTCCTTGCCCTCCCACTTGCCTTTGACTTCGATGAAGTAGAGTGAGCCTGTCTCCGGATCTTTCGACTCTATGTCGTAGCCGATACCGCGCTCGTCCGACACGTCTCGAGGCACACGCCCGAGTCGTACCTCGGCCTCCTCCACGGCGCGCATCGCGAGGCGTTCTATCTCTTGCCGCTCGAGGATGTCTGGATCTCCCAAAGACCGGGCTTCCTTGCCTTCGAGCTTACGGACCAGACCGCTAGGGACGATAACGGCGCCACCTCTCACTACCGGGGGTAGGGCGCTGATCTGGCGTTCTCTATCGAGCAGTTCGCGGCGGCGTTCGAGGCGGTCTGCGAGCTCCTCGGCTGCTGCTGCGGCGTTTTGCGAGCTGAGGCGTGTTTTCCCGGCACGCTCCTGGGCCTTGAGCTCCTGCGCGCGGCGGTCCCAGTAGTTGATCTGGGTCTTCAAGCGCGCCTTGACCTCGCGCTCGACCTTGTCTATCAAGGGGAGACGCTGGCGGCGGACCTCCTGCACGTGCTGAGGTACAAGCTGTCCGATGGCGTAGCTCATCACCGTGCCTTCGATGTCCTGACGAAGCCAAGATGTGTCCAGCGTCTCATCCAGCAAGAAGCGCTCCTCGTCTCGCAGCGGCCTGTAGTCCAGGTAAGGTGCGGGGCCGGGGTTGCTGACGTCGCCTTCTTGATTCAACTCGACGAACTGCAGTCTCCTGGAGACGACCTGCCCTTTGCCGTCGCGGTCCGTGCGAGCGTCCTGCACGGCGTGCTCGAGGTAGACGAGGGCGCGTGGGTCTTTGCCGGGGTCGGTCTCGTCCACGAGTACGGCGCCCCGTTTGAGGAGGTCGCGGTGGCGTTCGAGGATGAGGTCTATGGTCGCGTCGAGCAGGGGATGGCCGGGGCTGACGAATGACGTGGGCGGGAGGCCCTCACCTTTGTCTTGCTCGAAGTAGATGCGTTCGTAGGTGCGGTGCACTGGTACGCCATGGCCATGGCTTCGCTGGCGGGCGCGTTCGCGGATGGCCAGGGGGACGTGTTTGATCTCGTAGCGGCCAGGTTCTCTCTTATGGATCGTACCTCCGAGGTGTTCGAAGGCCTCCAGGAAGAAGGACCGGATGAAGTGGGGTTGGAGACGCCTGGCCTCTGCCCGCTCCATCTGCTCCCGGATCTCTTTGACTTTGGATGGGTCCATGGTCTCTCTGACCAGCGCCCGCTCCTTGAGCAGGGCCTCCAGGTGCTCACGGTCAACCGCTGAGTCCACGCTCTCTTGGAGACGGGCCTTGACCTCGGGGCGCTCACCGTAGCGGATAGCGTCGAGGAGCAGCTCCCTCAGTGGCCTGGCTTCGAAGAGGCGGCCGAGCACGTCGTAGACGCGCCCGCCGAGGTCTTTTCTCTCCTGCTCGAGCTTCGCGAGGAGCCGGGTGTAGACTTCTCCCTCGCGGGTCTGGGCTGCGACGAGATTCCAGAGGTGGCAGACTTCCTTCTGGCCTATGCGATGGATGCGGCCGAAGCGTTGCTCGAGGCGGTTCGGGTTCCAGGGCAGGTCGTAGTTGACCATGAGGTGGGCGCGCTGGAGGTTGATGCCCTCGCCGGCGGCGTCGTTGGCGACCATGAAGAGGACATCCTTGTCCTGGGTGAAGGCTTCGACGGCCTGCCGCCTTTCGTCGCGCCTGAGGCCGCCATGGATCTCGACCACCTCTTCGTGCCTGCCACGGAGCGTGCGGATCTTCTCCGCCAGGTAGAAGAGGGTGTCCTTGGCTTCGGTGAAGATTATGAGCTTACGGCGGTTGCCTGCCTCGTCGGTCATGAGCGGATCGTCGAGTATGGTGGAGAGCTGGCCCCACTTGGTGTCCGTCCCTGAGTAGCGCACCCTGCGGGCATGCTCTTCGAGCCGCGTCAACGTTTCTATCTCCGTCCTGAGTTCTGCGACCGTTGCGGCGGCAGTTGCCTGGTCGAGGATGAGTTCTTCGGCCTCCTCGACTTCCGCCTCCGGGGCGTCCTCCAGGTCGTCCAGGTAGTCGGGCGTGAGTCTGGGAACGGCCGCTTCCCTGGAGAGACGGGAGGCTCCGGGTGCGGAGGTCTCGTCGGCGAGGCGTTTCTCCAGGCGTTCGCGGCGGCGGGTGAGGGATCGGTAGATCGCCTCGGGAGAGGAGGCGAGGCGGCGCTGGAGGATCGTGAGTGCGAACCCAACGTTAACCCTGCGTCTGTCGTCGCCCTCCAGCGCGAAGCGTTCGGCTCGATTCATCTCGTCCCGGACGTAGGCCGTGACCTCTTCGTAGAGTGCCTCTTCCTCCGGGGAGAGTTCGTAGTTGACCGCGTATGCATGCCGTTCTGGGAAGAGGGGTTTGCCGTCGAAGGTGTAGAGCTCTTCTTTGACCAGGCGGCGCATGAGGTCGGTGGTGCTGGATTTGTAGGTCCCGCCGCGGGGTTTGCCCTCGAAGCGGTCTTCGTCGAGCAGGGCCATAAAGAGCTCGAAGTCGTACTGCTTGCCGCTGTGTGGCGTAGCGGAGAGCAGGAGGAAGTGGCGGCAATGGTCTCGGACGGTCTCTCCCAGGTGGTAGCGCTTTGTGTACTCGGCCTTGCCACGGATGTAGGAGGCGCTCATCTTGTGGGCCTCGTCCACGACTATGAGGTCGTATTCGGGGGCGCCGATCAGGCGTTCCTTGAGGTCTTCATTGCGGCTTAGCATGTCGAGGCGGACGATCATGAACGGATGCTCCTCGAAGGGATTGCCCACGGAGGTCTCGACGTGTTCGCGGGTGAGGATGGCGAAAGAGAGGCCGAACTTCTGGGCGAGCTCGTCTTGCCACTGCTCGACGAGATTGCCTGGTGCTATGACGAGGCAGCGTTCCAGGTCACCCCGGACCATGAGCTCCTTTATGAGGAGGCCCGTCATGATGGTCTTTCCGGCGCCAGGATCGTCAGCGAGCAGGAAGCGTAGAGGCTGGCGTTGGAGCATCTCGGCATATACCGCCGTGATCTGGTGCGGCAGCGGCTCGATGCGGGAGGTGTGGACGGCGAGGTAGGGATCGAAGAGGTGGGCCAGGCGGATCCTGTTCGCCTCGGAGACGAGCCTGAGTAGAGCGCCGTCGCCGTCGAAGGACCAGGGACCCTGGGAGGAGGTCACTTCGACGGTGGACTCTTCGTCCCTGTAGATCAGACGGCTGCCAGGGGTTCCACCACCGTCCTCGTAGATGACCTTGATGGCCCCGTCGCCGAACCACTCGATACCGACGACTTTCACGAGTCCGTCCGGTGAGATCCCACGCACAGACGTTCCTGCCTTTATGTCTTCAAGGCGCGTCACGCTGCGGGCCAAGCGATACAGGCAAGTGTGGTAGCGTTCGCGCTCATATCCCCACCCTGAAAGGAATTTCTGAAACCTCCCGTAGTGTATTTTGTGCTGAAGTCCGAAGCAAGTGTGATCATCCCTCGTCGAGGCCTCGGAGGGTGGCGACGATGTAGTCCGCTACGACTTCCCTCGGCCGAGAAGTCGGGAAGGCTGGGAGCCACGAGCGTTGGTTTTGCGGCTGTCCATGTAGGATCAAATCCCGAGCGCTGTGTGCGTGTGATTTTCTCTCTTATATAGGGTTTCTCACACACGGCTGCGTCGTGGGGTAGGGTGCCAGTGTCGCCGTTGTCACAAGCTCCTCCTGGTCTATGGTGAGAATGGCAATGACAGCGTTGGGCGGCGCATCTTGCCGATCCCATTTCGGCGGAGCTTCTTCGATTTTATCGTCGGTATCCACGGCGGAGGGCCTACTTTGCCGACCATACCGACGATGTTTTTGTGCAAGTTTGGCTCTCACCACGTTCAAAACTGCGTTGGTTGCGTTGGTAGAGTAGGTACGGGCGAAGATCCACCAACGCAACCAACGCAGTTTTCTGCATGTTTGCGTTCCTTGTACGCCCGGATCTTGCGGCTGTGCAATCCAGTTCATACCGTCGCTAACTTTCGAGGTCTTTGCGCTCTGTCGACCTCCGCTCCCTTGCAAGCATACAAAGCGTGCAGGTGTGCACTCGTTTTCGGGGGGAGGGGGGTACCCCCCCCTTCTCTGACCTTTTTCGCCGTTTGGAGGGGAGGGGGGGTACCTCCCCCCGGTTTCGCCTGCACGCGTGCACGCTTTGTATGCTAGTGGTTCGTGAGGTTTGAGGAGCGCTTCGGAGCCTTCTGGCAAGGGGAGTGCGAGGATTGTCCTACAAAACCGCACATTCTTTCGGGGGGTATGTACACCCTCCCCCCCTTACGGGTCTCTCTGGTCGTTTCGGGGGAGTGTGTCATGTATCCCCCGATTTCGCCTGCACGCTTGCACGCTTTGTATGCATGTATTTTGTGAGGATCGGGGAGATTTCGAGGTCTTCTGGCAGGTGTTTTCTGAGATTGTCCTCCAGATCCCGCAAGAGACCGCCTTTTTCGCGGAGCGTATTCTGCGGAAGGAGAGGGAGTGGTCTGATTTGAGCTCGCTTACGCCTCGATATCGGTCACTGGCCGGGAGTCTGCCTGGGCGTGCATGCGTGCAAAGGCGTGCATAGAGCCGTGCTCGCCTTGTATGCTTGGGGCGTGCACGGGTGCAAGCGATCCCAGGGGAATTCACTCCCCTCCTCCTTTACGGCGAGCGCCAATACCGAGCAATGTTTCAGGAGACACGCAGAGCGGCTGCCAACGAGTTCGTCGGGCAGGCTTCGCCGCTAGCCGACGCCGGCCGCTCTTGTGGTCTTCGAAGCGGGGAGCCTGGCGCGGATGCTCAGATCCAACCCCAAAGCGCATGAGGCCTCTGCCAGGCGCCACAGGCTGATCTTCTGCCACCCGTCCCGCTCGTAGCGCTGAACCTGCTGCTGGCTCATGCCCAGGATCTCTCCGAGCTCCGTTTGCGTAAGGCCGCGGGCTATGCGCGTCTTGGTGATGAGTTCTCCCAAAGAGTCCAGGTCCTCCGCGACGAAGGAGAGCAGACACCCCCCCTTGAGGCCCTCGTACTCGGAGATCTCACGCTGAAGGTCCTCGATCTGCATCCGAAGCGCGTCGATCACCACCGAAGTCACCTCATCTCGCTCTGCCGACCGGTGGGTTGACGAGAGCCTCTGCAGCTCCGCCTCAAGCTCGGAGAGCTGGTTCTTGCTGTGCCTGTGCTCATTGTCATTGCGGATCATGCCTTCACCTCCTCGCTCGCATTTCCACCGAGAGCACGCCCTGCTCCTGCCCCTCGCAGTCGGTCTGGTAGAACCGCAGGAAGGGTTGCCCCGATCCCAGCTCCGTAGCCGCAGCTGGGAAGAAGTCCAAACCGAACCGCCTCTTGGCTTCCGCTCGGTTGGAAGGACTCGGCGGGAAGATCGAAGCCAGGCGCCCCAGATCCTCGGCAGTGACGTCCTCAGCCAGATCGTAGCAACCGTCTATGTCGTTCGGAAGATCCTTATCCGTCATAAAGCTACTGTACAGGTACACCCTCACAACACCACAGTACGCCATCAGCTCCAGAGCCTCTTCATGCCCCTCGAGCAGCTGCCGTGTCTTGCGGCTCCAAATCCATCTTCTCCGTGAGTTCCTCCAGGTCTGTCTCGTAGACGCCTGGTGGCAGCAGCCCCTCATCCGTGACCTGCGGTATCATCTGGCTCAGTATACAGCACTTTTGTTGTGTTATGTAGGCATGGTGCTCGAAAGGAGCTAGAACAATATGAGCGAGAACGAGGACCGGCAAGTAGCCAACCCGAGGATGGCCTCGTCCACCGGTGATCCGCCAATTCGTAGGAAGAAGGAAGACCGTCTGAACCGGGCGCGCTTCGCCGAGGCGTTGGCGGAGCAGATCGCGAGCGCGCCAGGATCCGGCGGAGTCGTCTTCGGACTTCTGGGCCCTTACGGAAGCGGGAAGACCTCGATCCTCAACATGGTCGAGGAAACGCTAAAGGAGACTACCGAGAACCCGGTAGTACTGTGGTTCAACCCGTGGCTGTTCTCTGGGACGGAGCAACTCGTCGAGCACTTCTTCGAGGAGTTGGCTGCCCAGCTCCTCGAAGAGTCCGACGACAGGTTGCGGAAGATCGGGAAGGCCCTCGAGCGATACGGCATGCTTCTAGGCCCACTGCGTTACGTGCCGGGTGTCGGACGCTACGCAGAAGGGGCAGAGAAGGCAACCCGCATACTCGGTGGCTTGTTGAAGGGGCGTGAGGAGAAGCCAGTGAGCGTGCGGACCAGGCGTCGCGAGCTGGAGACGGTGCTGAATGAGCTGAACGGCAGGATCGTGATCTTCATAGACGACTTGGACCGCCTCAGCAGGAAGGATGAGATCCAGGACGTCGTAAGGTTAGTGAGACTAAGCGCGGATCTTCCCAACGTCGTCTTCGTAATGGCCTTCGACCGCTGGCGGGTCGAGGAGGCCCTCGCGGGAGTCGAGGGAGACGGGCGAGCCTACCTGGAGAAGATCGTGCAGGTGGTGCACGACATCCCAGCGATCAGGGAGGTAGACCTGAGCCGAGTGCTTGTAGAGGAGGTCAACAGGATCATCGGACAGGCTCCAACGGGACCATTCGACGAACACGAGTTCTGGAACGTCTTCCACACCGTCATCAAACCCCTGTTCAGCAACGTCCGCGATGTCCGACGCTATGCCGACGCTTTACCGATGACCTTGCAGGTGATCGGAGACGAGGTCCGACTGACAGACGTATTGGCCCTCGAAGCGATACGGCTCCAGGCGCCGGACGCCTTCGCCAAGTTGCCTACCACAGCGGAGACACTAACCACCACGTCCGACGGATACGGGATGGGGATAAATTCGGACGAAGCCAAGGCCGAGATAGAGGGTTTCGAGCAAGCCGGCGGCGAGCACGCACAGGTGATCAGCGAGGCGCGTTGTCACCTCTTTCCTGCAAGCTCGTGGGTGGAGAACACGCAGCATGGAGGGGAGTGGCTGAAGACCTGGAGCAAGGAGCGCCGCGTCGCCCATCCGAGGGTTTTGAGGTTCTACCTTGAGAAGAACCTGCCGGAAGATGTCATGCCTGCCTCGGCAGTGCAGGACCTCTTCGAGTCGCTCGGTGACCAGGAAGCTTTGACCATGAGGTTCGCGGCGATGGATCCACGCATGCTGGAGCATGCTATAGAGCGACTCCGAGAGTACGAAGACGACTACCGACCGGAGCACGTCGAGTCCGCAGTGGAGGTTCTCCTGAACCAGATGCCGAGGCTTCGCGAGGGAACGGAGCAATTCATGGATGTCGGCGCGCACCGAAAGGTGCGGTGGGCCGCGTTGGACTTCCTCCGCAAAATCGAAGACCCAGAGGCATTGGCCCTCAAGGTGAAGATGGTGATGCCAAGGGTTGACAACCTATCTGCGCGGCTAGACTTGGCAACGATGGTCGGTCACCGAGAGGGCATAGGCCGTGGCCTAGTTTCGGAAGAAGAGGCGCGGAATCTGGAGGAGCATGTACTGACCGCCTTGGAGCACGCCGATCCCGATTCGCTCGCCCGAGAGCGCAACGTGGTGCGCCTTCTCATGGGGGCGCGGGAGATAGACCGGACGAGAGGAGAAGCCCTAAGCACTAGACTCGCCGAGAAGGATTCCGTCTTCTTGACGGTGCTCAGGAGCTCACTGAAAGAGAGCCACAGCTTCACTCAGGGCGAGGTCGTCTCCAGAGTAGAGCACGAGCTGATGTGGGACGCGATGTGCGACCTGTTCGGCGAGGACGTCGTACAGCGCCGCGTGGAGGAGCTAGCGAGGGCTGGCGACGGAGGCGTAGTTTCCCCCGACGAGAGAACCAGCTTGGCGCTAGATACAGCTAGACGTTACGTGGCTGGCTGGCGCCCCGACTGGTAGAGGACGGCGTCGTCGTACTTGTCGGACGCCGCGATCGGCTGACAATGCATGATTCAGACGTCCAGATCTGTCCGTCTATCGAAGATGCTGCGTTCGAATACGTAACGCCGAGACATGCTCGTTAGAACAGGGAAGTTACTGCAACCGTACTGCAACCGGGCCGGTACGGACGCGTACGGGATGGACGAACTGCTGAAGCGAACCTCGTAAAACACCTGCAAAATCGCGTAATTTTCGGACGTAGCAGGACAGGCTAGAACGGGCCTGGTAGCACTCGGATGGCGGAGGTCACGAGTTCGAGTCTCGTCGGGTCCACCCCAAAACCCACCGTTTTGCAGCACAAAACTACAGAACACAAAGTAGCCTCAGCCGCGATCCGGAGCTTCTTACTGCAACCGAGGATAGAGTTCGTAGGTGCGCCAAACAAGCCGCCTCAGGTCACTGTCGGTATGCGCTCGCACGCATCACTATCCCCAACAACATTTTGTAGTGGCCCTTATCAATCACCGCTCTCCAGTTGGGTATCGGGGACATTGGAGCAGACGCTATACAGTATCCTGCATACGACCTTCCGAGAACTCACCTTTTCCACGTACTCGGGTGAATAAGGACCACGAGGGCGCTTTGTCGAGATCTTCTGGAAGCTCCCGGCTTCCTTCGTCGACCTCAGAAGTTCTGAGAGCGGCGCATGCGGCTGGATTGGACTTGTGCCATCATCTCCCCCAAGAAAGAATCCAGCGGAAAGGGGGAGACGCGCGTGCTTGCCTACGTATTCTGGCACTGGCCGTCGGAGGGTGTCGAGGCCCGACACTACGAGCGGGATCTGATCTCCTTCCACGAGACACTGGCGGAGGCCGAGCTGGAGGGGTTCCGCGGATCCTCGACCTACCGCATCGAAGGCGCTCCCTGGGTCGGTCCCGGCTCTCGCGGCTACGAGGACTGGTACCTGCTCGAAGGCTCCTACGCGCTGGACCTTCTCAACGAGATTGCCGTCTCCGGGAAACGCAAGAGCCCGCACGACAGGGTCGCAGGGGCGTCCGCCGTGGGCAGCGCCGGGGGCCTCTACGGATTCGGGAGCGGCGAGCCTGCTGCAGTAGGGTCGCACCTTGCGACCTGGCTGACCAAGCAACGCGGCACCTCCTACGGGGAGTTTTACGCTCGGATCGAGCCTTGGACGAACGCACCACAGACGAGCCTGTGGCGACGACAGTTGGTGCTAGGTCCCACGCCCGAGTTTTGCGTGCTGGGGCGTGCAGGATTGGAATTTCCTGCGGACCTTTCTCCGGTCGCCGTGGAGCGGACGCCGCTCTGGCCGGTCGCCTGACCCACTCCCACTGAGGCTGAACTTCCTAGTACACGTCTTTTTTCTGATGTTGGGTGAATAATGGAACGGTCTATCCGTCGAGCACTTCGGACTGCTGCTTGGAGAACTCGACTATCTTGCCACCCGCCACACGCACCACGGTAGTGCCGACGAACTCGTCCCGCTTCCCACTCGGCGCTACTCCTCTCACCTCACCAGTGTGCGTACCCCACGCCCGCCAACGTGCCGTCACCCGATCACCTTCGGCTACCAAGTCCTCGATGACCAAGGTCCAGTCGGGGTAGGCGGTGCGAGTCTCGACGACGCCCTCCTTGTAGAGTTCGCGGTGTGGGTATGGGGTCCCCTCGACCTCATGGGTGACAAAGTCCTCGGAGAGGAGCTCGTCCGCGGCGGCGAGATCACCCCCGTTCCAGATCTCTTCGTAAAAACGGCGAAACACGGCCTTGTTCTCTGACTCGATCATCGCGCGACCATGATAGCAAGCCGCACCTTCCACACTGTGAGTATCCTGGAGAATGGCTGTGGGCGACGCCTCGGAGCGGCCTGACCCTCTTTCCACGTGGGCCCTAAAGGTGCCAGCTCCTACGGGACAGGGCTCGCCCGCCACCTGAGGGCCAGGGGGATCGAGGTGCTTGAAGGTGGAGCGCCCGAAGCGCCAGCGGCGAAGCTCGCGCCCTAACGTCCAGAAGTCCGACCCCCTAGATGCCGAGCGCCCCGCAAGAGCGGGGAATAGGCCGGAGAAGCGTCGGGGGTGCCCAAGAGCGGCGACGGGCGCGTGGAGATGATCAGGACCCTGCGTGCAGCCCGCCGCTCGGCGGTTAAGGCCAGGACCTAAAGGCCGCCAACCAGCTCCAAGGCTTGCGCGTGAGGGCACCTGATGAACTGCTCAAGCGTTTACGCGCACTCTCGACGAAGGAGCTCGTCTCGGTGGCTGCGCGCTTCCGCCTCGCGGATGGTCCTGGTGACGTGACGTCTGCGACCAAGTTCACGCTCCGTTCGGTGCCCGCCGCCACGATGCTCTCTCAGAGGAGATAGCCGAGCTAGACGCGCACCTAGACCGGCTGGTGGCGCAAGCCGCCCCGGAGCTGATCTCTTTGCCGGGCATCGGTACCCACAACGCCGCGACACTGTTGATCGTAGCCGGGGACAACCCCCGGAGGTTGGAGAGCGAGGCCTCCTTCGCCAGTCTGTGTGGTGTCTCACCCATCGAAGCCTCCTCCGGCAAAGTGGTGAGGCACCGCCTCAACCGCGGTGGCAACTGGGAGGCCAACCGTGCGCTGTACATGGTCTGCCTGGCTCGGATGCGCTGAGATCGTCGCACCCGCGAGTACGTGGCCAGGCGAACCGTGGAGGGCAAGAGCAAGCGAGAGATCCTACGGTGCCTAAAGCGATACGTCGCTCGCGAGGTCTACCGTGTGCTGATCTCTTGCGGCGCCCGTTCCTCGCCGACGGGACCAGAAGACGCGCTCCGCATCGCCTCCGGGAGCAGCGCCGCTTGACCATAGGAGCCCTACCCTTTAGGTGTGCCGCGGGAGTAGAGTACCGTGGCGGCCCGGCGGATCGGGCATGGCTCACATAGGACCGCCCCCAGAGGGCTCTTGACGCATGGCCACCCGGTCCGCCACAGGAACCTCCAGACCGCTGATCGGGATAGGCGACCAATCGCTCCGTAGGGCTCTGACGGCGGGGGAACCCGAAAGGCGAAGGGAAGAGACGGACGAAGAAGGAGGCGGGGCGAATGCACTGGATAGGCTTCGACGTGGGCAAGGCGTTCCACTGGGTTTGCGTGCTGGACGAAGATGGCGAAGAGGTTCTCTCGCGCAGGGTCGAAGCCTCGGAAGAGGACCTGGAGGCCGTCTGCTTGGAGATTGAGGCTTTGGGCGAGGATCGCATCGTGGGCATCGATCTGATGGGCGGGTCGGCGACGCTCCTGGAAGCGATCCTCGTCGAGCGCGCGGAGAAGCTCTTCCACGTCCCCGGCATCGCCGTGAATAGGACTCGCGACGCCTACCCAGGCGAGTCCAAGAGCGACGCGAGGGACGCCCGCGTGAATCGCCGAGCAGTTGAGGCTTCGGCGGGGAGCCCTGCAGGAGATCCGTCCCAGAAACGGGGTGCTGGCCGAGATGCGGGTGCTCGTCGCCCACCGCAGGGACCTGCTCCAAGACCAGACTCGACGCGCCGCACGGCTCAGGGAGGTCCTGCTAAGCGTGTTCCCTGGCCTCGAGGCGGCGCTCGACCTTGAGCGGGAGGGTGCCCTGGTGCTCGTGACCAAGCTCGCCACGCCCACCGGGGCCCGCAGGCTGGGGGAGGCCCACCTGCACCGGTGGTTGAAGGCCAAGGGCGTGCGCAAGGCTCAAGACGTCGCCAGGAGAGTCGTCGTGGCCGCCAAGGCCCAGCGCCGCGAGCTACCCGCCGCCGAGGCCAAGTCTGCGCTCGCCGCGGAGCTCGCCTCCGAGATGCTCAGGACCAGGGAGAGGATCGCCGAGCTAGACCGTCGTCTGGAGGAGTTGCTTGCCGCGATCCCCGAGTCGGAGATCGTAAGGAGCCTGCCGGGCATGGGCGTGGTTTTCACGGCCGAGTTCCTGGCCGGGGTAGGGAATCTCGGGAGGTTCGCTTCCGCCGACTCCTTGGCCGCAGCGGCGGGGATCGCCCCGGTGCAAAGAGCATCCGGCGCGTCGAGCCATCAGCGCAGGGCGAGGCGTGGCAACAAGGTCCTGAAGCGGCTCCTGTACCGCTCCGCCTTCAGTTGCATCTGCCATCACCAGAGAAGCGAGGATTTCTACAGAAAGAAGAGGGCCGAGGGCAAAGGCCACCACCAAGCCGTGATCGCCCTCGCCCGCAGACGCGTGAACGTCCTCTGGGCGATGCTGCGCGACGGAGAAATCTACCGTGAGCGGTCTTCACAAGCGGCTTGACTAACGCATCGGGATGCGTCACTCGGGTGAATAAGGGCAAAAGAAGGGCCAGGGCCGTGTTAGGCCCCGGCTGGGACACAACCGCGATACGAGGGTACTCTACTCAGCCTTCGTGAAAAGCCTCGGCCAAGACTGCGGTATCCGTATATTCTTGGAACCTCGTGATCTTCCCATCACGCACACTGAACACGTGGACGAAATCGCTCTCCCACTCCCGACCAGTGGACCTGACATGCCAAACATAGTGACCCAGCGTCACAACCTTATCATGTTGGGCTACGAATTCTCTTGGCTCGAATTGCCGAGCCCCTTGCGTGTCGTCCAGGGTCTGAAAGAACTGTCCTACTTGCTCACGCCCATGCCAATTGCCCCTGCCCGGCACTCCCCCTACTTCGGGGACAACCCACTCGACATCCTCGGAAAGCAACTCGAGCACTGCCGGGATATCTCCGCTCAGAAAGTAGTCGTAGGCTTGTTGCACCAGCCCCGTGTTTTCTAGTTCGCTCATGGCCAGCTTCTCCTTTCCCGACCCTCGTGCCGAAGTGGACCAGCTCTTTCCATCATCGGCATGATGCCACGTGGCGAAGGTTGGCGCCTCCCCCACATAGGCTATCGTTAATGGGGGTGGGTCCTGTTTGGAGCCGCGGGCGGGTCCCCGCGGGAGAGCCTCAAAGATCCCCCAATTGCGGGATGCGCGCGGCCGCGAGGTGTGTTACCTTGCTGCGGCAAACGCCGGCTTCTAAGGAGGAGATCCCATGTCGCGGCCTTGGAAGCTGTGGATCGCCGCCGCGGGGGCGCTTCTCGTCGTCGGGGCGCTCGCTTGGATCACGAAGCTCTGGGTCATCGTCGCGACCGACGGCCGGGTGGTGGCGACCGGCGCCGCGGGTGCGATGAGCGCACATCCCGTCCGGGGTGCTGCCGGCGTTTGGTCCGGGCGTCATTCGGCGGTCCCCTGGGCCGAACTGCTGGTCGGTCGTCAAGCACAGGCCAACCGCCTCACCATCAGGGGCAGGTCGTAACTTTGTTGTCAAGTTCTTTGCGGGGACCGGGGATCCTAGTGGGATCCCCGGTCTTCTCCCTTAGGCGTTCCCGACTGGAAATACGACGACACGACCTTCCGTGTAGAGAGCGGATGACAAATCGCTTTGGTACTTGGTAGACAGCCTCACTCGAAGGTTTCATCTTCCTTCATGTATCCAGGGTCTTTCAGATTCTTCCGCAGTTCCTGTAGCTCATTCTTCAGCCGGGGTACTTCGTCTTCGGTCAGGGCCCTGACTCCTTCTTCGATCCGGTCCAGCTTCTTTCCGTCCTGAAAGTCGGAAGACTCCCTCCCTCGCTGGTCGAAGTCTTGCAAAAACTCACTCAGGCGTTCCGCAGATTCCTCGAAGGTCTGCCCGCCGGGTGCCCAGCGAAGCAAGCGCTGCAGGCCTGTTCTGAAGAAGAACCCGAAGATGGCGATCAACAGGATCGTGCTGCCGAAGCTGGCCAGCAACTCCGTGACGACCTCCCTCAGGATGTTCTCGGGACCGAACAGCCGCGACATCACGATAACCAGGATCCCGAAGATGGCTACGGCCATGAGCCCAGGTACAGAGAGTAACCTCGGCAGCTTCTGGGACCCGGGATCTTCTGTTGGCATCTGATCTCCCTCCGTCGTACATCTACACTCTCTGGCAGCCTACCGGATAAGCCGCCCTCGAACTTCCCGTACAATGTTCCATGTCCTCGCCTCTGCAGGCAATGTTCCCAGGGAATTCCTGTAGCCTGTGACCTGATGCCTTGGCCTATCAGCCGATGAGGTGGAAGGCGACCCAGGTCCCCCCGCCCCCGACGATGGCGCCGAGCGCCAATTCGACCGGCGTGTGGCGACCCAGCGCGAGCCTGGCCCAGAACACGGCGGGCAGGAGCAAGAATGCCGGCAAACCCGACGCGCCGAAAACATAAACCAGGCAGACGGCGGCGCCGGAGACACCGGCCGCATGGAGGGACAGGTTGCTTACAGGTGTGATCAGGACGAAGCCAAGCGTGGCCAGAGTGTAGGAGAGAAGCGCGGCCCCGAGCTCCGCCGGTCCGCCGAGAAGCGAGACGATCACGAACGCCATTGCATGCAGCGCCGCGACGACACGCAAGGGCCCTACCCGCTCGATTCGCGGGATGGCTCGCGGGTCACTGACTTTCCCCGAGCGGGTGAGGTAGACGAGGTAGAGGAGCGAGAGTCCGCTCGTCAGGAAGATGCAGAAGACGGCCCACAGCAGGCCCCGTAGCCCGGCTGCCTCGACTCCGACCGCCAGGAAGAGCGGAACGGCGATGAGCGGCAGGCGGGTTGCCGCTGAGACGAGTTCGGCCAGCCTGATGCGGTTCACGGTCCGGGGATTGTACAATGCCAGAACCTTGGTACACGTGGCACAGATAGCGGAAGCGGTCGAACGGATAGCCCCATTACCCATGGCCGAAGAGTGGGACAATTGCGGTCTGCAGGTCGGCGACCCGGCGGCACAGGTAGCCAGGGTCCTGGTCGCGCTTACGCCGCTTGCCGAGGTCTTCGAGGAGGCAGAGGAGAGGGGAGCAGATTTCCTGCTCTTCCACCACCCGCTTGTCTTCGGCCCACTCACGTCTGTAGTGGTCTCAGCCTATCCCGGAGACCTCCTGGCCAGGGCAATCCGTAACGGTCTCGCAGTCTACGCCGCACATACGAGCTACGACGCCGCCCCCGCAGGCGTCTCTGTCGCCCTGGCAGGGGCGCTCGGTCTTAGCGGTCCGCTGCGTGTACTCTCGCCGAGAGGAGCCCTGCGGAAGCTCGTGGTCTTCGTTCCTGAGGAGAATGTGGACGCCGTGGCCCAGGCGCTCGCGGGAGCTGGTGCGGGTGTGATCGGGGACTACACAGAATGCACTTTCATGACGCAGGGCACTGGTACCTTCCGCGGTGGGGATGACGCGAATCCCTACCGCGGAGAAAAGGGCCGGCTGGAGGAGGTCGAGGAGGTACGTATCGAGACCGTCGTCTCTGCCCACGCCGTAGACCGTGCCATAGACGCCGCCACCGCTGCACATCCTTACGAGGAGGTGGCGCTTGACGTCTACCCTGTCGAGGGATCTCCCGAAGGTCACGGCTACGGAAGGCTCGGGACTCTGCCGGAGCAGCTCACTGCTGATGAGTTGCGCGAACACGTCTCGGAGTCGTTGGGCTTCCCTTCACACCTCGTCGCAGACCAGGGGCGAAGGATAGAGACCGTCGCTGTTCTTGGGGGATCGGGCGGTTCCTTTGTCCCCGAAGTGGCCGTCTCGGGCGCGCATGCCTTCGTGACAGGGGACGTCGACTACCACGACGCGTTGCTCGCTGAGTCGCTTGGACTGACCGTGATAGATGCAGGACACGTCGCCACGGAGTTGCCTTCGCTCGAGCCGCTCGCCCTGCAACTCGCTGAACTCGTGGACGTGCCCGTCGAGGTCAGCCGGGTGCGACGCTAGGGGCGATTTGCTTCGCAAACCGCTGCATGTCAGCACTTCAGCTAGTCAGCATTTCAGCTTTCGCGTGCGCAGGCCTTCGCTGACTGTCAATTGGTCTCCATGAACTGTTCGAGGTCTTCCTTCGTTGGCAAGGCGCGCATGGCGCCGTAGTCGTTGCAGGCTAGGGCGCCCGCGGCGCAGCCCCTGAGGGTCGCCTCGCGCACCCGGTTTTCTTCTAACGGTTTGCCTGAAAGGTGGACGAGCGCGGCGGCGAGGAAAGCGTCTCCGGCGCCGGTGGCGTCCACGATCTCACCGACGTCGAACGGGGGCGCTTCACCGCTGAACTCGCTGGTGGCGTAGAACGCGCCTTCGGGTCCCTTGCTTACTAGCACCAGGGAGACGCCGCGATCCAGCAGCATCCCTGCGGCCTCCTCGACGTCATCGGTGCCGAGCAAAGGTGAGAGCTCGTCGTCGCCCAGTTTGACGATGGTGGATAGATCAAGGAGCGGGTCCACGGCTTCCCTTGCGGCCTCGGCACTCTCCCACAGGTGCTCACGAAAGTTGACGTCGAAGGCCACGGGGACTTCGAATTTGCGCGCCAGCTCCGCGATGCGGTGGGTCGCCGAGCGGACGGGCTCGCGGATGAGGGGGATGCTGCCGAAGTTCACGAAAGACGCCCCGGAGACGAGATCCTCCGCAACGTCCTCAGGCGAGAGCAGCTCGTCGGCGGCAGGGCTAGACCGATAGAACGTGAACTCGCGGTCCCCGTCGGCGCCTATCTCCACAAAGGCCAGCGAGGTGCGGGTCGGCGGACTCTGGCGGCCGACACCGGAGGTGTCCACGCCCTCGGACTCGAGGGCCCGCAGGATGAAGTCTCCGAAGAGATCCTCCCCGACGCTGCCAATGAAGGCGGCCCCTGAGCCGAGGCGACAAGCTGCGACGGCGACGTTCGCCGGCGCGCCCCCAGGCCGGGCGACGAACCCGAGCTCGACCGCGGACATCTCCTCCCCCCTGTAGATATCCGAGACGACCTCGCCCAACGCGACTATCTTCCCCAAGACTTCCTCCCGACCCTGCAGCTAGTTCTCAACCGTCTAGATCCCTACTTCGCCTAGAGCCTTTATCTCCCCATCCGAGTACCCCGCCTCCCGCAGGGGCCCTATGACGTCGCGTTCGAGGTCGGGGACGTAGCAAGCCACCAGGCTGGCCTCCCCGGTCCCCACCCTAACCTCTCCTATCGCGGAGGGCAAGACGCAGCTCTCGGCGCGTCCGAGCGTCTCGGAACCGCCTTCGTAAGCTAGCTCCACCGGCCCTTCGCCGACGTTCGAGAGCGTGAGGAAGCGCCGCGGGTGCGAAGGCTCCGTGTGGGTCTCCGCGAGCATCCAGCGTTCGAGGGCGAAGTGTGGGCCGGCGCAGCAAAGGTCGCGCCTGTTGGTGGCGTCCTCGACCACGAGTCCAGGGTTCGGACGGGGCAGGTAGTCAGTCTTCAGTTCGTCGAGGGTGGCTTGAATGTTGGCGTCCCATTCCTCCTCGTCCAGACGGTTGCCGTAGAGGTCGAAGGGCATGACGAACTGGCCCAGGTCCGAGGTCTGTTGGACCTCCAGGATCAGGGTGTCAGGCCCGAAGGTGTGCAGGATTCCACCAGGCACGTAAACGGTATCACCGGCCCGTATCTCGTGGCGCGGCATGACAGCGTCGTAGTCTTGGGCCTTGAACGCATCGATGAGCTTCTCTCGCGAGAGGTCGTTCTCGACCCCGGCGAGTATCGTAGCGCCTTCGGCCGCCCACAGGATGTGCCAGGCCTCCGTCTTGCCGTGGGGCTCGCCGTGCTTCTCCATTGCGGTCGCGTCGTCGGCGTGCAGGTGGACGGGCAGCATGTTGGAGGCGTCGAGGAGTTTGATCAGGAGCGGGAAATGCGGCCCACGCCAGCCTTCCCCCACGAGCTCGTCAGGGAACTCCTCGACGAGCTCGTGGAGCGTGCGCCCCGCGTAGGGACCGTTGGCGATTTTCCCTACTGTCTCACGGTAGTCGCTGATCTCCCAGGTCTCTGCCACTACGCCCTCGGGCGCGTCACTCTTGCCGAGCATCTCGGGGATCAAACGCTCCCCGAAGTAATAATCGCGCACGTGGTAACTCAACTTCATCGGGTAGGCGTCCACGGCCCATCTCCCTATCCCCTCGCTTATCAGCAGGAATATTCTACACCGGTTGGCACGGCCCCTGACAGCGCCCCGCAGTGCACGAAACCTGCGATTGTGAGTAGATAAGGGGGACAGACCCCGACCTGGGAGAAGACTCTTGGCCCTCTACGAAACGGGCGATGCGCACAGGCAAGGGCGCCGGCGCGTCCTCCTGACAGGCGCCACAGGCTACATAGCAGGCCAGCTCTTGCCAGCCTTCAGAGAGCGCTACGACCTGAGGCTCATCGATGTCAAGGAGGCTGGCTCTTCGGGCAACGGCGTCGAAGGGGTCGAAGCCTTCGACCTGCTCTCGGACGAAGATTCCACGCTGGAGCCCTTGTTCTCGGACGCGGACGTGGTGGTCCATTGTGGGCACCTCAAGCCGGAAGGCGACGATCCCGAGACGCTCTACAGAGGTGAGCGGCGCAACGTGGACATGATGCAGCGCGTCTACAGGCTCGCGCTGGAGCAGGGCGTTGGGCGGGTGGTCGCGGCCAGCACCAACCAGGCCGCGAAGTGGTACGAGCAGCCTTACTACGCCGGACTGAGAGACCGCGTCGGCCCCGAGGACTACCCGCGGCCGGACAGCTTCTACGGCTGGGCCAAGGCGGCCTACGAGCCGCTCGGCTTCCTCTACGCCTGCGGCAGCCTGGGACGGAAGCTGGAGGTGGTCCAGATCCGGATAGTCGTGCCGCGCGAGATCGACGCTAGCCTCTTCGAGAACGAGCCGCCCGAACGCTACGTCCGCGAGCTCGCAGGCTACATCAGCGAGCGCGACATGCAGCAGCTCTTCTGCAAGTCCGTGGAGACGCCGGACATCGAAGACGAACACGGCGTCCCTTTCCACATCTTCTACGGCGTCTCGGACAACGCCAGAAAGTTCTGGAGCATTACGAACGCAAGGAAGATTATAGGCTACGAGCCCGCTGACGACTCCGAAGTCCGATTCGCCGAAGACATCGCCAGCCTGCTGCACTGAAAGGAGCTTGATACATGATCACCGACCTCGGACACCCCGCCTTCGCGGCGCACGACGTAGATGAGACCATCGGCTTCTACACGATGCTCGGCATCGACGAGGCCTTCCGGTTGCGCAACGACGATGGCTCGCTGATGCTCGTGTACCTTCACGTCTCTGGCGACCGGTTTATAGAGGTGTTTCCTGGCGGACCGTCCCCCGATCCGGACAGGGTGCAGAGCTTTATGCACATTTGTTTGCTGACCGATGACCTGCACGCGGCCGTCGAGCACCTGCGGGAGAACGGCGCGCCCATAGACCGCGAGCCTGCGCTCGGCCGCGACGGCAACTGGCAGGCGTGGACGTGGGACCCTGACGGAAACGAGATCGAACTCATGCAGCTCTCCGAGGAATCGCCGCAATGGCGAACGGCTCGTTCCGCCGAACGCAGTGGGACCTAGGGACAAACATCAGTCTCCCCGTCGCCAGCTGGGACGCTGCCAGGGCATCCGGCGCACCCTACCGCTACTTCTCGGTGAGTTCGGACCATAATCGCTTCCCTTACGACCGCCACTTCTTTGCGGCCATCAAAGACCTGAGGAGAGACCTCGTCGAGCCACGCATAGATATCACCCCGACCGGAGAGCACGAACTACGAATACATCTCGAGGCGCCTGCATACGCCTACTTCGTCCATCTCAAAGTCCCTGACGAGGCCACCCGCTTCTCGGACAACTACCTCGACCTCGAGCCAGGACAAGAGCGCACCATCTCCGTCACCAACCAAAAGCGTGCACTCGAGCCGGAGAACATCAAAGTCAGATGGCGCTGATATCTGAAGCCTTCTCTACTGCCTGCGGGCCAGGTAGACGCCGAGTAGGATCACGACTCCGCCTACGATCTTATGGATCCCCAGCGTCTCGCCGAAGAACACGATACCCGAGGTGACCCCGACGACGGTGATGAGGTACTGGTAGACGAGCACCCTGTTAGCCCCGATGCGGCTGATCCCCCTCTGCCAAGCCGCGAACGCGAAGGCGGTGGCGAAGACGGCAGAGTAGGCGACTGCGGCCCAGGGCCCTGCTCCCACGCTCCCCCACTGCAGACTCAGCATCTGTGGGGAGGAGATGAGCAGCAGGAAGGGGGTCCCGAACAAGACAGGATAAGTCGCGACCGCGAGCGGGGTGTGGCGCTCCAGCAGTGGCATCGAGAGAACCGCGTAGGCGCCCACGCAGAAAGCAGCGACCAGTACCAGCAAGTCCCCGACGAGGCTGGCGTTCTTTGACGTCAGCCCGTCCAGGACGACCAGGGCCACCCCCAAGATGGAGAGCCCGACGCCGAGCACACCCTTCCCCGTGGGCCGTTCGAGACCGAGGGTCGCCCCCAGGAGCAACCCCCACACCGGTGCCGTCGCGAAGATAAGGCCCGTGCTGCCGGCACTGGAGAGGCTAACTCCGAACGTGAAACCCATCTGGGCTGTGGCCACCCCGAAGCAACCCAGTGCGGCCATCGGGAGCATGTCGCCCCGTCGGAGCCTGCTCTTGGGTTCGAGGAGCCGTAGAACGAGCAGTAACAACAGGCCACCGACCGTAAACCGCAGGGCGACGAGGATCAGGGGTGAGATCGTCGCGGCGGCATACTTCGTCGCGGCGAAGTTCAGGCCCCAGAAGGTCGCAGCCAGGACCAGCGAGACCTCCGTCGCCACCGCTGCCCTGTCCTTGAGATCAAACACAGGAGCGGATTGTACCGTGTGAGTAAGAACAGCGGGCCTGGCAGGATTCGAACCTGCGACACACGGCCCCGGAAACCGTTGCTCTATCCCCTGAGCTACAGGCCCGCGCAAGAGTGGGAACCGCCAGGGGATGTTACCTTAACGCCCGCGGCGCTTCAACGGACGGTCGGGAAGGGGCGATTGAAATCACTCACCCAACGTATAAACTACGCCGCACTCTAATATGTATGCGGTGATCTCGGACATCCACGGCAACCTCGAGGCCCTCGAAGCCGTCCTTGACGACGTGCCCGAGGACGTAGAGACTATCTTCTGCCTCGGCGACGTCATCGGCTACGGGGCGAACCCGGACGAGTGCTGCGACATCGTGCGCTCTCTGGGGATGCCGACGATCTCGGGCAACCACGACCTCGCCGTTACCGACCTCGACACAGACCTGAACTGGTTCAACCCGACGGCCGCTGCGGCCGTGCTGTGGACGCGGAAACACCTGGGCGAGGAGAACGCCGAGTTCCTGCGTACGAGGCCGCGCATGATGCGGACCGGGGAGGCGCTCTTCGTCCACGGCTCTGTACGGGATCCCGATGAGTACATAATCAACAAGATCTCCGCGCAGGACAACCTCGCGATGTTGAAGAACGAGTACCCTGACGTCCCGATCTGCTATTTCGGCCACACGCACGTCAAGGCCGTAGCGCCTTCTCCGAACGGCGCGATGTCAGGGGGACACACCCTGGATCTCCACTCCGGCGGCCCCTACCTGGTGAACCCCGGCTCTGTGGGCCAGCCGCGCGATGGGGATACGTTCGCCTCGTACGTGATCGCCGACGGCAAGAGCGTGCTCTATCGCTTTGTCGAATATGACATAAGGAAGGCTCAGGCCAAGATACGGGCCGCTGGCCTCCCCGACATGCTCGCAGACCGCCTGGCCATAGGCCGCTAGCCTTCCCCAGAAGTGGACCCCACCTTCCAGAGGCTCTTCACCGTCGAAGAAGCGAACGCCCTCCTACCCAGCTTGCGTGCGATCCTGGACGAAGTAGCGCTCCACCGCGACGCGCTGCGCGAGAGAGCCCCTCACATGGAGCCCATCCTGGAAGCTGCGCCAGGGAACGGCGGCGGGAAGGCAGGCTCTGAGTACGGCGTCGAAGCATACAACCTCTATCTGGCGATAGAGCGAATCAGGGAGCTAGGCGTCGTCCTCAAAGACCTGGACATCGGCCTGCTCGACTTCCCGCACGAGCGCGAGGGACGCGTCGTCTTCCTCTGCTGGCACCCGCCGGAAGAGAGCGTGGAGTACTGGCACGACCTCGACTCAGGCTACGCAGGCCGCCAACCACTCTAGAGACCTTGCGCATAGTCCTCCAGCGCGTCAAAGAAGCATCCGTTACGGTCGCTGGAGAGAAGATCTCCGGCATAGGCCCCGGCCTCCTGTTGCTGGTCGGCGTCGCCGACGGAGACGGCGAACCAGAAGCGGACTGGCTGGCCGAGAAGATAGCGGGACTGAGAATCATGGCCGACGAACGAGAGAAGATGAACCGCAGCGTCAGAGACGTGGGAGGGGCCATCCTCGCCGTCTCTCAATTCACCCTCCTCGCGGACACACGCAAAGGAAGGCGTCCCAGCTTCGTCGGAGCGGCCCCGCCCGAAGAAGCCACACGCCTCTTAGACTACTTCTGCGAACGGCTCCGCGCAGCGGGCGTGGACCAGGTCGAGACAGGCCGCTTCGGCGCGATGATGGACGTATCGCTCGTCAACGACGGCCCCGTCACGATAGTCTTGGAAAGCCCGCCGCCTGTCGGCGGCTAGTCAGCACGCTCGGGCCTTTGGCCTTCGCTTGTCAGCACGCCGCCTCCCTCCGATCGGCGGCTCTCAGCACTTCAGCAACTCCTCTGAGGAAGCCACCACGAGCATCAAACCCAACGGTCGCGGGCAGCGGTTCTTCGTGCGCAGCCGGGCGAGGCCGGAACGGGAGAAGCTTACATGCTGACGAGCGAGGGCCTGAAAGGCCGGAAGCGTGCTGACTAGCTGCCGTAGGCAGCGTGCTGAAACGCTGTTCTTCGCCAGTCGCTGTAGCCTCCTGTGTGGCGGTGCACTTCGCCTTCGCTGAC
This sequence comes from uncultured Rubrobacteraceae bacterium, assembly GCA_902806095.1. Classification (GTDB taxonomy): domain Bacteria; phylum Actinomycetota; class Rubrobacteria; order Rubrobacterales; family Rubrobacteraceae; genus Rubrobacter_D. The sequence continues at coordinate 27,418 of CADCVF010000057.1, forward strand.
TTCGACTATGCCGTCGGCGATACGGTCGAGGAAGTAGCGGTCGTGCGAGACGAAGATCACTGTGCCGGGGAACCGTTCGAGTTCGGCTTCGAGGATCTCCAGCGAGTCTATGTCGAGGTGGTTTGTCGGCTCATCGAGGACGAGGCAGTTCGGTTCTCGTAGCATGATCAGGAGCAGTTGTAGCCGGGTGCGCTCTCCTCCGCTCAGTGATGTCACAGGCGCCCTGACCTGCTCGTAGCGGAACAGGAATCGCCCGAGCAACTTCACGGCCTCGCCCTCGTACATTGGCCTGGCGTCCCTCACGAGCCCTAGCGGTGAGGCGCCGGGTGGCGGTTCGTCGTTCTGGGCGAGGTAACCGATGTCTATAGATGGGCCTGCCCAGCGCTCGCCTTCCGTCGGGGGGATGACGCCGGCGAGGAGCTTCGCGAGCACGCTCTTGCCAGCGCCGTTCGGCCCGATTATCCCGAGGCGCTCGCCGCGCGAGACGGTAAGATCTACTCCAATGAGGACCGGAAATTCGTCGAAGGCAACACCTACGTCCTGGAGTTCGATCACCTTCCTGCCACCCCTTACCCTGCCGCGGAGCTCCAGCCCTATCTTGCGCCGCTCCAGCACGGGGCGTTCGACCTTGTCCATGCGGTCGATCTGGCGCTGTTTGTTGCGGGCCTGCTTGATGTGACGTTCGAATACGACCATGCTGGCCCAGAGCTTGAAGCGCCGGATCGCCTCTTCGAGTCGCGCTATCTCCTTCTGCTGCGAGACGTAGAGTTGCTGCTGTCGTTTGAGCTTGAGTTCACGCGCCACGGTATAAGCCGAATAGTTGCCTGGCCAGGATATGATCCTCCCGTTTTCGAGCTCGGCGATCTCCTCCACCGTCTCGTCGAGCATGTAGCGGTCGTGGGAGACGATGACGACGGCACCATCGAACGTGCGGACGATCGCCTCCAAGAGCTCCCTGCGCCCGGCGTCGAGGTGGGCTTCTGGTTCGTCGAGGAGCAAGACGTTTGGACACCCCGCCAGACAGGAAGCCAGGACTGCCAGTTTGCGCTGCCCGCCGCTAAGATCCCTCATAGGACGATCGATGTCGCCGTCACCAAGACCAAGCGACCCCAGGTAGCCGCGTGACTCGCCCTCGAAGCCTGGCCCGCCGAGCTCCGTGAAGCGGCGAAAGAGCCTCTCCTGACGCTCGAGCACCCGCTGCATCCGGCGCAGGTCGGCCGTCACCCCTGGCGAGCCGAGCTGTTCCTCGCAGACTCGAAGCTCCCCCTGGAGCTCCGAGATCTCGGGCCGCGCCGCGCGTACGACCTCCATCGGCGTGCGCGCATCACCCTCGACATACTGGGGCAAAGATGCGACGCTCAGACCGCGGCGCCGGATCACCTCCCCCCCATCGACATCCTCCGTTCCTGCGAGGATGCGAAGCACTGTGGACTTGCCAGCGCCATTTGCACCGACGAGCCCGATCCTCGCCCCCGCGTTCACGTTCATAGACAAATCCCGCAGCACGGCCCGGCCTCCGTAGAACTTCTCTACGGAACTCAATCCGATGAGGGTCATGCGATCCTCCACGCTTTGGCACGACATAGGTTTCTCATCGGACTAATGATGATACCCGTACGGAACCGGCGCATCCCCCATTTGGGTGATCTTCGAGAACTAAGCACTCTGCACCAGACCTTCGATGTACACGGTCGCAGGACGTGTGTAGCCCTCGCCCAGAATCCGGGTGCGCATGGCATCGAGGCTTTCGCGTATTCGCCGCGCTGTCGCCGGCGGCAGCGAGGACAACTCTGTAGGTTCGTCTTCGGCCAGGACCAGCTTTCCGAGGTGACGGATTCGTTGTGGTGGAAATACTTGCCACCGCAGGTTCGTGAGAAGCTCATTGTGTAAGCCCACGAGACCTTCTGGCGCCCCGATCCCGTAGGGCTGGCTTGCGTAAGCCTCACGTCTCAACTCCGCCTCCAGCCTCTCGTCTTCGAGCTGGACTGCTTCCTCGGAATCGACGAAGTCGCCCGTCGCCACCCTACCGCCGGGTCGAGCCACAGAGCAAAGCGCTGCGAGCGCATCTTCCGCCGTCCTCTCCTTTACGTCCAGCTCGTGGAAGAGGCCGGAGGAGTAGACGAGGTCGAAGGTTCCCGAGGCGAACGACAACCCGAAGACGTCTCCTGCGAGAATAAGGACTGGGGCTACGAATCCCGCCTCGCCAATAGAAGCTTGCGTCTCATCGACACGTTCAGCGTCCATGTCGATTGCGGTGACGCTACCGCCTTCTCCTATCCGCTGGCTGAGGCCCTCGATCCAGAGCGGTGAGGAGCCTCCTGCGTAGAGTACGTCGAGGTCCCTGATGTTCCCGAGCAGGTCGAGCTCGCGGTCGCAGAAGGCGATGAGGTCGTCTTCGAGCTCCTCTCGCTCTCCCGGCGTCAGGGGGTCACCTTTGTATAATCTCTGCATGAAGGTAATTGTCGCAAGTGACATCGTAAAGTACCATGGTGGAGACCTGAAGGTCCTCTCTGGCGCGACGCTCTCGGTGGAGGCCGGGGAGAAGATCGGGCTCGTCGGACGCAACGGCGCTGGGAAGACGACCCTCCTCGATATACTGGCCGGACACTCGGAACCCGACTCGGGCTCGGTCGAGCATCCTGGCGGCGCGAAGGTCGGGATGACGGCCCAAAAACTCTACGCCGGAGAACGGGGCGCCCTCTCTCTGCAACAAGAGATCATCTCCGCCTTCGAGCCCCTGATGGCCCGCGAGAGGCAGTTGGAGGAGCTTGGTACACGTCTCTCCGAGGACCCCTCGAACGCCCTCATGGAACGATATGGCAAGTTTCAGAGCGAGTTCGAGCGGGACGGCGGCTACGAGTACCGCGCGCGGGCGGCCTCGACCATCTCTTCACTTGGGTTCGCCCCCGAGGACTGGAAGCGTCCCGTGGGCTCTTTCTCGGGCGGAGAGCAGGGCCGCATCGCCCTGGCCAGATTGCTTATGGAGGAGCCTGACCTCATCCTCCTCGACGAGCCGACCAACCACCTCGATCTGCGCGCCATAGAGTGGCTCGAGAGCTTCGTCAAGGGGGCGAGGAGCGCCGTCATCGTCGTCTCCCACGACCGCTACTTCCTCGACGCCGTCGCCGGTTCGATGCTGGAGCTCGAGGATGGCCGTTTGACCCGCTACCCAGGCAACTACAGCAAGTACGTGGCCGAGAAACGGGCCCGCGAGGAGCAACTCGCCCGCAAAGCGAAGGCCAACGCCGAACGCAGGGCGCAACTCGAACGATTCGTCGAGAAAAACAGGGCTAAGGCGAGTAAGGCCAGCCAGGCCAGGAGCAAGCAGAAGCTCCTCGACAGTATGGAGAAGATAGAGGATCCGAGGAGATCATCGAAGAACGTAAGGCTCGACCTCGGCGGGCAGACCGCGCGGGCCGGGCGCGTCGTGCTCGAGATGGAGAACGTGCGCTACGCCCACGAGGACGCCGACGAGCCGCTCCTGGAAGGCCTGGACCTCGTTATCGAGCGCGGGGAGAGGGTTGCCTTGCTCGGTCCCAACGGGACAGGGAAGAGCACGATCATGCGCCTCGCTACAGGAGAACTCTCTCCCCAGAGAGGCATGGTCAGGCCAGGCAACAACGTAAGGCTCGCCTACCAGGACCAGCAGTTAGCCCGCCTCGACGACTCCAAGACCGTCCTTGGGGAGGCGATGGACGCGACGGGGTTCGACGCCCCCGAGGCCCGCGACCTTCTCGGCGCCTTCCTGTTCTCCGGCGACGACGTCTTCAAGAGAGTGAGATCTCTCTCCGGCGGCGAGAGGAACCGTCTGAGCCTGGCCGAGATAGTAGTGAGCGGTGCGAACCTCCTGCTGCTCGACGAGCCTACCAACAACCTCGACATCCCTGCCCGCGAGGCCCTGGAAGATTCGCTGCTCGAGTACAGCGGCACGATGTTTTTCATCTCCCACGACCGCTACTTCCTGCGCAAGCTGGCGACCAGGGTCGTGGACCTTGAAGGCAGGAAGCTTAGGAACTACCTCGGTGGCTACGACTACTACCGTTCCCACCTCAGGCTGGACGAGGACTCGAAAGGCAGAAAGGGCCGCCAGCGCCAGCGCGTCAGGCCGGGCCAGAGCAAAGAGCAGAACATCCTTGCCACCCGCCTCGTCGCTGTAGAGGGTGAGATCGACGCCACCGAGCGCCGCGTGGCCAGCCTCGAAAAGGAGCTGGCCACCTCAGAGCTCTACTCCGACGATAAACGCTCCCGCGAAGTCTTCACCGAACACCGCCAACTGAAGAGCACACTGGACGGCTTGTACGCCGATTGGGGACAGCTACTCGAAGAAGCGGAAGAAACAGGACTTTGAAGGCTTCAGGCAACAAGCTTTCCGCAGCCTACCTTCACCAGGCTCTCTAATCTCAGAGCAGAATCTCACGTTTCCTCGGACGTGTACGAACGTTTCTGGATACCAGAGTCTGGTAGCAAAACGCCTGGAACCTGCAAGAGTCGGGACGAGAGGATTTGAACCTCCGACCTCCTCGTCCCGAACGAGGCGCGCTACCAGGCTGCGCTACGTCCCGACTGTGAGGCTGATTGTATCAGCTAGGTAATAGGTTTCAGGCTGATGCCTAGACAGCGATGAAAGCCGTATCGCGACCGGCGTAGAGTTCGAGAGCGCTGGCTATGGCTTCGGCGACGGTTGCGGGATAGTAGGGGTCGGAGGCGAGGTCTAGTTCTTCGGCGTTGGTAAGGTGCAGGGGCTCGAGGATTATGGCCGGGATGTTCGTCTCGCGCAGGATCTCGAAAGATCTACCGAACTCCCCGATATCGCGGGTACCTAAAGTCTGGCTGATGCACCGCTGCAGATAGGCGGCAGCCATCCTGCCCCTGTGCGACTCATAGCCGAGCCGCCCGAAGTAGAAGGAAGCTGTGCCGCAGGCGGTCGGGGTCGGGTGGGAAGCGTGGTGGACGGAGACGACCATCTTCGCCCCCGAGGAGTTGGCGAGGAAGGCTCTGTCGGCCGCCGAGACCTCCTCGTCACCGCTCCTGGTCAAGAGGACTTCTCTAGCAGGCAGGATCTGGGCCAGCTCCTGGGCGACGGCGAGGTTCAAGTCTGCCTCGGAGAGCCCGACCGGGCTCTCGTACCCTGTTTCCCTGCCGCCGTGGGCGGCGTCAACGACTATGGACCCGGAGAAGAGATCATCGGTGAAGTACCCTCCGCTCTTGTCCGGGAGCTGGTGGGTTCCGAGGGATTGTGCGGCGAAGGTGTTCAAAACCTTGAAGACCGTGGCATCGACCACCCCGTCGTCCTGCAGGCCTGCGTTCCTCTGGAAGTCGCGAACGGCCCTGACGGTACGTGGGTCGAACAGGCCGTTGACGGCGCCGGGGTCGAACCCAAGGTCGTCGAGCATCTGCTGGAGTTCGACGACGTCAGCGCCTCTAAAGGGCGGCTGCCTGAGGTATAGCAGGCGTCCTCCTGGCCTGTAGCCGGCCTCCACGATCTCGCGCCAGCTGATAGGCCCGACGAGCCCATCAGCGAGGAGCCCAAGTTGCTGCTGGAAGGCCCTAACAGCGAGCTCTGTCCTCTCCCTGAAGACGCCGTCTATGCCCCTGTTTCCCAGGTCAAAGCCAAGAGCCTGCAGGCGGGTCTGGAGGTCGACGACCTCACGCCCCCTGTCTCCCCTACGCAGCGTACGCACGTACCCGACCGGTCTCCCCTCTTTCCTCGCTCAGTCTTCGAGCCGGCCAACGCGTGAGCGCCGGGTCCCGTGAGGATGCCCGGCGCTCCGGAGAGCAGACTCTTGCTCTTTCCCCTAGCTCTCGACTATCCCCAGGATGTCGTCAGCGTCGAGGATCATATAGTCCTCTCCGTCGAGGCTGATCTCGGTGCCCGAGTACTTGGCGAAGACGATGACGTCGCCCTCGCTGACCTTGACCCCGTTCTCGAACTGGCCGACGGCGACGACCTCGGCCGTCTGCGGCTTCTCCTTGGCCGTGTCAGGCAGGACTATCCCCGAGGCTGTCGTCTCCTCGCGCTCGACGATCTGGACGAGCGCCCGCTCTCCCAAAGGCTTGAACTTCATTTCCCTTACCTCCTCGTAACTTCGGACTTACTACGACGCCCCGCGCGACGTCCGGGCGTACCCGGCTCCACGGGACTTATGCGCCAGAGATTGTAACCGCGAGTGTTGCTCCTCGCAATTACAGGCCAAGCTGTGCCGATAGCTGGTTCTTCGGCAGGGCTCCTATCGCCTGCTGGGTGACCTGTCCCTCCTCGAAACGGGCGATGGTCGGAATGCTCGAGATGCTGTAGTTCATCGCTGCCTGAGGGTTGTCGTCTACGTTGACCTTGACGAAAGTGACGTCCTGGCGCGACTCGGACATCTCTTCGAGGATCGGGGAGACCCGCCGGCAAGGCACGCACCACGGCGCCCAGAAATCTACTATGACGGGCCTCTCCGATCGCAGAACGTCGCTCTCGAAAGTCGCGTCCGTTACTTCGGCTACTGCCATTATCTCGAACCTCCGTACTCTCTGGAAGTGATCTCCGCCGAACATTCTAGCACGAGAGCGGGGTCTTCTCGGGACCCTGAAAGTACTCTAGGTCCTGCTCTCCTCGAGGCTTTGTGAGAAAACCTCGACCTTCACGGAGTCGGCCAGCTCTTCGGCCCTGCGAGCCTCGAAGAGCCCTGCGCCGAGTGTCTCGGCGTTGGCGGCGGCGCATCCCGCGGCGAGACGAACGGCTTCTGACGGCGCGAGGTTACGGTGCAGCAGACCGGCGAGGAGCCCAGCGAGGTACGCATCGCCGCTCCCTACCGTCGAGACGGCCTCGACCCTTGGCGCACGCGCCGAGACGGTGCCGTTATCGGTGCTCAGGTAGGAGAGGCCCTCGGACGATGTGATACAGGCGTTCGCGGCCCCGAGTTCGACGATCCTGGAGAGGCCGAGTGGAAAATCCCCGTCCTCGATAAAATCGAAGCCGACGACGCTCTCGGCCTCGTGCTGGTTCGGGCTTACGAGCGAGGGGTTAGCCTTGAGCGCAGCCCTTAGCACGGATGACGGTGAGTCCACCACCGTGTAGATTCCACGCTCCCTCGCGCGCCGTACCAGACCAACGAGGAAGGTCTCGTCCAGGTTCGGCGGCACGCTGCCGGCGAAGACGACGGCCGTGGCATACTCCATCAGGTACTCCAGGCGCCTCGAGAACTCCTTGGTCTCGCCGAGGGTTACTTCGGGGCCGTACTCGTTGATCTCGGTCTGCGTCCCCGCCATCGGGTCGACGATGGCCGTCGAGGTGCGCGAGTATCCCTCTATCTCGACGAGGTCGAACGGGATGGCCGCCTCGGAGAGGCCGTCGCGGATAGCGTCGCCGTTGCGCCCGCCGGCGAACCCGGCAGCAAGGACGGGCACGTCCAGGGTCCTTAGGGACCGGGCCACGTTGACGCCCTTTCCGCCGGCCAGCGTCATGCTCTCAGGCGCCCTGTGCCTGTGGCCGAGCGTCAGGCTGGGAACGACCAGCGTCCTGGCAACGGCAGCGTTGAGGGTGACGGTCAATATCATGCCTCTCCCTACTTACCTCCTACTCTAAAATCCCCTCAACGGTATACCACACCAGCTGCCCGAGCGAGGCCTTTTCGCAACCCTTCTTCGCGACGACCTCGCCGAGCCTGGTTCCCGCCCTGGCCGAGCCAGGCAGACCCTCTACCAGGTCGATGTCGCGTGACGAAGTGGCTTGCGATCCGCACTTTCGACATTTCGAACACAGGACTATAGAGGCTGCGATGATTCCGGCTCTACGACAAGGGACGTGGTAGCGGATACAATCTTTGTGTCGTGTGCCTCTTCAGACCTGGTTCGGAGGATTCGTGAAACGCCTGGCCATCGTCTTCTTCGTCGTGTTGGCCGCTGCGTTGTTCTACCGTTCCTTCGGCAGCGCCGAGACCGGCACAGGCTCGCTCACGCTGCCCCAGCCAGCCCCGAACGTGGGTGACCGTGCCCCCGGATTCGGGGTGGTGAGCGTGGACGGCCTCGACTTCGAGCTCTCGGACCAAGGCGTCTACGTGCTCGCTTTCTGGAGCACCCTGAACAAGTCATCCAACCAAGCGGCTCCCGGTTTCGAGGACCTTGCCAGGAGGTATGAGGACGATGGAGCCTCCTTCGCTGTCGTCTACGTCAACAGTGCCCCTGGCGACGACAACCTCCCCTACACGATGCTCCTCGACTCGACAGGAGAGCTGGTCTCCAGGTACAACGTCAAGAGGGTGCCCAGACTTTTCGTGATCGAGGACGGTACGGTAGTGTACGCTCTGGACTACTACTACGAAGGCTACGAAAAGAGCCTCAGGGTGGCCATCGACGAGGCGCTCTCGAAAGAGCCTGAGCAGGGCCGCCAAAGCGCGCTCCACGAACAGTAGAGAACCAATCCCGAGCACGCGGAAGGAGAAGATGAGCAGAGAGAGCATGGTACAGGTACTTGGGGTTGTGGTCACAGCCGCGACGGTGTTCGTGACGGTTCTGGCGGTAGCACACCTGTGGGCGGGTTGAGGGAGGGTCGACCCTCCCTCAACCCGCGCAAGTCAGCACTTCAGCACGCCGCCAGGCTTCGCCAGGCAGCTTGTCAGCATTTCAGCTTCGTTGGGAGCAGCTTGCTTTGCGGTAGACAAGGTACCATATCGTTTGCCACGGAGCCTCGCTGGCAGGCACTCGCTGAAGTGCTGACATGCTCTACATTCGGGCTCCTGCGAGGCGCAACTCGTTCCGCGATTCTCTGGCGGCTTCTCTGGCTGCGTCCTTGTAGTCTGAGGCTGAGCGTTCGTAGGCGTAGAGGATGCTTCGGCTGCTGTTGACGAGGACTCCGCCGCCGTTGCAGTCGAGCAGCGGGCGTATGCCGGAGGCGTCGCCCCCCTGGGTCCCGTAACCTGGGGAGAGGAATAGGGTTTCGGGTAACAATGCCCTCGCCCGGCCTCCGATCTCGGGGCGGGTGGCCCCTACGACCGCCCCTGCGTCGGGGTAGTCGCCGGCCGGCCTCCCAAGCTCCGCGACCATCCTGGCGATGACCTCGAAGAGCGGTGGCTCTGTTGACTCCTGGACCTCACGGGAGGACGGGTTCGAGGTCGCAACGAGCATGAAGACACCACCGCCAAGGGCCTGCCTGCGGGTCTCTTCGAGGAACGGGAGCCCCGCCTCCACTCCCATGTACGGGTTTACAGTGACACAGGTGGCGCCGTAGACGCCGAGGTGTGCCTCGGCGTAGGCAGCGGCCACGGGGCCGATGTCCCCGCGCTTTACGTCCGCTATGGCCGGCAAGCCAAGGTCCCTGGCGGCCTCGATCAGGCCGGCATAGATTCCCATCCCGACGGTACCGAGCCGCTCGAAGTAGGCCGCCTGCAGCTTGACGGCGGCGACGCAGGGCTCTACCGCTTCGAGGATGCCCCGGCAGAACTCTAGGGTCGCTTCGGCCTCGGGCAGGATGCGCAGTTCCTCCGGGAAACGTGAGGGTATGGGGTCGAGGCCGGCGACGAGTACGCTCTCCTTGCGCCGCGACGCGTCTACCAGTGCCTGCATCGTGATCCAGACCATCTAGACGCGGGCGAAAAGAAAGGCGCCGCGGGGAGAAGCCCGCGGCACCAGGAAGCACCTTGGGTGGCTACTTGATCTGATCCTTGAGCGCGTTGCCAGCGGTGAACTTGGGCACCTTGGATGCTGGTATGTTGATCCTCTGCTTTGTCTGCGGGTTGATGCCCTGCCTGGCGTCGCGTTTTTGCACGTAGAACTTGCCGAAGCCTGTGATCTGGACCTGCTCGCCGTTCTTGAGGCTGTCCGTCACGACCTCGGTGAACGCGTCGAAGAACCTCTGGGCGTCGCTCTTCGAGGCGTTCGCCTTGCCGGCGATCTCCTCTATCAGGGCCGTCTTGTTTAACGCCACGTCTTCCTCCCTACTTCGCTTCCACTCCTCTTTCCTCCGGTTTGTCGGAAGAACTTACCAGAGACACTATAACGTCTCAATTCCGTTTAACTACCCGTAAATCTTCCATTCTAAGCAAAGCCCGGAAAGGAAATCCCCCAAGTTGCCCCGCGCTCTCCTCCCTGCGGTCGAGTACTGCTACTATCGTCACGACTTCGGTCCCCGCCCCGACCAGGTTCCTGGCGGCCCGCACGGCCTGCGTACCCGTGGTTACGACGTCCTCGACGAGGGCTATCCTCTCGCCCGTTTCCAGGTTGCCTTCGATACTCCGTCCTGCGGAGCTGCCATGCTCTTTTGCGGACTTGCGGACGATGACGTAGGGCAACCCTGTGGCGAGGGCCGTGGCCACGACGAGGGGAACGGCACCGAGCTCTACGCCGGCGAGCCGCCCTACTCCTTCTGGTATCTGCTTCGCCAGCGCGTCTGCCACGTCCCGCAGGAGGTTCGGTTCGGTCGAGAAGAGGTACTTGTCCACATAAAAGCAACTGCGCTCTCCGCTGGAGAGCACGAAGTCCCCTTCCAGGAACGCCGCGTCCCTGATGCGTGGTGCGAGATCAGGTACCCGGCTCACCGGTAGTCCGCTCCCTGTGCTCGTGATTCTCCATGGCCTCGTCGAAGGGCCCGAAGTCTACCTGCCCGAGGAGATCGCCGATCTCGCGCGACTCGTCTCCTGCTGTGTTTAGCCTGCCTTCGATGTCTGAATTGATCTCGGCCAAGAGCCCCACGGCCTCGTTGAGGGCGCCCACCAGCTCATCTTCGGGCACGTCGTCGAGAGAGTCGGTGAGCTTCTCGAGCTCGCCGACGTTCTCCTCGAGATCGTCCTGTTGTCTCCCGCGATCCTCCATACGTCTCGGACTATACACCATTCCGACCCCGTCTTTGGCCCCCAGAAGTCCCGCGCTCGTCCCGACCACGGCCGGCCCTTGCCGCCCTGCTCAGCACGAAGGCGAGCGCCGCGACTATGAGCAGTGAAGCCATGAAAGGCGAAACCGCCCAGACCAGGACTCCGTATCCCGCCCTCATCAGGAGAAAGGCGGCTACGCCGGCACCGGCCACGACTAGCGGGACGGTCCCCAGCAGGACGAAAAGCAGGGTCTGAGGATGCATGCGGTTCATGCCGCCCCCAAGCCTTTTAGCCTCACACGCAACACCTACTTCGTCACCCGGTCTATGGCCTTGATCAGGTCCCTTATCAGCTCTTCGGAGGCGCCGTCCCTTTCGGCCCGCTCCTCGACGAAATCCTTCAAGAGTACCGTGTTTATTCGCCTGATGGCCGAGAAGATGGCGTTGGTCTGCTGGACGATGTCGGCGTATGTTACGTCGTCCTCCTCGACCATCTTCTCGACCCCCCTGACATGGCCTTCTACGCTCTTTAGCCGGCGTATGACCTCGCTCCTGGTCTGCTTCTGCAAGACTCGCGCTACCTTCCTTTGTTCCCGATCTCCGCCAGTAGCTCCCTGACCACCATTGCGTCGTGGAAGGGGACGTCTCCTTCGGGCAGGTGCTGGACCGTCTCGTGTCCTTTGCCGGCCACCACAACCACGTCACCAGCCCGCGCCGCCTCCAGCGCACGCCGGATCGCCTTCCGCCTGTCGAGCTCAATGCTGGTCCGTGAAGGGTCCGTACCGGCCTCGACCTCCCTGGCTATCTTCTCAGGGTCCTCCGAGTATGCGTCGTCCGTCGTAATGAGGCTCATGTCGGCGAGAATGGAGGCTACCCGGCCCATCTTCGGCCGCTTTGCCCCATCCCTGTCTCCTGCCGCCCCGAACACGCAGATAACCCGCCCCCTGCTACCGTCCGGACCACCGGCTACCCCCCTGGCCACCCGCAGGACCGCATCCAGCCCAACGTCGGTGTGGGCGTAGTCTACGACTACCTCGAACCCGTATACGCTGGCTGCTGCGACCCGTTCGAAGCGTCCTGGGACCTGTCCCATCCCTCGCACCGCACGGCTTATCGTCCCTTCGTCCGTGCCGATGGAGAGCGCGAGGGAGGCGGCCCCGGCGACGTTGAGCACGTTGTAAGATCCTAGCAGAGGCGTCTGGAGCTCGAGGACACCCTCGTAATGGTAGACCGTGAAGCCCGTCCCGCTCCGTGTCGTCTCGACCTCGGCGATTCTGTAATTCGCGCCGGCCGTGCTCCCGAAGGTACTAACGTCTTCCAACTCGGCGGCCAGCCGTCTTCCGTAGGCATCCTCGGAGTTGGCGAGGCTGGGACCTTCCGTCATGTAGAAAAGCCCCCGCTTGGCCGCGTAGTAGGCCTCCATCGAACCGTGGAGGTCGAGGTGATCCCTGGTCAGGTTGGTGAAGATCGCCCCCGCGAAGCGGGTCCCCGCGACACGCTTCAAGGATATGCCGTGCGAGGAGACCTCCATAACGACCCTGCGGACGCCCGACTCGAGCATGGAGGCTAGCGTCCCCTGCACCTCTGTGGCCTCGGGGGTGGTCCGCACCGACCGGCGGCGCTCGCCACCGGAGATGGTCTCGGCGGTCGTCATGAGCCCGCACTCGTCCTGACCGTAGGCGCCCGCGAGTATCGCATGCAGGGCGTAGGAGGTGGTGGTCTTGCCGTTGGTGCCCGTAACGCCGTAGACCTCCAAGCTCCTCGAAGGATCGCCGTTGACCTCCCTGGCCAGCGCCGCCAGAGAGCCCCGTGCATCCGCCACGACCGCGGTCGGGACCCCGGCAACGTCGTGCTCGGCCACGACGAGAGAGGCACCACGGCGGACGGCCTCGGGCGCGAACTCCGTCCCGTCGCGCTTGAAGCCAGGGACCGCGACGAAGACGAAGCCCGGCTCGGCGCAGCGGGAATCGTGCGTCACGCCCCAAACGCTCCGCACACTGGAAGGAACCTCCGTCCCGAGAACCTCGGTAAGCTTTGCCCGGTCCAGGATCACAGCCCTAGTGTAGCAAGAGCCATGGCGAGAGCGTTCAGTAAGGCTTCTCGAGAGAACACGACACGCCGAAACATCCCTGAAATATCGCTGAAACGGCGCCGAAACACGCGTCGGTTGTTGGAGTACGGAAATGTGGTAAAAGAAAACACAGGAAATAGGGCCAGAATACGGTGACTCACCATATGTGGTGTGCTACCCTACGCGGGTCATTTTTACAGGGATTTCACAATTGCGTCGATGTGTCTCCGGCTGTCGGCAGTCGATACACACAGGCGCAGGAGAGGAGATAAATGGCGACCCAGAACTCCATGATGCTGGCGGAGCGGACTGACGAGCTCCTGAATCGGGGGCGAAGTCAGGGCTTTCTCAGCACAGAGGAGGTCGCCAATCTCTTGCAGGAGGGGGATCTCTCGGCGGCGGAGGTAGAGGAATTCTACGCTGCGCTGGAGGAAGAAGAGATATCGATCGTGGATAGCGAGGCGGTCGAGGCCGGGGGGAGCCGGACGGCGGCAGTTACAGCCGCCCACGTCTCTGAGGCCCCTGCGGTCCAGATCGCACACGCCGTCGCCACGGGCGATTCGATCAGGATGTACCTGGCCGAGATAGGGAGGGTGCCCCTCCTTACCCACGCTGACGAGATACGGCTCGCCAAGGGTATAGCCCGCGGGTGCAAGAGGTCCAAGGACCGTCTCGTCGAGGCCAACCTGAGGCTCGTCGTCTCCATCGCAAAGAAGTACCGTAACCGTGGCGTCTCGTTTCTCGACCTGATCCAGGAGGGCAACCTCGGGCTCATAAGGGCGGCCGAGAAGTTCGACCATTCCAAAGGCTACAAGTTCTCGACGTACGCGACGTGGTGGATCCGTCAGGCCATAACCCGCGCCATCGCGGACAAGGGGCGGACCATCCGTATCCCCGTCCACATGGTCGAGAAGGTCAACAAGTACCACAGGACCCACAGGCGTATGATCCAGACCCTCGGGCGCGAGCCTTCAGAGGAGGAGATCGCATTCGAGCTTGGCGTTTTCGTCGCCGAGATTCAGCGGCTGCAGGAGATCAGCCAGAGATCCATAAGCCTCGCCACCCCCGTCGGCGACGACGACTCCTCCGAGCTCGGCGACTTCCTGGAGGACGCTGGCTCCGTAACCCCCACTGACGCCGTCTCGGAGTCGCTGTTGAAGGCCCACCTGAGGGAGGCTCTCGATGAGCTACCCGAGAGGGAGCGCCAGATCATCGAGCTCCGGTTCGGGATGAAGGACGACCGTCCACGCACCCTGGAAGAGGTAGGCCGTGAGTTCGACATCACGCGCGAGCGGGTCCGCCAGATCCAGATGAAGACGCTGAACCTGCTTCGCGAGCAGCGCCGGACCCAGAACCTGCGTGAGTACCTCAACTAGAGTAGCTCCGCCTAGATCGGGAATACCCTGGACACCCCGAAAGAGTTCCACGCCTTCGTCTGTGAAGTAGCCCGCAGGGCGGGGGAACTTCAACTCTCGCGCTACCAGAACCCCGGTGAGGTCAGGGAGAAGGCCCCAAAGGACTTCGTTACCGAGGTGGACCTCCTTTGTGAGGAGTTGATGGTGAACGCCATCAGGGAGCGCTACCCAGACGACGCCATCCTCTCCGAGGAGCGAGGCGGGTCGGTCTCGGAGCGCGGACGCACCTGGCTCCTCGACCCCGTCGACGGTACGGCGAACTACATGAAGGCGAACCCCATATTCTGCTCCTGCGTCTCTGTCATCGAGGGCGGCTCCGTAACCCACGCAGCCGTCGACGCGCCACGCCTCGGCGACATGTATCACGCGAGATCCGGGGGCGGCGCCTACAGGGTGACCGGCGGCAGAGAGACCCCCCTGCGCGTCAGCGACACGGAGAGGCTGGAGTACGCCGTCGCTGGTGCCGACCTCTCCCTGCACGGCGGCAAACCTCAAGACCCAGGGGTTGAGAGAGTGCTGTTCGAAGCCTGGCAGCTGAGGGCTCTTGGCAGCGCGGGCATCAGGGGCGCCTGGCTCGCTGCCGGGTACCTCGACGTCTCCGTCGGCACCCACAACACGGCCTGGGACTACGCCCCCACGGTCCTACTCGTCTCCGAGGCCGGGGGACGCGCCACAGACCTCTCGGGCGAGCCGTGGAGCCTCTCCTCCGGTGGCCTCATCGCCACCAACGCTATCCTGCACGATGAGGTCCTGGAGACACTACACAGCGCCTGAGCGGGTCGACCTTTATGTGCAGTCGGATGTCGCTGTCTCTGTGGTTAGAGGCTACCCAGTACCTCCTGCACTCCGACCACGATGAAAGGAACCACCGAGACCGCGAGGACCACGTTGGTGACGAGCCGGTTGCGGTACTCGGGAGCCACACGCCGGGAGTTCAAGAGTATGAGCAACGTAACCGCCAAAAAGGGCAGGAACAGAGCACCGAGCGAGGCGTAGACGATCACCAGCAGGACCGGCTCTCCCAAGGCGAGCAGGATCATGGGCGGGAACGTCATCCAGGCCAGAAATGCTCGGAAGAATATGCTCTTCTCGGAGAGGTAATCGGATGCCTCTTCGTCAGGCACCTCGCGGATGGTGCGTACACAGTCTGCGAAGAGGTGGGCGCCGCCGTTCCAGGCTCCTAGCATGGCGCCGGTCGCAACGGCCCAGAAGCCGATGAGGAATGCCCAGCGTGCCAGGAGACCGAATCGGTCCTGCATGGGGTCTACCAACGCCAGCAGCCCCTCCTCGTCACTTATGGACGTGCCGGTACCGAAGAGCAACTCAGCCCCGATGATCAGCATCGACATCATGAACAGGGCGGTCAGCGCGTAGCCAAGGGTCAGGTCAGTCCGCATAGTCGGGATCCAGTCCGATTGGCGCCAGCCGCGCTCGCGCACCCAGTACGTGTAGGCGGCCAACGAGTAGGTCCCACCAACGCCGCCGATAATGGCCAGCACGTTGATCAGGGCGCCCTCCGGTATCCGCGGGACGAACCCTAGGGCGATCTCACCAAGGGATGGGGCGAGCAGGATCGCCAGCAGTATGACGATCCCGAACTTCAGGGCGGCGAAGGTCTTCATGATCAGTTCGAATAGCGCGTAACGGCCTATGCCAACGATGAAGAAAGCCGCAACGCCGTGGAGTGCGGCCCAGGCCCAAAACGGCAGCACGCCGGGGAACGCCGCGTCGACAGCCAGCGCGGCGGTCGAGGTTACCGCGGCACCGAAGACGAAGGTCACGATGAACAGATAGACCACGAAATACCAGATCGCTACCCGGCCTAGTGAACGTCAGCCCTGCAAAATGGTCTGCCCAGAGGCCATGTACCAACGTCCTATTCCTTCGGTCAGGAAATACTTGAGGATCGCGCCGAGAACGACGGCCCAAAGGAGGACCATCCCGAAGTCTGTCCCAGCCACGAGGGAGGAGACCATGTCCCCAGCCCCCACGCCGGTCACCGCGATGACTATGCCGGGCCCCACGTACCTCAACCGGCGTCCTAGAGTAGATGGAGCCTGCGTCCTCGAGGCACGTTCATCAGTAACGTCAGCCATCTCTCCCCTCACCCACGCTCGCCAACAAACCCACCGTATTAGACACCACAGCTTCTCGTCAAGCAAACCAGAGATAAGGCTAGAACAGGTTGCAAAGAGGTTTGCACCTCATTGGCAAGCATTTCAGCTTGGCTTCGCTGAAACCTGCTGCCTGTAGCCGTGGTGTGCGGTGAGTCTCAATTCCTCCGCACACCACTTTGCTGACCACTTCGTCCTGCGATAAAGGCCAGCGAAAGGGCTGCGAGGAGCATCGGGACTACGATGCCGAAAGCGGTACCTATGCCGACCCTGTCGGCCAGGGCTCCCAGAATGAATGGGGCCACGAGAATGGCGCCGCCACCTCCGACGGCGAGCCTCGCCGCGGCCGCATCGGTGTTGCCTGGCGCCGACGCGATGGCCGCCGAGACGCCGAGCGGGTAGACACCGCCGATGCCGAGCCCCGTAATAGCGAGGCCGGCCAGGGTGAAGATGATTCCCGGCGAGAGCCAGAACAGCGGGAACCCGAGGAGCGCGGCGCAGAGGGTCGCGGCGAGGAGGATCGCCGGGGGCAGAGTACGCGCGAGGCGGCTGCTCGCGACCCGGCCCACGAGCATCGCGGCGAAGAAGGCGGTCAGGGAGGTTGCCGCGGCCGGGCGGGTGAGGCCGGTCCCTTCAGCGAGGAAATCCGCCCCCCAGTACCCGACGCACCACTCCGAGGCGACGCCGAGCGCCACGAGCGCCCAAAACGCCCAGTAGATCGGGGGCAGGGTCCGCTCATCGTCCGGCGCGTCATCGTCCGCCGAGTTCGGGGGAAGGTCCATAGGACGATAGAAGAAACGGACGGCGAGCAGCGCGAGGGCAGCGACGGGCAAGAGGAGCGCCGCGCGCCAACCGAGCCCCGATGCTGCGGACGCGCCGACTAGCAGCGGGGCGGATATCGCGCACGCGCTCGCCGTGATGTTCGACTCGGTGAGGGCCACGGCGCTCCACTCTCCGTGCCTGTCGGAGAGCACGGCCTGGGAGGTTACGAGCAACAGGGCACCGCAGATACCCATGGCGAAGGTCGCAGGGACGGTGCCTGCTACGCTCGAGCTCGAGACTAGCACCAGGGCGCCACAGGCCACGCCGAATGCCCCACCCCAGAGGGCTGCGCGTCTCCCCCAGCGACCCACGATCCGGTCCCCGAAAAAGCCGAGCAAGACGGCGCCTAGGGCGAAGGCGCTGAAGTGGAGGCTTGCAGCGGTGTAGCCAAGGTCCAACTCCCTCCTGAGGAAGGGCATGATCGGGCCCAGCACCGTCTCCATAAAAGCGAAGAAGCCGACGAGACCGTAGGTCAACCAGGTGGCAGGGTCCCTGACGAAGCCTGCCTGCGCGCCGCCAGTCTGCTTCAAGGGCTGCTCTGTAGCCTCACACGCTGCTTTGCTGGCGGGGGAGACGCCACTCCGACGGGTCTGGCTGTCCTCGTAAACGTGCTAGCCCCCGTCCGGTGCGGGAGAGGCCGAGGATGGAGAAGCGCTCGACGTGATCTGTTGCGATGGCGGTTCCTGTCCCGAGTCCGGCGCAGACGGCTCCTGCAACGACTCTGGAGGAGCCGGCTCTTCGCGTTGGGCCCCAGTATTCCTGGAACCAGGGCCTTCCTCCTTCGTGTCGCCATTTTTCTCTTCGTCGGCCTTTTCCGGAGGGGGCTTCGGCGGGGGCTCGGGCTTGACGTAGGTGCGGTCGTCGGTCTTGACTTCGAGGTGCAGGTCGGGGCTTGGGGCGTCGAACTGTCGAACCGGGTACTTCTGGACGGCGCTCTGCATGTAGAGAGACCAGATGTCCAATGGGTAGTTCTCGCCGTTGATCTCCTCGAGGCCGTTTATGTTCACCATGGAACGCCGCTCGTTCGGGTAGCCGACCCAAACGCTCGTGGAGAGTTGCGGTATGAAGCCGATGAACCAGGCGTCTATGAACTCGTTGGAGGTGCCTGTCTTGCCCGCGGCGGGACGACCTATCTCGGCGTCGAGGTCGTGGTAGTAGCTGGCCGTTCCGCGTTCGACGACGCCGCGAAGCGCCTCCGTGACGATGGCCGCCTCGTCTTCGCTCAGGACTTCTTCGCCGATCGTGCGGTGTTTTTCGAGAAGCGTGTTCTTCCCTCTATCGTCCTTGGTCACCTTCTGGACCAGGTAGGGTTCCATGTGCGTGCCCGAGTTGGCGAAGGTCGAGTATGCCGAGGCCATCTCCAGCGGCGTGACCCCGACCCTGAGGCCCCCGATCGCGGTGGCGGGGTAGGCGTCGATCTCGGTGTCTACGCCAAGCTCGTTGGCCATCTCAACGACCTTCTGGAGGCCGAGATCCAGGGCCAACTGGACAAAGACCGTGTTGTCCGAATCGGCGAGAGCCTTCTCGAGCGTTATCGGGCCGCGGTGGATGAAGTCGTAGTTGTCTACTTCGTAAGGCCTGGCGTTCTCGCCCATGTCTATACTAAGGTGCTTGGAGATGTACATGGTCTCCGGTGAGATACCCTCGTGTACGGCTTCCGCGTAGACGAAGGGCTTGAACGAGCTTCCCGCCTGCCGATGTGCCTGGGTCGCGAGGTTGAACTTCACCTGGTCGAAATCCGATCCGCCGACCATGGCCCTGACCGCGCCCGTTTCGGGTTCGACCGAGACCAGGGAGGCGGAAGGGTCGCCGGCTTCGGGGTTGACGATGGAGTCGACCGCGTCATTCGCCATCGCCTGGAGATCGGGGTCCAGGGTGGTATAGATCTCGAGCCCGCCCTCGTAGACCATGTCGTCGCCGTACTCCTCGGCTATCTCCTTGCGGACGGCGTTGAGGAAGTACTCGTTGTCGTTCTGGTACTGGACCCTACCACGACTCACATCGAGCTTCGATGCCACCGCCCTGTCGCGTTCTTTCCTGGAGATGTGGCCGTACTCGAGCATCCTGTCGAGCACGACGTTGCGCCTCGCCTTCGCGCTCTTTGGGTCGGCGAAGGGGTCGTAGACACCGGGCAGATTGATGATCCCGGCCAGAAGCGCCGACTCTGAGAGCGTGAGGTCTGAGGCTTTCTCGTTGAAGTAGGTCTCGGCCGCGGCCTCCGCGCCGTATGCGTTGGCCCCGAAGTACACGGTATTGAGGTACTGTTCCAGGATCTCATCCTTGGGGTGCTCTTTCTCGTATTGCCAAGCGAGCGAGCCCTCGACGAACTTTCTTTCGAAACTTGCGACCTGGCGTTCTTGCTGGGCTATGTAAGTGTTCTTTATGAGCTGCTGGGTCAGGGTAGAGCCGCCCTCTTGGATGGAGAGGCTCGTGACGTTCTCCACCGCCGCGCGTCCGATGGCCTCGAAATCCAATCCCCTGTGCCGATAGAAACGATGGTCTTCGATGGAGATGACAGCCTGTCTCAGGGTCGGGTCGACCTCTTCCAGGGGTACCACAAAGCGGTTCTGCACACCGTAGAGCTGGTCGACGATATTGCCGTTCGTATCGTAGATCAGGGAGGTCTGGGCGAGCTCGGTGGAGCGGTAGTCGCCGAGGTCCGGCATGTTGGCGGCGAAGGCCTGGTAGGTGCTCACGGCGCTTGCGACCATGCCGACCAGCCCGAGTATCGTCACAAAGCAGAGCAGCAGGAAAGCGGTCCTGAGCCTCTGCAAGAGCTTGCTCTTGTTGCGCGTCCGCCTGCGCCTGCGGCCGATCCTGACCAGGTCACTGTTGTGCATGAAGAGGCTATTATACAGAACGGTCTTTCAGATCCAGGAAGGAGAAGCGCCATCACCGAAACGAGCCTCCCCCGTGAGATGTTCCCCGCCCTCGCAACCAATGATTGTACTTACCTGAACTCCGGCAGTAGCGGACCTCCACCCAACTACGTAATAGACGCCATGCGAGAAGCCGACGACCTCTGCTCCGGCCCCGCCTACCTCGAGGGTCTCGGCCTCTTCGCCCACCAGGCAGAGTCGAACTCGCGGGCCCGCGAGGCCGCGGCCCGCCTCGTGGGGGCAAATAACGTAGCCCTCACCCAGAACACCACCAACGGCATCAACCTCGGCGTCGGCTCGATAAACTGGCGCGATGGCGACGAGGTCGTCTCTGCAACGACAGAGCACCCAGGCTGCCTCATGCCGCTCCACAACCTGAAGGACCGATTCGGGGTGAAGGTCAACCTGGTCCCGCCCCCGGTGACGCCCGAGAGGATCGAAGCCGCCCTGACACCGCACACGCGTCTCGTCGCTTTATCGCACGTGGACTGGACGAACGGAGAGGTTCTGCCGCTGTGGGAGATCTGCGCCGTGGCCCGCGAGCGGGAGGTCCTTACCCTCGTCGACGGCGCCCAGTCTGTCGGGAACATTCCGGTCGACGTGCCGGCCACCGGCGCCGACATGTACGCTTTCACGGGCCACAAATGGGTTCTCGGCCCCGAAGGGATTGGGGCGTTCTACGTCAGGCCAGGCCTGCCTCTCTACAGCCCGAACGTAGGCTTCTTGTCGCTTCCTGCCCCCGCTGATTTCGATATCGACGGCGACTACGAGCTGAGATCCGACGCCCGCCGCTTCGAGGCCTCGACCATGAGCCCCGCCCTCGCTGGCGGTCTCGCCGCCGCCGCAGTAGCCGCCTGCGAACGTGGCAGCGCGCAATTCCAGGAGATTCAGTATCGCGCCAACCTCCTGATGGACCTCCTCTCGGAACTACCGCGCGTCACCATTCGTTCACCGAGACCCGCGCAGTCCGGGCTCGTCAGCTTCGAGGTCGAAAGCATAGCGGCCAAAGACGCCGTCGAGCGCCTGCTGGAGCGGGGTTTCATCCTTCGCTACCTCCCTGGCCCGCACGCCTACATCAGGGCGAGCACGCACCTGTTCAACACGGAGGAGGAGTTGGAGGCATTGGCGAAAGCCGTGCGGAGATTGTAATTCCTGATATGCATGATCGCTTCCGCTTGGAGGAGCGGAGCTTCTGCTGCGGTGGATTCCCGCTTTCGCGGGAATGACGTGTATGGGAGGGCCTCCCATGCGCGCTCGCGGCCCGAATGCGCTCCCGTTCCAGCGCACTCGGTATGATCTCTACAACATCAGCAGGACGTCTACCGCCGATGCGATGTCGGGGACGAGGTAGTCCGGTTCGGCTTCGCGCAGCCTGTCTTCTGAGAAAGCGCCCCAGCTTACGGCGACGCTCGTAAGTCCTGCAGCCTTCGCGGCTCGCACATCGAATGGGGAGTCACCGATGTAGGCGGCGCTTTCTTTCAGTATGCCGCCGAGGAGTTCCAGGCCTCTTAGCAGTGGCTCGGGGTTGGGTTTGTGCTGCGTGGTGTCTTCGAGCGTGACGAAGCGGTCGACGATGTCTCGGAGACCTGGGAAGTTCTTCAGGGCCATCTCCACCGAGGTTCGGCGTTTGGAGGTCACTACGGCTACCAAAATCCCTGCTGAGCGGAGGCGTGAGAGCGACTCCTCGACACCGGGGAACTCTCCGATCAGGGCGTCGTGGTGTTCCTCGTGGTGGCTGCGGTAGGCCTCGAGTAGCAACTCGGCCTTCTCGGCTTCGATGAGCTCCATCTGGCGCGGGAGAGGCTGGCCTACGTTGGCGAGCAGAGTCTCGCGGGGTATGTCGTCGCGGCCGAGGACTGAGATGGTGGCGTGGCGCATGGACTGGTGGATCATCTCCGTCGTATCGACGAGCGTCCCGTCGAAGTCGAAGAGGGCCGCGGCCGGCAAAGGCTAGTCGGGCCCGTTCTCGAGCAGACCGTCCACATCCCAGGTGCCTATCTCCTCGAGTCCCGCTGTATCTGTCAGCTCGAGGTGGACCGGGGTGATGCTGATCTCATCGTTCTCGATGGCTGCGAAGTCGGTGCCTTCCTCCTCGTGGTGGCCTGGAGGGTTGTTGTAGATGTCGTAGCCGACCCTCCCCCCCTCGTCCCTTACCTCGACCAGCTCGTCCTTGTAGAACCGGCGCCCGAGCCTGGTAACCCGCGCACCCCGCAGCTTCTCGCGTGGCAGGTTCGGCGCGTTGACGTTGAGGATTCGTCCAGAAGGGAGGCCCTTGAGGGCGACCTTCACCAGGCGCGCCGTGAAATCCGCCGCAGCCTCGAAGTGGAGTCCGCCGTCGAGGGGCATGGCCTCCTGAACCGTCTCGTGCCAGGGACGGCTTATACTAAGGGAGACGGCGATGCCGGGGACCCCGATCACTATCCCCTCCATCGCGCCAGCTACCGTCCCAGAGTAGGTGATGTCGTCGCCGAGGTTCTCCCCGTGGTTTATCCCCGAGACGACGACGTCGGGCTCGAAGTCCATGAGCCCGAGCGCGACGAGCCGCACGCAATCGACCGGCGTCCCCGAGCAAGCGTACCCGATCACCCCGTCTGCCATCTCGATCTCCTCCACGTGGAGCGAGCGCCCGAAGGAGATGCTCCTGCCTACTCCCGAGCGGTTCTGGTCAGGGGCCACGGTGATCACGTCCCCGACCTTCTCCAGCGCTCGCCGGGCCGCGAGAAGCCCCGGAGCCTCGATCCCGTCATCGTTGGTCAATACTATGCGCATAGTTCCAAGCTCTCCGTAAGTCCGGAGGTCGTTGTCTTCCAAAAGGGTCCTGATTCTATCACCCTGGCCCCGATGCCCCCGCGCCGCACACAGGAACCGGCGGTATCCGGTATAGAAATGGGCTATCCGCAACATTAAGAAAAAAGAATGGACAAGAGCGGTCAAATACGATAGCTTACCGTGACTGTGATGGAGAGACCTACGTAAGGAGTGTGATGTTGTGGACGCCGTAGAGTGGTTTAGGCATCGCTCCTATGATTACAGGCAGTTCTCGGACCTCGCTGCTTTGGGCCGCCGCAAGCGTGAGCTCGGCCTGACGGTCAGCGCAGTTCTACCCTGCCGCAACGTCGCCGACACCGTAGGCGGGATAGTCCACGAGATCCACGCCGTCAACCGCCAGACCGGGGATAATCCGCTGGTCGACCAGATCCTCGCCGTCGACGCGGACTCGCCGGACGGTACCGCGGAGGTGGCCGCCTCCAGTGGCGCTGAGGTCTACTCGGAGAACGAGCTCATGAGCAACCACGGCGGCGCGCACGGCAAGGGCGACGCCATGTGGCGCGCGCTCTCCGTAGCCCGCGGCGACCTCGTCATGTACATGGACGCTGACACCAAAGGCTTCAGGCCCCAGCTCGTCTACGGCATTCTGGGTCCGATCCTGGAGGTGCCCGAGATCCGCTTTGTCAAGGCCGCCTACAGGCGTCCTTTCAAGAGCCACGAGACCGTGGAGCAGGACGGTGGTGGGAGGGTGACTGAGCTCTCGAGCAAGCCGCTCTTCAACCTCTTCTACCCTGAGCTCACGGGCTTCGTGCAACCCCTCGCCGGGGAGTTCGTCGCCGACAGGGAACTCTTGTCCTCCATCTCGTTCCTGACCGGTTACGCGGTCGAGACCGGGATCATGATAGACGTCCTCAAGGCGATCGGGCTCGAAGGGATGGCGCAGGTCGACCTTGGCACCCGCCAGAACAGGCACCAGCCCCTGCGTAACCTCTCCCGCATGGCCTACTCTGTCCTGCGGGCGGTCGCCAGGCGCATGCGCCAGGAGGGGCGCCTGAACCAGGTGCGCGACCCCGGTATGCCCGACTCCCTTTTCCAGCTCTCAGACTACCTGCACGCCGTCGCCACCCCGGACGGCCTCGAGCTCCAGGAGTACGTCGAAGAGCTCGTCGAGCGGCCCCCGATCAAGGAAGTCTTGAGGGTCGTATAGGAGCAGTGCCTTGGGTGGGGTCCACGACATGGGCGGGTCGCCCGGAGGCCCCATAGACAGGGGCCAGCACGAGGTCGAGGACTGGGAGCGTCTCGCCGACGCCATCAACGCAGCGCTCGGCGGTAAGGGCCTCCAGACCACTGACCAGCACCGCAGGGCCATAGAGAGCCTCGAAGAGTACCGAAACCTCTCGTACTACGAACGTTGGGTGGCAGCGACCGAGAAGCTCCTCGTCGAGAAGCGCGTCCTAACCAGCGACGAGATAGACGAGAGGGCTGCCTCTATCCGACGCCGCTGGGACGGGCTGTGACTTTCGAGCCCGGCGACCGCGTCAGGGTCCTGCCCTCGGAGAAGCCTGGCCACGTACGCACCCCCGAATACCTCAAAGGTAAGGTAGGTTGGATAGAGTCCTTGATCGGCGAGTTCCCGAACCCGGAAGAGCTCGCCTACGGTCACTCGGGCCTGCCCGAACGGCCCCTGTACAAGGTTGGTTTCAGGCAAGCCGACCTCTGGGACGACTACGAAGGCCCCGCCGAAGACTACGTGTACGCCGACGTCTACGAGCATTGGCTGGAGCCCGGCGAAGGAGGTCCGGTGTGAGCGGCCATCATCAGCACGAAGGAGCAGGAAGAACCACGAGCCCTTACGCCGCGCGTATCAGGGCCATAGAGGCGCTACTCCTGGAGAAAGGCGTTCTCACGGAGCCGGAGGTGCAGGATAGCATCTCCTACATGGAGGCCCGCTCCCAGGCCAACGGCGCGAAGCTCGTGGCCCGCGCCTGGATTGACGAAGGCTTCGAAGAGTTGCTGCTCTCCGACGCCAAAGCCGCGGCTTTGCAGCTCGGCATGGAACCCGAGCACCCCGCCGAGTTCGTAGTCGTAAAGAATACGCTCGGTGTGCACAACCTGATCGTCTGCACCCTGTGCTCCTGCTACCCACGGGCCATCCTCGGCCGCCCGCCAGACTGGTACAAGAGCTTCGAGTACCGCTCGCGCGCCGTCAGAGAACCGCGCGCCGTGATGCGCGAGTTCGGCTTCGAACCACCAGAGAGCGTCGAGGTCGTCGTCCACGACAGCACCGCAGACGTCCGCTACATGGTCCTCCCCATACGCCCGCCTGGTACAGAAGACATGGGAGAGAACGAGCTTGCGGATCTCGTTACGCGCGACTCCCTGGTCGGAGTCAACGTACCGCGGTTATAGCATTTCAGCATTTCAGCACGGCGGCTCCGCCGCCTTGTCAGCACGCTCCGGCCCTCCGGGCCTTCGCTTGTCAGCACACCGCCCCGCTCCACCAGGCGGCTTTCAGCCAGTTCCTGCGCAAGCTGAAATGCTGACAAGCGCCCGATAGGGCGCGTGCTGAAGTGCTGACTAGCTTATTGCTTTTTCTTCCTCCCTCTCGTTGGCGGCGAGGACTTTTTCTACGAGGTTCGGAGGGACTTCCTCGTAGTGGCCGGCCTCGACGTGGAAGTTGGCGCGTCCGCCGGTTATGGAGCGGAGGTCGCGGGCGTAGGTGAGCATTTCGATCTGGGGCACCTCGGCCTGTATGATCTGACGCTCGCCGCGTTGTTCGACACCCATCGGCCTCCCGCGGCGGCTGGAGAGGTCGCCCATGATGTCGCCGACCAGCTCAGAGGGTGTCAACACCTCGACCTTCACGTAAGGTTCGAGCAGCACGGGATTGGCTTTCTCGACGGCGTTCTTGAAGGCCATGGACCCAGCGACCTTGAACGCATTCTCGGAGGAGTCGACGGTATGAAAAGCACCGTCGTGGAGGCGCACCTTCACGTCGACCACTGGGTAGCCGGCGATGTTCCCCCCGGCCATCGCCTCGACGATCCCCTTCTCTACCGCGGGGATGAACTGGCGCGGGATGGCGCCGCCGACGATGCCGTTCTCGAACTCGAAGCCAGAGCCCCGGGGTAATGGCGAGAGCTCTATCCTCGCGTCCCCGAACTGGCCCCTGCCGCCGGTCTGCTTCTTATAGCGGCCCTGGGCCTGGGCCGAGCCGGTGATCGTCTCCATAAACGGCACTTTAGGTGGCCTGGCCTCGACCTCGACCCCGTACCGGTGCTCTATTCGCTCCAGCGCGAGCTCGACGTGCATCTGGGCGAGCCCGGCCAGGATGTCCTCGCCCGTCGCCTCCGAGCGCTCCAGCTTGAGCGAGGGATCCTCGTCTACGATGCGCCTTATCGCGTCGAAGACCTTCTCTTCCTCGCCACGAGCCCTGGCGCCGACAGCGAACGCCGACGTAGGCTCGGGAAGTTCGACCGGCTCGAAGGTCATCGGCCTCTCTGGCTTGCAGAGGGTGTCGAAGGTCGCCGTGTCGCGGAGCTTGGCGACAGCGATGATGTCCCCGGCGACGGCCTCGTCGACGGGGTCGCGCTCCTTGCCGACTAGGTGCGAGATCCCTCCCAGCCGCTCAGAGGAACCGGTGCGCGGGTTGGTTAGCGCCTCGTCCGAGCGGCAGCGACCGCCCACGATCCTGAGGACGCTCAGTCGTCCGGCGTAAGGGTCCACGTAGGTCTTGAACGCGTAGGCAGCGAAGGGGCCGTCAGGGTCGCATTGGACCTCGTCGCCATCTTCCGTGATCCAACGATCAAGGTCGGAGGGGCTTGGGGCGCTACCGGCGATCACGTCGAGTAGGCGGTCGATCCCGATCACGCGCTCCGCGCTCGCCGCGAGGACGGGGATGATGAGGCCCTCGGCGATCCCCCTGCGAATTCCGTCGAAAGCCTCCTCGGTCGTGATCTCCTCACCTTCGAGATACTTCTCCAGCAGCGTGTCATCGCTCTCCGCTATGGCCTCGAAGAGCTGCGTAGTAGCCGCATCTACCTCATCTTCCATGCCCTCGGGGATCTCTGCCCGCTGCTCGCCGTCCACGAAGGCGGTTCCGGTAAGGAGCCCGTAGATACCCTTGAGGTCATTCTCGCGTCCGATGGGCAGGTTAAGCGGGACGACGGCCTGGCCGAAGCGTTCCCTTAGTTGCTCGACCACGACTCCGAAGTCCGTACGCTCCCTGTCGAGGTGGTTGACGACGATGACGTGGGGGATACCTTCCTTCTCCCCCCTCCGCCACACGCGCTCTGTGACGACCTGGATCGGGTCCTGGGCGTGGACCACCAGGATCGCGCAGTCGGCCACCCTCTGGGCTATGAAAGCATCACCTACGAAGCCCCCGTCTCCGGGGGTGTCGAGCACATTGACCTGGCGCCCCTTCCACTCGAGGTTGGCTACGCTCATGCCAAGCGTCATGCCACGCTCGGTCTCCTCGTCTGTGTAGTCGAGTACGCCACTCGTTGGGCCTTCGCGTCCCGAAGCCAGCCCGATCATACCCTCGGCTATGGCCGTCTTGCCGCTTCCGCGGTGCCCGATCAGGCACACGTTCCTGATGGTCTCCGTCTCTACAGCCACGGATTTCTCCTCTCATGAACTCGACCCCGCCCATCCCCGTGGACGGGGCATGTAGCTTATCGCAGGAAGGCCCTCCGCGCAGGCCTTGCCCCACCCATTAAAGGCACACAACAGCCATCGAGAAAGGTTTGCGGATATTGACTGCTGTAGGGGCGGGTTTGAAAACCCGCCTCTACAGCACGGCTTCCAGAAAGCGCCTCGTCCTTGGGTCCTTCGCGCCGTCGACCATCTCGGCGGGGGGACCCTGCTCTACAAGGCTACCCTCGTGCATAAAGGCCATCCGGTCGGCGACCTCGCGGGCGAAGCCCATCTCGTGGGTGACCACCACCATTGTCGTGCCCGACTCCAGGGCGAGATCCCTCATCACCGCCAGGACCTCCCCGATCAGCTCGGGGTCGAGCGCCGAGGTCGGCTCGTCGAAGAGCATTACCCTGGGGCGCATGGTCAGGGCGCGCGCGATGGCGACCCGCTGCTTCTGGCCGCCGGAGAGGCGTATCGGGTACTCGTCCCGCTTGTCTGTGACGCCAACCATCTCGAGAAAGTCCATGCCGAGCTCTTCGGCCTCTTCCCTGGACATTCCTTTGACCGTCGTCGGGGCCTCGACGACGTTCTCGATCACGCTCAGGTGCGGGAAAAGGTTGAACTCCTGGAAGACCATGCCGGTTCTGGACCGAATCTCGCGTACGGTCTTGCGCCTCGCGCGGCTCGTCTGCCCTGCCTCGTAACGGACACCGTCCACCTCGACACTCCCCGCGGTCGGCTCCTCCAGGAAGTTGATGCATCTGAGGAGCGTGCTCTTCCCCGATCCAGAACGGCCGAAGATCACGACGACCTCCCCCTCGGCGATGTCCAGGTCTATGCCTTTCAGGACCTCGTTCTCCCCGAACACCTTGCGGAGGCCGCGCAGGCTCACTATCGAAGGGCCCTCAGTGCCCATGCGGGCCGCCATCCCTCACGTAGCCCTTCGAGAGCCTGCGCTCCAGCCGCCCCTGGAAGTAGGAGAAGATGCTGGTGAGTATCCAGTAGATGATGGCCGCCACCACCAGCATCTCCAGGTTCTGGAAATATTGGCGCCCGATCTTCGAGGCGCGGAAGAAGAGCTCCTGGGTGCCGACGAGGCCAACGAGCGCGGAGTCTTTGATCATCGCGATGAACTCGTTGCCTGTCGGCGGGATGATGACCCTTACGGCCTGGGGGAGGACTATGCGGCGCATCGTCTGCGCCCGCGTCATCCCTAGAGCCTGCGCCGCCTCGACCTGCCCGTGACCCACCGACTGGATGCCGGCGCGGAATATCTCCGCCATGTACGCGCCGTAGTTGATCCCCAAGGCCAGCACCCCTGACGTCACCGTTCCCAGGATAAAGACATTCTGCAGTGGGCCTGGCGCGTACTGGGCGAGTTGCGGTAGGCCGAGGTAGACGAAGAAGATCTGCACGATAAGGGGCGTCCCGCGGATAAAGGAGACGTAGAAGCCGCTCAACCCGTAGAAGACAGGGTTGTTCGAGAGCCGCCCAAGGGCCCCGAGCAACGCGAGCGGGACGGCGAGCAGGATGCCGAGGATAGAGATCAGGATGGTGAGCGGCACGCCGCCTAGGAGGTACGGCAGCCACTCTAACATGAACGCCGTGTCGAATCGGAAAGCCGCGAAGAGAACCCCGAGCACGACGAAGATGAGGACCCACACCATGGCCAGCTTGACGCGGAAGGAGAGGCGAGCTGACCGTGCCTCCAGAGCGTCCCTTATGTTGGAGAGGGTCGAGATGATAGCCTCAGACGAAGATCAGGCGCCCTGCTTCTTGGTCAGGTCGATGCCGTCGTACCACTTCTTGGAGAGTTCGGTCAGCGTCCCATCTTTGTGCATCTCCTCTATGGTCTTGCTCACCTCGTCGACGAACGGCTGCGGGTCGGCAGGCGCTTCTTTGTCTACGGCGGCGGCGAGCGGCTCGTAGTAGAGCGGGTCGCCGACGATCTTTATCGGGGTGCCTGAGTCCACGGCTTCCTCGAGGGTGGTCAGGGAGGACATCGCCGCGTCGAGACGTACCCCATCGCCGAGCGCGAGGTCCTGGATGGCCGACGAGTCGGTGTCGTAGGTCTGTATCTGTGGATCGTCCACGAGGAACTCGTAGTCGCCCGGTATGTTGAGCGAACGGTCGAGGTAGAACTCGTAGGTGCAAGCGGCGCACACCCCGATCCTCTTGCCGTCGAGATCAGTCTCCAGGTTGGTGATGTCGGTATTGCTCTCGTGCACTGCTGCGGCGGCCGGCGTGTAGTAGTAGGCCGGGCTGAAGTGGAGGACTTTCGCCCGCTCGGGGGTTACGGTCATCGAGCCCACGCTAAGGTCCCACCGCCCGCTCCAACTGCCCGCGGTGAGGACATCCCAGGAGGGAGTCATCCACTCCACCTCGACACCCATCCGCCTGGCGATCTCCTCGGTCACGTCGATGTCGAAACCCTTGAATTCGCCGCTGTTGGACTGGAAAGACTGGGGCGGATAGGCAGGGTCGGTCGCGGCCCTGAGCGTGCCCCGGTCCTTGATCTCCTGCAGGAGGTCTCCTCCTCCCCCACCGCCACCACCGCCGCCCGCGGAGCCGCCTCCCCCACAGGCGGTGACCACCAGTATGGCCGCAAGCGCGACGGCCAGTGACGCAAGCCTTCCCAGGTTCCACTCTTTATTCATGATCTTCTCCGTTCCCACGGTACCCCTTCGAAACTTCACTATAGCGGTTTAACGGCGCGAATACGAGGCCAAGCGTTCCTTGAGCCGCCTTTTTCGCTCCGCGCTCCTGTGGTCCCCGACCACCACCTTCGACGCGTCGAGGCCAGGGACACCCATGACCCCGCCGCCCGGGTGAGTTCCTGAGCCGCAGAGGTAGGGGCCCGCTTACTGTACAATTGCGGCATTCTAGCAGTAAGAACCGTCCACCCGGGCTTCGGGACCCGCACGGAGGGAGGATTATGTGACGCCTATAGCCCTCGAACTTCTCGCACCGTCGCTAGGCCCGTTCGGCCGTAGCAGCACCCTCCCCGCCGAGGCGTACACTAACGGGTCCGTGTTCCGGTGGGAGCAGGAGCACTTCTTCGACCGGAGCTGGGTTTGCATCGGCCGCGCGGACGGCCTCGAATACGCTAGTCCCCAGCGCGTCGCGGAGTGGCACGGGTGGCTCTTCGCCAACGCCAGCGGCGACGCCCCCCCGTTCGAGGAACACGCGGGCAATCTGGAGGATCTGGTACGAAACCACGGTTGCGAGGAGCTCGTCGTCGCCGCCGGCCACGACTACCAGATAGCGGCGAACTGGAAGATCCTGGCCGAGAACTACCACGAGTGCTACCACTGCTCCTCCATACATCCCGAGCTCTGCGAGGTCAGCCCCCCGACCAGCGGCGGCGACAACCTGGAGCCTGAGGGGGCCTGGATCGGGGGCCCCATGGACCTCTACGAGGGCGTTCAGACCATGTCACTCGACGGCAAGAGCCACGCCCCGAACTTATCCCGCCTCGCCGAGGGACAGAATCGCACGGTCTACTACTTCCAACTCTTCCCGAACCTCCTGATAAGCCTCCACCCCGACTACGTTATGACCCACCGCCTCTTACCCCTCGCCCCCGACTGCACCGCCGTGGAATGTGAGTGGCTCTTCTCCCGCGAGGCCGTCGAGCAGGGAGGCTTCGATCCCTCCTACGCCACCGACTTCTGGGACGTCACCAACCGTCAGGACTGGCACGCTTGCGAGGCCGTCCAGAGGGGCGTCTCCTCGCGCGGCTACCGTCGCGGGCCCCTCTCGCCCCGCGAGGACGCCGTCTACCAGCTGATCACGATGGTGGCCAACGGCTACCTCGAAGGCGGGGTTGCCCGTCCCGCGAGCCGGGCGCCGGGTGCAAGGAGGTGAACCTCCTTGCACGCATTTCAGCAAGTCAGCACGCGCCCTGTCGGGCGCTTGTCAGCATTTCAGCTTTTTCTTTGCTCGGTGCTGACGCTCTTTCGGAAATATGCGCCTCCTATGGTCAGCAAGGCGTCCCCACTGAGATGCGGAATCGTTCTGCTGAAATGCTGACAAGCGGAGGCCGAAGGCCGGGGCGTGCTGAAATGCTGAAGTGCTTCAAACCATCAACATTACAGGGTTCTCTAGCACCCGTTTGACCTCGGCCATGTAGAGTGCGCCGTCGCGGCCGTTCGCGATTCGGTGGTCTGCCGAGAGGGTCAGCTTCATCATGCTCGCGGGGACGACCTGGCCGTTTTCGTCGTAGTCCGGACGCTTCGCTATGCTGGAGACGGCGACGATCGCCGCCTGCGGCGGATTGATGATCGCGGTGAAGCTCTCGATGCCGAACATACCCATGTTGGAGACTGTTATAGTGCCCCCCTGGTACTCATCGGGCTGGAGCTTGCCGTCGCGTGCCCTCGTGGCGAGATCCTTGGACTCCTGCGAGATGGCAGCGAGGCCCTTGCTGCCGATGTCCCTTATGACCGGGGTTATGAGACCCTGATCGAGGGCCACCGCCATGGCCATGTCTACCTTCTCGTGGAGCTCGACCCCGCGGGTGGTGTAGAGGGCGTTGAGGTTCGGGTAGCTCCTCAGGGCGACGGCGCACGCCTTCATCACGAAGTCGTTGACCGAGAGCTTGACGCCTTCTTCTTCGAGCTGCTCGTTGAGCTGCTTGCGCAGGGCCATCGCG
The DNA here is from genome assembly GCA_902806095.1 of uncultured Rubrobacteraceae bacterium. Classification (GTDB taxonomy): domain Bacteria; phylum Actinomycetota; class Rubrobacteria; order Rubrobacterales; family Rubrobacteraceae; genus Rubrobacter_D. The sequence continues at coordinate 59,572 of CADCVF010000057.1, forward strand.
GCGTCCATCCTGACCTCGACTGTGGCGTAGAAGTGCGGGATATGCTGCTGGGCCTCGGTCATCCGCTCGCCGATGACCTGCATCATCCGCGTCGGCTCGACGAGCTGGGTCCCTGGCTCCTCGGTCGGTTCAGGCAGGCGGGCCGGCTGGAAGCCCTGCATCTCGGCCTGCTGCGGCTGCGCCTGCTCGGGCGCCGCCACGCCGTCTTCCTGCGCCGCCCCGTCTTCGGTCCTCTGGGCCGTTCCGCTCTCCATCGCGCCTCGCACGTCGCGCTCTACGATGCGTCCAGCAGGACCGGAGCCATCTATCTTCGCCAGGTCGAGGTCGTTCTCCTCGGCCAGCCTGCGGACTATGGGAGAGGCCCTGAAGTGCCCGTCGGCCCTGCCGTCGGTCTGACCGCCGGTCTCTTCTTCGGTCTCCTCTTCCTCAGGGGCCCCGGTCTCTGTGGCCGTGGCCTGCGCTCCGCCACCGTCTTCTTCGCCGCCCTCTTCGGCCTCATCTTCCGCTTCGCCGCCCCCCTCGCTGACCTCGGGGACCTCCTCGCCCTCGCCCTGGATAAACGCGATCGCCTCGCCGACGGGCACGTCCTGGCCCTCGCTCGCGATCAGCTGCGCGAGCGTCCCTGCGTCCTCGGCTTCGAGCTCCATCGTGACCTTGTCGGTCTCGATCTCTGCTATCGGGTCCCCCTCGGAGACTTCCTCACCCTCGCTCTTGAGCCACTGGAGGAGGGTGCCCTCCTCCATCGCGTCGCCCATCTTGGGCATAATGACTTCAGGCACTACTTCTCCTCCTCGTACAGAACCCGACGGGCCGCGTTCGTAACCTGCTTCTCGCTCGGGAAGGCCATCAACTCGAGGTTGCGCGCGTACGGCCCGGGGACCTCGGCACCGCTCACCCGCTCGACGGGAGCGTCGAGCGAGTCGAACGCCCGATCCTGGATGATCGCCGCCACCTCGCTCGCCACCCCGAACCACCGCCACTGCTCCTGGACAGCCACGGCCCTGTGCGTCTTCTCTACGGACTCGACGATGGTGTCCTCATCAAAAGGCCTCAAGGATCTCAGGTCTATGACCTCGGCCTCGAAGCCGTCCTCTGAGAGCGTGTCAGCGGCCCTCAGGCAAAGGTTGACCTGCCGACCGTAGGCTATCAGGGTGACGTCCGATCCCTCGCGGGCGACGCGGGCCTTGCCGAAGGGTACGGCGTTATCCCCTTCTTCGACCTCGCCCTTGGTCCCGTAAAGGGCCCCGGCTTCGAGGAAGATCACGGGATTGGGGTCCCGGATCGCCGTTAGCATCATGCCCTTGACGTCGTTCGGGGTCACTGGCGCGACGACCTTGAGACCGGGGAAGTGGCCGTAGAAACTCTCTAGCGAGTGGGTGTGCTGGGCTGAGAGTTGGACGCCGCCCCCGTTGGGGCCCCGGATCACGAGCGGCACCTCTACCTGTCCGCCCGAGAAATAGCGCACCTTGGCGGCGTTCTGGATGATCTGGTCCGCCGCAAGAAACGAGAAGTTCCAGGTCATCATCTCGACCACGGGGCGCATCCCCATCATCGCCATGCCGACCGCAGCGCCGGTAAACCCGTTCTCGGAGATCGGCACGTCCATTATCCTGTTGGGCCCGTACTCGTCGTAGAGGCCATCTGTTATGAGGTGGGTGCCGCCGTAGACGCCGATGTCCTCGCCCATGAGGACCACGCTCTCGTCGTTGTCGAGCTCGTGGACCATCGCCTCCCTCAAGGCCTCGCGGTAGGTCTTCGTCTCAGCCACGGCCTACGCCTCCCCCGTATACTCGTCCTCGCCGGCGTAGACGTCGGTGTAGAGCTCCTCCTCCGGCGGCTCGTCGCTCTCGTCGGCGAACTCGACGGCCTCCTGTATCCGCTCCTTGGCCTCGTCCCTTATCTCCTCTAGCTTGTCCTCGTCGAGCACATCGTTCTCTATGAGCTTGTGCTCGACCATCCCTATAGGGTCGCGCTCGCGCCACTCTTCGATCTCTTCCTTGGTGCGGTAATTCTCGAAGAAGTCGGCCGCGCCGTGCGGGGCCGTCCTGTAGGTGAGCGCCTCGATCGCGTACGGCTTGCCCGTCTCCCTTACCTGCTCGGCCACCCTCTCGGCGGCCTCGACAACGGCCTCGACGTCCATGCCGTCTACCTTCTCGTGCTCGATGCCGTAGGCGTCGAACTTGGCCGCGAGGTCGGTCATCGCCGTCGTGCGCTCGACCGATGTGCCCATCCCGTACTTGTTGTTCTCGACGATGAACAGGCAGGGGCACTGTCCTTCCCTGCCCCAGAGTCCCGCGAGGTTGGCGGCCTCGTGGAAGGCACCCTGGCTCATCGCACCGTCCCCGAGATAGAGCTGGGTGATGTGGTCGGTCTCCTGGTAGCGCATGGCGTAGGCTATGCCGACCCCGAGGGGTATGTGCCCGCCGACGATACCGTAGCCGCCCATAAGGCCGCGCTCGACGTCGAAGAGGTGCATGGAGCCGCCTTTGCCCTTTACGAGGCCCGTCCCCTTGCCGTACAGCTCGGCCATGACCTCTTTGGGATCACTGCCCAGGAGTAGCGCGTGGGCGTGGTCGCGGTAGGCCGTGATGACCCTGTCGCCCTCCTCGAAGGCCTGCAAGAAACCAGTGGCGACGGCCTCCTGCCCGATGTAGACGTGGAGGTAGCCCCCGATCTTACCCTGCCTGAAACCCTTCTGGCACGCCTCTTCGAAGGCCCGGATCAGGGCCATCTGACGGTACAAATCTACGAGTCGCTCCGAACTGGTCGCTATGGCACCACCGTCTTCGCGGGTCTCTACGCCCCCGTCTTCCGAATGCTCGTTCTCTGCCGACATCAACGGCCCCTTCCCTCTCAGAGATACAAACTAAGAGAAAGAATACCAAAACCACAGGTTTCGTACGTATTCTCCACACGCTCCTATACCCCGCTTTACGCCTCTCCCAACCACTCCCGCACGGCCCTGAACGCCCTCGCCCTGTGGGAGTCTGCGTTCTTGCCTTCTCCCATCTCGGCATAAGTCATCGAAGACCACTCCGGGACGAACACAGGATCATAGCCGAACCCGCCCTCACCCCGCGGCCTCTCTGCCAGGGACCCCGGCACCTCACCCCTGAACGTGCGCACGGTCCCGTCAGCCTCAGCGAGCGCGACGACGCACACGGCCCTGGCCGAACGGTCCTCGCCTTCCGGGAGCATCCTGAGCAGGCCTTCATTGCCGAGGCTCTTCATAAGCCACTTGGTCAGCGCACCTGGGAACCCGTCCCACGCATCGACCATAAGCCCCGAGTCCTCTACGAGAACAGGGAGGTCCCGATCTCCGAGAGCTTCGCGGGCTGCGCGTACTTTCTCGGTTGCGACCTCGGCGGGGTCTATGGCCTGTATCTCGGGCAGGTCCAGATCCGCCCGCTCCAACGCGAAGCCCAGGATCTCCTGCACCTCGCGGCGCTTGTGCTCGTTGGCGGTCACGAAGATGGCTTTCATGGCGTAAGAGTCTACATAGGAGCGATTCTTTATGATACAGTCGCGTCCATGCATGAAGTATGGGTGGAGACCATTGCCAACGGGATATAGTCCTTGCCGCTCGTAGACCTCGATCGATTCGATTTCCTCTACGCAAACAGGGTCAAGGGCATGAAGTCGGCGGCGACCCGCGACCTGATGGCGACGCTCTCGCGGCCAGGGATCATCTCGCTGGCTGGCGGTTTTCCCGACACGAGGGCCTTTGGGGAGGAGGCATTCCGTGAGATCTCGCGCAACATCGCCTCGGACGCGGCCCAGGCACTGCAGTACGGGCCTACTGCCGGCCTCGAAGCCATAAAGGACGTCATAGTCGAGGTCATGGGCGCGGAGGGCATGCCGGCGAGGCAGGAGGACGTCTTCGTCACGACAGGGGCCCAGCAAGGACTGGACCTTATCGCCAAGGTGTTTCTGGACGAGGGCGACGCCGTACTTTGTGAGGGGCCGACCTACGCGGGGGCGCTCAACGCGTTCGCCGCCTACAGGCCGCGCATAGCCCACGCCCCGATGGACAGGGCCGGTATCATCCCTGTTGCGGCTCGCGAGACTCTGAAGAAGGCCCGCAAAGGCGGGCTCCACGTCAAGTTCCTCTACACCGTCCCCAACTTCCAGAACCCTGCGGGGGTTACGATGGTCGCCGAGCGGCGCAGGGAGCTCCTCGAGATGGCGCGCGAGTTCGACCTGGTGATCGTCGAGGACAACCCTTACGGGATGCTCCGCTTCGAGGGCGAGCCGCTACCCGCTCTAGCAGCGTTGGAACAGGAAGAGGGAGACGTCGACAGGGTCGTTTACCTCGGGACGTTCTCCAAGATCTTCGCCCCAGGCGTCAGGCTCGGGTGGGTGCATGCGCAACCCGGCATCCTGCATAAGATCAACGTCGGCAAGCAGGGCGCTGACCTCTGCTCCTCGAACCTCTCTCAGATGATGGTCTCCTCCTACTTCCAGAACGCTGACTGGAGGGCATACGTCAGGCGCCTGACCTCCACGTACAAAGAGCGCCGCGACGCGATGCTCGACTCTTTAGCCGAGTTCATGCCCAGAGAAGTCTACTGGACCCACCCCGAGGGCGGACTCTTTGTCTGGGCTACCCTCCCCTCCTACCTCGACGCGACCGCGATGCTCCCCCGCGCCATAGCCAGGAACGTCGCCTACGTGCCTGGCGAAGGATTCTACGGAGGCACCCCGGGAATGGGAAAAAACAATATGCGGCTCAACTTCTCGTTTGTGGAACCAGAGAGGATCCGGCGCGGCATAGAGTTGCTCTCCGAGGTGATCAGGGAGCGCATGGAGCTGCGCAGCGACCTGGAACGCGGCTCGCACCGAAAGGAAGGCGCAATACACAGCGGCCGCTCGGTGAGCTTCAACTCAGGCACGGAAGGTTAGGGATTTCGTGGCGCGCGTGGCCGTCCTACGCGGCGGACACTCGATGGAGAGGGACGTCTCCTTCCTCACGGGCCGGCGCGTGCAGCACGCCCTCGAACGCCTCGGCCACGACGTTCACCCGCTCGACATAGAGGAATCGACGACGGGTGCGCTGATGGAGATCTCACCTGATGCCGCCTTCGTCTGCCTGCACGGTCCCGGCGGCGAGGACGGCACCATTCAGACGCTTCTGGAGATCCTGGACATCCCGTACACAGGGAGCGGGCCGCTCTCGTCCATCCGCTGCATGGACAAGGACTACGCCAAGCGTGCGCTCCGGGCCGCAGGCATACTGACTCCCCCCTTCCGCACGTTCCTGAGAAGGGCGATGAACGAGATGGGCGCCTCGGCGGCGCTGGACGTCGCCGCTGAAGAGTTGGGTTACCCGCTTGTCGTCAAACCTGCCAGGGAGGGGTCGAGCTTCGGGCTCTCGCGGGTGGAGGGGCCCGACGGACTGTTCGACGCCGTCTACGAAGCGTTAGGCTACGACGCCAAGATCCTGCTCGAGAGCTGGGTGGAGGGTACGGAGATCTCCATCCCCATCATCGAGCCGGCAGGCGAGGACCCGAGGGCGCTCGGGCTTGTCGAGATCCGTCCCCGCGAAGGCGCCTACAACTTCGAGGCCAAGTACACTCCAGGGGCGACAGATTTCGCCATCCCCGCCGAGATATCCTCCGAGGCCGCCTCCCGCGTCGAGGAGACGGCGCTCACCGTCTACAAGGTCCTTGGCTGCTCCGGTTTCGCCAGGGTGGATACCATCTTCGCGGGGGGCACCCCATGGATCCTCGACGTAAAGACTATCCCTGGCTTCACCGAGACTTCCACCTTCCCTCTCGCGGCCGAGGCCGCAGGCACCTCCTTCGATACTCTCGTCGAGACGATCCTCGATGCGGCACTCCGTACGGAGGCGACGGCCAAGCTGTAAAGGCATCAGGTTACAGGCTTCAGGATTGCCCCGGCTGACGACAGGTCGATGTAAGCCGAGCAGCCGGGCTCGAATAAGGAGGGGGATGTTTAGAGCCCGGCTACCCTTAGATACGGAGTAGTACGTCGAGAGTTTCGCCTGATGCGATGTTTTCCATCAGGGATGGTCTTGCTGTACGCCGGGGACTTTTTGGCGAGGTTTAGCATAGGCGAGGCGGTGGCATAGATACATCGCGTACATAGATGTAGCATATAGCATCACAAACAGGGGGAAGGCATGTCTAGCACACAGCAAGACCGGCGGCAGGCTGGCGCGGAAGAGCTTATCACCGACTTGGATGCGGTCATCGTCGGCGCCGGATTCGCGGGATTGTACGCGCTCCACAAGCTGCGCGATGAGATGGGGCTCTCGGCGCGGATCTTCGAGGCGGGCGACGGCGTGGGCGGTACGTGGTACTGGAACCGCTACCCTGGCGCGCGCAGCGATTCGTCTAGTTGGATCTACTGCTACTCGTTCGACGAGGAGCTCCGCGAGGAATGGCAGTGGAGCGAACGCTACCCCGGACAGCAAGAGATGCTGGGCTACCTCGAGCACGTGGCCGAAAAGTTCGACCTGAACCGGGACATCCAGTTCGGGACGCGCGTCACCGAGGCCACCTTCGACGAGGAGACGAACCGCTGGGAGGTCCGCACGGACGCCGGCGACGTCGTCTCGGCGCGGTTCCTCGTCGCCGCTTTGGGTGCACTGTCGGCAGCGAACGTGCCTGACATCCCAGGCCTGGAGACCTTCGCCGGCGACCGGTATCACACAGCCGAGTGGCCCAAAGAGGGCGTCGACTTCACAGGCGAGAGGGTCGGGGTCATCGGCACCGGCGCGACCGGCATCCAGGTCGCCACGGAGATCGCCGAGCAGGCCGACCACCTCACCGTGTTCCAGCGTACCGCCAACTACGCCCTCCCGGCCGGCAACCATCCGATGGACGCCGAGCTCGAGCGGTGGTACAAGGAAAACTACGACGAGATATGGGAGTCGGTCCGCCACAACTTCTCGGGCCACGACTACGATCCCATCGGAAAAGTCGCCCTGGAGGCCACGCCGGAGGAGCGCGAGCGCGCGTTCCAGGAGCGGTGGGAACGTGGGGGCTTCGGCCTGTGGTTGGGCAACTACGACGACATCCTCGAGAGCAGGGAAGCCAACGACACCGTCTCCGAGTGGGTACGCCAGAAGATCTGGGAGCGGGTCGACGACCCCGTGACCGCCGAGAAGCTCACCCCCCGCGACCACGCGTTCGGCACCAAGCGGGTGCCCCTCGAGATGGGCTACTACGAGATATTCAACCGCGACAACGTCGAGCTCGTCGACGTCCAGAAAGCGCCGATCGAGGAGATCACCCCTACCGGGGTGCGCACCAAGCACGGCGAATACGAGTTCGACGTTCTGGTGTTCGCCACCGGCTTCGACGCCATGACCGGCCCGTACAATAAGATCGACATCCGGGGCCGGGACGGGCAACTGCTGCGCGACAAGTGGGCCGAGGGGCCGCGCACCTACCTCGGCCTCACGAGCGCGGGCTACCCCAACCTGTTCGCCATCACAGGGCCGCAGAGCCCGTCGGTGCTCACGAACATGCCGGTCGCCATCGAGCAGCACGTCGAGTGGATCTCGGGGCTAATCCGGCACATGCGTGACAACGGCCTCGCCGTCGTCGAGCCCACCAGCGAAGCTGAGGACGATTGGGTCGATCACTCGCAGGAGGTGGCGCACACCACGCTGTTCCCCCAGTCCGCCACCTGGTACATGGGGGCGAACATCCCCGGCAAGCCGCAGGTGTTCCTTCCCTACCTCGGCGGGCTCGGAGGCTACCGCCAAAAGTGCGACGAGGTCGCGGCCAACGGCTATGAGGGATTCGCTTTCGCCGACCGGGAAGGGTCCAACGCGTGATCGAAAACCCGTTCTACTACCTACCGTGGGTTCTACGGAGGCCGCCTCACACCCGGCGCTCTACGCGACCTCAAGAGTGGTCATTACACATGCGAAGGCGCAGTCACAACCATAGATATCGACTCCAGGGCCAGCAAACTCGTTGACCTATCATTGTTGGAGGTCGAAGGACTACCGGTAGGTGTCTCTCCCGCTTCCGGGTGAGAGAGCAGAGCCTCCTGAATGGTAGTCTGGACGGTAGTTAGTAGCGGCAAATTCGCGTGCGGCTTCTCACAGCGCCTCCCGCCAGGCCATTATCGTAAGTACGAGCACGGGGAGAAGCACAAACGCCACCACCGCGGCCAACACGAGATCGTCGTCGCGCCACGTAGTCACGAGGAGCGTCGCCACCACAGCTGCGCATGCGGAGACGGCCAGGGCGAATAGAAAGGCCGCGCTCACAAAATCCTCTTGAAGAATATGGCTGCCACGATGCTGAAGAGGAAGAACGCGAGCGCCGCCGATCTGGACAGTGCCCGATGCTCGTCGAGCACGGCCACGATATAATAGTAGGCGCAAGCCAGCGCCGTAAGAATCGCGACTGCCAGGAGGATGAGATCCTGTGTTCTTGCGCCCACGCCTCCTCCTTTCAGCACTTCAGCACGCTCAGGCTTCGCCTTCGCTTGTCAGCACGCCGCTTCGCGGCTTGTCAGCACTTCAGCTTGTCAGCTGGTGAGCATTGCAGCAAGTCAGCATTTGTAGATCCGGCGGATCAAACGGCGATCTTCGTACGCTCGCGTATGAACTCATCCAGCACAGAGAGCGCCATCCTGGCCTGACGTTGCCTGCGTTCGGGTTTGCTCAGGCGCCTGCCGTTCTCTCGTTTCGGTACGGCTGGGACGAGGCCCCAGTTGGAGTTGATGGGCTGGAGGGGACCTTCTTTGGTCGTGATGTAGTGAGCTAAAGCGCCCATCATCGTGCCGCGGGGCATGGTTATGGGTCCCTGTCCCTTCGCGAGCCTGGCCACGTTCGTGCCCGCTATGTGGCCCATGGCTGTGCTCTCGACGTAGCCCTCGACGCCGGTGAGCTGGCCGGCGAAGTAGAGGGGCGCGTCATGATCGTCTCGTATCCGCATTGTGGCTTCGAGCATGTGGTTCGAGGGGAGGTAGGTGTTACGGTGCATGACACCCATGCGGGCAAAGTCGGCGGTGCCCAGGCCAGGGATAGTCCGGAATACGCGCCTCTGCTCGCCCCACTTCAGGCGCGTCTGGAAGCCGACGATGTTGTAGAGGTGGTCCTCGGCGTCGTCCTGCCTGAGTTGCACGACGGCGTAGGGGATCCTATCGGTGCGCGGGTCGGGGAGGCCGACGGGCTTCATGGGCCCGAAGCGAAGGGTGTCCTCTCCGCGGCCGGCGATGGTCTCGACGGGTAGGCAGCCCTCGAAGTAGAGATCCTCCTCGAAGTCCTTTATGGGGCTTAGCTCGGCGGCCGCCAGGTCCTCTACGAAGGTATAGTACTGTTCTTCGTTCATCGGGCAGTTCAGGTAGGCTGCCTCGCCCTTGCCGTAGCGAGAGGCGCGGTAGATGACGGAGTCGTCCAGAGAGTCGCGGTGGATAATGGGAGAGGCGGCGTCGTAGAAGTAGAGCCTCTCCCCCGAGAGATCCTCTATCTTGTCGGCCAACGCGTCCGAGGTCAGGGGGCCTGTGGCGATCACGGTCGGGCCTTGGGGGATGTCTGTGGCCTCCTTACGAACGACCTCGATGTTGGGGTGGGCGTGGACCGTCTCGGTGACGGCGCGTGGGAAGTCCTCGCGGGCGACCCCGAGGGCGCCGCCTGCTGGGACCGGGTTGGCTTCGGCGCAGCGTAGGATCACCGACCCAAGACGCCGCAACTCTTCCTTGAGCAGCCCCGACGCGGTGGTCAGCGAGAGATTGCCCAGGGAATTCGAGCACACGAGCTCGGCGAAGTGCCGTGTACGGTGGGCAGGGGTCTCTTTGGCTGGCCGCATCTCCCACAACTCGACCGAGCAGCCGAGTTCTGCGGCCTGCCAGGCTGCTTCGCTCCCTGCGAGCCCGGCACCGATGATGGTTACGTTCGACATCAAAGAAGATCCTCCGCTCGTGGCTTTGCAGAGAGGTTATTCTACGCCAAGTCATATCCGTGCTCAGGAAGGGATCATTCCAAGTCGGGCAGCATCTATAATGGGGTCTTACAGACCAGCTTCGGGAGGAGAGCTACATGGGCAGGAGAAGAGACTACGACGAGGGCTACGAGGACGCCCGCAGGGAGATGATGGACCGCGAGACCGGCTCGCGACGTGGGGGTGACGGCGCCTTTACCGCCGCCGTCTTCATCAAGTACGCCGCCATCGTCATAGTCGTGCTCGTCATCGCCTACGTGGTGCTCCGAATCGTCGGTGCCATCCAGGGAGCATTCTAGCCAGTCAGCATTTCAGCCCGCCTTGCGGCGCTCCTCGTCGGCGAGAACGCGACGGAGGAGCTTACCTACGGCACTCTTGGGTAGCTCCTCGCGGAACTCGACTGCTTTCGGGGACTTGTAGGCGGCGAGGCGTTCCTTGCAGAAGTCGAGTACCTCCTCCTCCGTCGTCGGGACGCCAGACCGCGTCACTACGAAGGCCTTGACGGTCTCGCCGCGGTACTCGTCGGGCACGCCGATTGCGACGGCCTCGGCCACGTCGGGATGTTCGAAGAGGACCTCTTCGATCTCACGTGGGTAGACGTTGTAGCCTGAGACCACGATCATGTCCTTCTTCCTATCAACGATGTAGAAGTAGCCACTCTCGTCCATCCTCGCGACGTCGCCCGTATGGAGCCAGCCGTCTTTCAGCGTCTGTGTCGTCTCATCGGGCATGTTGAGGTAGCCCTTCATGATTTGCGGGCCCTTGATGATCAACTCTCCCGATTCGCCGATGGGCATCTCGGTCTCCCCTGTCTCAACGTCGACTATCCTTGCATCCGTCGAAGGGATGGGGATACCGATGCTGCCCTCGTGTCCCTGCCCCCAAAAAAGGCGGGTTGTTGTGCGTCACGGGGGAAGCCTCGGAGAGGCCGTAGCCCTCGAACAGGGGTTTGCCGACCTTCTCCTCGAAGGAACGCTTCAGGTTTATGGGGAGGGCTGAGCCACCCGAGTTGAAGATCTTTACGTCGTGCAAATGATGCTTGCGCAGGTCCGCGCCGCTCGCGAGGAGCCCCATGTACATCGTGGGAACGCCGGAGAACATCGTGGGCCTATCATTCTCGAAGACTGCCAGCGCCTCCTCGACCTCGAAGCGGGGGAGCAGTACCTGCTCGAGGCCAAGCCTGATGCCGAAGAGCATCACGCAGGTCAGGCCGTAGATGTGGAAGAAAGGCAGCGCGCCGACGCACTTGCGGCCTGTGAACTGGGCCGGATCCCGGACGAACACGTCGATGGTCTGCTGTACGTTCGCGACCAGGTTGCGGTGGGTTAGCATCGCGCCCTTCGACACCCCCGTCGTTCCGCCCGTGTACTGCAACGCCGCCACGTCCTCGGCAGGATCTATATCCACGTCAGGGGCAGGACCTGCGTCCCAAGAGAGAAAATCTCCGAAGGAGCTATGCCCGTGGTCGAGTCCCTGCGGCTCGCCTTCGAAGTCCACGACGATGACGGTCTTCAGGTTCGTATCCACCAGCACGGACCTCACCCGCTCGTACACGTCCGCGTAGACGACGATCGTTTCGGCACCCGAGTCGTTCAGGATGTACCCGATCTCGCGCTCGACGTACATGGGGTTGATCTGGGTTACGACAGCCCCGAGTCTGACGATCGCGAAGAAGGAGATCACATACTGCGGGCAGTTCGGGAGCATGAGCGCGACCCGATCTGCCTTCTCGATCCCGCCGGCCGCCAGGGAGGCGGCCATCTTCTCGACGAGGGCCTGCAGCCGCTCGAACTCGAAGGTAGTGCCGTAGAAGCTCAGAGCGGTCTTTCCGCGGTGCTCCTCGGCCGCGTGCCTGAACAGCTCGTACACAGAGCCCTCGAGGATTCTTGTCTCAGGCTCGACGTTCCCGCTCTCGTAGGCCGCGAGCCACGGTTTCTCTGTGCGGAACATATCTCCTCCCCATAGGCCGCTGTGCGGCGGTCCCTTTCCCATCTATCTAACCCGAAATGATACTGGCCAAACACGCGCCTCGCCCATCGTCGGTCCCAGCGAGGAGTGGCTGCGCAGCAGATGCAAGGCGAGCAAGTTTGCAAGCGATTCGGCGTAGATCTCACCCCCAAAGGCCACCGCTCTCCATCTCGGAGAGAAACGACAGCCCGATACGCTCTATCTTTTCAGCATTTCAGCAAGAACAACCTGAAATGCTGACCAGCGCGGGTTTTGGAAGGTTCACCCTTCCAAAACCCGCTATCAGACTATTGGGTCGCCCCGTTTCTCGAAGATGCGGAAGGTGCCTGTGCCAAGCGCCACCAGGTTCTCATCGCCGTCGCGGACTTTGGCCTCGACGGTGGCGATGCGGCGGGTGCGGTGCACGACCTCGGCGGAGCAGGTGATCCTACCTTCTCTCACGGCACCGAGGAAATGGACGTCGAGGCCGATGGTCGCCGTCCTCAGGCCGACGAGCGCGGCCACCGAGAGCCCCATCGCGTTGTCTATGAGCGAGGCGTAGACCCCGCCGTGCAGTGTTCCGTTGCCGTTGAGGTGGATGCTATCAACGTCTATGTGGCAGACGGCCTTCCCTGATTCTACTTCCTCGACCTTGCTCTTGATGTGTCGCGAGAAAGTGACCTTCTCGTCGAAGTACCGCGCGAGTCGGGTCAATTGTTCTCTATCCGGGTTTTCGACTGGTTCTTCGATCTTCACTCCTTCCTGGCTCCGTCGAAATGATGCGCGCTCTGGCAGATTGTGGTTTCCGAGAACCACTGCACCGGGCTGCCCGGCGCAGGGCATCCTCTAATCTACAGGACCGCCGGCGACGTAGAGCACCTGCCCGTTTACGAACGCCGCCTCCTCGGAGGCGAGGTACAGGATAGCCGCGGCCACGTCCTCGGGCCATCCCGCGCGGCCAACGGGAATGCTCTGTACGCGCTCGGCCACGAAGTCGTCGAAATCCACGCCGAGCCTGGCTGCCGTCTCACGGGTCATCTCCGTCTCTATAAAGCCAGGGGCCACGGCGTTCACGGTGACCCCGTAGCGGCCTAGCTCGATGGCGAGGGTCTTGGTGAAGCCCTGGATGCCCGCCTTGGCCGCCGCGTAGTTGGCCTGGCCCTGGTTGCCGAGCGCGCTCAACGAGGAGACGTTGATGATCCTGCCGTAGTTCCTCTCCACCATGTGCTTCTGGGCAGCCCTGGTGCAAAGGAACGCGCCGCCGAGGTTGACGTTCAAGACGGCGCGCCAGTCCTCATCTGTCATCTTGTAGAGGAGATTGTCCCTCGTTACGCCGGCGTTGTTGATGAGGATGTCCAGCCGCCCGTAGCGATCCAAGATCTCCCCGACGGCATTCTCGACCTCGGTGCGGCTCGTGACGTCCATCTTGGCCGCGAAGGCGTCCATACCCTCGTTCACGAGCTGACGTGCCGTCGAGAGCGCACCCTCTAACTTCACGTCCGTGAGGCACACCCGCGCACCCTCACGGGCAAAGCGCCGCGCCGTGGCCTCACCGATACCTCGCGACGCCCCCGTCACCATCGCAACCCTGCCGTCAAGACGGCCCAATGTGTGTCGCTCCTTTCAGTCGCTCAGCATTTCAGCACGCTCAGCCCTTCGGGCTTCGCTTGTCAGCATTTCAGCTTTTTGGTGGCGGTTCGCCGCCTGTACTCGACCACGAATCACTCTCTTATGAACCGCTTCTTCAACCAATCTATCTCTTCGCCGTCCGTTGCCAAGCTGACCAGCTGAAATGCTGACAAGGCGGCAAAGCCGCCGGGCTGAAGTGCTGTCCGGCTTCGCCGGGCACTAGATTTCGCCGGTGCGGGAGAGGTTTTCGGCGTGCAGTATCAGGGTCCGTACGCGGTCGCCAAAGGTGGCGAAGCGCTCGTCTGTGGTCTGGCCGTTGTTGTAGCGGGCGTAGATCTGCTGCAGTATTCCGGCCAGTTTGAAGTAACCGAAGACGACGTACCAGTGCATCTCGGAGAGGTCGCGGCCGCTCCTTTCGGCGTAGCGGTCGATGAGCTCTTTCCTGGTCATGAAGCCTGGTGTTACGGTCACGGTCGGCATGACCGCCGCAAGCTCGTCGGGGTCGCCGGGTTCGATCCAGTACGAGAGTGAGACGGCGAGGTCGAAGAGCGGGTCTCCGACGGTGGCCATCTCCCAGTCGAGAACTGCCCTGACTTCCGTCAGGTCTTCCGGGTGGAGGACCAGGTTGTTTAGCTTGTAGTCGTTGTGGATGACGGCCGGGGGCGGACTCTCTGGTATGTCGCGGGCGAGCCAGTCTGTGAGGGGCTCGACTTCGCTTATCTCGTCGGTCTTCGCCTTTTCGTAGCGTGAGATCCAACCTTCGGTTTGGCGTTGCAGGAACCCGTCTGGTTTGCCGAGGTCCCCGAGCCCTGCATCCCTGATGTCGACGGCGTGCAGTTCGACGAGCGTGTCCACGAGGGTGCCCGAGATCCCACGGCACAGCGCCTCGTCGTGCTCTACGCCCTCGGGGAAGGAGTCGTCGAGTACGAGCCCCTTTCTCCTCTCCATCACGTAGAAGGGGGCACCTATGACGGACTCGTCCTCGCAGAAGAAGTACGGTCTCGGGGCGAGCGGGTATACATTGTTGAGCCTGGCCAGGATGCCCGACTCGCGGCCCATGTCGTGGGCCTTTGGGGGGACGGGGCCGAGCGGTGGGCGGCGCAGAACGCCTTCCCAGTCCCCGACCTTCAAGAGGTACGTCAGGTTGGAGGCGCCGGAGGGGAACTGGCTTACTCTAAGTCCGCCTTCTGGAACGTCCTCTATGTGGTCCCATAGATAACGCTCGACCGTCTCGAGGTCGAAGGCCTCGCCCTCGCGCACGTCTATGGTCTCGCTCATGCTCTTCCTCCCTGGCTTACGTCGGAGACACCGAGAGGGGTTTGACTCTTACGCCCGTCGGCACGCCGAAGCTTTCCTCCGACGACCACGGGCACGAGTCCGCTCGCGCCAACATCGGCGACGAAGTCGAAGGCGTCCATCCTGTCGTTGTCGACGAACCATCGTCCCGCCCGGCTCCGTTTTAGCATCTCGTACACGTTCTCCCCGTGGCGTTCGGCGAAGTCGAGCGCCAGCCTGGCGCCGTCGTTCAACTCGAAGCCTTCCACGTTCATGTAGGAGAGAAGCGTCGCCGCGCCGAGGAAGTCCTCGAGGTTGAAGCGGCCCCCCGCTCCAGCGCAGACGAGGTAGATGGAGTCCGTCCCCGAGGCTTCGAGGTGGTTGGCTACGGCCCTGGCGTTGCGGAGGGTTCCGAGGAGGACCGTGTATGCGGGGGCCGCGTCGGCGATTGCGCGGGTGCCGTTGGTGGTCACGAAGATCACGTCTTTGCCTTCGACGACCTCGGGCGCGTACTCTTCGGGGAAGGGCCCGTGATCGTAGCCCTCTATCCGGGCTGCATCCTGTTCGCCGCCGCGTAGAAGCGAGCCAGAGTCCAGCTTCTGCATGGCCTGATCCGCCTCCTCCAGGCTCGCAACAGGACAGACGTTCCTCGCGCCGTTCTCCATTATGGTGAGCAGGGTCGTAGTCGCCATGAACACGTCGAAGACGACGGCCGTTGCGCCAGCCAGCCTCTCGGGTACGATCTCCTGCCGCGTCATAAGCACCCTGAGCCTCTTCAAGAAATCGCCGACCCCCGTATCGTGACAGCCCGCACCATTCTACAGAAACGCGCCGTACGGAACCTGAAGCGAGAGACCCTGCTTGCACCGCGGGTGGCCGGGTCTAGAATAGCATCGAACACCCGAATTCGGGGTTCGCGAAGCGCCCTACCTTCCGGTGAACTTTGCCCCGCGCTTCTCGAAGAACGCTGTTACGCCCTCTTTGTTGTCCTGCGTGTAGCCGCAGAACGTCTGGCCTTCGGCCTCGTTCTCCAGGGCCGTTTCGAGGTCTGTCTCGAAGCTGGCGTAGAGGGCGTGTTTCATCCTGCCAAGGGCGGCCGTCGGCATCGTGGAAAGGTGCTCGGCCAGGTTCCGCGCCTCTTCCGGGAGAGAGTCTTCGGGTACGACTTTGTTGACGAGTCCTATTCTGTAGGCTTCTTCTGCCTCCACTGCGTCGCCGAGCATGCTCATCTCCATAGCCCTTCCGAGACCGACGACGCGGGGCAGCAAGAACGTGACCCCCGCGTCGGGCATCAGCCCTATCTTGATAAAGGCCACCGAGAACTTCGTATTCTCCGCCGCGACTCGCAGGTCGCACGCGAGCGCTATGCCAACCCCGGCCCCGTAGACCGGCCCGTGCAGGGCGCCGATTATGGGTTTCCGGGTCTCGACCATCCGTTTTACGAGCCGGCTGTACGTGCTGCGCAGGTATTCCCCGAGGTCGGGGTCCCCGTCCGCGCCTTCGATGATCTGGGCCAGGTCAGCGCCGGCCGAGAAGCCCTTCCCCTCGCCCCGCACCACGATGCAGCGGACTTCGTCGTCTTCCGCAGCGTCGCCGAGGGCGCTGTAGAGTTCCTCGTGCATGGTGCCGTCGAAGGCGTTTAGCTTCTTTGGACGGTTCAGGGCGACGTTCGCGACGCCGCCGCCCTTCTCAAAGAGGATGGTCTCGTACACTCGCGTGCCTCCTTCGTCGCCGCGGGGCGGTTAGATCTTCTCGGCCAGCTCCACAAAGCGGTCGAGGGATTCGGGGTTACTGAGAGACTCCTTGCTTGCGGCCTCCTCGGGCGGCATGCCCGAGAGAATCTTCTTGACCGGCACCTCGAGCTTCTTGCCGTTGAGGGTCTTTGGTATCTCGGGGACGGCGAAGATCTCATTCGGCACGTGCCTTGGGGAGGTGTTCTCCTTGATGCTCGATTCGATCCTGCTCTTCAGGTCATCGTCGAGATCTACCCCTTCCTGCAGAACTACAAAGAGCGGCATAAACGAGCTTCCGCCATCTCTGGGGACATCGACGACGAGGCTATCGGCAACCTCCTCGACCTTGTCTACGGCGGAGTAGATCTCGCTGGTACCCATCCTTATGCCGCCGCGGTTTATGGTCGAGTCGGAGCGGCCGTAGATTACACATGCGCCGTTCTCTTTTATCTTGATCCAATCCCCGTGCCGCCACACGCCGGGGTAGGCGTCGAAGTAGCTCTCCCTGTAACGCTCCCCTTCCTCATCGTTCCAGAAGTAGATCGGCATGGACGGCATGGGCTCCGTGATAACGAGTTCCCCGACCTCATCTATCTGGGGATTCCCCTCCTCGTCGAAAGCCTCGACTTTTGCACCCAGGGAACGAGCCTGGAGCTCCCCCGCGCGTACCGGCAGGAGCGGGACCCCGCCGACGAACGCCGTGCACATGTCGGTGCCTCCGCTGGTCGAGAAGAGCCAGAGGTCCTCCTTGACGTGCTCGTAGGCCCACTCGAAGCCCTCGGGGGGCAGCGGCGAGCCCGTCGAGCCGATGGACTCGAGGGAAGATAGGTCGAAGTCTTTGCCAGGCTCTATGTCAGCCTTCATGCAGGCTGTGATGTAGCTCGCGCTCGTCCCGAAACAGGTCATGCCTGTCTTCTCTGCGAACTCCCAGAGGACGTTCATGTCGGGGTAGCCAGGGTTTCCGTCGTAGAGCAGTACGGTGGAGCCGGTGAGTAGTCCAGCGACGACCAGGTTCCACATCATCCAGCCTGTCGTAGTGAACCAGAAAAAGCGGTCATCGGGCCCGAGGTCTATGTGTAACACGGCCTTCTTGAGGTGCTCGATGAGGATGCCGCCATGGCTGTGAACGATGGCTTTCGGAAGACCAGTCGTGCCGGATGAGTAGAGCACCCAGAGTGGATGGTCGAAAGGCACCTGCTCGAAAGTGAGCTCCGCGCCTTCGTGCCCGGCCAGGAGATCGTCCCACATGACGACGTTCTCGAGCGGGCTCGTGTCCGGAACTTCCGAAAGATAAGGTAGCACGATGGTCTTCCGCAGCGTCGGTATCTCCAGTTGCAGCCTCGCGACGACCTCTATCCTGTCGTAGTCCTCGCCGCCGTAGCGGTAACCGTCGACAGCGATGAGGACCTTCGGCTCTATCTGCTCCATACGGTCTACGACGCTGCCGACGCCGAAGTCTGGAGAGCAGCTCGACCAGACCGCGCCTATAGAGGCACAGGCGAGCAGGGCGATCACGGCCTCGGGAACATTCGGCAGGTAGGCGGCGACTCTATCGCCCCGCCCGACGCCCATCTCCCTCAGGCCGGCAGCGAGCGCTGCTGTCCTCTCCTGCAGCTCACCCCAGCTCACTTCGCCCAGGGACCTCCCCTCGGACTGGTGCAGGACCGCGGGCCCGTCCGGACGGTCTGCGGCGTGCCTCAAGACGTGCTCGGCGTAGTTCAGCTCGGCCCCTGGGAACCACTCCGTCCCTCGCATCCCGCGCTTTCCGCGCACCTTCTCGTAGGGCTTCGAGGCTTTGATGTCGCAGTACTCCCAGATCGAAGCCCAGAACCCTTCGAGGTCGGTGACGGACCACTCCCAGAGCTCGTTATAGTCGCCGAAGGAGAGGTCCTTCTCGGCTTTCAGCCACCCCATGTAGTCGGAGATCCTGGCGTTATCTTTGAACTCTTCCGAAGGCTCCCAGAGCGGGGTCCCTTCCGCAGTTTCGGTCACGAGCGTCCCTTTCCGAGTACCAGCTCTCTAGTTATGGAAACCTCATTCATGTCCCCTCCACCTCGAAGAAATCCCTGTGTCCGGCAGGATCTTTCCCCGATGCGCCACCGGGAAATCAGTATAAAGCAAAGCCGCCACAGGACTACAGTCTGGCGCCCTTCGCTACCCGAGCGGAGGGGCTTCCTGGGTAGGGAAGGATCTTACTAGGACTGCAGGGCCGCTTCGACGAAGTGGAGCCTGTCGTTGCCCCAGAACATCTCGCCTCCGACGAAGAAGGCTGGGGCGCCGAAGACGCCTCTCTCGACCGCCTCCGCGGTCGCGGCCTTGAGATCCTGTTTAGCCTCAGGGCTCGCTGCCCCATCGAGCACTTCTTCGGGGTCAATGCCCATTCGCCTGACGACGGTTGAGATCGGGGCGTCCTCGTCGGACTGCTCTAGACCTCTTGGGGCCCCACCCTCCACCCAGTACAGCGCGAAGGCCTCACGGGTGAACGCATCCAGCTCTCCCCTCTCCCGCAAGAACATCGCCGTGCGCATGGTCTTGAGGGTGCGGAAAGGGAAGGGGTCAGGGAACTCCAGCGGCAGGCCGTAGTACTCGGCCCAGCGGCGGATGTCCCACGCCTGGTAGCTGGCCTTTGATTTCGTCTCTATCGGGGCCTGCAGTCCTACCGCCTTGTGGACCGCGCCCAGCAACATCGGCCGCAGTACCAGTTCCGCCCCGTTTTCCTCACAGATGCGCCCTACCCGCCCGTAGGCCAGGTAGGAGTAGGGGCTTACAAGATCATAATAGTATTCTACTCGCATCATGCCGGCTCCTTTCACTCTACCCAAAATGTACAGCACGGCCGGCACCGGCGCCTGCGCGCACAGCGAACGCGAGGGTCATCTCTGCGGCTTCTTTTGGCCAGTGAGCAACACGGAGACCAAGATGCCACACGCTGCGATTCCGACAGCGCCCCAGAACGCCAGCCTGAAACCTTCAACGAGGGCGACCCCATCGGGCGCCGTTCCCGCAAGCGCCTCGGAACGCGCAGCGGAGAGGGGGATCAGGATCGCGAGCCCGAGCACGGTCCCGATCTGGGCCGCCGAGTTGAGCAGGCCGGAGGCAAGTCCCTGCAAACCGCCGTCCGCCGCCGCGGTCCCCAGGGTCGTAGACGCTACCGAGGCGCATCCCAGGCCCGAGCCCATGAGAACGAAGCCAGGAACCATATACAGGAGATAACCACCGCCTTGGGCGCCGATCCCCAGAAGGCACGCGGACCCGGCGGCGATCGCGAGCAGCCCGCAGACCATCGTGGCCCTGGCCCCGGCACGCCTCACGAGACGCGGTCCCAGAAGAGACCCACCTATGACAGCGAGGTTGAACGGCGGAAACACGAGTCCAGCCTCGGCCGGCGGGTACCCGAGGACCCGCTGCACGTAGAGCGTACAGAGCAACATGGGCGGGGTTGTGGCCGCGGTAAGCGCGAGCGCCACCAGGTTGGCCCCGAGTAGGGGACGCGAGCGGAAGATCCCAGGCGGCACGAGCGGGTGCCGTACCCTCCTCTCCAACACCACGAAGACGACCAGCAGCACGACAGAGAATCCCAGAGATGCCAGGGTCGCCGGCGCCAACGGGCCCACCTCCTGCACCCTCGTGATCCCATATACCAGCAGCGTGAGGCCAGCCGTCACGCTCACCGCTCCGGCCACGTCCAGACGCGGAGGGGCCTTAGAGTCGCGGCTCTCGGAGACCAGAAAGGGGGCCAGCGCTATCCCGGCCAATCCGACGGGCACGTTGATGAGGAACACCCACTCCCACCCCAATGCCCCGGTCAGCAGACCGCCGAGGAGCCAACCCGTCGCTCCTCCGCCCGCCGCCGCGGCCGTCCAAACGCCGAGCGCACGCCCTCGCCCATTACCCTCGGAGAAGGCCGCCGTCAACGAAGAGAGCGCCGACGGCGCCACGATCGCCGCTCCTAACCCCTGCGCGATGCGCGCGCCTAACAGAGTCAAGGGAGAGACCGCCAGCCCACACGCCAGCGAAGCTGCCGAAAACACCGCCAGCCCGATCATGAACAGCCTCCGCCTCCCCGCGAGATCCGCCACCCTGCCGGCGAGCAACAGAAAGCCACCGAACGCGAGCGTGTACGCAGATACGACCCACTGAAGCCCGGCCTGCGAAAATCCTAACTCGTCCTGTATCTCGGGAAGCGCAACGGCCACGATGGTCGCGTCTAGCACCACCACGAACTGCGCCACACACAACAATCCCAGCGCCGGCCAGCGCCGCTCTCTCTTGTTACCATCAAAAACTTTCACAGTGGTAACAGGATACCCGTAGCCTGTAGCGTTCTAAACCGGTAAAATAAGTTTTGATGGAAACATCTGGATACATCGAGGAATTACGTATAGTTGGGGGGCACGTCGCCCTCGACTTCGTGAACACGGTAGATGGGGATCTCGAGGGCGAGTCACGCTTCGAGAACCTGCGGGACTATGGGGATCTCATCGCCTGGAGCGGCCGGGTTGGACTTTTGGATCCGGAAGATGCTGAACGTCTGGCTCGTGAAGCGGACCGCGAGCCAGAAGGGGCTGAGGCCGCATACCGCCGGGCGCTGGAGTTGCGCGACGTGCTCTACAGCGTTTTCCGTACCCTGGCGGAGGGAGAAGTCCCACCTTCTCGAAGCCTGAGGAGCCTGGGTGGTTACGAGCGCGACGCCATTTCGCGCGGCGTGTTGACGGCAGGCGACAGTGGCCTCCAATGGGAGTGGAAGGAGGAGTGGGATCCTGCGCTGCCGTTGTGGCCTGTTGTGCACGCGGCCACGGAGCTTCTGACCTCAGGTGACCTGGACAGGCTCAAGCTGTGCGCCGGTTGTCACTGGCTCTTTCTGGACGCCAGCAGGAACCACAGCCGGCGCTGGTGCACCATGGAGGTCTGCGGTACGCATGAGAAGGCGCGCCGGTACGTCGAGAAACGCGCGGCCAGGCGTGACTCCCAACCGCGCGGCGACGCTTGAGTACCTCGCCGTGCTTGCGCAACGAAAAGCGGCGGGACCGGATCGTGGTCCCGCCGCGCGGGTCGAGGGCGTTGTGTTAGAGGGATTAGGCCGGCTGGCTCTCCGTCCCAACGGTGCGGTCCCTGCGGATCGCCGTGATCGCGAAGATGATTGCCGCCGCCCACACCGTGACGATCAGGAGGTAGCCTGCTGTGGCCGCTGATCCCGACATCCCGATGGCCTCAAAGAACGTCTTCATGTTGACAATGAGGATGACGCCGCCGACCGCCGTTCCAAGGATGCGAGCCGGGAGCAGCCTGACGATAAAGGCCGCGAGCGGAGCCGCGATGATACCGCCCAGGAGCAGAGCGCCGACCACTTGCCATGGGATCTCGGCGAAGGTCAGGCTGAAGAGGAAGCCGAGGCTCGCGCAAAGCGCCACCACGAACTCGCTGGTATCGACGGTGCCGATGATCTTGCGCGGCTCCATACGTCCTGAAGAAAGCAACGTCGGAGTGGAGATTGGGCCCCATCCCCCGCCGCCCATCGCGTCGAGGAACCCGGCAACGAAGCCGAGGGGAGTGAGGAACCTGGGGCTGATCGGTCGGACATCGACGGGACGCTCCGTCCTCCTGAAGGCGAAGCGGCTGAGGACGTAAACGCCGAGGCAGAACAGGAAAATGGCGACGACCGGCTCGACCAGGCCCGCCGTAGCCTCAGCGGTCGAAGCGTACACCAGCAGGTACGCCCCACCGAAAGCACCTATCCCACCAGGGACCGCCATCCAGGCGATCTTAGACCAGTCCACGTTGCCGAAGCTCGCGTGCGAGATGCCAGATACCGCCGTCGTCCCGACCTCCGCTATGTGGACCGCCGCGGACGCCAGCGCAGGCGCCACCCCGACGAACAAGAGCAACGTGGTCGACGAGACCCCGTAAGCCATCCCAAGAGATCCATCCACTAACTGCGCCCCTAGACCCGCCAGCGCTAGAAGTATGAAACTTCTCATCTACCACAACCTCCTTAACATCACTTTGTCTATATCCTTTGTTTATAATATCGTGCTGGACTTTATATCGCTGTGTATCTGGTGTCAAGTGCGGGGCGGAAGATTTTTCTTGCTGGCTTCCGCCGCGCGCTAGCGGTCCTCTGAGTTTCAGACCACCCTACCTGTCGAGTTGCTTCCGCCAACGGAGCCTTCCTCCTGGCGGTTGACCCGGATCGAGAAGACGAGTGCGGCGATCCAGACGGCCACGATGAGTATGTAGACCAGGATGGCGAGAGCGCCGCTGACACCGATGGCCCCGAGGAACGTCCTCATGTTCGTGACGAGGATGACGCCGCCGACTGCGGTTCCAAGGATGCGGGCCGGCAGGATGCGTACGATGTAGGCGGCTATCGGGGCGGCGATGACGCCACCGAGCAGCAGGGCCCCGACGATGGTCCACGGGATCTGGGCGAGGCTGAGGGCGATGAGGAAGCCTATGCTCGCGCTGAGGGCGACCAGGAACTCGCTGGTATCCACGGTGCCGATGATCTTGCGCGGCTCCATCCTGCCCGAGGAGAGCAAAGTCGGCGTGGAGATTGGGCCCCATCCCCCGCCGCCCGCGGCGTCGAGGAAGCCCGCAATCAAGCCTAGAGGGGCCAGGAATGCTCTGGAAACGGGCCTGACCTCGACCGGACGCTCGTGACGCCTGAAGGAGAAGCGGGCGAGCACGAAGACGCCGAGTCCGAACAGGAAGATGGCGACGATCGGCTCTGCAGCCTCTGCGGTGATGAATGCACTCACGACCACGGCGCCAAAGAAAGCCCCTATCGCACCCGGTATCGCAAGCGGCCACACTTTCGCCCAATCCACGTTCTTGAACCGCCAGTGGGAGACGCCGGATGCCGCCGTCGTGCCTACCTCGGCGATGTGCACGCTCGCCGATGCAAGTGCCGGCGCAATGCCAATCGTCAACAGCAGGCTCTGCGAAGTCACCCCGTAAGCCATGCCAAGCGACCCGTCGACCAGCTGCGCAATCAGCCCCACCACCGCCAACAACAGGAAATTGGCCATCTACCCCAACCCTCCGCTCTTCATCTTGTCTATCATTTCTACCTTGTCTACCATTTCGATGCAAAATACGTTGCGCACAATATAGCCCCTCCTGGGCTGTGTCAAGGCTCTGGACGGCGAAGTTGCCCAAACTCATTAAAAAAATCTTCGTATCTCTTAAAATTTCTACCCAAACGCTCTTGACGCGCCGCCCAGCCTGTTCTAGAGTCCCCTCGCGATTGTTAACAAATCTAGTAGACAAAGGCGACAAGAGGGAGAAAAATATGGATCGTCCTAACGTGGTGGTGATCGTGGCTGACACGTT